>CAZZBF010000006.1:82863-85624 GCA_964652795.1 uncultured Syntrophales bacterium | reverse complement strand
CCCCTATTATTAATTTTTTACTCTACTCTTTTACCGGAATAAGATGTCCGTCTGAAAGTTCAAAAACCGTATCGGCTATCCTTTTCACCTGATCTTCGTAATGAGACACAACCAGGAGAGTGCACTGTTCTTTCAGACTGACCAGTAATTCTTCGATACCCATGCCCGATTCCGCATCGAGAGAAGATGTGGGCTCGTCAAACAGGAGAATTTCCGGTTCCAGAATCAAGCTACGGGCAATGCAGAGGCGTTGTTGCTGGCCTCCCGACAGAGTAAAGGCATCATCACGCAGGCGATCTTTGACCTCACCCCAGAGATAAGCCCTTTTGAGCGCTTCTTCAACCATATGGTCAATATAGTCTTTCTTTTTATAACCGGCAAGCTTTAAGGGAAAAGCAACATTCCGATAGATGCTCATCGGCAGTGGATTTGGCGTTTGAAAGACCATACCGACAGACCGTCGAAGACTCGTCAAGGAGTACGATTGGTTATAAATGTTCTGAAATTTTCCGTTAAATTGTATTTCAATTTTGCCTTTCATTGCAGCCCCGGAAATGTTTTCCCAGAGCCTGTTCAGTGTCATAAGAAACGTTGATTTGCCGATTCCCGAAGGTCCTATAATCGCCGAAACACAATGTTCCCGAAATTCCACACTAACATTTTTCAAAACCGGGTTATTATTATAAGAGAAAAAGAGATTCTCCGTCTTGATTTTAATTGATGTGTCCATATTACTTGTTCACGCACGGTAAAGAGCCTGATATGCCAATCCTCTCTGAATCATAAAGGCACAGAAAAAAAGAGCGGTACAGATCAGCAGAAGAATGATCGAGGCGCCGTATCCACTCAACAGCTCCTCCGTATTTCTGTATTGCGAAGAAATATAATATATATAAAAGGGAAGCGCCTCGTACTTCGCGAGAAGAGATTTAGGCACCCCCGCGGACGCTACAACACCTGTCAGCATTATGACGGCCGTATCCTCAGCACAGCGACCGATTGCCAGAATAACACCGCTGATAATTCCCGAAAGTGATTTGGGAATGAGTACATAGATTATGTTTTGCAGTTTCGTTGCTCCTAATGATAAAGCGGTCAGCCGTGTTTTCGGCGGCAGGTTTTCTAAAGCAATCTGGGTTGTCCGTATAATATACGGCAGCACGAGAAAAGCAAGTGATATACTGGAGATGAAAAGCGACGGATAAATATTTTCAGAAAAATGTTTATGAAGAAAAACGGCCAGAGTAAAGCCGAACAGTCCGATGACGATTGAAGGAACGCTCGCAAGGATGTCGAACAACAGACTGAAGACTTTCTTCACGCGGTCATCGGCGTATTCCGCCATGTAGACACCGCTGGCCATGCCAATGGGAATGGCCACACCTACGGACAGAATGACCAGCATCAACGTGCCCACAATAGCAGGGAAAAGGCCATCGAAAACCTGCTTCCTTAAAAGCAATGCGTCGAGAGGATTGACACTCCCGAATAAAAGTTGCGTCTTTAATGTCCCTACGCCATTGAAGGCTATGTATCCAATAATGGTACATACGGTCCCAAAAAGGACGATACCACACAACCATGAACATACCGTAATGGCTATCTCCAAAAAACGATTCATACGTGACCCCTCCTTGAAGTGTAACTGAAAGACCGTACGAAGACAACCAGCAGAGTTGTAAAAATATAAAGGGCGATACCACAGGCGAATATTGCTTTGAATTCCAGACTTTCATAATCAGCGGCAATCACGAGAGCAATGTGAGCGGTGAGTGTCCTTGCGGAATCCAGGAGGGAACAGGGAACCTGCACCGCGTTACCGGCAATCATCAGGGCAATGAGCGTATCACCCAAAGCCCGTCCTAACGCGAGGACTAAGCCAGTCAGGATGCCACTCCACGATTCCGGAATAACAACGTAGATGAGTTTCTGTACTTTGCTTCCCCCAAGGGAATCAACAGCCTGCATATACGAATTCGGAACACTTTCGAAACTGTCGATGAAAAAGAGAATCATCGTGGGTGCTATAAGAACCGCCAGCATAATCGAGGCGGAGAGAACACACATTCCGGAACCGCTCTGAAACAATTCCCGAATGGTGGGTACAAGCAAAAACAGACCTACGAATCCATATATCACGGTTGGAATGCCCGTCATCAACTGCACCACCCGTCGTAACACCCGGCTGAATACACCCCCATCAATAACGCTTATTAGAGACGCGCAGCCGATACTCAATGGAAAGGCGAACACGACACCGAGAGACGCAATGAATATGGTTCCAGCAATCATAGGATAGATACCGTACAAATTATGATAGGGTAACCAGGGTTGTGTCAAAAGATGGAAAAATTGGCCTCCCTTTATAAGAGGAAGACCGAAAATCACCATAAATCCGAAGATAAGAACCGTAATCATCGCGCTGATTACAGCGCAAACAAGAAATAATTGTTCTGTTATCCTTTCAAGCATCCTATTTGACCGGGATAAAACCTTTATCGGCAACGATTTTCTGGCCTTCTGGTGTGTACAGGTACTCGATGAACTTCTTCACCAATCCGGAAGGATTGCCCTTTGTGTTACTGTAAAGTCCCCGGGCAACTTTATATGTTCCTTCTCTTACCGTGTCAAGGGTCGGAACGACACCGTCCAAAGCAACAGGCGCCACCGTACCATCGATATGACCCACAGACACGTAGCCAATACCGTAAGGATCATTGGCAATTGCCGATTTCATGGCGCCATTGGACACAACAAAATT
>CAZZBF010000006.1:39036-82763 GCA_964652795.1 uncultured Syntrophales bacterium | reverse complement strand
ACCTGCTTCACCCCAACGCCCGAACCTCCTCCGGCAATACTTATCTGAATGTTCGGGTTACATGTAATTATTCTCTTTGCCGCTTCTTTCATAACCGGGATGTGTGCTGTTCCTCCGGCAATCTTGATAGATCCATTCTCACCTCTAAAAGTATCAAGAACTCCGGCATCTACAGCCGCAACCGAAAAAATGATCAAACTAATTAGTGCCAATCCTCCTATAATAATTTTCTTCTTCATATCTCAACCTCCTTTTGCAAAAAACAGTAATCGACAAAACATCAGGCTCGACTATCATTGTGATTCAACTGTCGCTTCTCCTATCGGGGGGTTTGCATCACTACACGGTAAATTTTATGTGGTGATAGAGAGAAATATATGAAAAATAGGCATAAATCAAATTCATATTTATTATAATTATCCAACTTTTATAACCTCAAGTTATAGCAAGGTCACCTGTTCATGATAAGGTCAAAGAATACCTCTATATTTCCCAAAAACAGTTTTTCCTTTTTGCTCGGCCTCTAAGCGGGAACATATAGACTCGATTTCGTTTTGCCCTTCTGTCCCCCGTTCCGTACAAATTAATCGTCTGATTTCTGCTTTTTCATTGTTAGCATGATGTTATAGGATTTTTTCTTCATCAATGGGTGCATGAAATTTACACATAACCATTTGCAATAATCATGTGACCCTATTTCAGACGGTGGATTTGGGACTTTATTCTTGCTTGACATTTTTTTAAGATAAAATTAGTAAAGAAATAATCTCCTTTCTACTATAAGAATAGTTGACGTATTATGAAAATCTGTAGATATCTTCGGACCGAATATATTTTTTTAAACGCTATATTCCCCGATAAGGAAGCTGTGCTTCGTTTTGTGGCCGACACATGTGCTAAAAACGGTATTGTTGAAGATGCCGATACCCTCTATGAAGGCATGCAAAAACGGGAACAAACCATGAGCACGGGCATAGGTGGCGGGATTGGATTCCCACACACACCAAGCCGCGAAGCACAGGATGCATTCATTATTTTGATTCATCTGGCGGAGCCCATTGATTTTGAAGCTCTGGACACACTACCTGTGGACATTGTTATGGCACTGGTAATTCCGGAAAACCAGAAGGATTTGCATCTTAGAATACTTGCCGGCACTTCAAGACTTTGTAAGAAGCCCGAATTTTTAGAAGCAGTAAGAAAAGCTGAAAATCCCGAAAAACTCTGTGAGGCAATTACTTCGCTTGAAGAAAAAATGCCATTTCATTGATCGGCAATGAACGATTTACATTAAAGAAGAGAACATTCCGTGTATCTTTTAATTACCGTGCTAAACAATGAAGAACTTTTGGATGAACTCATTACGGGTTGGCTGGACATAGGGATCACCGGTGCCACAGTAATCGAGAGCACCGATTCACTTCAGTTAATCAGCCATCATATTCCTATCTTTGCGGGATTCCGGGCACTTACCAGTGGCGGAATGCCCCACAACAAAACATTGTTCACCATCATCAGGGATAAGGAGGTTGTCGATCAGGCGATTGCCTGTCTCGAAGCGTTATGCATCGACACGGGAAAACCTTACCAGGGCATTTATGTTGTTGCACCCGCTTTACGTTTCGGGCGTCTGGGCCGACGGGAAGGCCCAGGAGAACGCCATCGCCACATGGAAAAAAAGATAGGAAGGCCACTGAAAGAAAAACCCACACAAGAATGATCCTTTAGCGAATCTTTACCTCACCCACGAGATTCAGAACTGCCTTAAATGTAACAGGTCCCACCACCTGATTTACAAAAATCAAAGCCAGGATAACAGTGGTTAGATACACACCAATCCCAGGAAACTCAAGCTCGGCCATCTGGGCCAGGCCTATAGCGACCCCGGCCTGTGTAATGTAAGCCATCCAGGCATTGCGGTTGTAAAGTGGTGTATCTTTAGCAATCGTTCCGGCAAGCCATGTGGCACAAAAGATCCCTGTCACACGCACAACGGCAAGACACAAAGTCAGTAACCAGCACAACTTAAGTGCACCAAAGTTCAGGGATGCTCCGGCCAATGAAAAAAAGAGCACATAAACGGGCAAGCTAATGCCCTCCAGGCTATCCATAAAATAAGAGCCAGTTTTACTGAAATTCTGAATGGTAAACCCCGCACTCATACAAATCAGTAGCGGTTCTAAATGAAGATGAATATCAAAATTAATTTCCATGGAATTGCTTAACCACATAGAAATCTTGCTCACACCGAAAGCCAGGAAAAGTAGAAACAGGGGAAGATCATGTCGAATTCGATCAATATAAAACGAAATCCCTTTACCAAGTAACGCACCAAGAGAGAATGAAACCGCTATTTCCATGGATACTGCCATAAAGACCTGTGTATCTAACATTCCACTGCCACCCAGAATAATCCTCGCTACTGTCAGTGCAACTGTGAAGAGAATGATTATAAGCACATCCATGGCAACTGTAATCCCGAGTACAGTTTCCGTAAAGGGACCGGAAGCACGACTTTCACTGATAATCGCAATAGCGGATGAGGGGGAACGTGCCACGGCAACAACACCCACCAGGACGGCAAATGCAATGACTTGGATTGATGAGAGGTTCCGGATAAGACTGAAATGGTTCCCCATAAATACAAAAAATATAAACACAAATCCGAAAACGATCACGGTAAGAAGCACGATATTAAGCATAATAACTTTGCGGCGTTTCTTGAGCATTTGTAGATGCAAGGCACCACCGGCCGTCAGCGCAATGAAGCTCAAGGCAATATCATTGATAAACCCGAATCTGGCAATCATATCATCTGTAAGAAACCCACTCACATAAGGACCGGCAATAATTCCAACAATGATATAGCCGCTGATAAGGGGAAGCCGGGCTATTTTCAGAATCTGCGCACTCATGTAGGCCGCCAGCATCACAAAACCAAGTGAAAAATTTACCATACCTGCCTGCTGCCAGCTCGATTCCATATCCAGTTTTCTTAGCCATAATGCAAAAAGAGTAACGACAAAAAGTGACAGGGTATACGTTATCAAGTTTTTTTTGTTTTGATAAAGTTCACCCATTATTTGCCCTCCTTCAACAATCGCACAAGCAGGTACGGACCCAGGAACTCATTGTAAATGACCGCCAGCAGTACCAGGCTGATTACACTGGTAGCAATATCGCAGGAGATACCTTGCCGGAAATCAAACAGGATGGCCAGGGGAAGTCCGCCCTGGCCAAGAAGACCAAACCCTAAATGGGGCGGATAACTTCTTAGTTCCGGATTCAAGCGAGTCACCATAAAACCTCCAAACAACTTACCTGAAAATCGATACAAACAGTACAATGCCGCCAGAGCGAATAACCACAGAGAACCTAACTTCCAGTAAGCACCTAAAAAAACCAGTAAAAGCAGATAAACGGGTTTTTCAATACCGACCAGGATTTTGAAAAGTCGTTCTTTTCGACGACAAAGATTTACGAGGCAAAAACCAACGAAAAAGTTGGCTACAAGTGGTGAAAAGTGCAGAAGCGAAGCAATGCCGCTCGTGAGCACCGCCATAGTGATAACTACCAGGGCCAGTTCATTTTCGTCACGATGACTTGCTATAAAAACAATATACAGGGAAACAAGCCCAAAGCTTATGATGAGGCTGAACACTGTCCCCAAAGCCAGATCACCGATCAAGGAAAACCCTGCAAACGACGGCTGGCGGAAGAAAAACACCATGCCAAAAATCAACAGGGCACTCAACCCGTCAATGCTGGAAATATATCTCAAAAGACCTAAGGTTTTTCGATGCCGGTCAATAAAATCCGTTGTCAGGAGTGCCATGCCCGTCTGGGCCGTGCAAGCAGCCGTCGCTGAAAGGGTAAGCGATAATGCTATGCGCTTGACCTCAGGTATATCGGAAAAAAGAGGCAATGTACAATAGACCCCTATAAAGACCAACGCAAATGTCAGGAAACTTTCCAGGATAGCTGCTTTAAAAAAATCGAGAGGAAATCGCCTGAGCCTGGCTATTTCGAACTGAAAGCCGAAAAGCAGTCCTATCCAGCCGAGCAAAAGAGCTCCCACAGGTTCCAGACCCTTAAGTGTTTCCTCATCCAGAAGATTCAAGAATTGAGATCCCATCAGAAGCCCGATAAAAAGAAATTCTGTCCCCGTAAGATAAAACTCACGTGCGAAAAGTGGCAGCTTGAAGGCTCGAAAGGTCAGATGGTAGCCACTGAAAGCAAGGAAAACAATGATGAGCAGTGCAAAGATAATCTTCATAAATCCTGTTTAACGGGTTAACAGCCAAAAATCCAGTCAATTTTGCCGGGTACAGTATCAGAAGAGAGCAACTTCGCACTTAAACACCGGCCCGTTCAAACAAGGCTTGTACCGACAAGTGCCCCCTTTCTCAAAGGAGAGGCAACGGACAAGGAAATATCCATGGAAGGGATAGTTCTGAGCACAAGAGAAAAGTGAAGCTCCCCGCCCATAGGGAGGGGTTTGTGGGTGCGCTTCCAATCATAAAAAGATAAGGCTGTGGAGGCGGTTTCCTAAAAAGGATTGCTGAAAAGATCGTGGAATATGTCGAATCGTCATAATAACATCCTGCTGATTCTCCGGGCGAGTACCGGAACGAGGCTGTCCCGATTTTTATGAGTTACCGAAACCATCTCAACATCCTTTCGCAGTCTGACTTCATCGATAAACCCTCCTCCTTTTAATGCGATGCTTCCAAGTACAGGAGAATCCGAGTCGAGCAGCGCCGCCATTTTCAGGCAAAATTTCTCCGAAAAACACTCCATCTTCCCTATCTCATCAATGACAAAAATCCGGGCATTTTCGGGATAGAGAAATGGAAGAACAATGTCCTCAAAGCCGGCGACATCCACGCTGTATTTACCGACACGGTATTTCGTTTTAAATTTTATATGAGAAAGTACGCCTCTTTGCCCGTCAAGCGTGGTGATTTCAAATCCAACCCGAATGCCGGATTCACGAAGTTCATTTGTGAAAAAACCGCAAGATGAAATGCCGCGCGGGATATTGCCGATGACTTTTTGTATTAAGGTGGTCTTTCCGACCCCCGGTGAGCCGGTCACAAAAATGTTTTTCTTCATAGGTTTACAATCTACAGTATTTTAAAAAGGATTGCCAATTTTTCAAAAGCATTTATAATGAAACTAAGATTTTGACGTATTCGCAAAAAGTCTTTTGCGAGTGAATTCGAAGAATCACGTAAGTAATTTGAGGATTTTGGAAAAAACATGATGAAGGTACCTGGCGTTAAAAAAATCTAATTGTTTGAGTGCATAAGCACGAGTTTTAGATTTTTAGCCAGGTAACATCAGCATCCCCAAAATACTTTCTGAGCAAGCAAAAGTGATTTTTTACGAAATCATCTATATTCCGGGTAAAAGGGGGGTTGAAGGAAACTGATACGGTGTCTCGGGATTACCCGCGCAATAAACTTTTTCTTTTAAAACGAGTTTACGAAAAAAAGGGGGATTCAGATGATACGAAAATTTTTATATTCATTGCTGGTTGCATCTGTTTTTATTTTCAACCAGGCTGACGCTCAGATGAAAGGAGGAAAAGTCATGAAAATCAAAAGTCCCGCCTTCGAACAGGGAGAGATGATCCCGAAAATATACACCTGTGACGGGGCCGACGTCTCCCCGCCTCTTGAGTGGAGTTCAGTTCCGGAAGGCACAAAAAGTTTTGCCCTTATTTCCGATGACCCGGATGCTCCGATGGGAACATGGATTCACTGGGTTGTATATGACCTTCCGGCAAGCCTGACAAAACTACCTGAAAACGTACCGCCGGAAAGCACTCTCGCTGATGGAGGAAAACAGGGAATGACCAGTTTTCGTAGAATAGGCTACGGAGGCCCTTGTCCCCCCAGCGGCACGCACAGATATTACTTCACGCTGTACGCCCTTGACACAACAGTCGATCTCGATCCCGGAGCAACCAAAAAACAACTGCTTGAGGCTATGAAAGGACACATTCTATCCGAAGCTCAGTTAATGGGTAAATATAAAAGGTAACCGATGAACGAACCGTCCTATTTAAAGTTATACAGGGAAGGAAAACTTAAAGATCGTATCGATAAGGCTATCGGGCTTTTGAGGAACTGTCGTCTCTGTCCGCGGGAATGCGGTGTAGACCGCCTCTCCGGTGAAACCGGATTCTGTCGAACCGGGAGAAAGGCAAAAGTGGCAAGCTACAACTCCCATTTCGGGGAGGAATCTCCCCTGGTCGGAAGATTAGGCTCGGGTACCATCTTTTTCAGTTCCTGCAATCTGCTCTGCTCTTTCTGCCAGAACTATGATATCAGCCATTTGGCTGAAGGTGTCGAGGCGGAACCGGGACATTTAGCGAAAATGATGATTAACTTAGCTGGAGGCGGCTGCCACAATATAAACTTTGTGACACCTTCGCATGTCGTCCCTCAAATACTGGAAGGCCTTTATATCGCCGTGGAGCATGGTCTCAATATCCCGCTGGTATATAACACCGGCGGCTATGATAATGTGGAAACATTGAAGATACTGGACGGTATCTTTGATATTTACATGCCGGATTTTAAATTTTGGGATCAAAAATGGGCTGACCGGTTCTGCAACGCGTCGGATTACAGAGAAAAAGCGGCGGATGCCATTCGTGAGATGCACCGTCAGGTAGGAGACCTCATAATGAATGAGGACGGAATTGCCGTAAAGGGTTTGCTGGTGCGTCACCTTGTCATGCCTAACAACGCGGCAAATACCGAAGAGGTAATGAAATTCCTGGCGGATGAAATATCTCTGAATACCTATGTAAACGTGATGGATCAGTACCGGCCATGCTACAGGGCAAAAGACGACAGTATCATCAACCGCCGTATAACCTCGGAAGAATTTGAGGCGGCAATCGAATCGGCGGGAAAGGCGGGGCTGAAGAGACTCGATTCAAGGGTACGTTTTATCAGGGTGTTACATTAAGATGATCCGGCCGTTACTTTTTCTAAGCCGCACAAAACAGAAAGTAAGAAAATATGAAATTTGAAGCCGTAATCTTCGATCTCGACGGAACACTCCTTGATACACTGGAGGATATCGCTAACTCGGCAAACAGTATGCTAAAAGGATATGGTTTTGCCGCGCACGCGGTAAACGAGTATCGCTACCTTGTCGGTGACGGTATAAACACGCTCGTCTCGCGTGTACTGCCTGCAGAGAAGCGAAATGATGATACCATAGCAGAATGTGTAAAGGTGTTTCGTGACAATTACAGCCGCAGTTGGAAGACAAACACGAAGATGTATGAAGGTATACCGGAACTCCTCGATGCACTTGCCGAAAAACACGTCAAGATGGCAATACTTTCCAACAAATCCGATGATTTTACCAGACTCTGCGTTCATGAGCTCCTCTCCAACTGGAGCTTTGAAATGATACTCGGTCAGCGTGATGGAATACCTTTAAAACCTGATCCACGCGGTGCTCAAGAAATAGCTGAAAATTTCGGCATCTCACCGGAGAGATTTTTGTATTTAGGGGATACCGGGATTGACATGAAAACGGCCGTTAATGCTAAAATGTTTCCGGTAGGAGCGCTGTGGGGGTTTCGACCGGCGGATGAACTGCTGAAACACGGTGCCAAGGCGTTGATAGAGCGGCCGATGGAACTACTGACATTGGAACCGTAATTTAATCACCATCTATCCATTTAACCGAGATACCTATATCCTGAAGATGGCTTACGTCTCCCCATGTGCCCAGCAGCCATATCCCATTTTCAAGAAAAAATGTATTGATGCTCGCGTTGAAGAGCTTGAATCTTGTGGGCGCTGAAATGGGGATATCGAGGACATAGCGGAACAGACCGTTTAACACTCCCCCGTGGGCTACAACAACAATACGCTCACCGGGGTGACGCTCCGCAATCTCTTTGATACACTCGATTGAGCGTTCGAACTGCTGCCTTCGGCTCTCCCCTTCCGGAACAATATGATCGGGTCCGGCCGTTTTATACAGATTAAATTCATCGGGATATTTACGTTCAACCTCATCCATCGTAAGACCATGGAAGATGCCCAGGCTTCTTTCTCTCAATCTTATGTCGGTAATTATCTTATGCCCGGTTTTAGCGGCAAGATATTCAGCGGTTTTATACGCTCTTTTCAGGTCACTGCTGTATACGGCCGTAATATCTTCCTCCGCCAGTCTTTTCGCGATCGCTTCGGCCTGACGAATTCCGAGCGGGCTGAGGTCGGTATCCAGGTGCCCCTGTATCAGTCCCCTTTCATTCCACAAGGTCTCTCCATGGCGCACAACGATAAGTTCGGTCATAGTTTCTTTTACCATAAATACTTTTACTTCCCCGTGGTAAGTGTCCAGGTAGCCTCGTAGAATTCCGCGCCGCTGTCCGCGTCAACTCCGCCACCGCCTCCCGTTACTTTAATGCCGCGTGTCTGCGCCGCCAGATTTTTCTGCAATCCACGGTATTGGCTGAGTCCCTGCCCTACCGGATTCATGGCTACGTCTCCCAGAGGCACTTCGCTGGCATAAACCACGATGTGGTCTTCACCGTACGGAGGCACCACCTGCAGATCAAACCGGTCTCCTTTGTCCGGGATTGTGTAAACCTCTCCTCCTCTGAAAAAGCTGATTCTGCGATAGTCATTGGGGAGGAGCTGAATAATCTGACCACTTGATGTGACATCCACAATCCGCGCGTAGAAGTCACGGTTTCCCTGAATGAAAACCTTGATATTCTCTCCCTTTCCGTAATGCTTTTTATCGGTCCAGACCTTTACGGTAAGAGGCGCGTCGCTGTCCATGATTGCCGCCTGGTGACTTTCAGGTTTCTTGGGCTTAATATCATACAGAACCTCCGCCTTGATCCAGACATGGTAGCGGGTGTTACCCTCAACACCGTGGTCCTTCTGTTCGAGAACCGTGACGGCGCCTTCCGCATCGGACCAGATCATGTCGTAATCGACCTGAAAATCTTTGACTTTGGTTTTAGCTTTTATATGAGTTTTAGCGGCTTCAAGCGCCTGCCTCTTAGCGGTGGCAAAGGCCGCGGCCCGTAACTGGGAGATGGTCATGTTCTCCGAAAGATAGGCATAACCATCAACCGTATGTATGGAAGAGCGTTTTTCCCGGTCAGGTATAACTTTAACGGCACGGTTATCCTGGCTATAAATGTTCTGCGGTGCCGTCAAAAATAAGAAGGACAAAAAAATGATAAAATAGCCGCCTACTCGAATACTGTTTTTCATCTGTTTCCTCCCTTTTGTTTTCTTCTTTGATATAAGACATTATTTATAATCTCCCGTTAAAGAGAAGGCCGCCCAGTAAAACGGTTTTTTATATTTCGGGTCTTTTATCATGGATATCTGTGCCTTCCGCAGAGCATCGGCCTTTTCAGTACTCCTCAGGTTTTTATAAAATCCCTCCATCAAAATCGCCGTCGCTTCATCATTCACGTTCCATAGGCTTGCTACCACAGAAGGAGCGCCCGCGTAAATGAAGGCCCTTGGAAGTCCCATCATTTCATCCCCTGCCCTAATACGGCTCACTCCGCTCTGGCAGGCGCTGAGTGTTACCAGAGAGGCATCAAGGTCGAGATCGAAGATTTCGTTAACTGTAAGCCTGCCGTTATCGCTGCCTTCCGGGCTGAGCAATAAAGCAGAGTTGAGTGGCCTGTTCGCATCAAATATACCGTGGCTCGCAAAATGAAGACCATCATAACTGCCGGACAGTCTTTCGAAGGCTGACCTTGTAGCACTTTTTCTCACAAGCACAGTGGAATCAGGATAAAGTTTCTTTATGGCTTTTACCTCGTTAAGGGCAAACGGTATATCAAGCTTATTGTTTCCGAGATCCGGATTGCCCAGCGCGAGTATCTTGCCGCCAAACTCTTTCTCTTTTACACGGCAGAATTTCAAGACGGTGGCGGATGGCAGGTAGAAAAGGATATAGTCCTCCACAAGGTAACGGTCACCTTTTAATGCCGCAAAGGGAACATAGTGGAGGATACCGTGGGGGATAATTCCGATCTTTTTCTTATTGAGATAAGGAGCTATCGGTTTTATGAGAATATCGTAAAGTGAAAGGTTGACATATCTTTTAATTTCGCTTTGCTGGCGGGTCTCTTTTTCGGGATAACCTCTGTCTTTGACTGAGACCATGCCTCTACCGTCAATTTTGACTTCCACTATATTACCGGTCAAATTACCCTGGTCTGTTTTTAAATACACCTGATAAATACCGGGCGTTATATTCCATTTTACCGAATAATCAACAATTCTCTTCTCCTCCCCACCGGGAATTTCCTTTTCCAGTATATCCTTTTTAATCGTAACCCAATCGCCTATTTTTGTTTCCAACCGGTCGATTGTCATAAATAAAGGGGAGTTATTTTTCGCGTAGACCCTGTAAGTGTATAGCTCACCATTCCTGAATCTTTGGGGGGCAATCTCCAGCCTGACTTTTGAGGCACCCTCCAATTTTCCGGAGCTCTTAGTCCGGCCGCCTGTTTTTGATACCTCGTCCCGGAACCGCACAACTTTATCAGCCAGTACCCATATGGGAATATCTATTTTCTTTACCCGTATGGTATCCGATGTGATCACCCAGACGGTTAAACCACTTCTCGTGACGTAATATTCAACAAAGGCGGTGTCAATGTCTAACATGGATTGGATTTTATCGGTCGACAGGGTCTTAACCGCTGTCAAAGAAAGCAACTCAGCGTTTTCCTTTTCAAGTTCCTTAATTACCCCGTCCATCTTCTTCTCCACAACTTCAATACTCCGTTCCCTCTCCGGATCGGCGGATTTTTGTTCATCAAGACTCGCAAGCTGTAGTTCAAGGGTTTTCCTGTCTGCAAGCAGGCTTTTTGACTTCGCATTTTTGGGCCTGAATTCTTTACCCGCAAGAAGGTCAACAAAGGCCCTGGATCTCGATCTCTCAGAATATGCCAGTGCCTCTTTTATCCTTCCTTCTTTCAGTAAAAGATCAATTGCCCTGTCATATATCTCATTCTGTGTTCCCATAAAACCAATCTTGTGGGTTTCTCTGGTCAGCCTGGCCCTCAAATTTTCGAAATAATCTATCATTTTTTTACAGGCGGTTATGGCCTCCGGGTTAATACCGGCATGTTCGTAGGCATAACTCAACTCCTGTAATGCTTCCATCCTGGGCAGCATCTGCGAGCTCATACTGGAATATACGCCGTAGCCCATTTCTTTCTGTTCATAAACCTTTTTCAGATAAGGAACCGCTTCCTGATAACGGCCGAGACGGTTTAATGATTTACCCGCAATCAGCCAGCACTTAATCCGGTTTTGACTGTAGTGCGCTGTTTGCTGCGTCATAATTTTTTTACGGTCGCTGGCAAAAAAGGCCTTACTCGCGTGCCTGCGGTAAAATTCAAACACCTGCCCGATAGCCTTCAGCGCCTTGGTGCTGTATTCGTATGCATCCTGATAAAGGCCATACTTGTAAGAATAGTCAGCACCCATGGAATAACTCTGGGCGTCAAAAAACTGTTCAGTGGCCCCCGGGGTCTTCCTGAAATCTTCATACACGGAATCAACAATCTCTTTTATAGAAATCCTGACTCCCCGAAGATCACCCCTTGCCGCCTGTTTATTCATCAGGGCTATAAGCCCGGTAACTTTTTCCTGCCGCTTCGCGGCAAGCTCCATTTGACCTTTTATGTCCGGCTGAGCGGATTCCATACCGGCTGTTACCCTTTTGCCGTATCTTTTCTCCAGATAGGCTTTTGATTTTTTCTGTAATTCAGCCTGTTCATCGGCAGACTCTTTCATAATCTTTTCAGGAAATTTGACTTTCTTCATGAACTCTCGCTGATAAAATGCCGCTTTTTTAGCGTCACCAATCGATTTATAGGCTGTCCAAAGGCAACTTTCCGCTGCTGACCTTTGAGTTTTATACCATTTTATCTTTGTTTTTTTTACCCATTCAGGGCCATACATTTCGCTGGAGGCAGTACTAATATTAGGATAAAAGTGCTCATCGGGTTCATTTTCGGGCCCCAGCTTTTCCCCCTCATTTATTAATTCAACCGCGAGTTCACCGTATTTTATTGCTCTGGAATAGTCCTTCAGATTGTTATTGTAAACGCCGCTAATCTTTACTGCTTTTTCTATTTGGGGGGCAATTTCTCCCTTCTTTTTAGCTTCTTCCAACGCCTTTTTATATTCTTCAACCAGTTGATCATATTTCCCTTCGTTCATTAATTGCTGATAGTGCTGTTCTTTATTGGAGTAAGACATCATCTTAAAGCTACGCCCCATATCTACCATCTGGGTGGGCGTCATACAACCGCCTAAGAAAAGGAGAAGTATACAATCTACAAGTAAAAACAATATAAATTTAATCTGTCTGTTTGTTTTCATGACGTATCCTCCAAATAACGAAGAATATCAAAAATATATCAGGAGTAAAATCTTAACCTTCTTTACACGCTTTGCAAACAGGTCTTAAAATAATAAAGCAGACAGAGAAAAAAGTCGAATAAAAAAGCTTTATAAATTCATTGACAAGCGCTTGCGGAAAAATCATAGGATGTGCAAGGCCTACCGTAACTTAATAAAAAACCGGTCAGAACCCAAAAATAGACCGGCACAAATCTCGCAAAATATTATTTATGTTTACATTGAAATGCAGGAATATTACCGGAAGGGAATTATTTATAATGCTCATGTTGAGATTGGCATAAACCTTAATCGTTTAGCGCGGCACAAAAATATTTATGTTACTGCAAAGGTATACCGCTCTTGACAGACAGCGCCAAAATTTTCTCGAGGCCATTTTCAAAATTGCGATTTTGCGCTCTGACCCACTGTAGCAATTTGTTTAACGGTTTTCCCGACATAATTTCATCCATAGCGGTATTAACACCTTCTCTGAGAGAAGGCGATTTTTCGACTATCCACAGAATAACCGCCGTGTTGAGAGCAACGATTTCCGTCCGTGACTTGTTTCCCCTTCCCGCAAGGGTTCTGACGGCATCAACAGCTTCTTCCTCCACGCTGCCATACGGCCTGATTTCTTCACAATTACCGAGGTGCAAGCCTACCTCCTCCGGCCTTATTTCCTGAAATTCCGTTTCTCCATTCTCCTTTAGAATGCCAAGTCTGGAAACTCCAAGCGTTGAAAGCTCGTCCATGCCCCTGTTGCCGTTTCTATCAAACCCGTGAAAGACTATCGCTTTTTTATAGCCTATTTGCCTCATCACGTTTAACGCCGGTTCAATCTGCTCGGGAGACCCCACTCCCCGCACACCGACGCGAGGAAGAACCGGATTGGCCAGAGACGCGGCAATGTTAAGAGTTGAACCAAATCTGATTTGAGACAATATCCTTCCGAGACCGCCCGGGTGAACATACGGGCTCATCGCGTTAAAAAGGCCGAGGCCACTTATTTCAATTGATCGGCAGACCATGTTCACATCACATTCCACATCCACGCCCAGTGCCTCACACAGGTCAACCGTGCCGCATCGAGAGGTAATCGCACGGGCACCGTGTCGTGCCAGGCTAACTCCGAGGCTCGCCGAAACGATGGCAGCCATAGTGCTGATGTTGAATGTCTTGAGACTGTCCATGCCTGTTCCACAATTTTCAACGACCTGCAGATCTTTAATGTTCCCCTTATTTGTGTCCACGTCATAGATGGCTTCGAAACAGCCCGCTATCTCCTCCGCCGTTTCCCCCTTCATTCTGAGAGCAGCCAGCGCCGCCCCCTGGTGCATGTCGGGCTGACGTCCGGCTAAAATCTCACAGAACATTTCCTTGGACACTTGCCGGGTTAAATTTTCCCCCGTCATCAGCGAACTTATTATCTGACCGAATGACCTGAGTGATTGTTCGTCCATCAAAATTTCCTCCTTTATATAAAATAGCAAGAATTTAAAATTGACAAGTTATTAAAAAGTGTATCAAAATTTATTTATTATGACTTTCTTAACCTTCTGGCTGTTTAAAGCCTCCATTCCACACGAAATTTCTTCGATCGGTATCCTGTAAAACCGGAAAAAGGTGAGATCGATTCGCTCCGCCGCCAGCATATCCAGCGCGGAGCTAAAATCCCCAATATTGCAGCCATAGGAACCGGCAATCGTGAGTTCCCTGTAATGCACGGCATTCGTATCAATCGGCAGCAACTCATCTCCTTTCCGGTTTCCGGAAAAGAATGAAACGCAGCCTCCCTGATTCATCATTTCCCAAAAAGGCCAGTTAAGACCATCAGGACAGGCGGGGATAATCAAATCCACTTTTTCATTATCCAGGCCCTCAAGAAGATCAGAACTCGATGTATCGATAGTCTTAACACCCCGGGGCAGTTCATCCAAAAGTCTCTGCCGGCTTCTGTCAGCTACGATTATTTCCCCCCAATTCTCCATCTTCAAAAGCGCGGCAAACATGCTTCCGACAGCACCGGCGCCTATAATCAGCGCCCGTCCTTTTTTTACCGGCTTGAATTTTTTGACGGCATTCAGGCAACAGGCTAAAGGCTCCGCTATAGCTCCCTGTTCGGGGTCAAGTCCCTTCGGAAAAGGCACAAGAGAACGGAGTTGCTCACCATGAAAAGGGATAATTGAACGGAAGAATCCGTCTTCGTTAAAGCCGTATATCCTGATTTTCTCACATCGAGCTGTAATCCCCTTCCCGCATTGTTCACACTCTCCGCAAAAAATTCCGGGATATATGGCTACCACGGTTCCGGGCTCAAATGACGGATTATCACTTTCTGTTATCTCTCCGACACCTTCATGCCCCAGTATCCTGGGAAGGGTTAGATCTTTCTGGCCTGACTCAAGCATCTTGAGATCGGTCCGGCAGACGGCCGCTGCCTTCATCGAAACGAGGACCCCCCCACGAGGTACTGCGGGCGGGAATGTCTCCACAACTTCAAGTTTTCGATTTTCATTTAACAATACCTTTTTCACGCGCGCCTCAATAAAAAAGCCGCTTGGAACACTTCAAGACATCAGTGTTCCAGGCGGCTTATGGCATTACCAATCCTGTATGACTGTCAGGCAGGTCTTCTGGCTTTCCCTCTCTCCGTTCGCCTTCCCGGCACCTGTCTATGACCAGTGACTTTTCATCCGAACCGCCACCATACGGCAGCCCGGAACTTTACGGCGAGATTAAACAGGGATCACAGCATCGGCCACAATGCGGTGGTTTCTCACCACCTTCCCTTTTCACCCTCCCCTACAAATGAGGGCACCCGACAAATATATACTACACATAATCATACACTCAAAAGAATGTCAATGGCTTTTGTTATCGTCTCACCGATTGTAACGGCGAGAAATAAATGGATGGAGGTAAAGTACCGGTCATCTATTTTACGCTTGGCGGGGATATCGGAATGATTTGAGGTTCAGACCAAACTCAAGGTCATCACGGAGCCGAACGAGCGTTCGCGCCACGCGCGCATCTTCGGCATGTTTACGCAACATTTCACCTGTTTTTCCCTTCATTACACCGGCAACCGACAACACATTGTCTAAATCTCCCAATTCGAATAATAACCTGGATGCTGTTTTACGCCCTACCGACGGCACACCCTGAATATTATTCGTACTGTCTCCCGACAGTGCCAGAAAATCAACAAATTGTTCAGGCTTTACTCCGAATTTTTTCACCACATAGGCATGGTCAATGTCCCGTTTATTAAAGTGGTCACGTACCTTGATCTGAGCGGACAGTAACTGGAGAAACATCTTATCGGTCGAGAGGATAATAACTTTACCTTTCCTCAGCGCCACTTTTACGGCTAATGTGGCAATAACATCATCCGCTTCCAGCGTCGGAAAGGCCAGTGAAGAAATACCGAGTTCTAAAAACGACTCATCGAATGTTTTCAAAATCGACTGCAATGCTTCGGGCATAGGAGCGCGTCCGGCCTTATAGTCCGGATACAGCTTATGACGCCAACCCGGTTCTTGACCGTCAAAAACACAGACAGCATGGGTAGGACGGCACTCCCTCAAGGCGCGCTGAAGTGACTGAACGGCAGCCGTGAGCGCGTCTCTTGCCCTTCGCGGCCCGTCATCTCCAGGCTGAGCGGCATACACACGGCGGATAAGATTGAGAGCGTCCACCAATAAGAAGTTAATCTCCATCATCCATCCTTTTTCCACATAGATCCCGGTGATCCGTTAATATCTTCTTGAAGATCTTTACCTGAAAAATGGTTAAAACATAAAAAGCACACTACATAACCTCATATTTCCTGAGCTTTTTATGAAGAGTTTTCCTTGTAATGCCGAGCCGTCTGGCAGCTTCGCTTTTATTGCCTTCGACCAGTTCCAGCATTTTTAGTATTGCGACCTTTTCCACTTCCTCAAGAGGCAAATTACCGGACATTTCATCCTGGAGTGATGTTTCATCTTCATCTTTAACGAGCAGTGATATATCATCTTCATCAAGATACTCCGATCGTGAAAGGACCACCCCTCTTTCGATGGTGTTCATAAGTTCCCGGACGTTTCCGGGCCATTCATATTTAAGTAAACTGTCCATAGCGCGCGGGGTAAACCCTCTTATTTTCTTGTGATTTTTTTCGGCAAATATTTTTAAAAAGTGCTGGGCAAGAAGAGGAATATCCTCTTTCCTTTCTCTTAGAGGCGACACGTTCAGAGTAATGACATTTAAACGATAAAAAAGGTCTTCCCGGAATCGGCCGGCCCCAATCTCCTGCAGGAGATCTTTATTGGTCGCGGCTATTACCCTCACGTCCACTTTTATCACCTCTTCACCGCCGACCCGGGTGATCTCCAATTCCTGTAAAACGCGTAACAACTTCGACTGCATAGCCAGTGACATTTCACTTATTTCATCCAAAAACAGACTCCCCCCGTCGGCCTGGTGAAATTTACCTTCCTTGCGCCGATTAGCACCGGTAAATGCCCCTTTTTCATGACCGAAAAGTTCCGATTCAAGCAGTGTTTCAGTGATGGCGGCACAATTGATCTTCACAAAGGAGCCTCTTTTTCGAGGACTGTTAAAGTGAATTGAACCCGCAATCAATTCCTTTCCTGTTCCCGACTCGCCTGTAAGCAGAACGGTCGCGTCAGACGGAGCTACCTGAGCCACCGTTTCCATTAGTTTTACTATGGCTTCACTGCGGCCAATGATGTTCTGCCTGTCAAACCGTGAGCTCAAACTTTCCCGAAGGAGACGATTTTCCTCGCTTAACTGTTTGTGCTCCATGGCCCTTTCCATGGTGAACCGCAGTTCATCGAAATTGAGAGGTTTGGTGAGGTAATCATAAGCCCCATTCTTAAGCGCCTCCACCGCGGATTCAACCGATGAATAGGCAGTCATAATAATAATCGGAATAGCCGGATTGAGTGCCTTGATTTTCGTCAGGGCCTCCAGTCCGGAAACTCTTATCATGCGAACATCCATTAAGATAAGGTCAAAAGGCTGTTTTCGGACTTTCTCAATGGCAGTGTCACCATCATCGGCCTCAACGGTAGAGTATCCCCATCCGGCGAAAAGTGTTTGCAGCATAATACGGTGGGTCCGATCGTCATCTACAATCAGTATGACGTTTTTTGATTTCATTAAAATTAACCCTCGTTGTCAGAAGGTAATCCACTGTCAGTTTTATTATTCGGGATTGGAGCCCCGGTTTTTCCTTCATAAGCTGGTAGTACAATACAAACAGTGGTTCCTTCTCCCGGTTCACTTTTTACAGTCACCTCGCCATTGTGGGCTTCGATTATCCTGTGGACAATAGCGAGGCCAAGACCTGTTCCTGATGGTTTGGTTGTAAAGTAAGGATCAAATATCTTTTCCAGGTCTTTTTTCTGAATACCAACTCCGGTATCAGAAATTTCTATTTTTACCCATCCGGGATCATCCCCGAAAAGCCTCACAGAAAGAGTCCCGCCGGTGTCCATCGCTTCAATGGCGTTCAAATAGAGGTTGAGTAAAACCTGATTAATCCTGTCAGGATCAATAAGTACCTCATCCATTTCTAAAGAAATATCCGGATTTATTTTGATGTTTTTTTCTCCGGCCTGCCCCCCGATCATTTTCAAGGAGTGTTGAATAAGCATTCGCATGGATGCAGGTTTCAACCGAATATTCATCGGGCGGGCAAATTCCAGAAGTTGACCGATCACCCTGTTTAACCGTTCCACTTCTTGAACCATGATTTCAGCTGTCTTCTGATCTTCAGGGACATCTTTATATCGTTCTTTGAAATAGGTAGCGAAACCTTTGATTGAACTGAGGGGATTTCGGATTTCGTGGGCGATCCCGGCTGCCAGCCTTCCGATGGACGCGAGGCGCTGACTCCGTTCAATTTCCGTCCTGAGGCGTTTAATTTCGCTAAGATCCCTGAACAAAACGGCATATCCCCCAAAAACTCCGTCTTCCTCTTCCAGCAGAGTGGCTATTGTCTCCAGGGAAATACGGTCTCCATTCTTAACGGGATAATTTATTTCCTCTTCAATAATTTTTACTTCCGGCTTAAGTTTATTAATCAACTCGAGTAATTGTCGCGGCAGTACTTGATCGGATTTCTTGCCGAGTATCTCATCAGCCGAGAGCTGTAGTACCGACTCGGACGTCTGGTTGAAAGAAGACACGTTTCCATCATTATCGATTGCGAGAAGACCTATGGGCATATTTTCTACCAGGTTGTCGGAAAACGCCCTGATTCTGGAAAGGGATGTCCTCGCTGAACGGTAACCCTGAACCAGAAAAAGAGAGATAACCCCCGTAAATCCGATTAAAAGAAGAATAAGCGCCATAATCACCGTATGACGCGCGTCTTCTTCTCTGGCCAATTCAATCGGTTTCATGTCAAGACCGATGAAAATAGCCAGCGGGGATAAAGTTTTGCCTTCCCGAGGGATTAAACGCGATTGAAACCAGTCATCCGGAATATTTCTACCCCGTGGTTTTTGAACGTTTCTGCGATGCGCAGGGGAAAAACGGCGAAAAACTTCAAAAACGTTTGAGCCGTTTTCATCCATCACCTCTCTCCAATTCACTTCTTTTGAAGGGGGAATTTTTTCAAAGTCAAGATCCCTTCCGTGATACCCTCCAACTTTAGAAGGGTCATTACAAGCGAGGATCTTACCATTGAGATCGGTTATCAGCAGGTAAACAATATCGGGCTGCTGTGCCGTTTCCATCAGGAGTTTCTGCACCTGAAGGCCGCCCCAGCGCATCCCCATTCCCGTTCTCGTACCGGCCTCAAAGGATCTTATCAGGGCCGCCCCTTTTTCTAATAAAAGCCTGGTCGTATTTTCTTTCTGCTTGTGAATATTCTGAACGGCAACAAAGATAAAAATAGGCGCCAGAACAACCACTGCTCCTATCACTATCCAGGGTGACAGAGTAATCCATGATTTCTCTTTTTTTCTAAGTATCATAAGCTTATCTCAAAGCAAAATAGATGCCAGGCTTCAGGGGTCTTACCGGGTCACCTTGACCTTTTGCCGCGAGCTCCAATTCTTATAGCTTCGTAAAAAGTCTTTTCGGAGCAAATTGAAGCATTTTAGGAAAAAGATGCTGACATTAACCGGCGTTAAGAAAATCTAACTGTTTGAATGCGTTAGCATGAGTTTTAGATTTTTAGCCGGGTAATAACAGCATCCCCAAAATGGTTCTGAGCGAAGAAAACGGACTTTTTACGAGCTTTTCAATTTTGAAGCTGAAAGCGAAACTCACGACTTACAGGGCGGTGAGCTCTTCTTCCACATAGCCGGCATAAACAAAAAGCCGATGCCAAGCGTTCATCATAACTGGATACTTTGTAAACAACAGGATACCATAATTGGATACTTTTTATCCACCTTTTTTCTGAAAATAAAAACATCATATACTACCGGCAATTAGCTTTATAAAATTTGTTTCGTGATTTAAGCTGTTTATACGATTGTTTTTTATTTGGCACAGTCGTTGCTCTTTAAGAAAGCAAAAATGAAATATCCTTAAAGGAGGATTTAAAAATGAAGAAATTAGCAACAGTTTTAGGAATTATGTTGTTGGTAGCAGTAATCGCCATCCCAGTGTCCGCCCGCGGTCCCGGGTGGGGAAGTAACTCCGGTTCTTGTCCCGGTTATGGTATGGGTACCGGTAACGGCATGGGTATGAAAATCTGTAAGAGCTCCAATCTGAACTTGACAGCCGAACAATCGGCCAAAATTCAATCGCTGCGTGAGACACACCTGAAAGAAGTAACGCCGCTGCGAACTAAACTTTTCACCAAGAAAGCTGAATTAAAACTGCTCTGGGCTCAGGTCAATCCCGACAAAAACAAGATCATGTCCAAGCAGAAAGAAATCAGCGATTTACAGTACAGTATGAAAGAAAAGTCGACAGACTATCGATTGGAAATTCACAAAGTACTGACTCCGGAACAGCGAGCACAGCAATTGTTCAGCAAAAGTGGTAAGAAAAATAATTCTCGAGCAGGTATTTGTGGAAAACAGTACCATGAAAGAGGATTAAAGGGCAGGCGGTAATAAATCGGCCTTTCGAGACGCCTGTAAAACCTGCAGGTGTCTCGAAAAAACATCTCCAATAAAATTATATCATTAATCTCAAAATAAAATTGGACGGTATTAACTTGAGAGGGTGGATATGCCCGGATTGATCAATACCAGGTAATCCGGTTTTAAAGAATATAAGTCGGTCTTTTGGCTGATTTTCATTCGGTCTCACCAAAAATATCAGCAGAGAAGATATAAATTTTTGTGTCTTTATCCGACCACGCATCAGATGGAAGACCTGCTTTATGACAGGTTTCTTTCAAAAAGGTAAGTCTGTCCCATTTATATTGTGTGGCCACCTGGGGAAGGAGAATGCCGGAATAAAAACCTTTTACTATGTAGATTCCATGGTTGCCGACTTCGATTTCGTTTATATCTTTAATCTCCTTCAATGGGGTAAGAACCGATATTTCAATTGAAAGATCTTTCAACTCTTCCCGGCTAACGGGAGAAAATCTTGGATCATTGAAGGCAGCGGCCAAGGCCATCTCTTCGATTGTCTTGTGCAGCGGTTTTTTCGCGTCTATAAATCCTATGCATCCCCTTAACTGTCCACGTTTACGGAGAGTCACAAAAGCTCCCCTCTTTTCTTTCAGGGTAGCTGATTCCAACTGAAATCCGGGATTTTCTTCACCCGATATCCTGCTTTCAATTACGTTTCTGGCGATTTCGAGGAGTTTGTTTTTTTCTGCCTCCGTGAGACCCTTATCAATTCCAGCCGGGGTTTCTTCCTTTACAGTCTTAGAAGAGGTGTTTTTATAAAAGACCGCGGAAACATAACCGACAACACCGTTCCTGTCTCCCGTAACATCTCCTGAATTGGCATATTTAAGCACCTTAACACTATCAGCACCAAGCTTTTCAGCAACCGTCATGACAACAGCCATCGGCCCACCGCCGCAAGCCTCACAGGTACCTCTTTCCAGATCTCTTAAAAGCTCTTCCGTATTCATTTTATTTAAGTGGTCTAAAACTACCGAATCCATTCTTACGGCTCTGTCATAGCTGTGAAAATGAGAAAGATCAGAACTTCCAACTATAAGAACTCTTTTACCGGCTACCGATTTGAAAATAGCATCGGCCAGCTCGTCGCAGGTTCGGCTGTTCTGGTCCCCCATGACTACCGGGATAAAGCTGAATTCACCCAAGACTGTCTGTAAAAAGGGGAGTTGAATTTCAACGGAATGTTCCTGCATGTGGGCGGTCGGAACATAAGATATCATAGGGCTTTGAGCAATAATCTCATTCGCCAATCGTTCATCTATCGGAACAATTCCCAGAGGTGTTTCGTATCCGCCTTTATTGGATATGGAAACTCCCTGGAAATAGATGCGGTGACTAGGTCCTATGACAATCACGGCATCAAAAGTCTTTCCCTGCACAAGTTTATAGGAATATGCGGCAACCTGCCCGGAATATGTATAACCCGCATGAGGTGATATCAGCGCAACGACTTCTCCATCTAAAAATTCAGCCGGCACATTTCTAAGAAAACCTTCTATATCGGACGATAAAATCGCCGGATTTCCGGGATACCATGATCCCGCAAGAATCGATTTTCTAACATCTTTCATATCTATTCCGTACCCCCTTTCAGACCACGACACAATGAATAGAAGCGCCAATACCGCAATAGATGTTATCCTGATAGATTTTCTCATGATTCATTTTTCATTTTCGTGAAATAAACGCTTTTATTAATAAAACTCCCCGCTATTATCTACGGAAAATTTCCGACTGTTAATGAAATTTACTGACGTTATTCTTCTTCGAAGAATTGTTGATTTTATGCGTTCGCTGTTCAGTTCAATGTTTAATTTTATAAAACGGGGTTTTCTTCTGTCAAGCGGTTATTAAAACTCTCTTCTTTGACGTTTTCTTTCTCAAATTTAACGCCCATCTGACAATCTCCTTCAAAAATTGCTCCTTCCTGCACAACAAAAATTCCCGTTTTGACATTTCCCATAAGTCTTCCGGTTGACAAAATCTCTACCTTTTTTTTAGTTTCAATATTTCCCTGAACCTTTCCACCTACTAATAAATTATCAACCGCAATATCCGCTTCAATATTCGCGCTCTCTCCAACAATTAACGTTCCGCCACCCAATATCTCTCCCTTAAAATCACCATCTATCCTGACAGAACCATCAAACATTAACTTTCCGTCGAACTCTGTTCCCTTTCCCAGGAATGCCTTTACTTCATTTTCCTTATTTTTGTTAGCCATCCAAAGTCTCCTTTTATATCAATCGTGAATTTCCCCGCCTACAGAACGGGGCTTCCCGCAAGAAAATCGAAGATTCATGAGCCGAAGGCGAATCAATATGCTTGTTTCATATTACGCCTCCGGTCAAACCCTTACTCTTTTTGCTGAAGAACAAATCTTCTCATACTTACATTCATAATCAATCCAATGCCGGCCATCAGCACAACCATTGAAGATCCGCCATAGCTTAAAAAAGGGAGGGGAAGACCCACAACCGGGATAATGCCTAAAACCATACCTATATTTATAAATACCTCCCAAAAAACAAGCATCGCCACACC
This sequence comes from uncultured Syntrophales bacterium, assembly GCA_964652795.1. GTDB lineage: Bacteria > Desulfobacterota > Syntrophia > Syntrophales > JADFWA01 > JAUSPI01. The sequence goes on along the minus strand of CAZZBF010000006.1, from coordinate 59,668 downwards.
AAAGGCTATTAAGGCTCCCAACAAATCCCTCGAGTTCCGAGCGACATTAAGACCCCACAATACCATTACAAAAAATATGCTCACCAATACCGTACCCCCGATAAATCCCCATTCCTCCGCGAAAACAGAAAAAACAAAATCCGTTTGCTGTTCCGGCAGGAATTTCAGATGAGTCTGGGTCCCTCTTAAAAACCCTTTCCCTATAATACCGCCCGAGCCAACAGCAATCATGGACTGAATGACATGATATCCCGAGCCGAGGGGATCTCTCTCAGGATTAAAAAATGCCAAAATTCTTTCTTTCTGATAATTTTTCAGAAAATTCCAGCAGAGAGGAACCAGCACGATACCGCCAATAGCGGCTGAGACAATTGAACTCCACTTTACCCCGATAAAAATTGCCATCGATAAAAAAAGAACAATTAAAATCAGGGCGGTTCCAAGATCAGGTTGCTTTAATATCAACAGGAAGGGAAGCAATGTTATCAAGAAGGGAAGCAGTAATTTCTTGAGGTTGTAACTCTCATTAGTTTTATTATCATCAAAATATTTCGCGAGGGCAAGTATAACTGTCAGTTTTACCACTTCCGACGGCTGAAAGAAAAATCCTCCCACGATAAGCCACCTTCGGGAACCATGAGCCCCGACTCCGTAAAAGAAAACCACTACAAGAAGAATGATGGAGATAATATATATAACATATGCGTACCTGCCTATAAAACGATAATCTATGCAGAAGCAGATTACCATAAACATCAGGCCGATCATAATCCAGTACATCTGTCTTACATAAAGAGGTTTGCCACCAAGATCTGTTAAGCTGTAACCCGCGCTGTAAAGATTCAAAACTCCGATAAAACTGATTGACAATACTAAAAAAAGAAGTACCCAATCAAAGTTGAATAACAATCTACGATCAAACTTCACCTTAAAAGTCTCCTCGGGTTCCCTATATAAAACAGGAAGGATCAAAAGATTTTATAACTTCTTAACCTCCTGAACCACGATCGACGCTCCCTGTTTTCTGAACCCTGACTACTGTCCCCTGAGCCTTGTTATCAAAGTATCCGTCTATGATCTTTCTGGCAATCGGTGCTGCCGCTGATCCACCATGGCCGCCATGTTCTACAACAACTACCACGGCTATCTCAGGATTTTCAGAAGGCGCGAAACAAACAAAAAGGGCGTGATCTCTCAACTTATATGGAACTTCCTCCCTTTTTTCATCATCATCCTCCGGCAATCCGATGACCTGAGCAGTTCCGGTTTTTCCGCACACATCCTTTTCTTTCCTCTTTAAAGCCCGCCCCGTTCCTCTATTTTCGTTAACCGCCCCCCATAACGCGTTCCTTAATATTTCTATGTTTTCTTTGCTGACGGGAATTTGAGATTTTATTTCCGGATTAAATTGCTTGATAATCTGTCCCTCGGCTGTCTCAATCCTTTTTATAATCCTGGGAACATAAAAAGTGCCCCCATTCGCCAGGGCACAATATGCGTTCAGCAGTTGTATCGGTGTTACCAGCATAAATCCTTGTCCTATTGACACGGAAATCGTTTCACCCATTTGCCATGGTTCCTTGAACCTGTTTAACTTCCACTCTTTTGTCGGAACCAAACCTTTTTTTTCTCCCAGAAGGTCTATACCTGTTTTTGCTCCCAGGCCGAACCCCCTTGCATATTTTTCCAGTTTAGTAATTCCGATTAACTTTCCGAGATTGTAGAAATAAACATCACAGGATTCCACGATAGCGCGGTGCAGATCAACCTCTCCATGGCCTTTCTTTTGCCAACATCTGTATGTCCTGTCACCAAGCGTAAATGACCCATTACAGAAAAAAGACGTCTTCGGAGTTATAAGCCCTTCTTCGAGTGCCGCCGCGGCTACTATCAGTTTATATGTGGAGCCGGGAGGATACAATCCGGAAATAGTCCTGTTTTCCATAGGATGCAGTGGATTGTTTAAAAGCTTCTCCCAATTATCCGAAGATATTCCACGGTTAAAAAGATTCGGGTTAAAAGAAGGTTTACTCAACATAACCAAAACCGAACCGTCACGAATGTCCATTACGACAACTGAACCCGCCTTTTCTTTAAAGGCATCCCGCGCAATCCTTTGCAGACGAGAATCAATAGTAAGAACAACATTATATCCGGGAACAGGGTCAATTTTCCCAAGGACTTTTAATTCTCTGCCGGCAACGTTAACTTCTATCTGTTTTCCACCGCTTTCTCCTTTAAGATATTTGTCCAGACATTTCTCGATTCCATATTTTCCAATCATATCACCAGGCTTATAAAAGCGGTAATCATGTTCTTTCAATTCATTATGACTGATTTCGCCCACATAACCGAGAATATGCGCCGTCATCTCCCCCGAAAAATACTCTCTGACAGGCACAACATCAATAACTACACCCGGTAAATCCAGAGAGTGAGTTTTAGTTATGGCAAGTTTTTCCCTGTTTATCTCTCTCTCAATCTTAATAGGCATAAAAGGTTTTATAACTTTTTTCTCAGGAAATATATTTACTCCTGATAATTTGAGCCCTTTACTGGCATACAGATTTTCCAGGTTTTTTACGACAGCGTTAACGTATCCGGCATCCTCGGGAATAATTGAAATGTCGAAGGAAGCCCTGTTGCCTACCAGTACATTTCCGTTAACATCTTTAATAAGACCCCTTAAAGGTTTAATTTCGCGTAGACGAACTCTATTATTCTCGGATCTCTGTCCCAGCACATCTCCCTTAATGACCTGGAGACACCACATTCTGGCAATTAAAATAAACAGCGCAATCGACACAATCCACAACAAAACCGTAAACTTTTTCCTAAACTTGCCAGGATCGTATTTTGTTAAATTATCCTGAACTTTGGGCATGCAACAAAACCTCTAATCTGTCAAATATGGGAAAAAGAACCGGACTGAACACGCCGGCTACCAACGCCTGAGGCAGAAAGATTCTTAAAATTTTGTGAGATAAATCTACATCATATATGAAATAATAGATTAATATAGTAATAATTCCTTTTGAAAAAACACATATAAAAGTAAAACCCATTATGAACGCCATTCCTTCCGGATAAACTCTTGAGGACACAATTTTGGAAAGGAAAAATATTATAACATATATTAATATAAAAAACCCTGTCATCGAACCGGTGATACAATCGAGAAAAAAACCGAGAACAAATGCCAGGATTCCACCTTTCACGACGTCCAGGTGAAGACCTGCATACACAACAAGTATCAGTGAAACTTCAAAACCTATTTTACCCAAGAAAAAAAGGTCAAGAACGGTAGTTTGAAAAACGATAAGCGCCAACGAAAACACAGGTAACATAAGGTAATATATCATTTTTTATCACTCTTATGTGGTAATACCACAAGGACCTCTTCGAGCTTGGAAAAATCCACAGCCTGGATTGCCTCAATTTCCTGAAACAGACCGAACTTTTTTTTCTCAACTTTCGTGACGGTTCCGAGAAGTATCCCTTTGGGAAAAACACCGGCCATGCCCGAAGAAATTATCTTATCTCCTACCTGAACATCTTCAGATCGATGAACATAGTTCAAGATGCACCCTTCAGAACCTTGTCCCTGCAACACTCCCTGAGCTCTGGTTTCCTGTATAAGGGCATCAATATTGCTGTTGTAATCTGTCAAAAGAAGAACCCTTGACACATTCCATGAAGTTTCTATGACCCTTCCTATAACACCTTCATCGATCAAGACAGGAGACTCCAGTCTTACACCATCGGTCTTTCCTATATCGATTAATATCGTCTTAAATACAGACGACCTGTTTATGCCTATGACCCTGCCGGCAACAGAGGGATAACCAATATTTTCTTTTAGCGCGAGAAGTTTTCTTGCCCGCATTCCCTCAAGATACATCTCCTGATAATAATTCATCTCTTTTTCTAAAGTTGCAACACTCTCTCTAAGCTTCCTGTTTTCTTCCTCCAGGCCAACTAAAAAGATGTACTTTTTCCATGTATTGCCTACGCATTCTATAGACGAGTTAACAATACTTTCTAAAGGTGTTGCCGCTTCCATAACCAGTTTTCTGAGGAGACTTGTTCCCTGTGGCTGTCGCAGGTTAAAAGAAAGAATTATAATAGAGATGATTATGAAAATGAGTGCTATAATAATTGATTGATATTTCTTGGGAAATAACATTTCTCACGAGAGTAAGTAATCATTTTTTTGTCTTTTTACATAAGCGTCCAGCTATCAGAAGTCAGCCTTAAATTCTGAAGGAAAATACGGCTTGAAAGGCTTTAATAAACTCTAGGCGAGGGAAAAGCAAGGACACTTATCTTATTAATCCAGAAGCTTATAGCCTGAATGTCTATTATGATTGAACCGCGACTTCTTTCAACAAATTCAACTCATCAAGGGCCATACCCGACCCCCTGACAACTGTCGAAAGCGGATCATCAGCTATTGTTACGGGAAGACCTGTTTCTTCTCTTATGAGAAGATCCATATTTCTCAAAAGCGCTCCACCTCCGGTCAAGACAATACCTCTGTCAACGATATCACCCGCCAACTCCGGAGGAATCTGCTCAAGAGCGGTCTTGATTGTATCCACGATAATTATTATCGGCTCCATTATGGCTTCTCTTACTTCTTCCGAATCAATCTCTATGATTTTTGGAATACCGGATATAAGATCTCTCCCCTTTACTTCTACTGTCCTCAGTTCTTCCTCCGGATATGCACATCCAATCGTTGTTTTTATGATTTCTCCCGATCTTTCCCCGATCAGAAGACTGTATTTTCTTTTCATAGTCTGCACTATCGCTTCATCCATTGTATCGCCGGCGACACGTACAGACTTTGAATAAACTATACCTGACAGTGATATTACCGCGACCTCGGTAGTACCTCCACCGATATCGACAACCATGGAACTTATCGGTTCCGTTATTGGCAGGCCGGCGCCTATAGCTGCCGCCATAGGTTCTTCGATAAGATAAACCTCCCTGGCTCCAGCGGACTCGGCAGTTTCCTTGACAGCTCTTCTTTCAACCTGTGTGATTCCGGAAGGTATGGAAATAATAATTCTTGGGCGAACCAGCGCCCTGCGGTTATGCACGCAAAGTATAAAATGGCGCAACATCGCTTCCGTAATATCGAAATCAGCAATAACACCCTCTCTCATAGGTCTTATCGCCACTATATTGCCGGGTGTTCTGCCCAACATTTTTTTTGCTTCCTCGCCGACGGCCAGAACTTTCTTCATACCCTTCAAATCCCTGTGAACAGCGACGACCGAAGGTTCGCTTAATACTATTCCCTTACCTTTAACGTAAACCAGGGTATTTGCCGTCCCCAGGTCTATTGCGAGATCATTTGAAAGCTTTCCAAAAATAAAATCGAATAGCAAGGCCCTTCCTCCCTATTTTTTTATAAATTTGAACGTAACTTGAGCTTTATACTCCTTATCATGCATAATCGCAAATGATTTTGTATATCTTATTTTATCTGTCCAATCAATTCATTTTTCCAGAAAATCATTGCATTTTACACGTTACTGTACTACTAACGCCGGAGAGTATCCGCTCAGGCATGAAGTAGTTATAAGAAACAAAGAAGAGGAAACATTCTATGCTCCGTTCAATGAGAAAACATGCCAGAAACTGGCTAATGAAGCTGCTCTTAGGCATTATAATAATTGTTTTTATATTTTACTTCGGTTCTATGAGGGGGCAGAAGCAAGCAGAATCTCTTGTCATCGTAGATGACAGGATTATTTCGTATACCGACTTCCGTAACGAATACCAGAACCTGATTAACCTCTACCAGCAGCGTTTAGGAGACAATTTTACGGATGATGTGCTGAAAAATTTGGATCTGAAGCAGCAGGCGCTGAACAATTTGATCGATCGCGTAATTGCCGAACGGAAAGCCGATGAACTAAAACTGAATGTGAGCGATGGTGAGATAAGAGCTTTCATACTTTCACACCCGTCCTTCCAGACGAACGGTACTTTTGACAATAATAAATACCAGCGGATACTTCGCCACTACAGGATGAGTCCCGAGGACTTCGAAATCTCGCAGAAGATGGCATTCAAGATCGCAAAATTGGATAAACTCATCAAGGAATCCGCCAAGGTCTCCGAAAAGGAAATACGTGACATCTACAGAATTCAAAATGAAAAAATAAACCTGAAATTTATAAAGATTCCCGTCAATGGTTTCAAAAAAAGAGTAAAATTGACCGACGCCGATCTGAAAAAACACTTTGAAAATAATAGCGAATCCTTTCGTGTTCCGGAAAAGATACAGGTTAAATACATCGCGTTTTTAGAAAAGGATTTTGTAAATTCAATTGAAGTAAAAGATGAAGAAATTAAAGACTACTATGACCTTAACAAAACCAAATTCGCGAAACCGAGCGGGGAATCACTCCCGCTTCATGAGGTGAAAGATAAAATAATTGCCGAAATTAAGTCGGTGAAAGGAATGAATGCCGCGTGGAGTGAGGCCAAAAAGGCACACGACATAATCTACCAGGAAGAAAATTTTGAGGAATACGCGACCGGCAATGGCCTGAAGATAAGCGAGACAGACTTATTTACCGGGAATAATCCGCCTCAGGAACTCGTTCAGATAAAAGATGTTAATAAACATATGTTCGGCTTGCAGGAAGGAGAAATAAGTCCTGTCCTATCCTGTCCTAAAGGATTTTATGTTATAAAGTCCGTTTCCAGGAACCCCTCTCATATACCTGCTTTTTCGGAAGCAGGAAAGGCTGTTGAACAAGATTATCTTGAAAAAGAATCTCAAAGATTATGCAGACAAGAAGCCGAAGAGATTCTACGCCGCCTGAAAAACGGAGAAGATATCAGAACGATCTCCCGGAAGAAACGGCTTAAAATATCAGACACAGGGTTTTTTGTCCCGAATCCCAATATACCCAAGATCGGCTTTTCAGAAAATTTTCAAGAGGCTCTTTTCCAGATCTCGGAAAACAATCCCTATCCGGATGATGTCTTTTATGTGGACGGAAATTTTGTGATAATTAAATTCAAAGAAGCGGAAAAATTGAACGATAAGGATTATGAAACTAAGAAGGCACAACTCAAATATCTTATGCTGAGAATAAAGGGACAGGAATATTTTCAGTCATGGATAGAAGAAACCAGGACATCTATGATGAAAAAGGGGGAAATAAAAATAACAAGAGATATCAGTGAACTGTAAAAGCGGCGATCGGTACGCGGAACAGCACACTCGACCGGGGACAGACTTCATCCCTGCTCGATACTGAGAGCTGATACATAAACGCCTTAAAAAAGGGCTTACGCTTAACCGTAAGCCCTTAAATTTCTGGTGGAGCTGAGGGGGGTCGAACCCCTGACCTCATGACTGCCAGTCATGCGCTCTCCCAACTGAGCTACAGCCCCGACATATTTTCCAGTTAAGTGACAACCGATTAACATGTGATTTGATGAATTGTCAATACATTTTTCTTGACATTCAACTGTCAGCAAATATAATTTCTCGCGTGCCGGAGTGGTGAAACTGGTAGACGCAGGGGACTCAAAATCCCCCGGGCTTTAGCCCATCTCGGTTCGACCCCGAGCTCCGGCACCAGTAAAATCATGAGGTTAGCCGTGAAACGGCTAACCTTTTTTATTGCCTAACCTCTCATTATTAGCATAACTTACGAGCGCGGCAGTCTTTCCAGTCCTCCTTCAACCATTTTGCTGTGCCCTTTTGACAGAATAAACTTAAAACTTAAGAAACAATCCCATACTTACACGAAATTGGTTCTCGTCTTTTACGACAGGACTGTCAGCGGCCTCGCCAACCAACCTGTCATAACCTGCACCAGCCTGAATTCCCCAGTGCCGATCCAGTATGTAGGTCGCCATAACTTGAAAACCCAATGATTTGAAACCGGAAGACGCGTCATAAACCGACATGCCTGATCGGGTGGACTGGCTCGGTGAGATGCCAAAATATTCCTCCATATAATCAGAGCTCGCATAGGTTGTTCTTATCAACGGTTTCAAAATGATTTTTTCCGCTATTCGCAGATCGTAACCAAGGCCGAGATGAACCTGAAAACCGGTATCTTGACCGGTGATCTGTTCCTCATAGCGCGCATCAAGCGCGACAGCTCCAGTGGTCCATTTAAATAAAACATTGGCAGTAGCGCCACTGTCTATATCGCCAAGTCCTTTAAGATCGCTGGAGTCGTCCTCATCACGCCCGAAGGTGTAACCGACAGATAGACCGAGCTTAAAGTCATTGCGATTCCACACATAGGCTCCCAGGCCTTTCTTCGCGTTTAAAAAAAACGTGTCGCGTAAAGTGATGTCGATAATAGGAAACCCTTTCAATTCATAATCATCGGATCCCTCATACGCGGGCTTATAGATGCCCAGCGCGCCGACACAGATAGACCAATCCTCGCTCTGTTCATACTGCTGATCCTGTCCCTGAAGTGGCGCGGCAATCGAAGTCCACTCAAAAACAATAAATGTCAATCCTATGAAAAAAACAATAATTAAATTGCGATACATGATTATTAACTTTTTAATTTTGTTGTTCTATATTGTTCAAATTTCTACCATCCTAACGGGCAGTAAAACAAGCCGCCGTCGGCCGCCTCTCTAAAAACCGCCCGGATCGTCCTGTTATATTGCGACAAAGATATTTTCTTTTCCAGGCATTTCCCTTTTCGCGCCTTTCCGTCGATCCGTAACTCGTATTCACGGATATACCCCTGGATTTAAAAAGTGAACGAGACGGAAATCGCCCCGAAATGCTGTTCATTTTTCTGGGATTCGAATTCCTTCGTCCGGTGAACATAGGAATACGTGATTTTCGCGCGGTGAACGATCATTCCGATACCACCGACAAAATCGGCGACGAACGGCTTTTTGTCGACGCTGTGGCTGCTTCGAAAGGTGTTCCCGTCAAGAAAAATATTCCGAGCCACAGCGTTCCCGTCCACGGCAAAGAAAATATGGATGCCGAAACGGTGGAAAGGGCTGAAGAAACGCGGATCTTCATCGTCCACGGGAGCGCTGCTGTCCGATCCCGGCCGGATGAGATAGGTCCCGAAATCATTCGGGAGTTTCCAGCCGAAACGCACCTGTCCGCCTAAATTCGCTCCGGTGTAAACGTTTCCCGCGGCGATTCCCATGTGAGAAATGCAGTCGAATCCGAGATTTCCCGCTCCCCTGATCCGCAACATCTTCCACTTGCGTTCAAAAAAAATGTTTAACACGGGTTCATCGCGGAGCTGATGCTCCCAACCCTTGGGATCGACAGAACCGATCCAATTATGGATTACCTTCTGGCAGTCCTCGGCGTAGGAATGACGGCCTACGATTCCGATATCGAATTCGAGTGTGTCCATTCGACGCTGGTCTTTATTGTGAAAACCCAGTCCCAGATACGTAATGCCGGCATAGGGCCGGTCGTCCCGGATCAGGTCGCTCCGTCTCTTGTCTTCCGGCGTGTAGATGTTCTGTCCCAGTGAAAGGGAAACCGAGCACTGGTTTCCGGAATCGCTGATGAACGGCATCCGGTCAATGAGCGGGTGCATCCATGACGGCACAAGGGCCGTGTCCCGGTAATTTGAAAGGTCCTGGGAAATCCACGAAAGCTTGGTCCCATGGGTATAATACCGGTCCCTGTTGTCGAAACCGAAAAGGTCATTTTCCAGGTATAGGGTCATAGTGTCCGACCTCCGCGCTTCTTCGTCCCCGGCAGGGGATAGCTGTGGCAGAAAGAGAAACATGAGAAGCGAGGCGATCACCACAAACAGTCCGGTTTTCATTTCACGGTTTCCTTCAGTATGATCTCTTCGTTCCCGGCATTCCTCACCCACCCCCGCCCAGCGTCTTGTAAAGTGTTACGAGGTTGGTGAAGCGGGCAAGACGCAGGGAAATCAGTTTCTGCTTCGAGATATATAACGAGCGATGCGAATCAAGAACACTCAGGTAGCTATCAATTCCCTTTTCATAGCGTTTATTGGAAAGACGATATGTTTCCGCAACGGCATCCACCAGGGATTGTTGAGCCGATACCTGCTGATCAATCGTTCCGCGCACGGCCAGGACATCCGCCACCTCCCTGAAGGCCACCTGAATTGCCTTTTCATACTGTGTCAGGACGATTTTCTGTTCCGCTTTACTGACCCGTAACGCGGCCCAGGTACGGGCATCAAAAATCGGCATGGTGATCTTCGGCGCAAAACTCCAGGTAGCCGAGCCGGAGCTGAAAAGACCGGACAGTTCGGCACTCGCGGTTCCCACCGTAGTCGTCAAAGAAATACGGGGGAAAAAGGCCGCCCGGGCCGCGCCGATAAAGGCGTGGGCCCCCTTGAGCCGATACTCCGCCGCCGCAATATCGGGCCGGTTCAGAAGTACCTCGGAAGATAAACCCGGGGAAATTTCTTTGGGGGGAATAACGTCTCGCAGATCCATCGGCAGGAAATTTTCGGGCACCGGAGAACCGGCCAGAAGATTTAAGGCATTCTGGTCCTGCGCCGCCAGTTGCGTGAAGCGGGCGACATCTCCCCGGGCAGTATCCACCTGAGTCTGCACTCGACGCAGATCCAGTTCAGTAGCGAGTCCGACATCATAGCGCCGCTGGATTAAAGCGAAAGTGGCCTGCTGGGACTTAAGGGTGGATTGGGCTAATTTGAGGTTCCCCCGATCCGCCGCAAGTGTCAGGTACACGCCGGCAACCTCGGATATCAGCGATATCTGCGCGCCGCGGCATGCCTGCTCCGTGGCCAGGTATTCCTGCAGTGCCTGATCTTTCAGGCTGCGGATACGGCCGAAGAAATCGATTTCCCAGGAAGTGACACCCAGATCGACACTGTATTGTTTCTTCGTCATTGATTTTCCGGTGCTTGAAAGATCGGCGGGAATACGCTCCTTGGTCCCGCTACCGGTCACATCGACAGCGGGGAACAACGCGGCCCGCTGAACACCGTACAGGGCCTGGACCCTTTCCACATTTAATACGGCAAGCCGTAAGTCACGGTTGTTGACCAGGGCCATCTCGATGACCTTTTGAAGCCGTTTATCCGTAAAGAACTCCCGCCACTTTAGCTCCGAACCTGTCGGGGTAACGGTTGCGGCCCGGCTATCTTCGTAGGCCGCGCCGGTCGGCCATTCAACCGGCACCGGCGCATCCGGGCGCGTATATTTCGGGGCCAGCGTGCAACCGGCCAGAAGTAAAATTATCATACCCGTTAAAATAAACAATTTTCTGTTCATATCATTCGTTCCCTGATGAATTTGCTTCGACTGTTTCGGCTGATTCCTTCTTTTGTCTGCCGAAGATTCTTTCGATCATCACATAGAAGAGGGGCGCAAAAATAACGACCAGGACGGTAGCGGTCACCATTCCTCCCAGTACACCGGTGCCGATGGCATTTTGGGCTCCCGCCCCGGCGCCGGTACTTATCGCAAGAGGCAGGACACCGAAACCGAAGGCTAATGAAGTCATAACAATCGGACGAAATCGTAATCTCGCACCCTCCAAAGTGGCTTCGATCAGACTTTCTCCCCTTTCCAGTCCGGCTTTGGCGAACTGAACTATCAGGATAGCGTTTTTTGTAGTCAAGCCCAGGGTGGTTAAGAGGCCGATCTGAAAATAGACGTCATTGGGCAGACCGCGCAGGGTTGTGGCTATGATGCCCCCGATTACCCCCAGGGGCAGGACCAGCAAAATAGAAAAGGGAATGGGCCAGCTCTCATATAGAGCCGCCAGGCACAGAAATATCACGAAAATGGAAAACGCGTACAGCATGGGTGCCTGGGAACTTGACATCCGCTCCTGGTAAGAAAGGCCGGTCCAGTCGAAACCGGTTCCCTGCGGCAGCTTCCTGACAAATCCTTCCATGGCCTGCATCGCCTCGCCGGAACTTCTGCCAGGCGCCGCTTCTCCCAGAATATTTATGGAAGGAAAGCCGTTGAAGCGCTCCAGATTTGGAGAACCGGAAGTCCAGTAACCGGACGCAAATGAAGAAAAAGGAACCATCTTGCCCGCGTTGTTACGCACATGGAGTTTTTCCAGATCAGTGGGCAACATACGATAAGGGGCGTCCGCCTGAACGTACACCCTTTTTACACGTCCGCCCTGAATAAAGTCGTTGACATAGGCGCTGCCGAAAGCCGCCGAGATCATGCTTTGGATGACCGTGATGGGCACTCCAAGAGCGCCGGCCTTCTCCCAATCCACGTCAATCCGGTACTCGGGTACATCTTCCAGACCGTTGGGCCGGACCTTCGTCAATACCGGGTCCTTCGCAGCCATGCCGAGGAGCTGGTTGCGGGCCGCCATCAGCTTGTCATGACCCAAACCGCCCCTGTCCAGCAACTGAAAATCAAAACCCTTTGCCAGGCCCAGTTCGACAACCGCCGGCGGTGGAAACGCAAACACCATCGCGCCGCGTATCGTTGAGAATTCTCCCATGGCTCTTCCCGCCACGGCGCCAACCTTCAGCTCCGACCTGTCTCGGAGCTTCCAATCCCTCAGCTTAACAAACGCCATGCCCGCGTTCTGTCCCCTGCCTGAAAAGTTGATGCCGGAAACCGTCATGACGGATTCGACCGCGCCTTTCTCGTGCTCCAAAAAATAGTCCCTAACTCTATTCATGATCTTGTCGGTCTGCTCCAGGGTCGAGTTCGCCGGAAGCAAGGCCTGCACCAGCAGGATTCCCTGGTCTTCATCCGGAAGATAGGCAGTGGGCATGCGGAGGAACAGAAAGCTCATGGTTACCACAATCAAAAGGAAGACAACAATATAGCGTAATTTCCTTGAAAGAGAATGACGGACCAGCCGTAAATACAGGTCTCTGATTCGAAAGAAAATGTTATCAAACCATCTAAAAAATGGGCGCAGGAAAAAGACCGAGTTTTCCGCCAGTTTATGCCCCGCCGTAACCGGGTTGAGAAGTGACGCGCAGAGTACCGGCGTCAGAATCAGGGCCACCATCACTGAAAGAAGCATGGAGGCGATAATGGTTACGGAAAATTGACGGTAGATGACCCCCGTGGATCCGCCGAAAAATGCCATCGGGCCGAAGACCGCCGAGAGTACCAGCCCGATGCCGATGAGAGCGCTCGTAATCTGGTCCATGGATTTGCGGGTGGCCTCTTTGGGGGAGAGCCCTTCTTCCCTCATGATCCGCTCCACGTTTTCCACCACCACGATGGCGTCGTCCACCAGAAGTCCGATGGCCAGCACCATGGCAAACATGGTCAGCATATTGATGGAAAACCCGAGAAATCCCAACACCGCGAACGTCCCCAGAATCACCACCGGTACCGCAATAGTCGGAATCAGCGTGGCCCTCATGGTTCCCATGAACAGATACATCACAAGGAAAACCAGCAGGATCGCCTCGAAAAGTGTCTCGACTACTTCTTCGATTGCCACCTTGACAAAAGGTGTGGTGTCGTAAGGATAAATGACCCGCATGCCGGTGGGGAAAAAATGACTCATTTCTTTCAATTTGGCCCTGATGGCGTTGGCCGTATCCAGTGCATTGGCGCCGGCGGCCTGCCGGATGGCCAACACGGCGGAGGGCACACCGTTAAAATAGGCTTCGATATCGTAGGATTCGGTACCGAGTTCCGCTCGCCCCACATCCTTGACCCGCACGATGGATCCATCCGGGTTGGTACGGATAGGAACCGCGGCAAATTCCTCAGGTGTCTTGAGCAGGCTCTGGACCGTTATGGTGGCATTCAGGCGCTGGCCTTTCACCGCCGGTGTCCCGCCGAACTGCCCGGCGGACACTTCCACGTTGTAGGCCCGCAACGCCGTGATCACATCCTGAACCGTCATCTGGTAGTTGGTCAGATTGTCGGGGTTGAGCCAAATTCGCATGGCATACTGGCTGCCGAAGACCTCTACCTCACCAACTCCCGGTACCCGCGATAGTACCTTCTCCAGGTTGGATTGGGCATAGTCCCGCAAATCGTTTCCATCCATACTCCTGTCCTCCGAAATCAGGCCCACAAGCAACAGGTAGTTTCGGGTGGATTTGCTTACCTTGACACCCTGGCGCTGAACCACCTCCGGCAGGTTCGCCATGGCGAGCTGGAGTTTGTTTTGTACCTGGGCCCAGGCGAGATCCGGATCAGTCCCCGGGGCAAAGGTCAGTTCAACGCGGGAAGCACCAGCCGAATCACTGCTGGCAGACAGATACAGCATCTTATCGAAACCGGTCATTTTCTGCTCAATGATCTGCGTCACGCTGTTTTCAACAGTCTCCGCCGAAGCCCCCGGATAGTAAGCGGTAATTGCGATGGATGGCGGGGCGATAGGGGGATACTGTGAGATGGGCAGATTGTAGATCGCCAGCCCCCCCATTGCCATCATAATGATGGCGACGACCCACGCGAAAACCGGACGATCCAGAAAAAATCTCGATAGCATCACGCGCCTCCGTCAGTTCGATTGTGTGGCCGGCAGGGCCTCATTCTTGCGTTTTTCACTGCCGGCATTAATAGAAATAACCTTCACGGAAGCACCGGGTCTCACCTTTTGCATCCCCTCAACGATTATCTGATCGCCGGGCGAAAGACCGGATAGAACAAGCCATTTATTGCCGATCGCGCGATCAAGTGTAAGCATCCGCTGTTGGACCTTACTCTCGGTATCCACGATCAGGGCAAGGGGGTCCCCCTTCGGGTTACGTGAAACGGACTGTTGAGGAATCAGAACAGCCTGCTCATTGACACCCTCTTCTACCACTGCCCTGACGAACATGCCCGGCAGAAGAGTGTTTTTCGGGTTCGGGAAAACAATCCGCAGGATTACGGAACCGGTCGTAGGGTCCACCGTGACATCGCGAAATTGCAGTGTGCCTTGCAGTGGATATACCGTACCGTCTTCTTGAATGAGTTTTACTTTGTCCTGGTTGGTTCCATCGTCATTAAGGCGGCCTTCTTCCAGACGGCGTTTAAGACGAAGCACTTCTGTGGTGGATTGGGACACATCCACGTAAATGGGATCCAGTTGTTGAATCGTTGCCATGGCCACGGGCTGATATGCCGTAACAATAGCTCCCTCTGTCACCTGGGATCTACCGATGCGGCCGGAGATGGGCGCGGTGACATGACAGTATCCCAGATTGATACGGGCCGTTTTTACCATTGCCTTCCAATATTGAATATCCGCTTCCGTCTGTTTCAGCGCGGCAGACGCATCGTCGTAGTCCTGTCGACTGACAGCTTTATCGGCCAGCAATTCCCGTAAACGCTCGGCTTTTAACCGTATCGCAAGGAGATTGGCCTCGGATCTGCTGAGCGCGGCCCTTGCATTGTCGAGCGCCGCCTGAAAGGGAGCGGTGTCGATCCGGTAGAGTATCTGTCCCGCCTTGACATCGGAGCCTTCCGTAAACAGACGTTTTTGTATGAGACCATTGATTCGGGGCCGTATCTCAGCAACACGAAAGGCAACGGTACGGCCAGGCAGCTCAGTGGTGAGCACGACTTTCTGCGGTTGGACCATCACCACTGCCACTTCCGGAACAGGCGGTGGAGGGGATTGCTGCTGGCGGTCACAACCTGCCAGTATAAGGCCGCTCAACAGAGCCGCTAAAATTACTCTTCTCTTAAAAGTTTTACAAATAATGCTATTAGGTTGCATCAAACACTCCTATTATAAATGATAAGTTAAGAGAATATCCGGAATGACATCCGGGATCTCGCGCATTGAGACATTGTGGTACTCCTTACTTCTTTCTTCTTAATCCTTCCATGAATATGTTTGCAATCTGCTTTGCATCTTTTTCAATATCACCGGAAATTCCGTCATGAATACGTTGCATCACCATTCCCATATTGGCTTCGATAAACATGGCGGCGATTTTCATAGAGTCCAGGGAAACGAACAGGTCCTGCTTGACACCTTCATCCAGAACATCGGCCACTTGTTGCACAATGGTTCTGTAATTCCTGTTGGTATAGTGGTTTTTTCCGGAAAGCACCCTCTCCCGATCGAAGAAGAGAACACGGATCAGATCTCTGTGTTCGTCAAAGAATCGCAAATTCCGGAGAGCAAATTCCGCCAGTTTCGTGTCAGGGGAATGATCGTTATCGAGTAGCAGGGAAGACAATTCTCTGATTATGGGATCAAAACTCGCATCAAGAGCCGCGTCCAGAATCTTTTCCTTGTTTTTGAAATGGACGTACAGTGTTCCCTTCGCAACGCCGGCTTCCGTTGCCACCCGGTCCATCGTCAGACCCTGAATACCTTCCCGCATCAGCAAACTGATAACAGCATCGAGAATCCCTTGCCTTGTCAGGGCCTCCATGGCCTTTTTTCGTTTTTCTCTTTTATTGTCATACATAATAGAAAACCGCCTGGTCATTTTTTGAACTGATCAGTCACTCTATAAATTTTGCGATGCATTGTCAAGGCAAATTTAAAATGATACCTGTTTTTTATTTCATGATCCCGCCCTACCCGTTTCTCACGCCTATTAAGAAATCTTCAATATATTAAATAAACGCGGTTGCGCCGGATAAATATTTCCTGTAACATTTCTTAGACTGAGAATATATCTCGCGATTGTGTGTGAAAAGAAAAATATCTCCTGCCGATTTTACAATAGTGAAAAATGAAAATTACAAAAAAAGAAACCCTTTTTGACGGAAATTACCTGGGAGTCGTCAGGAAACACTTCATAACAGAAACAGGACAGGAATGTTTTTGGGAAACAATAGAAAGGAAGAACATATATAATGGAGGGGCGGTAGTAATTGTTGCCTTAACTAAAAAAAGAGAGCTGATCCTGGAGAGGAACTGGAGAGTTCCCATAGAATCTTTTGTTATACAGTTCCCCGCGGGTCTCACCGATAAAAAGGGTGAGAGCGAAGAACAAGCTGCCAGAAGGGAACTCTTAGAAGAAACCGGCTATAGAGCAGAAAAACTTATTCCTATTATTTCGGTACCCTTGTGTCCGGCGCTCGCTACTACCAGAGCATCTCACTTTTTTGCTCCTGATGTGGAATTCACGGGAAATATAATGAATGATGCTGCCGAGGAAATCGAGGTTCTAAAAGTCCCACTCGAAAAACTGGATCATTTTTTATTCAATCTTCCTGAAGATACAGAATTGGATCTCAGGGTTCCGGGCATACTCCGGATTCTCGAGAGAAGAGGTCTGCTCTGAATGATAAATATATAATATTGATTTGCTGTTCCTGTCTATTTCACACCGCCTGAAGGAGATCAGAAGAAATGAACAGCAGTAGTGAATCAGAAGGCGCGATTACAGCAAGAGGTTTTGACCCCTTTTTTCCGTAAAACGTAAGGAAAGCACTGTGACCGGAACGATTGTTAATAGCGGAGCCATTATTGCCGGCAGCATGATCGGTGTCGCCGGTGGAAAGTATCTTTCAGGACGGATCAGGTCGGTAATCATGAATGCATTAGGGCTTTCCGTTATCGTCGTCGGGCTCCAGATGGCTCTTACCGGAGAAGACCTTATCGCGGCTATCGGATGCGTGGTACTCGGTGCAATTACCGGCGAATTATTGAAAATAGAAACGTGGATTGAAAAACTCGGTGAATTGCTTAAACGTAAATTTCGATCGGATTCGTCCACGTTCGTTGAAGGCTTCGTGACGGCGTCAGTCCTGTATCTGACCGGTGTACTGGTCATAATAGGGCCGATTCAAGATGGAACAGTGGGAGATGCAAGTACTCTGTATATCAAAGCGCTTCTCGACGGCTTCGCGTCTATAGCCTTCGCGTCGACTCTCGGTATCGGTGTCGCTTTTTCAGCTCTTCCGGTCTTCATTGTTCAGGGGGCGATCACCCTCCTTGCTTCATCACTTCTCTTTCTCAAAGAGCCCCACGTATTAAACGCGCTGACTGTCACCGGTGGTATTCTTATCTTCGGAATTGGAGTTAACATTATGAAGATCAAAAAGATACCTATCGGGAACTTTATTCCGGCGATTTTTTACGCGATCATCTGGGCGGTGATGATGTAAAGTAAACTGTTCAGGAATCTAAAACGTTGGGCCAAACTAACTAATTAAAATGGTAGTTAAATCTGCTGACTTCATATCCCATCCTCCAAGAAGCTATCCGAAAACGCACCAAAGTTGTCATTTCGAATGGAGAGGAAAATCTTGTTGCATTGAAAATACGTTTTCCTGTGAAACGTCAAGATAGTGAGTTTTGATTTGCAAAGTATTTTAATGCGTTTACATAAAACTCTTTCAAACCTGGGTTTCGAGCTCGATCGAGATCGAAATGATATTACCAACCTGTCAATTAAACTGGAAAAGCTTGAAAAAACGGAGCGGTATTCGCTTTTACTTTCAGAAGTTTTTGAATGTAATGATATCAACAGATTTAAAAGTCTGATTGTTGAAGTTTCCTTTGCTTATGCTTTTGAAACCGTCAATCGACCGCTTATTTATGAAGAAACCCGATCCAATGATGGCGATTCATCGATCGGCTTTCTGAGGGAAACTGAAGACGGGAAAGAGATTTATTTTAAACTTCGTTCTGATCGACAACACAGCCGGAAAAAGGAAGAGATAGAAGGTCAACTAAAACTTAAAAATATGTACTATTTTTTATTAGATGGTACGGGCAAAAACGAAGAAATAGTTCGACTTCAAAGCGACATACTCTCCAAAACTCAGGATAAAAATGGAGAGTCTATAAAATCACTCAGCTCTGAACCCGGAGTTTACAATGTTGTCGTTACAGAGATTTCCGAAACAACTTCAGGAATCGTTGATAAAAACGACTGTCTGCTCACGGCATATGGTGACGCTTGTATGGAGGGATATGAACACCAAAAAATCTTAGGTTTATTCTTTAAACCGGAAAAACATTATCCCGATCATGTTTTGACAATTGCCGAACATTTTTCACGATTTCGAAAGACAATTCATGCCGTTTTATTTCTGGTCGGACATTTTAATACAGGTATTCTTGATATTGATTTATCGTATTATTTAATACCGAACACCAATTTAGTGAATAACTCTGAAGCTCAATTCCTGGACAGGGAAATCATGCCGGCTTTAAGCCCCTGGCTTTGCTGCATCATTTAGTGCCGAACGTTTCTTCAAAATATGCGAACAGGATAGCGTTTTTGCTTATTTATTTGGTTTTACGATAAAAAAGCGGGGGCGTAAATTCCCTCCGCGACTTCGGATTCTTGAGCTTTTATCTCTTGAGGTAAACAAAAAAAATGAGATTGTAAATTATTAAATCTTCCACACATTGAAGCTCCCCGTAGCAAGCTGCGAGGAATCTCCTACTGTTAAGGAAATTCGTTGATTTTATGCGCTCGCTAACCCCGCAGCAAGCTGCGAGGAATGCGCTCGCTGTTCAGTTCAAACAGAAGAAACTTAACCGACAATTAATAACTTAAGGTCAGTGAGTTGCGATTTATGATTCCATACATACTTCTTATTATCGGATTTGTCCTGCTCATCAAGAGCGCGGAGTATCTGGTCGATGGGGCGTCATCAATCGCCCGGCGCTTTAACATCTCAGACCTGGTTATTGGACTTACCGTTGTCGCCTTCGGTACATCGTCACCCGAATTATTTGTCAACATTGCGGCAAGTCTCAAAGGAAACACCGATATTGCCATAGGAAATATTCTTGGGAGCAACATAGCAAATATCTTTCTTATCCTCGGGGTCTCTTCTCTCATTTATCCTCTGGCTGTAACAAAAGGCACTGTATGGAAAGAAATTCCCTTCAGCCTCCTTGCCGCCATTATCTTCGGAATAATAGCAAATAACAGATTCATTGATGGCGACCCGGCCGCAGTTGTCACAAGGTCTGATGGTCTCGTTTTGCTGGCATTCTTTGCTATTTTTATGTACTACTCAGCCAGTATTGCTCAAGATATCGAGAGCATGCACGAACATGTGCCTTCAAAAACGCACGGCATGATCAAAGCACTGCTCCTCGTGTTCGGGGGTCTCGTAGGACTGAGTCTTGGAGGAAAATGGATTGTTGACGGAGCCGTCCATCTGGCGTTTCGTTTAGGAATGAGCGAATCTCTTGTGGGTTTGACAATTGTTGCCGTGGGAACATCGTTACCTGAACTGGCTACTTCAGCAACAGCAGCCTATAAAAGAAATGTTGAAATTGCCGTAGGCAACGTTGTCGGATCAAACATTTTTAATATTTTTTTCGTTCTCGGGATAAGTTCTGCGATAAAACCTCTGCCGTTTCGGGAAAAGAGCAATATCGACGTTGGTGTGGTAATTATTGCAAGCCTGTTGCTGTTTATATTCATGTTTACTGGGAAGAAACGTTCCCTGGACAGATGGGAGGGTGCTCTTTTTCTTCTTCTCTATGCCGGTTATATTACTTTTCTTATTTTTAATGGATAAATACGATCTTCATCTCACCGGAGTATTACTCAATCAGTTCATTTTTAATACGACCACGGACCGTGGTTCAACATAAATTTCTTTTTGAAAGTCGGAAGGTATGGCTGAATCGCCCGGCGTGGAATAGTTACAGGTATTCAGAACAATGTGCCAGGATCGGTCCATTACCGGCAGTTTAAATTCAACAGTTTCTTCATGCACATTGAAAATGATAAAAAAAGTATCATCGGAAAGCCGCTCTCCG
>CAZZBF010000006.1:8447-39026 GCA_964652795.1 uncultured Syntrophales bacterium | reverse complement strand
CTCTCCGTTTTTTTCAAATTCAATTATTCCATCTCCCGACAGAAGAATACCAATCGAATTAAACACGTTGTTCTGCCAATCTTCACTGTTCATCTCGTTCCCGTCCGGCTTAAGCCATGTGATGTCTTTCAGCCCGGACCCGTTTCGTTTAACTCCACGGAAAAATTTTCTGCGCCTCAACACAGGGTGAGAACGGCGGAATTCAGCGAGTCGGCACGTAAATTCGAAAAGACCATTCCGCTGTTCATCAAGATTCCAGTCATGCCAGCTGATTTCACTGTCCTGGCAGAACGCATTGTTATTCCCCTGCTGAGTTCTTCCAATCTCATCGCCACCGGAGAGCATCGGCACACCCTGTGAGAGAAAGAGAGCGGCAAGAAAATTCCTCTTCTGTTGTTCCCGCAAGCCGGTGATGCCGGGATCATCGGTCGAGCCTTCAGCTCCACAGTTCCAGCTCAGATTGTCATCGGTACCGTCCTTATTGCCATCCTTATTTGCCTCATTATGCTTTTCACTATAACTGACGAGATCATGCAAAGAGAATCCATCATGAGATGTTATGAAGTTGATGCTCGCACAGGGTTTCCGTCCGTCATCCTGATAAAGATCACTCGATCCTGTAATACGATATCCGAGGTCACCAAGCTGTCCGCCATCACCTCTCCAGAAACGACGCATCGTATCTCTGTATTTTCCGTTCCATTCCATCCACAAAGGAGGAAAATTCCCGACCTGATATCCTCCCTCACCGATATCCCACGGCTCAGCGATCAGCTTTACGCGTGAAATTATAGGATCCTGTTGAATAATATCGAAAAAAGTGGACAGGTGATCAAACTCGTAAAGCTCCCGTGCCAGGGTTGAAGCCAGGTCGAACCTGAATCCATCCACGTGCATTTCCAGTACCCAGTACCTGAGACTGTCCATAATGAGCTGGGTTACCCTCGGATGAGACATCCGGGGACAGTTGCCGCAGCCGGTGAAATCCATATAATAGCGCTGATTGTCCCGGTCAAGGTAATAGTATGACGCGTTGTCGATTCCCCTGAAACAGAGCGTAGGCCCCAGATGGCTGCCTTCAGCCGTATGATTGTAAACAACGTCGATGATTACCTCTATGCCCGCTTTATGAAGCGCTTTTACCATTTCCTTGAATTCTCGTACCTGTTCGCCGAACATTCCGGAACTCGAGTACCTGCAGTCAGGAGAAAAATATCCTATCGTGTTATATCCCCAGTAGTTGGTAAGACCTTTATCTATGAATGTTTTCTCGTCAACATGATGATGAACGGGAAGCAGTTCGACGGCCGTGATATTGAGTTTTTTAAGATGATCAATAGCGGCGGGAGAAACCAGACCGGAATATGTCCCTCTTATTTTTTCTTCCACCCCGGGATGCGAAGCGGTGAATCCCTTCACATGAAGTTCATAAATAACGGTCTCGTTCCACGGTGTCTGCAGAAGACGATCGCTCTCCCAGTCAAACGAAGAATCAATTACCACGCATTTGGGAACAAAGGCACAGGAATCGCGTTTATCAAAGGAAAGATCCTCATCGGGATCTCCAATCCTGTACCCAAACAATGCATCGTTCCAGCGAATGGTCCCCGCTATGGCTTTTGCATAAGGGTCCATTAAGACCTTATTCGGGTTGAATCGAAGGCCTTTTTCAGGTTCAAATGGACCGTATACTCTATAAGCGTATATCTGAGACGGTCCGATATTGTTGAGATATCCATGCCACACATACGCGCTCTTTTCTTCCAGCGGTATGATCTCTGCGGGGCTTTCGGTATCCGCAAGATTAAAAAGGAGCAATTCGACTCGCTCAGCATATTCTGAAAACAGCGCGAAGTTGGTCCCGTGACCATCAAATGTCGCACCCAGAGGATACGGCCTGCCCGGCAGCGGTCTGTTCGCCATGTTAGAGCTCCTCATCATCCTGTTACACGAACATACGAATTTTCGTGTTTCGAAGAATAAAATTCTATACGATAATTAATGAGTTTTTACTATCTCCATAGGGAGTGGAGACATATCGGTCGGCGTTTTCAGCATTCTCCCAGTATTCGTTATCCAGAATATATCGGAATTGGTATTCTCTGTCATTTTCCAAGTCAATCGTGACGGTAAAAGAACCGTCTTTCAGCTTTTTCATGGGAGTAGCTCTGGTATCCCAATCGTTGAACTCACCGACAAGATGCGCCTCGTTTGCGGAATTACCGATTTTCGCCAGCACCTTGAATGTTACCTTACACATCGGCTTGCCTCTAAGATACTGTTTTCTTGTAATCATTGTACCACCCTCCTTTTTCTCATATCATGACTTTTATACTGATCATTAACATTTAAATTCCTGAAACCGCTCGGATCGGGAATGTCGTTTTCACATCGATGAGTTGTCCATTTTTATGGATATAGTCTACTATATGATGAAATACATCTACTGACAGTGAATATGAGATACAGTAATCGGTGCGGAGTTTTGAGTTTTGAGATTGCCGTAAACTTTATGTTGCCCCTTGATCTGTCTGAGGCACCTTGAAATCACGGCACTACTATTTGCAAATGCCCCCTGTCCTATTTAAGGAATGATAGTTAATTGGAAAGATAAAAACAGTCGTACTTTGCAGAAATAACAGGAGCCGTTGCGTTGTGCGCCTCACCTCCTTATCCGGGGTAAATACAACGGGTATTAAACCAGAAATAATGTTACCTGTCAATAAAACTTCAGACCCTTCCGAACATTTCCGTAAGACTTTTAAGCTCACGCCCGAGGGACGGTGTTATCTGTTCCCGCAGGAGTTGCCACCGCCAGTTACCAGTAGCAGTACCGGGCAGGTTCATGCGGGCTTCTTCGCCGAGACCGAGGATATCCTGCATGGGTATGATCACCGTCTGCGCCGCTGTTCCCATGGCAAGTCTCACCATCTCCCGGTGAAGATGCGAACTCTTTATTCTACGTCCGAGATACCGAAACAGCCGTGCTTTATCGCTTCGGCTCGCCTCCGAATGAAACCATCCGAGCACCGTGTTGCAATCATGGGTTCCTGTATACGCAACAGAATTTTTCTCGATATTATGGGGCGCGCACTTATGCCTCGGCAGATTTTCACTAAAGGCAAAAAGGATCGGTCGAATTCCGGGAAACCCTAACCGATTCAACAACATTTCTACATCCGGTGTAATTTTTCCGAGGTCTTCCACAAAAACCGGAAGAGAAGGAAACTTTTTATTGAGAACAGCAAAAAACTCATCCGCTGGTGCGGTCACCCACATTCCGTTTTTTGCTGTCGACGCTTGAGGGGGTACCTCCCAGTATTTTACATACCCCCGAAAGTGATCGATACGGATCAGATCGTAGAGTTTCAGATTGTGTCTGAATCGTTCTACCCACCATCCGAATTCTCGATCTTTCAAAACATCCCATCGGTACACAGGATTGCCCCAGAGTTGTCCCGTTTTGCTGAAATAATCCGGGGGCACCCCGGCAACAGCTAATGGGGTGCCATCATCATCCAGCTTGAAAATCTCTCTGTTGCTCCATACGTCAGCGCTGTCGTAATTAACGTAAATGGGGATATCGCCGATAATTCTAATATCAAGTTTATTGGAATAGTCTTTCAGGGAAAACCACTGCTTGAAAAAAATATATTGAAGAATCTTAACCTTCTCTATGGTGTTTTGAAGATTTTCTCTGACTTTTTGCAGTTGCGAAGGATCTCTATCCCGTATTTTTTCCGGCCATAGATGCCAGGACTTACCATCAAAGTTAGATTTTAATGCGGTAAACAGGGAAAAATCATCAAGCCAGTGAGCGTTAGCGGTGCAAAACGTTTTGTAGTCATTCGAATGTGTCTTTCTTTGAAACCGGTCAACGGCCTTCCGAAACAGTCGTTCCTTGTACTTCCGTGCGGAGTTATAATCAACCGATCCTCCGGGAAAATGGGGAATCGGGGCCAGATCGTTGTTCGTCAGCAGGCTATCCCGAACCATTAATTCAGGAGCAATCAGAAGAATGTTACCGGCAAAGGCGGAAGCACTGCTGTAGGGAGAATTGCCATGCACCGGATCTGTAGGATTTAGTGGGAGAATTTGCCAGTAGCTTTGTCCGGCTTCCGCCATAAAATCGGTGAACCGGTAAGCCCATTCCCCAAGGTCACCGATACCGTGCGATGATGGCAGAGATGTTATGTGGAGAAGAATCCCACTCGCCCTGTATTCCATTCTTTCCCCCTGATGACGGAGTCAAGTCTGTTCTTAACTCATCTATTCCAAACCGAACTCGGGAACAGCTAAATCTGGGAGTACTATTTTTATTTCTTTACTTGGTTACCACTATTTGTACAAGACTTTTTAACTTTAAATCGAAGAGCTTCTTTTGGGCTTTAGCTCATATCGGTTCAATCCCTAACTTATGTATCAGTAAAATAAGGAAGTTAAACATTCTATTTGCCTTTTTTATGCCATATCCAATGGATTTTATCCAAAACTGAACTTGCATTTGATCTCAATGTGTAGAAGAATAGATACTGAAGTCAATTGAAAGGAGGCCCGAATCCATGATTTTCAACGAAGAATTTGAAACGCTGCCGAGAGAAGTATTAGAAGCCTTACAGTTAAAAAGGCTACAACAGACAATTGAACGTGTTTACCATACTGTGGGTTTCTACAGAAAAACTTTTGATGAAGCCGGAATTGTCCCGGATGACATAAAAACTCTGGCTGATCTTCATAAGGTTCCATTTACTACGAAAGAAGACCTGAGAGACAATTATCCATTCGGCCTCTTTGCAGTACCGATGAGCAATATCGTAAGGCTGCACGCGTCGTCGGGCATTACCGGCAGGGCTACTGTTGTAGGATACACAAAGAGAGACATTGAAACGTGGTCAAAACTCATGGCCAGGTCTTTCGTTGCCGCAGGGCTGACTAAAAACGACATCGTACATAACGCTTACGGATATGGACTTTTCACCGGCGGGCTTGGAATACATTATGGTGCGGAGCTGCTTGGGGCAAGCGTAATTCCTATTTCAGGCGGCAACACAAAAAGACAGATTATGATATTACAGGATTTTGGTCCCACGGTTATATGCTGCACACCTTCTTACGCCCTCTTTCTCGCGGAACAGGGCGAAGAGATGGGAATAGATATGAAGTCACTGAAGTTGCGCGTCGGAGTTCTTGGCGCCGAACCGTGGAGTGAAAAAATGAGGCAGGAAATAGAAAACAAGCTGAACATAACAGCGCTTGATATTTACGGGCTTTCCGAAATCATGGGTCCGGGGGTAGCTATGGAATGCAGAGAAGGTCATGAAGGCCTCCATGTATTTGAAGATCATTTCATAGTCGAAACTATTAATCCGGTTACAGGAGAAGTTCTACCGGTCGGTGAAGAGGGAGAGCTGGTATTTACCACTATAACAAAGGAGGCGTTTCCCTTAATCCGTTATAGAACCAGAGACATATCAAAATTGATAATGGAACCATGCAGGTGCGGCAGGACATATGTGAGGATGGACCGTGTGTCCGGCAGGAGTGACGACATGCTCATTATAAGAGGGGTCAATATATTCCCGTCCCAGATAGAAAACGTCCTTATCGGCATAGAGGGTTTAGAACCTCACTATCAGCTTGTTGTGTATAGAGAAGATTCACTTGATTCTCTTGAGATACATGTAGAGGTGAGTGAGGAGGTTCTTTCGGATTCAGATGAAGTAAGAGTACTTCAAAAGATTGAAAGACGTATCGCGAAGGATATAAAAGACTACCTGGGCGTGTCGGCAAGGATAAAACTGGTGGAACCAAAAACCCTGCAACGTTTTGAAGGTAAGGCCAGTCACGTAATAGACAAAAGAAATATTTAAAGTTCTCTTTGGTAAGGAGGCAGTCATATGAAGGTGGAACAGATATCCATATTTCTGGAGAATAGACCCGGGGGGCTTGAAAGTGTAACAAGGGTATTGAGAGATGCTGACATAAATATCAGGACGTTGTTTCTGGCCGACACAACGGATTTTGGCATTCTCAGACTTATTGTCAACGATGTGGATGCCGCGAAGAAGATACTAAAAGAAAATGGTTTTTCTGTAGGCCGTACAACCGTGGTAGCAGTTGAGGTACCTGATCGACCAGGCGGCTTGCATGGTATTCTCGAGGTTCTATCAAAAAGCGGCATAACTGTTGAGTATATGTACGCGTTTGTGGAAAAAAGCGGCCAGAATGCGGTTATGATTTTCAGGTTTGATTCCACAGACGCGGCAATTGAGGTTCTCTTAAAAAACGGTGTCACAATACTTCCAGGCGAAAAAGTTTACACTATTTAAGAGGAATATATTTGTTTTATGCCGCGCCCCTTACCCCTCCTACAAGATGGAGATTTGAGGGTGCACCCATTGTCAAAAAAAGTTACAAATAAGGGAAAAGAACTTCTTGAACTTCCTCCTAAAAGGATATATAGGTTCGCTGAGCTTCAACGAGGCAAATAAAAGAGGAGGTCTTGAATTAATGGCCAAAATATTAAAAGATACACTGAAAACTATAGAAAGATACAAAAACTCCAGTCCCCATTATGAGGAATTGCTTGATATACTGGAAGAAATATTGATCCTGCGGGAAGAGCATCGACACAATATGAACGAGGACATTTTCCCGATAGATGAAAAACTGATAGAAAAAAAGCTTTCCGGCGGATTGACACTGGTCGATTTTTCAGGTGGAAAATATGATTTAACAGAACCTAAAAAATACTTCCTGGCTCTCTTGAAAATAGCGGAAAAGCAAACCCCCGACGAAACCAGAGAATTCGCCCAAAAAATTAAAAATGGCACCACTCATTATGAAAAAATGATTCGTGATTCTTTCGCGATCTCCAATGATGAAGAAACCTTAAAAGAACTGGAAGATGAATCTCTTGATTTGGTGGAATTGTTTCTGGAAGAAAGCCTGAGACCCGCACTTGAAATTCTTGCGGAAAAGTACAGTAAAATCATCGGGAAATCGGAATGGTCTGAGGGATACTGTCCCATATGCGGCAAGGAACCCAAGATAGGAGTATTAAGGGGAGAAGGGGGACAGAGATTTCTTTTCTGCAACCAGTGTGGACTCGAATGGAACTTCATGCGCATTAAATGTCCGTTCTGCGGTAACGAAGAACAGCAAACGCTAGCCTACTTTACCGTTGAAGATGATGAGAAATATAGGGTCGATGTATGTAATGTTTGTAAAAGGTACATCAAAACCGTGGACTTTAGAAAGATAAAAGAAGAACCCAACCTTGACGTTGAGGCCATCGCCACATTACACCTTGATATGCTGGCCAATGAAGAAGGTTACATGTAACTTTTAAACATTAAGCTTTCGGTCATCAGCATTCGGCCAAAAGTGTTAAACGAAGAACTGATTTTTTGTCCGGCTGATGACTGACTGCCGATAACTAACTGCTTGCCAATGAATGATAATGACATTGTTAAGGTAGTCAATGTCCTAAAAAAAGAGCTTAAAATTTTTGAACCTCCTATTGTATCATCACTGGCATGGGAAACTCGCAGTCCCTTTCAAATCCTCATTTCAACACTGCTGAGTCTTAGGACGAAGGATGAAACAACAGCGGTTGCCTGTACAAATCTTTTCGCCCTGGCTACCACTCCGGAGAAAATGCTGAAACTCTCCGAAGAAAAAATCATCAGAGCGATTTACCCCGTAGGTTTTTACAGAAACAAGGCTAAGACCATACTCCATATCTGTCGGGAGTTGATCGACAAATACGAATCAAAAGTTCCTGATACCGCTGAAAAATTGCTTGCCTTGAATGGAGTGGGAAGGAAAACCGCCAATCTTGTGGCAGCTCTCGGCTATAACAGGAAAGAGATATGTGTGGACACGCATGTTCACAGAATTTCAAACCGGCTCGGTTACGTCAAAACAGGAACACCTGAAAAAACCGAATACGCGCTTAAAGAAAAACTTCCGCAAAAGTACTGGTCTATTTACAATACCCTTATGGTGACCTTCGGTAAAAATATCTGCCGCCCCGTATCTCCATTTTGCAGCAAATGTCCTGTTGCGATGCAATGTGACAGGGTGGGCGTGATCAAAAGCCGATAGAGATGAATGAATGCAGATAGCTAATATATATATAGCTCTTGTTGTCCTGATAGTTTCTTTCACGGTTCTCGCCAAAGCAGCGGACTGGCTCGTGGAAGGGGCCGTCGGTCTTTCCTGTATACTGCGTTTGCCTAAAATCCTTATCGGGATAATCGTTGTAGGAATAGCCACTACCGCACCTGAATTGATGGTGTCCGCAATCTCCGCATTTCTTGGAAAACCGGAAATCGCGCTGGGAAACGCCATAGGATCTATTATTTGTGATGATGGCCTTGCATTGGCGCTGGCGGCACTCATTTCCCTGAGTCCGATATTGGTAACAAGAAATATTTTTAAAATTACCGCGGTCTTTCTTATTGTTGTTGATCTTATCGCATACGCCCTTTGCTGGGATGGAACACTCAACCGGGGGGAAGGGCTATTATTGGTGGGACTGTTTGCCGCTTATGCCATTGTCATGATTTTCATCAAAAAACACCAGGATGAAGAAACCGTCGATTACAGGAAGGACGCGGCAAACTCAAAAATATTTATCCTGTTTTGTCTTGGCTTGATTGGCATATTTATGGCGAGCCGCTTTATTGTTTCCTCGGCAGTCTTTATTGCCAATTACTTTAATGTTCCGGAAGCAATTATAGCTCTTGGAATGGTAGCGTTCGGCACCTCGATTCCGGAAGTGGCGACATGCATCGCCGCAGCTCGCAAAGGTGAGGGAGGAATCGCAATAGGTAACATTCTTGGAGCGGACATATTGAACATTTGCTGGGTTGCGGGTGTTTCGGCAATTGTTAATCCGCTTACGGTGGGGATAAAACTTACTCACTTCATGTTCCCGGCCATGCTGGTTATGGTGTTTGTCATGCTCGGATTGATGAGAATTAATTACAGATTGGAAAGGTGGAAGGGCGGTTTGCTTCTGGGCATGTATATACTATACTTATTTCTGCTGGTTACGCGGGTTGGTATCACACCCTGAAAGATAAAAATACCCGGAGACACTTATTAAGAATCAGAAAGGCGTTTTATAGTTCTTATTTGGAGCTCCCCGCTGCAGGTTGCGGGTTTCCACTCGCTGTTCAATTCACAAGGTATGACCTTTTATGCTTACAGTTCCCTCAGGGGTATCCATAACAATAATGCCCAAAGCCTCCAACTCTTTTCTCAGCCGGTCGGATTCTTTCCAGTTTCCGGTCTTTCTGAATTCTTCCCTTTCTTTCAAAAGCTTTTTGACATCATCGCTTAATGTTTCTTCATCAAATTCCATGATTCCTAATACTGAATCTATTCTCCGCATTACCTGAAGGATTTTATCCTGCTCTTCTTTGTTAAGCTGACCTCCGGCAAGTGGGAAATTGATCTTCTTTACAAATTCAAAAATTGAGGCAAGGGCACCGGAAACATTAAAGTCATCATCCATCGCCTCGGTAAATCCCTGCTTCACATCATAGATAAACTGATCAACATCCTGATAGCCTTCTCCGGGTGTAAAACGAATAAGCCTCTGAATAAAATTATTTAAGTTCTTGACAGTATTTCTTGCCGTATCAAGCGCTCCAAAGGAGAAATTCAGCGGCTTCCGGTAATGGGAACTGAGCAGAAAATATCTGACATCTTCCCCCCTGTATCCTTTTTTCTTTATTTCTTCCATGGCAAAAAAATTGTTGAGGGAACGGGACATCTTTTTCCCTTCCATCATTACAAGATCGGTGTTGACCCAGTAATTCGCCAGACGTTTTCCTGTGGCCGCTTTTCCTATAGCCATAACATTTTCACAGTGGGGGAAAACAATATCGGAACCGCTCGCGTGAATATCAAAAGTTTCCGCCATATGCTCTAGGGAAATTGCCGCGCACATAAGATGCCAGCTAGGCCTTACATTTCCCCACCGGGTTTTAAAATATACTCCCCTTTTTAGCTCGGAAAGTGTCGATCTCTTAAGCAGGGCAAAATCTATGGGGCTGTCTTTTTCATAGTAGTCAAGGTCTACCGTTTTTCCGTGTCTTACCTTTTCCAGATCAATGTTGGACAGGCTGCCGTAATCATCAAGTTTAGATATGTCGAAATAAACAGATTTCAGCTTTTCATAGGCGTATCCTCTCTTCACCAGTTTCTCGGCGAGATCAAGCATGATATCAACATTTTTACTGGCTCTCGGATAATTGTCCGTCGCTTTAATATTAAGCCAGGCTATATCCTTGAGAAACATTCCTATATATGATTCTGTAAATTCCCCCAGTTCCATATCGAGTCGTTCAGCCCCTTTTATGGACCTGTCGGCTAAATCAATAATGTTCGTGACATGTTTTACCTTATGTCCCTTGAATTCCAGGTATCTTCTCATAATATCCGAAAAAACAAAGCGCCGGTAACTTCCGATATGGGGAACTTCATGAACAGTCGGACCGCAGGAATACATTAAAATTTCTCTGGAATTTATCGGCTCAAAGAATTCCTTTTCCCTGGTCAGTGTATTATACAGACGGAGCGTCGTTTTTTCCTTATCCGCGAAGAGTTCCGTAGAGAGATACCTCTCCCCGCTATCGGGAAAAATCACCACTATAATTCCGTCTTGCATCTCCTTCGCCTTTTCCAGCGCCACATGCATGGCAGCTCCCGAACTCATTCCCGATAGAATTCCCTCTTCCCGGGTAAGTTTTCTGGCCATCTCAAAAGCATCCTCGTCCAGAATGTTAACTTTCTCATGCAGGCGTTTTTTATCAAAAATTCCCGGCTGGTAGGACTCTTTCATGTTCTTAAGTCCCTGTATCTTATGACGTAAATAAGGTTCTACCCCTATTATTTTTATATTCTCGTTATATTCCCCAAGTCTTCGCGCTATTCCCATGACGGTACCGGAGGTTCCTATAGCGGCAACCACCATGGTTACCTGCCCATCCGTCTGCTTCCAGATTTCTTCCCCGGTACCGAAATAATGAGCCAGCACATTATCTTCGTTATTAAACTGATCCGTGCAAAAATATTTTTTCGGATTCTCACGTATCAGCTTATAGGATTCTTCTATAGCGCCGTCTGTACCAAGATTTGCGGGAGTGAGATATAATTCCGCGCCCATCGCCTTTAAAATCTTTTTTCTCTCCTCGCTGGCGGATTCCGGCATCGTCAGAAACAGCTTATATCCCTTGGCCGCGGCTACAAGAGCAAGGCCGATGCCTGTATTCCCGCTGGTAGCCTCCAGAATTACCTTATCTTTGGTCAGTTCTCCTCTCTCTTCGGCCTTCTCTATCATGTAAAGAGCGGTCCTGTCCTTTATCGACCCACCGGGATTTGAGCCTTCAATTTTTGCATAAATTTTTACATTTTTGTTTGGATTCAATTTGCGGACTTCTACAAGAGGAGTATCCCCTATCATATCCAGGATATTTCCATAGTTTTTTCGCATGAAGTTTCACCTACAAAAAAAGGGGCAACCTTTCGACCCCTGAATCAAAAAAACTTAATATTTTATTATAACAGGTTCTTAAAATGAGGGGCAGCTTTTAAAAATTCACATTTCTTCAACCTATAAGCAAACTGACTCTTATGTAAAATACCAAACATCAAAATCCGTCCCCTTTTTTAACTATCGAATTTAGGTATGGGAACCTTTATAAACTTTACTCCCTCTTCTTTCAATGTTTCTTCTTCAGTTTTAGTCGTAGTTCCCTTTATATTTCTCGTATCCTCTTCACCTTTATGTATTCTAAGGGCTACCTGAGCAAACTTATCCCCAACATCATCAAAGTTTTTGTCCAGATATTCATGAAATAGCTGGAGTGCTTTTATCGGAGAAATATCTTTCAAATTTTTTTCTTTAGATTCGTCAAGGTCCTTACCCATTACAGTTACAGACGAGAGAAGCATTTCCACTTCAGAACTTCCACATATAGGACAGGTGATCAACTTACGGGTTTTTTGATCTTCAAAAGCTGTCCTGTCATTAAACCACCCCTCGAACTTGTGGTCTTTTTCACATTTAAGGTCATAAATTATCACTGGACTTTTTCCTCTAAGACAGGCAGGGATTTTCTATCAGCCATCTACCGGAAAACCCCGACTCTTAATTTATTTTATTTTACCACCACTTTAAATCAAAAACAAGCATTGAACCTCCCCGCAACTTGTTACGGAGAGGTTCTTAATGTCAAGAAAATTTTTTGTTTTTTATTCATCCGCCAACCCGGCTGAAAGAGGCGGTTTGTATTTACTGCCAAGTTCTGACAAGGCAAAAATTTGTGGACTTTTTCTAAGAGATTATATATCGTCCAGTCTGGATCGGGATGTGGCCCAGCCTGGTAGGGCACTGCGTTCGGGACGCAGGAGTCGCGAGTTCAAATCTCGCCATCCCGACCATTTTCTATTTAGCCGACTACAGAAGCCATCTGGAAAATAGGAAGATACATGGCAATTATCATTCCACCGACAACCCCGCCAAGGAAAACCATCATAAATGGTTCAAGCAATGCTGTCATTGCGTCAACCGCCGCATCTACTTCATCATCATAAAAATCCGCAATTTTTAAAAGCATTGTGTCAAGAGCTCCGGTAGCTTCACCCACCGCTATCATCTGAACCACCATGGAAGGAAATATTTCAGTTTCCTTTAAAGGATCGGCTATTGTCTTGCCTTCGCTTATACTTTTTCTCGTTTTTATTAAAGCGTTTTCTACTACTTTATTTCCAGCCGTTTTACCCACTATATCAAGTCCATCAAGGATCGGAACACCACTGCTAATCATTGTAGCAAGTGTTCTGGTAAATTTTGCCACAGACACCTTTTTTAACAATGGACCAAAAACCGGTGCTTTCAGTACCAGACTGTCTATCTTAAGCCTTCCATGCTCGGTACGGTAATATCTCCTAAATAGAAACACAAAAACAACTATGGCACCTATCATATATAGAATATATTTCTGTGTGAATTCACTCGCATTGACGAGGAATTGAGTAGGACCAGGCAAAGCACCCCCCATACTTGTAAACATTTGCTGAAAGACAGGTATCACTTTCACCAGAAGTAAAGTAATAACTGCGAATGAAATCACAAGAACGCTGGCAGGGTAAGTCATAGCCCCCTTAACCTTACTTTTTAACTTCATTGCCTTTTCTATATAGGCTGAAAGGCGGGCAAGGATTACATCAAGTATTCCTCCGGCTTCCCCTGCCGCAATTAAATTTACAAAGAGTTCATCGAATATCATGGGGTGCTTTTTCAGCGCATCGGTGAGTGTCGTACCACCTTCAATGTCTGTCTTTATCGATATGATAATTTTAGCGAAGGTTTTGTTAGGCTCCTGAGAGCCGAGTATGTCCAAACACTGAATAAGAGGAAGACCGGCATCGATCATCGTAGAAAATTGACGACAAAATACAACAACATCCTTTTCTTTAACTTTCGGCTGAAGAAAAGGAACACTTTCAAACAAATCTTTAGGTTTTTTCTTTATACGACCCGGCTTGAGACCCTGTCGTCGAAGCTGTGTCCTGACAACAGACTCATCAGCAGCTTCCGATTCGCCTTTTTTTATCTCTCCTTTTCTTGTTTGCGCTTCCCATAAATATATAGACATTCTAAATCTCCGGTTTTAAGCACCTTTTTTTTATCAAATTCCTCACGCGTTTTAAGTTTTTACACATTTCTTATAAGCCATTTCGTAGAGTATAATTCCCGCCGCGACCGATACATTAAGGGAATCAACTTTCCCCAAAATCGGTACGGAGACAAAAAAATCACATTTCCTCCTGACAAGCGGCCTGATTCCCTTCTCTTCGCTCCCCATAACAAGTGCGATATGCCCATCATAATCAAAAGAATGAATGTCCCGGCCAAGTTTCGCATCGGCACCATATATCCAGAATCCGTTTTCCTTCAACCAATCAATAGTACTCGATATATTTACAACTCTGGTAACCGGAATATGATGAGCAGCCCCTGCGGATACTTTCATGACGGTCGGAGTAACTGATACCGCGCGATGTTCCGGAATAACGATGCCATTAACCCCACAACAATGAGCCGTTCTTATCAGTGAACCAAAGTTCTGGGGATCGGTAATGCCGTCAAGAACAAGAATCAGACTTCCTTTTAATGACTCACAACGATTGTTAACAATTTCATCTACGCTTGCGTAAGAATACTCTTCAGATAAACATACGATGCCCTGGTGAAAACTTCCCGGGGCAAGTCTTTCTAAATGTTTCTTCTCTTGAAACTCTATTTCTATCTCATTCTGTTCGGCCAGCCTTAAAATATTCCGAATGTTTTTCCCACTTCTGCCGCTGGCTACCACTATCTTTTTTATCTTACCACTATCACTTCGGAGGGCTTCCATAACGGGCTTAACTCCATAGATAACCTGCATGAGACAGTTCTCCAACCCGGAAGACGGGATACTATACCTTTGAAAAGCTGAAAAAAATGGTTTTGAGAAGGCAAAACAAGACATAGAATGGCAGAAAAAATGCTCTGATCATTGAAAGACCATTTTCTCCAAGCTTTCGACACATCACTTGTTCTGATCCCTGAGTTGTTCAAGCCCATCGGAAATTTCTTTACAGATTTCGTCAGCCGCGCTTACCGGATCGTCTGACATTCGTATCGGTCTCCCGACAACAATAAAATCGGCACCTCTTCTTATGGCTTCTCCGGGAGTTAATATTCTCTTCTGATCATCCCCCGCAACACTAATACTTCCCCTGATACCGGGCGTCACTATTATGAAATCTTCTCCGCATATCTCTCTTATGGAAACTATATCACGAGCGGACGAAACAACCCCTGAAACACCGGCATCAAGGGCCATTCTTGCCAGGCCTGGAACAATCTCTTCTGCCGTTTCGCTGAAACCTAACATTTTAAGATCGTCATCGTTCAGACTGGTTAAAACGGTTACAGCAAGGATACATGGCATTGAAGTACCGGACTTCCCTGCCATTTTTTCAACCGCAATAACCGTTTCCTCCATCATCTTTTTTCCGCCGAGCGCATGCAGATTAAGCATGGAAACACCCAGCTTCACCGCTGCCTCGGCAGCTCTGGCAACGGTGTTCGGAATATCATGAAACTTCAGGTCGAGGAAAACCTTTCCTCCCATCTTCTGTATCTTTAAAACAAGTTCCGGACCAAAACGGGTGAAAGACTCTTTACCAACCTTGAATATTCCCACATGGTCTTTAAGAAGTTCTACCCACTTCAACGCCGTCTTAATGTTCTCCCCAACATCAAGAGCGAATATCAACCTTTCCTTCGCACTATTGTTCAATTTGTTTCTCATCTTCGAGCGGTTTCACTTCAACTTTCTTCCTATCAAGAAATTCAGGATGAGCGTACTTAACCTTTCCGGCAGCAATCTCTCTGAGAGCAGCCACTATTTCTCTATTGTCTCTGATGTCACAAAGTGGCTTGGAACCTTTAAGCAACTGTTTTGTTCTTTTGGCTGCCAGCAGCACAAGGGCAAATCTGTTTTTTGTTTTTTGCAGCGCATCCTCAACGGTAATTCTTGCCATGTATTCACTACCTCCAATAAATAAGTTTGATGTATTCGTAAAAAGTCTTTTCGGAGCGAGTTCGAAGAACAACGCAAGCAATCAAAGCATTTTGGGAAAAAGATGCTGGTAGTGACCGGCGTTAAGAAAATCTAACTGTTTGAGTGCGTTAGCACGAGTTTTAGATTTTTAGCCGGGCAATAACAGCATCCCCAAAATGGTTCTGAGCGAAGAAAATGGACTTTTTGCGAACTTGTCAACTTTAGATTTTAAAATCTAAAGTTAAAAACCTAACCTTTGAACTGAACAGCGAGCGCATTATTCTTAGAATTACTTCGTTCCCCGCAACTTGTTACGGGGAGCTTCAAATTCACAAGGCCAAGTTCTTACGATTCAACTATTGACACGTTCGACTATTTCATAAACCCTTTTATTTTTCCTGTCAATCGTTCCCTTCTGCTTTTCTCCGCCACATATATTGACTTTAAATTATCAATAGCGGAATTCAGACTGTCATTAATCACTACATAATCATACCAGACAATTTCTGTTATTTCATCCATTGCTTTTTTTAAACGGGTATTCATAATATCATCTTTTTCAGACCCTCTCTTTTCCAACCTTTCCTTCAAGACATCAATTGAAGGAGGAAGAACGAACACAAAGATACCTCCGGGGTAATTTTTCTTCAATTCCCTTGCGCCTCGTGAATCGACATCCAATATGAGATCATACCCCTTTTCTAAAAAATCCTTCATTGTTTTTCGGGATGTCCCGTACAGATACCCGTAGTTTTCTGCCCACTCGGCAAATTCCCCTTCTGCTACTCTCTTCCTAAACTCAATATCGGAAATAAAGTAATAATCTTTACCATCCTCTTCATCGGGACGAGGAGGTCTGGTGGTGTAGGATACCGAAAACCGCATATTCGGCGACATCTTCAGGACTTCTTTGCAGATTGAAGTCTTACCCGCACCGGAAGGAGCGGAAACTACAATAAATAATCCGTATCCTTCGCCTACTGGTCGAAGTCTTTTATTAAATTCCATTAGTTCCTTTTTTTTATTTTCACGAATTTCCTCAAGTTCTGAAGTGTCCTCGCCTTTTTCCTTCGATTTTTTAATATCATAACTTAATTCAGGAATCTCTTTAAGTAATTCGAGTCATCTTATCTTTGCTTGAAGCTTATTCATTCTCGGCTGTCCCGCTATATTGGAGTATTCTGAAAGTATAATTCTTCGATGCTCAAAACATTTTTCCGACAATTCTAAATCTCGCTCCACTGCAAATCCAAAACCCACTCTTCGAGCTCAAACAGTTGGATTTATGATCGCTCCGCCGCGATTTGACCGGGAGCGCACCCGAAAGGGGCGCAATGTAAAAAGCAGCATATACCTTACCGGGAAGTGACGCCAAGGGCGGGTACTTCCATCGTTACCTAAAAAATCTTGATTCACCTCTCAGAATCATACTTTTCAATCTTTATTTTACTGACCGCTGAATGCTGAACACTGAATGCTATCTTTCATTCAATATTCATTGCTTGTTCTCTTAATCTGGAAATTTCACTTTTGATTTCTATTACATTGTAAGATATTTCCGCATCAGAGCTCTTGGATCCTATGGTATTTACTTCTCTGTTCATTTCCTGGAGCAGAAAATCTATTTTTCTTCCCACGGCACTACCGCTCTCCAGCATTTCATAAAATTGACCGATATGGCTTTCAAAACGGACGATTTCCTCAGTAATATCACTTTTTTCAGCCATTATTGCAACTTCTTGACACAATCTTGTCTCGTCAATTTCTATGCCTTCCGTTAATTCTTTCACTCTATCTGAAAGCCT
This sequence comes from uncultured Syntrophales bacterium, assembly GCA_964652795.1. Lineage (GTDB taxonomy): Bacteria > Desulfobacterota > Syntrophia > Syntrophales > JADFWA01 > JAUSPI01. The sequence continues at coordinate 21,589 of CAZZBF010000006.1, read as the reverse complement.
CTTTTTATACTCGAGAAGAATCACGGGTGTCCTTAATTTTACAGAACCGAGACGATCCTTGATAATATCGAGCCGGGATAGAAAATCCCGGTAAATGACTTCCCCTTCCTTTTCTCTCATCTCAATGAGGGCTTCAATAGTATGATCGAGGGTTTTCTCAAGCTCATCCCAAGCGGCTTCCATATCCATTTCGATTTCTAAAGGAATAATCGCACCCTTAAGTCCGGCAATCATATTCAAAGGTATTTCTCCCTCAAGTTCGAGCTCTTTTTTTAAATCAATTAATAAAGAATGGTAATTACGAATGAGGGGGAGATTCAGCTCAAACTTTTCTTCATCTTCCATGTTCGAACTGCCGGAATTTAGCTGAATATTAACTTCGACACGTCCCCTGAATAATTTTTCGCTTATCTTCTTTTTTATATCCGCTTCCAAGGATAAAAATATACCCGGAAGACGAGTAAATATTTCCATATTGCGATGATTGAGAGACCTTACTTCAACAACCAGTTTTTTACCTTCCAAAGTGGATTCAGCCCTGCCGTAGCCGGTCATACTTCTTATCATTTATTTTTTTCTCCCGTTAGTTCATCTTTTTAGTTTTAATTGAACAAGATATTTTTCTCTTATCCTTTTGAACATTTCCATGATTTTTTCTTCTGTGTAATCAGGGTAAGTCCATTCGAGCGGCTGAAAGGTTTTGTTCCGGTAAATCAACGTCAAATCGGCATATATGCCATTCCCCAGATAGGGTCGGTGAGCATAACTCTTACCTGTTGCGAGAATCAAATTATGCTTGGATATATAACCCGGATCTATATTTACTCTTCTTCTACCGTTGCTCGAATATTTCTCTTCAAAACTGTTGGTAAAAATCTTGATTTCAGGCAGGGATTCAGGTCTTATCAGATTTTCAAACGAGGCGAATCTTCTGACCAGGGATTGTCCCATCTCGCTTTCATAATAGTCGGTGTAGTCAAAAGGCATAAACTCACTTATAAAGTCAATTCTTCCATATTTTTCCGAAAACTCCCCCAGTATTTCCACCAGCAGGTTTCTGTCCGCTGAAAACACGCTCGATATCAGTTTTACCGGTTCCGGATTCTTAAGCTCGCTCATAACATCTTTCTGAGTTCTTCCTGCGAAACAGCGGCAGTGCCCACCTTACCCACCACAATTCCAGCAGCGTGATTCGCAAGTACCGCGGCTTCTTTAAATGTCGCTCCGGCAGCCATACAGAGGGCAAAAATACCTATTACCGTGTCTCCCGCTCCGGTCACATCAAAGACCTCCCTGGCAACGGTGGGAATATGAGTAATGCCTCCTCCACCTTCGAAAAGGCTCATCCCCTCCTCACCCTTTGTAATAAGAACGGCTTTAAAACCAAATCTTTCGAGAAGAGATTTTCCGTTTCTAATAAGATCATCCTCGCAGGTAATCTCCATACCGAGAGCGCGACCTGCCTCATGATGATTGGGCGTTATTACATCAAACCCCCGGTAGAGGGAAAAATCGTTCTGTTTAGGATCAATACAAACGATAATATCCTTTTTAGCTGTCACCTCTCGGATCCCTTGTAGCAGTTTTTCAGAGATGATCCCTTTGCTGTAATCTGAAATAACAATAGCGCCCAGCTCATCCCCTATTACTTCAATATATTTTAACATTTTTTCAATGCTGCTTAAATTTATAGAATCTTTTTTTTCCCTGTCAAATCTCACCACCTGCTGGCTCTGAGCTATAATCCTCGTTTTTACGGTGGTTGGACGGCTTTGTTCCACTATGACACCCGCCGTATCAATATTCATTTTTTCAAAATTGCGAATCAATAAATCCCCCATACCATCGGAACCTATGATACCTGTTACTTTGACCTCTCCTCCTACGGAAAATATATTATTCATAACATTAGCCGATCCGCCAAGGAGAAAATTTTCAGAGGTAACCTCAACGACGGGAACAGGCGCCTCGGGAGATATACGGGAAACCCTTCCCCATATAAACTGGTCAATCATCAAATCTCCCACCACTAGAACCTTTGACCTGGAAAAATTATTAATTATTTCAAGCAATCTTTTTTTACTCACAAGTTTTCTTATCATTTATTCCCAAACCTCTTGCTGTGCCACTTCCAAGCCGTTTCAATAATCACATTAAGATCAGCGAACATCGGCTTCCAACCCAATTCCTTTATTATTTTTTCAGAACTTGCCACCAACCGGGCGGGATCTCCCTCTCTTCTATTACCTTCAACAACAGAAACTTTCGCTCCGGTAACCCTGTTAACCGCTTCTATAACTTCTTTCACCGAAAAACCCTCACCGTTTCCGAGATTATAGATGGCTTCCGCTGAACTGTCTTTTAATCGCCTCAGGGAGAGTATATGAGCTTCCGCCAGGTCATTTACATGTATATAGTCTCTGATACATGTTCCGTCCGGTGTATCATAATCAGTCCCGAAAATCGTTATATTATTTTTTCTTCCCAGGACCGCATCAAGGACAAGAGGTATCAAATGAGTTTCGGGCGAGTGGTCTTCACCGATTCTGCCTTCGGGATCAGCCCCCGCAGCATTAAAGTAACGAAGTGAAACAAAGTCAAGACCATAGGTTGAATGATACTTCCTTAAAATATTTTCAAAAATAAGCTTTGTGTTACCGTACACGTTCGTCGGAACAGTCGGATGATCTTCTTCAATCGGAACTCTTATCGGTTCCCCGTACACCGCCGCGCTGGAAGAAAACACGATTTTTTTAACCCCGGTATCCAGCATCGCTCCGAGAAGATTTATTCCGTTGGCGACATTATTTCTATAATAACTGTGCGGATCATTCTCGGATTCACCAACAAGACTATACGCAGCAAAATGTATTACCGCTTCTATATCATATTTTTTAAAGGTTTTTATCAATAAATCTTTGTCCGATAGATCCCCCTCGATAAACTCGCCGGAGATAATCAGATCACTGTGCCCCCTGGAAAGATTGTCGTATATTATTGTATCATATTTTTTTTCTCCGAGAAGCTTTACCACATGAGAGCCGATATAACCCGCCCCGCCTGTAATTAGTATCATACGTTTTTCCCTTCGAAATATTCTAAGACCAGTTTTAAACCTTCCTCAAGCTGTATTTTTGGTTCCCATTCGAGCAGTCTTTTGGCCTTGGCGACGTCAGGCCTTCTAACTTTCGGATCATCTACCGGGAGATCGCTGAACATAATTTTACTTTTTGATTTGCATGTATCGATCAGCTTCCTCGCAAATTCGAGTATTGTTATTTCACTGGGATTGCCGATATTGACAGGACTGACATAATCAGAACGAAGAAGTCTGTAAATTCCTTCAACCATATCACCAACGTAGCAGAAACTGCGGGTCTGACTGCCGTCACCGAAGACGGTCAGATCTTCTCCCTTCAGCGCCTGCATCATAAATGTGGGAAGCGCCCGTCCGTCATTCACTCTCATCCTTGAACCATAAGTATTAAATATTCTTACTATTCTTGTGTCAATGCCATGGTACCTGTGATAAGCCATTGTCAGCGCTTCCGCAAATCTTTTAGCCTCATCGTATACGCCGCGCGGACCAACGGGATTGACATTCCCCCAGTAATCCTCCGACTGGGGATGCTCCAATGGATCCCCGTAGCACTCCGAGGTAGAAGCAAGTAGAAATCTGGCCTTTTTTTCCTTGGCTAAACCCAATGTCTTGTGAGTGCCGAGAGATCCTACTTTAAGAGTCTGAATGGGAAGCTTAAGATAGTCTATCGGGCTTGCGGGAGATGCGAAATGGAGGATATTATCAACCTTTCCCTCCACATAGACAAAATTGGTTACATCATGTTTTATAAAGGTAAACCTGTCATTTCCAAAGAGGTGAGATATGTTGTCTATATTTCCCGTCAAGAGGTTATCCATGCAAATTACATAATGTCCCTTTGAAATAAAATAATCGCAAAGATGGCTCCCAAGGAAACCCGCTCCTCCTGTAATCAAAGTTCTTTCCAACATATCACCCCCCATTGACAGGTTTACAAAATTGGCATACGTTTTATAACAAGTTTATAAAAAGTCACTTTTCACAAAGCCAAAAACTATTATCATGCGTGAATTTTGTCAATCGTTTTCTCAACCTTTCCGGTGGAATAATGAGATGTTACAGATAATTCACTTATTGATGTTGTTCCTGACATTTTAAGAATTCTTTTCAATAAGATTAATAGGAACTCAAGATCAGGAGATTACAGAAAAAAGGGTTGCCTTTCTATTCATTTTATGTATAATTTAAAGAAGTTGTAACATTTACGATCAGAACGATACTGGTTCTTAGCAGATACATTTTCCACTTCTTCTCCGATATCTATAAATTCAGTGTAGTATCACCTCGATGAGAGTAATAATAGTATCTAATTATTAATTAAACCTTTTTCTCGAAAAATATTCAGGCTTTTTAAAATGGTGCCAATCTTTATAAACACTCCCGAAGAAATGGTGAAACTGAGAATAATAACCCTCAGGGATTTGTCCGAAGAAGCTCTCAGCCACTTGCAGGAAATCGGACTCCTTCACATAGAAGAAGCAGAGGAACCGGAACAGGCCGATAAGGCGACTATCGAAAGGGATAAGAATCGGGTGAACACTGCTCTCTCCTCTATAAACGATATCTTAAACTGCCTGAGAGAAGAAAGAGAAGTTCTTTTACCTGAAGATATAAAACCTCAATCTCTCGATGAAATTACAGACGAGACAGACAAAATTTATGACAGATTTTCTAAACTCACCCGAAAAACCGCCCGTTTAAAAAAGGAAATCGCAAATTTTGAAGGACTTCATAAATATCTGGGACCTCTGGCATGCGACATAAATGTCTCTTTGAAGGATTTGCAATATTCCGGGACATATTTGTTTACCAACGTCTTGGTCTTTTCCGAGGGTACTTATAAGGTATTCAGTGAGAGGGCCGGTGAGTATTTGTTCCAGCATGTTGCCGTTCCAGTTAAAGGTGAGATGGCAGTTTATTTTGTAGCCGAAACTGAAAATAGAAAAACGATAGAAACGCTCATTAAAAATATCGGTGCGGTAACTCTGAAGATACCGGACACGGAATTATCTCTGAGAGAGTTCATAAAAGAAATTGATGAAACAATTCGCAGCCGGAAAAAAGACCGGGATCAATTTGAAGAAGAATCCCGGAAAATGATCGAAGAGAATTTAACCCGTATTGTCCTATTCAGGGAAATACTTGCCGCGGAATACGAGAGGTTGTCCATACTCGGACAGGCATGGGAGGCACGGTACGTTACTTTTATCGAAGGCTGGGTACCAGAAAACAATATCGACACAGTAATTAACACTCTAAAAGAAACCTCATATTATGCCTTTGTTGACACGAAGAAACCCGACCCTGCCGACATGCCTCCGACAAAACTTCAAAATCCCCCGGGAATTAGACCATTCCAGGTCATCGTAAACCTTTTCAGTCTGCCCAAATACGACGATTGGGATCCCACGCCCATCGTGGCCTATTTCTTTGCCTTCTTTTTCGGCCTGATGCTTAATGATGTCGTATACGCCGTAGGCCTCATTTTACTGGCCAGATTTTTACTCCATAAACTCGTTGATGATCCGACCTCAGAGGAATTTTACCTGTTTCGAAACGTTTTATACATCAGCGGCAGCTCAAGTCTCATACTGGGATCACTTTCCGGCACTTATCTTGGCGATTTCCTGAAGATGTATTTCAACGTAGAGCTGCAAAACATCGCTCTGGTGTCGCACGTTCAAAAATACCTTTCAGATCCCATTTCATTTATTATCCTTTCCCTCATAATAGGGCTTATTCATGTAAATTCAGCGCACATACTCTCCCTGATACGGGGTGTAACGGAAAAAGACAGAGGATTAATACTGGGAAAGATCGGCCTTATTATTTCAGAAATTTTCGGTATTCCCTATATCTTCAATGCCCTGCTGCATGTAAAACTTATTCCGCTGAGTGCCGGAGCATATTCTGTCCTTATTTATCCCCTGTTATTCGGTCTGATATTGATTGTCATAGCCAGCTTCATGAAGATGGGTGCCCTGGGCGGAATTTTCTGGATTTTTGAGTTAACCGGTATTATGGGAGATATAATGTCATACTCGAGGCTGGCTGGAGTGGGACTTGCCACATTTTATCTTGCCTCATCTTTTAATCTCCTTTCAGACTGGTTTTCTTCCGCAATGGCAAATCTGATTCCGGGCATTGTCGGGCATATACTCGCTTTTCTTGTAGCAGTGGTAATTCTTGTCATCTTCCATGTTTTTAATTTGCTTCTCAGCAGTCTGGCCGCTTTCATACATTCACTGAGACTGTGCTTCGTGGAATTCTTACTGAAATTCTATGAAGGGGGAGGGAAAAAATATGCCCCGTTTCATCTGAAACTCAAGAGACAAGTGTTGGTAGGTACAAAATCTTAATGTGAGGTGAAAAAATGACTGAAATACAAGCATTAGCTACACTTGGAGGATCAATAGCATTGGCAGGAGGTCTGACGGGATCGGCAATAGGAATTGCCTCAGCCGCGTCTGCCGGAGTTGCCACTTTATCTGAAGAACCCGGTCAGTTGAGAAATGTCATAGTACTGGCATCTCTACCGATGACACAAAGCTTTTATGGATTGATTATTCTCATTGTCATCCTTACTGTGGTTGTTCCAAACCTGCCAGCAACGGGTGGCGCCGGATTTGCGGTGCTCGCTATCGGTGTTATCGGGGCATTCGCCGAAGCCTTTTCAGGAGTATTCCAGGGATCTGTCTGCGCTTCAGGAATAGCCCTCCTGCCGAAAACAAAAGGACAAATATTAACTGCATCGATGATGCTGGCCGTGTTCGTGGAACTTATCGGTGTTCTGGGTTTGGTGTTCACCATCATGGCGCTTAACATACTAAAGCTTATGTAATAAGATGCAGGGGTAGACATTATGGAAACTGACAAGATAAAGAAGGCCATTCTTGACAAGGCAAAAGCAGATGCCGACAAAATCATAAGCGACGCCGAGATTAAGGCGAAAGAAATAATCGAAAAATCCGAAGAACAAAAAGAACTGAAATTCGAGGAAGAAAAGGCAAAGATCATATCGGCAACTCACCGCGAAGCATCAAAAATACTCGCCCAGGCTTCTCTTAAGTCCCGGCAGGAAATATTAAAGGAAAAGGACGCAGTTATCAATGAAATTATAAAAAAGGTAAAGGACGAACTGTCACAGGATATAAAGGATAAGGAACTGTTTATCCGTCTCATTAAAGAAACGCTTGAGGCATTGGAAGATGAAGATTCGGTCAGGCTCCTCGTCTCTTCCAAAGACCTTGAAATTATCCGGGAAGTTGTCGCAGAAAACAGCGGGTTAAAAGAAAAAATAGCTGAAGTTGAGGGCATTGATTGTATCGGCGGAATTATGATTGAAACCATTAACGGTATGGTCAGTATCGATAACACATTTGATACCAGGCTGGAGATGCTGATACCCAAAATTTTGCCTGAAATCGGTAAAAATCTCTTTGGAGTTGATAAAAATTGAATTTAGTGAGCGCCAGTTACGCATTTACATCGGCTTACCTGAAGGGCATGGAATCAAAATGCCTGTCCGCCGGCCATATCGACGGCATATTCCAAAAAACAACCGTTCAGGAGGCACTTGAAGTTATTAAAAATACAGACATTGGCAATTACCTGCGCAAGAATTCAATTCAAAACTTTGATGAATCCGATGAATACCTGTGGAAATATCTCGGTGAATGCCTGACCGATATTGGAAGGTTTAAGGTTCCTTACGACATCGCCCGACTGTCAGATGTATATATGAAAAAGTACGATGTCCTGAACACAAAGATCGCTCTAAGACATCTCTTAACGGAAAAAACCGCTGCCCTGATACCGCTGGGCACCATTCATGACAGAGGATATATAAAAGATTTATCAGACACTGAAAGTGTCAGTGAAATTGTCGTTATTCTTGGAAAATGCGGCCTGAGCGATTATGCTTCGGTCATAAAGGATACTAAAGGAAAAGACAGGGTTTCCGTGCTGAAAGCGGAAATCGCTATGAACAGAATATACTACGGAAATATGTTCGATGCTATGAAGAAAATGAACGACGGTCATATACTTGCCAAAGCCACGGGCATAATAATCGATCTCGTAAATCTTCAGATGGTTTTTCGATTCGCCGTCGGAGAAATGGAAGCCGCAATTGATGACTATATTATTGACAGAGGATACATGCTTTCAGGCGATGCCATTAAAAAATTGCTTCTGTTGAAAATACCCGAAACAATATCCGGACTGGAGAATACCGAATACCATCTGATGGCCCAAGATATTCAGAAAAACTATGAAAATAAAAAAAACGTCACGGTTGTGGACGAGATCATAGAAAAGCATAAGCTTACATTGTTAAAAGAGTTACTGTCACCCAGGATATTATCCACGTCAAACATGCTCTGGTATTTAATCTTAAAAGAGCTGGAAACGCGTAATTTAAGAATTATCCTGAAGGCGTTGACGGCCGGCATACCGTCGTCAGAAATCAAGGATTATCTGGTAACAGCATCATGACGTCACCGCAAATTTCGGAGATTGCCGTTATAGGAAATGAAGATCAGGTCGCGCTTATGCGACTCGCCGGCGTTGAAAAGTATCAGGTAATAGAAGATAATCCGCAGGTTCGTGAAAAAATTAGAGAGGTGTTACAAGAATTTATTGACGATATCTCGATCGGAATCATTATAATACCGGACGACTGGAAAATTTATGTGGATGATATTCTTAAACATATCAGCGAAAGCAGGAAAACAATGCCTGTTATAATTGAAATTCCCTCAAAATTTACAACAGAGAAAGAAGATGTGAGGGAATTCTATAAATCTTACACGAAAAAGCTATTAGGATTTTCCATAGAAATCTAAAAGAGAGGCATGGCCAATGGGTAAAATCTGGAGAGTCTCAGGACCCGTCGTAATCGCGGAAGATATGCGAGGATCCCAGGTATATGAGGTTGTTGATGTGGGCGAAGATAGGCTGACCGGAGAAATAATCGGTCTTGAACAAGATAAGGCGGTTATCCAGGTCTACGAGGACACCGTGGGACTCCGCGTCGGAGAACCGGTAAAAGGAACCGGAGAAATATTGATGGTGGAGCTCGGCCCGGGTCTTGTCGGGAACATCTTTGACGGTGTTCAAAGATCTCTTGTAACAATGATCGAAGATATAGGTGATTTTCTTGAAAGAGGAGCACGCACATTTTCCCTTGACCGGGATAAAAAATGGCATTTTACACCTTCAGTAAAAGCCGGCGATCAGGTCGAAGATGGTGATATTATCGGTACGGTTCCCGAAACGGGGCTCGTAGAACACAGAATAATGATACCGATAGGCATAAAGGGCAAATTGCTGGAGATATCTGAAGGCGACTACACGATAGAAGAACCGGTCGCGGTTGTGGAATGTGACGGAGAAAGAAAAAATATCACACTTATGCAACGATGGCCGGCAAGGAAGCCACGGCTCTATAAGAAAAGGCTGGATCCCGAGAATCTGCTCGTCACGGGAACAAGAATTATAGATTACATCTTCCCTCTCGCGTTAGGGGGCAAGGCTGCCATACCGGGGGGGTTCGGTACCGGTAAAACAGTAACACTTCAACAAATGGCAAGATGGGCTCAGACACAGTTAAATATCTATGTGGGTTGCGGTGAACGGGGAAACGAAATGGCTGACGTCTTACAAAGCTTCAAACAGCTTAAGGACCCCGACACCGATAAATTATTGCAGGAGAAAGAAATTTTCATTGCCAATACATCCAATATGCCTGTTGTGGCAAGGGAAATAAGTATTTTCATAGGTATAACCCTGGCTGAATATTACAGAGACATGGGGTACGATATTCTCCTCGTCGCGGATTCAACTTCACGGTGGGCCGAGGCAATGAGAGAGATTGGAGCAAGACTCGAAGAAACACCTGGCGAAGAAGGATTCCCCACATACCTCGGTTCAAGGCTCGCGTCATTTTATGAAAGATCGGGCAGGGTCGAATGTAAGGGAAATCCTTCAAGGAATGGCTCGGTTACCGTGATCGGGGCGGTAAGCCCTCCGGGGGCCGACTTCAGCGAACCGGTTACCCAAAGTACCCTGAGGATCGTAGAAGCACTCTATTCTCTGGACGTCGCTCTGGCAAACAAACGGCATTTCCCCACGATAAGCTGGCTGACCAGCTACAGTCTCTATGCCGACGCGACCAAAAGCTGGTGGAACTCCGTCAGCGCTGACTGGTCAGAGACAAGGGACATGGCGCTCAAAACATTACAGAAAGAAGCGGAACTGGAAGAAATCGTGCGGCTTGTCGGCCCGGAATCTCTACCCGAAGATGACAAGCTGGTTCTTCTCGCCGCAAGGATGATAAGGGAAGATTTTCTTATGCAGAGTGCCTACCACCCGGTTGACACATATACGACCCCCGAAAGGGCTCATATGATGCTGAGTACGATTATGAAATTTTACGAATTAGCCCGGGAAATGTCCGCGTCGGGTACATTAGTGAGCGATATTGCCTCGTCAAAAACACTGCAGAGGATATCCCGGATGAAAGACATCCCGAATGAGGATTTTGATGACTATGTGAAAGAAATATGGTCTGAAATAGCAGAAAACTCAAAGGTTTGAAAAGGAACGACATGATGGAATCCTTCCAACTGTTTACAAGGGAAACAAAAGCGATCAGTACCGCAAGAAGGTCACTCCTTGTCATCGAGAGTATTCCCGGTATCAGATACAATGAGATTGTCGATGTTCAATTAGGTACCGGTGAAGTGAGAAGCGGACAGGTTATCGAGGTTGGCAAGAAGATGACGGTAGTTCAAGTATTTGGCGGCGTCAGCGAGGTTGACCTCTTAAAAAGTAAAGTGAGATACAAGGGTGAAACCCTGAAACTGCCTGTCTCTGCCGACATATTGGGAAGGTTGTTCGATGGAAGCGGGAGCCCCATAGATGGCGGTCCACTTATTGTAGCAGAGGATTATATTGATATTAACGGAGTTCCTATAAACCCGGCGTCTCGTCAGCCGCCCGCGGAATTTATTGAAACAGGTATTTCCGCTATTGACGGTCTTAACGTTCTTGTCAGGGGCCAGAAATTGCCGATCTTCAGCGGATCGGGCTTGCCTCATAATAAGATCGCGGCTCAGATAGTAAGGCAGGCCGCCTTAAAGGGAAAAGAAGAGGATTTTGCGATAGTCTTCGCGGCAATAGGAGTAAGTTATGACGATGCCGCTTATTTTATTTCGAATCTCGAAGAAACCGGAGCGCTCAGCAGATCGGTTGGATTTATCAATACGGCATCTTCCCCGGTAATCGAACGATTATCGACCCCTCGTTTGGCCTTAACCGCGGCCGAATATCTCGCGTGGGAACAAGACCTGCATGTGCTGGTTATACTCACCGACATCACCAATTATTGCGACGCGCTTCGCGAGCTTGCCGCTATGAGAGGGGAAATACCGAGCAGAAGAGGCTATCCGGGATATATGTACACGGATCTTTCCTCCATGTATGAACGAGCGGGGAGAATCACCGGGAGAGAAGGATCGGTAACGATCCTGCCAATTTTGACCATGCCCGACGATGATATCACACATCCCATACCCGACCTTACGGGATATATCACCGAAGGGCAGATCGTCCTTTCCAGGGCTCTTGAGAGAAAAAGGATATATCCGCCGATCGATATATTTTTGTCCCTGTCACGGATGATGCGAGAGGGAATAGGAGAAGGAAAAACGAGAGAAGATCATAATAATGTTTTTATGCAGGCATACGCGGTGTATGCGGAGGGCAACTATCTAAGGGAAATCTCAACTGTTATCGGAGCCGAATCCCTGAGCGATAGAGATAAAATTTACCTCGCCGCCGCCGATAAATTCGAGGAGAAATATATTTCCCAGAGTGAAAATGAAAGAAGAACGGTTGAGGAAACGCTGGAGATGGCATGGAAAATATTTTCGATGATTCCCGTTGAAGATCTGAAATTGATAAGGGAAGAGTTCATCGAAAAGTATTTGCCCGAAACATCAAATCATGACTAAGGTAGACAAGTTCGTAAAAAGTCTTTTCGGAGCGCATTCGTAGAATCACGCAAGTCATCGAAGCATTTTGGGGAAAAGATGCTGATAGTGACCGGCGTTAAGAAAATCTGACTGTTTGAGTGCGTAAGCACGAGTTTTAGATTTTTAGCCGGGCAATAACAGCATCCCCAAAATGGTCCTGAGCGAAGAAAATGGACTTTTACGAACATATCAAGGTTAAGCCATGGCTAAAAAAGTTCAGATTGCAAGGCCGACCAAGATTGAACTCGCGCGCCTCAAGCGCAGGCTTTCACTGGCCACGAGAATTCAGAAAATTGTCAAGGACCGGCTTTCCATATTAATCATGGAACTTCTTCAGACAGTCAGGGAATGCGCGTCCGTTAAAGACAGACTTCTCACGGAATTTTCGGAAGCTTATAAAGCATTGTCCTTAACTGCCGGATATCATGGATACGCATGTCTGAAAAAGGACCTCCTATTATCAGAAATGGCCATGAAGATTAACGCCGGATCAAGAAATGTCGCGGGAGTCAGAATACCGTTTTTTGAAATCAAGAAAACGGACGAAATTAAAGCCAAGACGAAGAACATGGCGGATACTTCTTCTTTTCTGGATCACAGTACCGAACTTTCCCGGAAATGTCTGGAAACCGTCATTGAACTGGCCGAACTCCAAAAATCCATGGAGCTTTTAGGAATGGAGATTAATAAAGTAAAAAGAATAAATAATGCCCTCGAGCATGTCTTAATCCCCGGCCTTGATATGACAATAAAATATTTGACCATGAAATTTGAAGAAAGAGACAGGGAAGAAGCTACTCGCCTCAAACGTGTAAAGACACTTATCGAACAGAGAGAAGCCTATGCCTACTAACCGGTCTCCCGACGGATTAATTGCGGGATACCTTAAAGACGAATTCAAAGCTTTAAACGCGCAGATACCGCGTAAACGGAAATCGCTCACCGAACTTCTGAAAGAAGAACACCCTCATGTGGTATGTAATGACGGAAGCGCACATTTTTTC
>CAZZBF010000006.1:0-8437 GCA_964652795.1 uncultured Syntrophales bacterium | reverse complement strand
CAAAAAAAAGGAACTTGATTACCTTTCGCGAATGCTATACGAGAATGAACGAACTTCTCTATTGCTTCCGATAATTATAGAAATTACTTCGGATCAAAGCTGGGTGACCGTAAGATCAAAAGGGAAAACAGAAGAGAAAATTTTTTCGAAGATTCTTGATATGACAGTGGTATGCAAAGATGGTTCGATAACAATATTTAGACCTCAATTAAACATAGTTAGAAAGGTGTTAAAAACAACCACACAGTACGTCTTTCTCTTTAAAAATTCCTGAGGATTTCTGTTGAAAAGATAAAATAAAAATCAATAGCCGGAGAGTCTTTCTTATGTCTGACGAAATACAAACAACGATAAAAGAAATCGAAAGCGAAGCTGAAAAGCTCCTCGATGAAGCCAGGGTTAAAGCCAGACAAATTCTGGAAGATGCCAAAAAAAAGGCCGATAAAATAAAGTCTTCAGAATTTCCTATAAATGAAATCACAGCGGAACGGGATAAAATAATTAACTCGGCTAAAGAAGACGCGAATAAACAGATTGAAGATTCAAAGAAGAAGGCCTTACAGATCAAGACGGACGCACAGGCAAAAGTCGATGAAGCTGTAAAGCTGGTAGTGGATTACCTCAAGGGCAATCATTAACAAGTTCGCAAAAAGTTTTTTCTAAGCAAATCCAGGCATTTTGGGAAAAAGATGGTGGCAGTGACCAACGTTAAGAGAATCTAATTTTTCGAGCACGTAACATTAATTAATACTAAGAAAGAAGACCTGACAACAAAAGGAATCATGACCAAGGAAACAACAGGAGATCAGTTTTACGATCTTGCCGATAAATATATGATAGAGAAGCGCTATGAAGATGCCGCTGTCCTCTATGAAAAACTGGCGGAGATGAATCCCGGTGAAGATTCCCTTATTATGTCCCTGGCATGGGCATACAGAGAAAGCGGAAGATTGGAAGATTCGGTTGAATGTCTCGAAACACTCTTTGAAAAAGAACTTAAGGGAAAAGTTTTTACCGGATTCGCGTTTGATGAACTGGTCAGAATATTTACCGATGAAGGAAAACATGACAAGCTTGTCGATATCTGTGAGAAGGCAGTTGCTGTCCAGCCGGAAGATGTTAATCTGCTCTGCACTCTAGGTAACGCATATTTGAGGAACGGTCACGCGCACAAGGCGGTTGAGATCTTCGAAAATATCATTCGTATGGAACCGGATTCTCCCTCGTTTCTCATTAATTTAGGAAATGTGCTTGTTGCCGCCGGAGATTTCGACGGCGCCGAGAAAGCTTATAATACGGCCGTTGACATCGATCCCCCGGAGGCCTCTCTTTTTTATAACAGACTCGGAAATGTATACTGTAACGAGGGGCACTATAAAAGGGCTGAAAAAGCTTACAGAAAATCCCTGAAATACAGGTCTGACAGCTCACTTTGTTATTGCGATCTTGGTGATGTACTGGTGAAGCAGGGGAAAATTGAAAAGGCGAGCAACGCTTACGAAAATGCTATCAGAAAAAATCCCGAATCAGCGGCTATTTTCTACAACAGGTTCGGAAATACACTGGCCACGGAGATGTACCATCGTCAGGCAATAGATATTTTCGAAAAGGCGATCACGGCAGATCCGCAAAACCCATTCTATTATCTGCGACTTGCTGAATCCTGCACGGCTGAAGGTTTGACTGAAACAGCCGAAAAAGCTCTTCAAAAGGCCGAATCACTAAAAAAGACACCCTGATTTTATGCAATCAGACCCGTCCCATTTTTTTCATCGTTTCTTTAAAAACGTGATAAAAGGCCTCATTATCGGCCACGCCACGTTTTATAATAGTTTCAAAATCATTTAAGTTTTCCATGTTAATGACAGTGTTGACGCTTTTGTTAAAGGCGGCCATGTTGTCCATGGTCCTGAATCTATTACTTACCAGCGCCACAAAAATGTTCCTTCTGATACCCATCGGAAGGCGCTCCAGATATTTTAGTACATTATTGGCATCAGGATTGTCCGTATCGAATTTTTCATTCAACACAATCATATCATATACATGGAATCTCATTGCCTTGAGAGTGTCCCGCGCAGATGCGGCATCCGTCACCTGATAGTCCATTGCCTTTAAAACAGATGTCATTCCCGCTTTTATTGAAGGATCAGATTCGCAAATCAGGGCCGTTTTTCCTCCTTCCTCAACGAAGTCAAACGGGCGGTCTGAAGGATCGTACGCGTCTGATGCTACCTCATCAACAAGTGTCTTTTTCCCCTCCATGATGTTTTCCTTTTCTTCCTTTTACGGTTTTCTTCCGGGTTTTCCGTAGTCCATGTCTACTTCAAGCCTGTCTATGTCAG
This sequence comes from uncultured Syntrophales bacterium, assembly GCA_964652795.1. GTDB lineage: Bacteria > Desulfobacterota > Syntrophia > Syntrophales > JADFWA01 > JAUSPI01. The sequence goes on along the minus strand of CAZZBF010000006.1, from coordinate 6,092 downwards.
TTGTTGTCTCTCCCTTGGAACTCTTTACAGAATCAATCCCACGGCCGACAACGCTCTTATTGGAGGCATACGCCTTCGCGGTTTCTTCGGTAATGAGCCCCTGCTCATATAATCCAATGATATAATCGTCAAAGGTCACCATACCATAAGGCTTGCCCGCCTGGATTATTTCATAGAAAGTTTTTCCTTCTGATTCACCGTGGAGAATAGTATCCTTGATTCTCAGGTTAGTTCCCATAATTTCAAAGGCGGCAACCCGCCCTCCTCCTTCCCTGGGGAGGAGTCTCTGGCAGACGATCCATCTTATCGTATCAGTTAAACGTATGCGAATCTGGTTTTCTTCTTCAGTATTGAACATGCCTATTATTCGGTTGATAGTCTGACCAGCGTCTACCGTATGAAGAGTGCTCATTACGAGATGCCCGGTCTCCGCGGCACTCAGCGCAATCTCCACCGTTTCTCTGTCACGCATTTCACCAACCAGAACCACTTTCGGAGCCTGCCTGAGAGCGGCACGCAGACCGGTAGCAAAACCGTCAAAGTCCGTTCCCAGTTCTCTCTGGTTAAACGTGGATTTCTTCTGCTGGTGCTGATATTCAACGGGATCTTCCAGGGTTACAACATGAACAGATTTTTTTTCGTTTATATCATTTAACATCGCGGCAAGTGATGTCGATTTCCCGCTACCGGTCGCGCCGGTTACCAGAATAATCCCGTTTTTCTCTTCTGCTATCTTGTAAAAGACCTCGGGAAGATTCAGTTCCTCGCAAGTAGGAATCTTGGTCTCGAGTTTACGCAGAACGATTGAGTAATTTCCCCGCTGAGAAAATATATTGACCCTGAAACGTGCCTTGCCGGGAAGTTCATAAGAAGAATCGCAGGACCCTTCGGCAAAAAGCGTCTCCGTCAGACGACGATCCTGGTTTATAATATTCATGGCAAGTATCTCGGTTTGGAAGGGAGAGAGTTCGGCAATTGGAGGATCAATGCTGACACTGGTCAGTTCACCGGAACTTTCCACCTGTAACGGCTTGCCCACAGTAATATTGAGGTCAGAAACATTCTGATGTGAATCAAGCATCTTTGATAAAATATAATCTGTTTCCTGTCTTCTCAAGGTACTTCCCTCCCGTAATGTGATATATTTATACCTCCGTAAAATCCGTTGGGGGATGTCTTAACAGAGGTCTGAACTTGCCCTTGTCGTTACATTTATTGTATGCGTCGTCAACGCTTATCCAACCCCGATTTACAAGTTCCATAATCGAGTCATCCAACAACTGCATTCCATACTTCTTTCCGGTCTGAATCATTGATGGGATCTGAAAAGTCTTTGATTCCCGGATCAGGTTACGGACTGCCGGGTTAGCAACCAATATTTCAAGGGCGGCACAGCGCCCGGGTTTATCAACACGCTTAAACAGAGTTTGTGATAATACCGCCCGGAGACCATCGGCTAGTGTGGATTGTATCTGTGCCTGCTCATTCGAAGGAAAAACCTCTATAACCCGATCAACTGTCTTGGCCGCGCTCGATGTATGAAGGGTCCCGAAGACAAGATGACCGGTTGACGCGGCTTCTATTGCAAGCGATATTGTTTCGAGATCCCGCATTTCTCCCACAAGAATAATATCAGGATCTTCCCGTAAGGCACCACGAAGTGCCGCGGAAAAACTTTTGGTATGTAGACCGACCTCCCGGTGGTTTACTATACAACCCTGACTTTCATGAACAAATTCGATCGGATCCTCAACGGTTATAATATGATCCTTGCGGGTACGGTTTGCTTCATCAATTATGGCCGCAAGAGTCGTCGATTTACCGCTTCCCGTTGGCCCCGTTACCAGAACTAGTCCTCGGGGCAGAGATGCCAGTTTGGCAGCAATGGGTGGAAGCCCCAATTGTTCAACGGTTAATATCTTACTGGGAATTTCTCTGAAAACTGCCGCGACACCGTTCTGCTGCTGGAAAAAATTAGCCCGGTACCTGGCAAGCCCTGGGATCTCATACGCGAAGTCCATATCTCCCGTTTCTTCAAACTGCTTGATTTTATGTTCAGGCGCTATCTCATAGAGCATGCCTTTCAGATCATCATTCTCAAGCACATTATACTTAACTCGTTCCATCTCGCCTCTTATCCTTATAACCGGCTGCTGTCCGGCAACAAGATGAAGGTCCGACGCACCCTGTTCGTGCATCAAATTAAAAAAAGCGTCTATCTTCGCCATATTCCTTACCTCTTTAATTATAAGTATAATAAATATATGGGATTTTCCGCTCCTTGCCGCGGAGGATCTCCGACTGTTAAGGAAAACTCTTAAATTTATGAACCGCCGTTCAGTTTAAAGTAACTATTCAGCGCCTGAACGTCCGTTATACTATAAAATTCTTGACACAAATGCAATAAGCAAATAAGATATTTTAACTATCAGATAAAAGGGTTGGGGATGTAGCTCAGCTGGGAGAGCGTCGCGTTCGCAATGCGAAGGTCAGGGGTTCGATCCCCCTCATCTCCACCAGAAGACACTACCAAAACCCTCAAAAACGATGAAAGTTTTGGCATTGATATAAAGGTGTGAAAGGAGACTAAGATGGATATTGTTGTAGGATTTGACGGAACAAGCCCGGCTATGAAGGCATTAGATCTGGCCAAGACATATGCCAAAGCCTTCGACGCTAAAATTCACCTGGTTACTTCCCTGAAAGGTGGCCCCGGTGAACGTCAGGAAATCATAGACGCGGCCCAAAGCGCTCTGAGTTCCGCGAAAAAAAATGTGCAAGACGATGGATTTTCCTGTGAGGATCATTTATTGATTCGCGGCATGGATCCCGGCGAAGATATTGTTGAATTTGCCGACGAAAAGCAAGCCGATCTAATATTTATCGGAGTTTTAAGAACATCCAAGGTAGCGAAACTGCTTTTAGGTTCCAACGCACAATATGTAATATTACAAGCTACATGTCCGGTTGTTACGGTCAAATAGCCTTTCGGAAAATTGAAAAGATAAAAACAGGAAGACACTTTCTTTTTGCGCAAATTTTGTCATTGGGAAGATGGAGGGGCCGGAGTTATCAGATATTGAGCAATTCCGGCCCTGAATGTTAATAACCCTGACATCATACAAGGTCTAATCACCATCTTCATTCTGTTTGTTGTTGAGCTTTTTGAATGTTACTATTCTGAAGTAACGCGGGGTTGGATAACCATATTATATGTCAATACATCTTTCCAATATTTTGTGAGGGCTTAAGCCATCGGCTTTACTTATTGAACTCAATCGAATAGGCTTCCCCAACGCAGGTTTTCGAGAACACTTTCCTCTAATAACCTTTTTCTTCTTCTCATCAAGCCTGTTTTGGCGCCCGTATCAAAGCTGATCCTTTTTCCCTGTTTATCAGCTTAACAGCATTGAAACAACCAGAAATATTTGTCACTTGACAAACATTAGATCTTTGTTAAAAACAGTCAATAAATGTTCAGACCGTAAGTAGAACATAAAACAGAGATCACTATTAAAAAGGGTAATATAGATGAATCCAGATAGCAATACAGATATATGCGAAGAGTATCGACCGGATCTCTTATCTCTCAGATCTCAGATATATCACAAAAGAATAGAAAAATTTGCCAAGATATATCCTCGGAAATTTGTAAGTAAAGATAAAATATTCAGCCACATCAATCGAGGTGATCGAATATTTATAGGTACCGGCTGCGGAAAACCTCAATACCTTGTTAAGGCCCTAACGGACTACGTGGATTCCCATCCAAAGGCCTTTTTCGATGCCGAAGTCCTCCATGTATGGTCGCTTGGTGTTTCTCCATATATGGCTGAAAAATTCCGGCGGAACTTTCGGCATAATTTTTTCTTTGTTTCTGACCTTACCAGAGAACCCGTTAATAAAGGGATGGCCGATTATACACCGATATTTCTGTCTCAAATCCCGGACTTGATACTCAGAGGAGTAATACCGATTGATATTGCCTTAATTCAAACATCTTACCTTGATAATCACGGTTATATGAGTCTTGGCGTAAGCGTTGACATTGTTAAGGCGGCAACGGAAAAAGCTTCAATAGTAGTAGCCCAGATTAATTATAATATGCCGCGTATACATGGCGATGGTTTTATACATATAGATGATGTCGATTTTGCCATTGTCCGCGATGAGCCCCTGCTCAAATATGAGGTAGAGGATACCGATATCGAAGCGACCAGACAGATTGGTAAATATGTGTCAAGGTTGATTAAGGACGGAGATACAATTCAAGTCGGGTACGGAACCATTCCCAACGCAATTTTGTCTAACCTCGACAAAAAAAGACATCTCGGTGTCCATACGGAACTCCTCAGTCAGGGTATAGTGGATTTGATGAAAAAGGGGGTTATAGATAATTCGAAGAAGAGTATTAATCGCGGCAAGACGATCGCCACATTCTGTATGGGTGGTGAAGAAACATACAGATACGTACATGACAATCCGATGGTCGAACTGAGAACAATCGACTATACGAACAACCCCATGATTATAGCCCAACATGACAATATGGTGGCCATCAACACAGCCCTGGAGATAGATTTTACCGGTCAGGCAAGTGCTGAATCCCTCGGAAAGATCTTCTACAGCGGAATCGGCGGACAGGCTGATTTTATGAGGGGCGCGGTGATAGCACGAAATGGGCGAACAATACTCGCCATTCAATCAACCGCGCATAATGGAGAAATTTCAAGGATATCGCCTTTTCTTAAAGAGGGGGCGGGGGTAACTCTCAACAGGGGCGACATTCATTATGTCGTTACTGAATACGGGATAGCGTATCTGCACGGGAAAAATATAAGAGAAAGAGCGATGGAACTCATAGCCATAGCTCATCCGAAATTCAAATCCGCCCTGATAAAGGAAGCCAAGCAAGCAGGTATTATTTTTAAGGATCAGGCCTTTATTCCCGGAAAGAGGGGTGAATATCCGGAAAGTCTGGAAACGTATAAAACGACAAAAACGGGATTTGGTCTTTTTTTAAGACCGGTAAAGATCAGTGATGAACCCCTGTTAAAAGATTTCTTCTATGCACTGTCAGACAGAAGTCTCTACAGAAGGTTTATTTCGAGACGTAAGGATATGCCGCACGAACTCCTGCAGGATTTTGTGGTCATCGATTATACAAAGGAGATGGTGATTCTTGCTGTCTTAAGAGAGGAAGAGAGAGAAAAAATTCTCGGAGTCGGCCAGTATGGAATAGATGAAGCAACGCATACCGCTGAAGTGGCATTGGTGGTAAGGGATGATTGTCAGAACAGAGGGATAGCGACAGAGATACTTTCCTACCTTACGTTTCTGGCAAAGAAACAAGGACTTCACGGTTTTGTGGCAGACGTGCTGGTGGAAAATAAGATAATGCGGCATGTCTTTGAAAAAATGGACTTTGAGATTGAAAGAAGAATAAGCGCCGGCGTTTACGAGCTCAGGCTCAATTTTAAATAGTAGCATGACATGATAAAAGTAAAACTCCCTGCCCAGAGGACGAGTATACGGTGAAATTCAGAAGTTGAACTTTTTAAAGAACCGTCATTTATAAATGATTAGAGAGGTGACATACAGATGGATAAGTTGGTTATAGCATCAACACGAAGAAACTCCGGGAAAACCAGTATCATTATCGGATTAGCGAAAACGCTGGGGGAAAATTTTGCATACTTAAAACCATTTGGAGATAGATTATATTATCGGAAAAAGCGGCTTTGGGACCATGATTCCGCCTTAATGACGAATATCTTCGATCTGAAAGAAAATCCCGAAGATATGAGCATAGGTTTTGAGCACTCCAGGATCAGGTATATGTACGATAAAGAAACGATAACGCAAAAACTTTCTGAAATGATTTATGATGTGCAAAGCGGCAAGGATTTGCTGTTTATCGAAGGCGCAGAAAGTTTAAGATATGGCGCGTCTGTACATCTCGACGCTATTTCCATGGCAAAACACACAAATGCTAAATTGCTTATCGTCGTTAGTGGAGATGAAAGGACTGTCATGGACGATCTTTCTTTTCTGAAAAAGTTTGTGAACATGACGGATGTAGATTTCAGAGG
>CAZZBF010000005.1:44321-86632 GCA_964652795.1 uncultured Syntrophales bacterium | reverse complement strand
CAAGCTGCGAGGAACGAAGTAATTCGAAGAATAATGCGCTCGCTGTTCAGTTCAAGGCACCTCTTAGAATCGGGGATACGATGCACGTCGATGTGGAAATTCTGGAGAAAAAAGATCCCATATCACATTCAGACAGGGGAATTTTAATTATGCGATTCACCGTCAACAAAGTATTACCCGAAACAGAAAAAGAGTTCGTCATGAGCTTTGAAATGACCCATATGCTTAAAAAAAAGTAACTTGCCCCGTTCCACGCGGTCAAGAGAAACGCGGTTACTTAATATCATCAGTCAATGAAAAGATTTTTGGTGGGAAAATTGGGATCGCTTGTAAGGTTAACCCCAAGACGCCTCAGCCCCGCCTCATCACCAGGTGTTGGAATATGTGTTATATGGACTTCACAACCGTGAAGCTCCTTCAATTTTTCGATAGCCAGCTGGGCTGCCGAATTGGTCGTCGCACTGACACTCAGGGCAATAAGAGCCTCTTCCAGATCCATACTTACCGTTTTCTCGTGCAACATTTCCGTCTTAAGATTACTGATAGAATCTGTAATATAAGGCGGCAGGAGTTTTATCTTGGGAGGTATTCCCGCCAGATGTTTTATGGCATGCAGAACAAGGCTTGATGCCGCATGCATGAGGGGGGAGTTGTTGCCCGTAACAACAGACCCATCCTTGAGCGCTATGGCCGCCCCGCAATATATACCTTCGTTACCTTTGTTTTTCTCCTGTGCTTCAAGAGCAGCCAGGCGGGCCGGTCCAACGACACTTCTGTATTCCGGTTCAAGATTAAAATCCTTGATAAAAAGCTCTACCCTCTGGACGGTTTCTTTATCGGTAAAACCCATGGCATACTCACATCGATATCTGAAATACCTCCTTATTATTTCCTGCTTGGCTGCTTCCCTTGTCACTTCATCATTTGTTATGGCAAAACCGCAGCGATTTACACCCATATCGGTCGGTGATTTATAGAATGCTTCACCTCCCGTTATCTTTTCCAATATTCTCCTTACAACGGGAAACGCATCAACGTCACGATTATAGTTTACAGCCATCTTCTCGTATGATTCCAGATGAAACGGATCAATGAGATTGAAATCCCTGATATCCGCTGTCGCGGCTTCATACGCTACATTAACGGGGTGTTTAAGGGATAGATTCCAGATAGGGAACGTTTCAAACTTGGCATATCCGGACTTATTACCCCTTCTGTAATCATGGTATAGCTGTGACAGACATGTGGCCAACTTTCCGCTGCCGGGGCCCGGACCGGTAACAACAACAAGTGGTTTATCCGTTTCAACATACTCATTCGCGCCGTAACCCTCGTCACTAACAATCATATCCACATCAATGGGGTAGCCTTTCGTATAACGATGTGTGTAAACTTTGACATTCCGCCTTTCCAGCTTATTTTTGAACAATACGGCAGACGGCTGGTTTTCAAAGCGTGTTATAATAACGCCCGGCACATTGATTCCATACCCCCGCAGATCATCAATCAGCTTGAGGGCGTCGGAATCATAGGTAATGCCGAAGTCCGCCCTTATTTTCTTTCTTTCAATATCACCGGCATAAATGCACAGCAGGATGTCCGCCTTGTCTTTCAATTCACGAAGAAGCCTCATTTTCACATTAGGATCGTAGCCGGGTAAAACTCGTGCCGCGTGATAATCAAAAAGGAGCTTTCCTCCGAATTCGAGATAGAGTTTATCGTCAAACCTTTCCACTCTTTCCAGGATCGCCTTGGTCTGTTCTTCGATATATTTCTCGTTGTCAAAACCCGTTTCTGCTGTCATACAAACCTCATTTGCCCGTTTTTTTCAGGACGCAGTGTATTCCGTAATTTGTCTAATATCAAGCATTTTAAAAAGTCCGTAACAAGCCTTTTCAACCTGACATTTCTAGTAAAATAAGAAATCTTTAAAACACAACACGCTGAAAAATTAGGGGTTTCCTATGGTCGAACTAACATATTCATCGAATTTCACTTTTTAAGAGCATTTCAAAATCAGAAAATTTAAATCTGTTTCCCTTCAGAGCCGGACATATCCTTCACCACCGTAAAACGACGTTCTTTTCAACCCGGATATATCGATTAACAGGATGTAAAGGGCGTAAATTTCGAGACCGAAAGGCATATAACCAAAATATCCCAGAACGGGCATTTCAAAGATGTGAAGCACATCCACAAAAGGGATCGTGTATATCCACTTGGGAAGGGAATAAAAATTCCACATCTCCCAGAAAAAACCGCATGTCAGCGCTCCGAACGCGAGTGAGAAAACGGGACGCCAGTTTCCCGTTTCAAGGTACCTCAAAAGAGACGGCGCCCCGAGCAACATGTTCATCGAATCAAAAACAAGATAAAGACTCACCCATACAAGGGGGAAACAGTAGCGCGGGAAGCCGACAACCAAAACGAGCGTCATCATACCTGCGAGAATAAAGGCAACGAGCCTTTTGTCAGTAATGGTAATCGCCCGCCACCGTACCGAACCGGCAAGGCGGTGGCATGATCTCCATAGTTCCGCGGTAGAAAGCACGGCGGGAATAACAACGCTGAAATGGATCGAAGACCGAACGGCATATTCAAGCGAACCGACAGGGCGATTGTACAGGTAATGCCAGTTTTGAAGAAAAAGATTCAAAAATTCAAAGAGCCACCACCCCGGAACGGAAAGCAGAAACATACACGCAAAGGCCTTTGGACTCCGGCTGAAAAGCGATGTTCCTGTCCGTTTCCAGTTATACGCATCGACGACAAGAATATATCCCATCCAGAGGAATAAGAACGCGTTTTCCCACAGATACCGGAAACCATCAGGCCTCACCCAGGCAAGGGGCCAGCCGACGGCAATTAGCACTAATCCAATATACCCGCGCATCGGAAACCTGCACACACCCGCCATGGCCATTGCCTCCGGGAATGAAACGGTAAAAAAAGTTACTTTATGTTGTCACCAGATACTCATTGAGATAGCTGTTTATTCCATCTTCGCTTCCAAAGTAGAAATGGTCAGCTTTCTCAACTATCTCAAGCCTGCAACCTATTTTTTCAGTTATTCCCCTTAAACGACTAACCGGACAGAACTGATCCCTGTCTCCGCATATAACAAGGCCAACCTTTCCCTCCAGACCGGAAAAATCAAATTCCACGAAATCTATCGGCGGGGATACCATGATTGCGTCGGAGAGGAAATCCTGCTCTGCAATCAACCTTGTATTGACCCAAGCTCCAAAGGAATAACCCGTTAAAAATATATTTTTTTTGCCTTTCTCAGCAAGAAAATCAATCGCGCCTTTCACATCTTCCCGTTCACCAATACCATTATCGTAGACGCCTTCACTCAGACCCACACCCCTGAAATTGAATCTCAGGGTTGAAAATCCGTTTTTATAAAAGGTTGAGACAAGGGCATCCACTACGTTGTTTCTCATGCTTCCACCCATCTGAGGATGAGGGTGTGTCACTACGACACCTTTTCCCCCTTCAGAAGAAGCATAAAGACCCTGGATATTCAGCTTTCCACTTTTAAAAGAAATTCTTTCTTCATTCATTGTACTTATATCCTTATGGCTGTTGCCTAATAACTTCTTATAGACACTATATGTTTGTCCCATCAAAATGTCAAATCAAGATGCGGTTTGAGCCTTTTGAGAAAAATTTTTTCGAATATTATTAAACTGAAAAGCACAGCGTTCCCGGTCGTCTGCTACAGGAAGTCTCAAAACTCTCTCAGGATATTTTTTTAATTTTCATTGAGTTATAAGGAGTTATTTGATATCATCCAGAATTAAAATCTCCCTGAAAAAAACTCTAATGAAGTGATACTGCAGGTACGTTACACATCAGACCCTTCAGCGATGGGATTAATGCCTGAAAAAAAGGAGGACAAAAAACATGGACCTCTATGAGGCCATTAAAGGAAGAAGAAGTATCCGCAAATTCAAAAAAACTCCGATTAGCAGAGAACTCATGGAGAAAATCTTCGACACTGCCCTATGGGCGCCTTCCGGTATGAACAGGCAAAGCTGGAAATTTTATGTTGTGGGCGGAAGGTCCAAAGAAGAGCTTGTCCGTATCTGCTCCGCCAGTGTCCAGCACCTGGAGCCTCATGTCCGGGAATTTTTCCCCGGAAAGCCCGGGATTATCGAGGGTATCCGCGGTTTTTTCCAAAAATTAGGCGATGCTCCGGTTGTGGTCTGTGCTTACTTTGAACCATCGAGATTGAACGAAGCCACCGGTTACCAGAACGTAGCCGCGGCGATTCAAAATCTGCTCCTGGCAGCCCATTCCGAAGGTCTGGGAAGCTGCTGGATGACGGGTCCGTTGTACGTTGCCCCCGAGATTAATAGATTTTTGGGAGTCGATAACCTGAACCTGGTAGCGGCAATACCTATGGGATATCCCGATGAAACTCCGCGGATTCCGCCCCGCCGACCGGATCGGGTAGTCTACCGGGACATGTAACTCTTTAGCGTGTTCCGGCACTAATAAAAAAATAAGAAAAGTATATCCACGCGTTGTAATTGACATATAACTTACTTAATCCAAATTTTCTTGGTTTTCAGGTCTTTCCAGTTTATAATGCAAAATGGGTAAGAGAAAGCATTAATATAGAAACCTTCGCACAGCCTTACTCCTCATTCGAACAGTTAGATATTCCTCTCGAAGCGCACAATGTCATTCATACGGTCTCTCATGGCCTCCCTTTTTCAAACCCACCGTATCCAGCAACATTTTCCGGTTAATCGGTCGTAATTACCGGAGTATCTGCGGAAATGGGACAGTCCACGGCAAACACCGGATATCTTAATAAATACTATATTGGGTCTATTGACGGAACCTTATGAAACGATTTTTCTTCATAATTTTCTTCGTATCTGTAGCTCTCCTTACTACAGCCGCTTATCACGTATTCAAGCCGCAATGGGTTCTTTTCCGCAATGGAGAAAACCATTTCTTCAAAAAAGAATATTCAAAGGCGATTTCATATTATGAACCTTTGACAAACTTAGATTTCAAAAGACCGGAAGTTTTACGGCACCTCGGAGTTTCGTACATTTTAACCGGACACTACGATAAAGCGTCGTCGGTTTACAAAAATTTGATAAAAATCCAACCTGAAAATCAGGAAGCCGTAATAAAACTGGCTTATATTTACGCGGAACAAGGTCAATTCAATACGGCAATCGATCTGCTCAGGCAACTTCTTGAAAGGGAAACAGATACACGTCTGGCTCGCATACATCTCGCGAGAATCCTGACGTGGAGCGGACGATTCAAAGACGCCATCAATGAATACAGGAATGTGCTGGGGGAAAAGAAATGAAATTACGTGTAGATAAACTTTTACGTATCAGCTTTGCAACAGTTTTTCTCATCTTTACATTAATAATTTCAGATGTATCGTTAATAAACGGATCCGATAAGAAAGAGTTAAATCCTGCTCCTCAGAAAATGTCTTCCTCAACTCGGACAAAGGGTTCAACACTTGAGACGGAAAGCATTACCGATACGATACCGGACTGGATGGCCCGATGGGAACTTGCCAAGGTTTTGAGTTATGTTAAAAAATATGACGAGTCGGCCGCAGAATACAGAAAAGTCATCCAGGAAAAGCCGACCCTTCATAAAGTAAGAATAGAATTGGCTAATGTACTTTTCTGCTGGGGAAAGCCGGATGAGGCAATGATTGAATTAAAGCATGTCCCAACAGATGCGATTGATGAAAAAACAAAGGTTCTTCTGGCTGATTTTTATTTAAGTCAAAAAAATTATAAAAAAGCGGAACCCCTGTATACAGGATATTTAGAAAAACATCCTGAAGACGATAGAGTTAGGCTCAAGCTGGCCGAAATGTTAAGCTGGTCGAAACGCTACGATGAATCCCTCGCCGAATACAAAATAATCTTGAAGTCGAGACCTGATGACATTCAGGTTAGAAGAAAATACGCATTTGTACTGAGCTGGGCAGGCAGGTATCCCGAAGCGATAAAAGAATTGAGGAAGACCCTTAAATAATGGAAGATACCTGTTTTTATCCCGTAAAACCAGATAGTTATATGTGCAACTTGCTTCAAAAAAGTACGTTGTTACTTCTTTGTTTTTGTCTTTTACGGGTACTCTGTTATCCGACCCCAACCGCCGGAGCATCCGAATACCGGGCAGGTTTGAATTATGCAAATCAGTCGCACGGATCAAGCATTGTCCCCTCTTCCGACATGATCAGTGATTTTGACGCCAGACTGGCTCTCGCGCGAATTCTTTCATACAATAACGAAAACTTAAATGAGGCCGCAAACGAATACAATATTCTTATTAAAGAAAAACCCGACAATATCGAACTTATGGCGGAAGCGGCGGATATCGAAGCGCGGCTGGGGCACGCAAAAAAATGTCTTGACCTTTACAGCAAAATCCTGGATGTGACTAATCGTAACGAGAAATTTTTGCTCCGTTTCGCCGATAGCATGAATAGTTGGGGCGACTTTTACCGTTCGGAAAAAATTTACAGAAATCACATAAAAAATCATCCCGAATCGCATGACACGGTTTTAAAACTGGCTTCCATTCTGACCAGTTCTCAGCGATACGAGGAAGCGGAAGGAATTTATCTCAAACTTCTCCTGCAAAACGTGGAAACTGAAAAAGTCCTTTTCGGACTGGCAAAACTTAAATTCCAGGGAAAAAATTTTAACGAGAGTGTTTCGTACGCGAGTAAAATCACCACGGCCGCACCCGATAATATCGAAGCGTTATTCCTGCAGGGACACGCACTGTTATATTTAAAACGCTTTGATAAAGCTTTAAAAATTTATGAGCGTTTAGCAACCGGGTATTCTCAGAGAGCTTCCGCTTATCTGGCCACCGGTAAATTACACATAAAAGAGGGAAATTCCGAAAAAGCCGCGGTATTCTTTAAAAAGGCGTATGAAATCGATCCTGAGAATCCGGAAATTCAATTTTATAAAGCGGGATTCGACAGAGCAGTTTTGGATGAATTCATTAATAATTCTCTAAGATCACACATAAAATCTCCCAGGAATCTGGAAATATTAGCACGATTATACGCGTCTTATGGATACAACAGGGAAGCCATTATATTTTACAAGGCCGCAATGGAGAGTGACCCTGAATATTTTCCCGCCATTGCGGGCCTTGCCGAAGCGCTTGCGATAAATAAGCAATATGAACCTTCTATAAAACTTTTCAAATCCCTTTCCGAAAAATTCCCGAATAATTCAAAGATTTTAATAAATACGGCACGTGCTCTGGGATGGTCGAGAAAATACGGTGAATCGATTGAGCTTTACGAAAAGATTCATAAACTGAACCCGGCAGATCCGGTACCGCGAAAGGAAAAAGCCAGAACTGCCATATGGGGGAAAATGCACGGGTTAGCAATGCAAACGTATAAAAACATGCTTGTTCCTTCCGTCGATGAAAAACTTGTTTCAATTCTGTCTCCTGCACTTGATACTTTAAAAACCAAAACCCTGACGGAAGAACTTGACAACTTAAGAGAAAGAGTGCGTAAAAAGTCCGTTTACGAAGGATATGAATTTTTTATAAATAATTTCAAAAAACTAAAGAAGTCTCTTTTACCGGACCATGAAAAACAGATTGAACTGACCGTGGTTGAGCTCATTCCGCTATATAAAATTCAAAAAGCCGTATCGCTTGAAATGAAAGCGAAGGATCTAGCCTGGAATAAAAGATATACACAGGCAATGGATACATATAAACAGTTAACATGCTTTGAGCCGGGCAATGAGGAAGCCCTTTTTGATTATGCCCAAGTTGAATGCAGCCAGGGCCTGTGCGACAGAGAAAGAAAAACTTACGAACGCTTGCTCGATATTGATCCGCGGCACAGTCTTGCAGCCCTGGCTTTAAAGCGGCAAAAAATCAGGAACCATCCCTTTTTACAGCTCAACCATTCATACTGGAACGAAAATGGGCGTGGAGATCTGGCTAAAATCACCAGAAACAGGTCCGACGTTATCTTAGATGTCCCTTTCCGGTGCCGTAATCACGCGATACTCAAGGCTCATAACTGGATAGAACATCCTGATTTCACGGATAAATCATATAAGGCCCATGGTTTTTCCCTTCAATTAACAGAAATCTTGAACCCATATATGAAAGGGGACGTAAGCTGGACCAATAAAAATTATAATGACGGTAATTTCGGCACTACAGATACAGGGCATGCCAGTCTCTTTTTTAACCTGAGAGACTATATTGAGACAGGCATCGGTTTCATTAAAACTGACGAACTGTATAATTATTTCGGTATAAAACAGGGAACCCGGGCCGATACATGGTGGATTTCCGGTCAATCGAACCTTAACCGCAGGCTTGAAGTAAGCGGTAAGGCCAGATATATAGATTACAGCGACAGTAACAACGGCCAGTTCCACTCTCTTGGAATCGGTTATTCCGTTACGGATCACCCCGGGATATTCAAGTTCATCTTTTCCGGAGAATACCGTGATACAAGCGAGCAAAACGTATACCGGTACAGCGGTGACAATCTGATTGACATTACTCATCCGTACTGGACACCTCAAAACTACCTTGGTGGTAATATTGGCCTGGAATGGCATCACGATCTTTCAAAACTCTTCTTATGCGGCAGTGAGCTGCATTTTTATGATGTTCGCGTGTCATTCGGAGCAAACTCAGAGGGAAATTCTTCAATAGAGCTGAAAGGAGGATGGCACTACGAATTTTACAATCACTGGACGATGGGTGTCGAAGGAATGATTCACCGTTCAAGCGATTGGGATGCTGAAGGTGTCTGGGGTACTATCAAGTATCAGTTTTAAAAGTTATGGATAAAACGCAAAATAAAAAGTCCGTCAAATCAAAAACGTTCGTAATACTTCCCTTTTTGGCTATATTTCTCGCAATCTCTTATCTTACGGCCCGAACGTTTCTGTTCATTATCTCCGATTATTTGTGGTATGAAAAAACACTCGCCCTGTTTCTTCTTCTCGCGGAAATTTTTATCTTAATTCACGGAATCGGATACTTTCTGGAAATTGTCCATGTTACCAGCGGTAAAAAATCACCGGTGGTGCCGGAAGAACCTTTACCACCCCTTACATCGTTTCCTCCGGTTGCAATAATTGTATCGTCGTTCAAGGAACCTCTGGATGTTCTTGAGGACACGTTGATAAGCTTTTATAATCTCACTTACCCGAACAAATATATCTATTTTCTTGATGATACCCGTTATGATCTGTCAGGTGATGACCTGTTAAAAATGCAGGCCTACAAGGAAAAAATTAACAAACTTTGCCAGAGGATTGGCGTGAACCTTTTCAGGCGAAAGTGGCGGGGAGCGAAGGCAGGTATGATTAATGACTTTCTCGATTTTCTTGAAGGCAAACAGAAAAAAGGATTCGAATTCCAGAACTACGCAAAAGATGAGCCCCACGAAAAGGAAAAATACATCATCGTTTTTGATGCCGACCAAAACCCTTTCCCCAACTTTGCGGAACCCCTGGTTGCTATAATGGAAAATAATCCAAGGCTTGCCTTTATTCAAACTCCTCAGTATTATTCAAATTTCGAGACAAATCGCATTGCCCGCGCATCAGGTCTTCAGCAGGCGGTATTCTATGAATATATATGTGAAGGTAAAAGCACTCAGGACGCCATGTTCTGTTGCGGCACCAATGTTATCTTCAGAAGGGAAGCACTTATGGATGTCGGGGGATTCGATGAGACATCGGTAACGGAAGACTTTGCGACTTCTTTAAAATTCCACCTAAACAACTGGAGATCCGCATACCTGAATAGAACTATGGCTTTGGGGATGGGCCCGGAAGATTTGGGCGGTTATTTTAAACAGCAATTCAGATGGGCGCTTGGAACAATTGGTCTTCTCCGACAGATTATCGCTCACTTTCTAAAACATCCGGCAAAACTTACATCAGCCAAGTGGTGGGAATATTTTCTTTCAAGTACCCATTATTTCATCGGCCCTGTTTTTTTTATCCTTGTGTTATGTCCAATCCTTTACCTGTTTATGAACGTGCCCAGCTATTTTGCCAAGCCGGAGATCTACGTTTTGTTTTTTCTTCCTTACATTGTTATAACTCTTTCAACATTCTTCTGGACTCTCAAAGAACGTAATTATACTATAAGAGATCTCTTTACCGGGCAGCTTCTCATGGCCGTTACTTTTCCCGTTTATATAAAGGCCTCGATTCTCGCACTTCTTGGAATAAGGGGAAGCTTTGTCATCACGCCCAAAACAGGGAGTGCTGCTCTTCCACTCAAAGATCTTTGGGTTCAACTTCTTCTTCTTATCGTGAGCTTCGCCGCAATCATATGGGGCTTGAACAGGCTCTATTACGAACAGAATCCCATTGGGGCTCTGATCGTCAATATGCTATGGTGTCTATATCACTTTATTATCTTATCATCCGTATTGTATTTTAATATACCGGATGAAAACGGTCAGAAATGAATATAAAACTTCTTGATAACATTACAACCCTATTCATTGTGCTGATGCTGTTTTCATCGCCGGCCTGTCATCAGGTGAAAGCACATCAGTTATCAATGGAAGCACCTCTTTGGGGATTTGCCCTTGACGGATATCCGATCACTCTTGAAAGATTGCAAACCGTCACGAAAGAAACCGGATTGAATGCTTCGATCATTGTTTTTTTCCTGCAGTGGCCCTCTCCGGAAAAACAGAATACGGCGCAGTTCCCCGGTGAAACTCTTGAGGCAATAACCCAGGAAGGGGCCGTTCCCTGCCTTACATGGGAACCGATGTATTACAAAGATGATATGGAAATTACGATTTCCCATGATGCGGTCATGGCCGGTCAGTATGATGTATACGTTACTGAATTCGCCAGGCAGGTAAAATCATGGGGCAGACCTTTAATGATCCGATTCGCTCATGAGATGAATATTGAGCGCTACCACTGGGGTACTAAAAAATCCGACTACGGACACCAGAGCCCCGCTGCCTACAAAAAGATGTTTCAATATATTGTCGGAATATTCAAAAAAATTGACGCAAAAAATGCGCTTTGGGTCTTCTGTCCCAATGCTGAATCCGTTCCGAACATATCCTACGATCCTACGGCCGGCTGGAATCGAGCGGCCAATTTTTACCCGGGCAATGATTATGTCGATATATTAGGAATCGATGGTTACAATTGGGGTACGACAAAAACAAAAGAAAAAGACGGCTGGGAAAGCCAATGGATATCTTTTGAAAATATCTTCAAGAATGTTCGCACCGAGCTGATAACCATAGCGCCCGACAAACCCGTTATCATATTTGAAACAGCAAGTGTTAATCAGGGCGGAAACAAAAATCAATGGATCATCGAGGCGCTTTCAACAGCCCGGCAGTGGGGTCTGCAGGGAATTATATGGTTTCAGGTTAAGAAAGAATTGGATTGGCGAATTAACAGCAATAATGATATAAAATATATCGACAGCGTGAAAAATCTTATTTCTCGCTCTCATGGTTGGATAAGGAACTTAGCACGATGAGAAAAGAAGAATTAATCAAGCACATACAGGAAAGCATAAAACGGGAAGAAAGTGCCACGACTGTATATCTTGGACATTTAAAGGCGCTCACTTTACGAAGCGGTCTGTCCGATTCGGATATTGCGGAAGCAAGAAATATCATTGAATTCCTTATCGAATCTAATATTGACCATAAGAAATGCCTGGAAGACTTACTACAGAAAACCGAAGAGGACTCAAAGGATGTTTACTAAGGAAATCTTTCTTGATTATTTTCAACAGATTCTTGCACTTGAAAAAGAAATGGAAGCGGAATACCTTTACATTCTCAGCAAGATCAATCATCTGGAATACAAAAAGATTTTCGAACGCTTAGCGAATGAAGAGCGTTTCCACCAATCGAAAGTTCAAGAATTAATCGATTTTTTTGAAGATTCCCGCAACAAGCAGCGGGGAACGAAGTAATTTGAAGAATAATGCGCTTGCCGTTCAGTTTTTAATTAAATTATCCGCAGTAAATATACTGGCAATTCTTCCCCCTTTTTGCGGCAAACTTTTTGGCAATGAAACAAAAGACCGAAATTTCTTTATGTACCAGCCAATGTCATTTCTGTCCTTAATGACGCTTCTCCCCGGATAACCTTTTGAACTGAACAGCAAGCGCATCTCCCGTTGCTTGCGGCGGGGAGCTTCAATATATGTGATCATTTACCTGCCAAAACATTGGCACTTTTCTTAAATGCCGTAACTTATCATCATACAATATTCATTTAATATATTGATTACATTTGATTTTTATATTTATTGTATTTTGGCACGATAGTTGAATAAAATTTATAATTTAAAAATGATATTCGGGGAGAGTCACAACAAAGATATAATGAGATAAATGCCCGTTAAGTAATTGTTATCTTTTTAAAACCTTAACATATTTACATTTAAAAGGGCAGAGAATGATAGGCCTCAACGAACATATCAGGAAAATAATGCCTGAATGCAAGGAAGAAAGCACTTCCTGCAATAATGCCTCAAAAAACAAGCGCGATATTCAAAATTATATTCCCCTCATTAGCTGTTTACCCGCCGCTACAGTTACCATAGATGCTGAAAGCAAAATAATCGCCTGGAACAAGGCAATGGAAGAGCTTACCGGAATTACTTCTGCCCGTATAGTGGGTAAGTCAACTTGTGAGTATGCCTCTTTATTCTATGGTAATCAACGACCTGTACTGGCCGATTTTATATTAAACCCCAACGCGAAAATTGAAAAAAAATATAACGTGGTACGCAATGAGAACGGCACACTGAGTGAATATATTATTAGCCCGTGCTTTAACGGTACAAAGATGTTTCTCCAGGTAAAAGCAAGCCCCTTGTATGATTCAGATTCATGCGGAACTGTTATCGGTGCGGTTGAAATTATTAAATATACTACAAAACAGGAACCCAGTAAAAAAGCATTATGTGAGAATGAAGAACGATTTCGTTCTATTTTCGAGACGGCTAATGATTTCATGTTCACAAAAGATATAAATTTCAGATATATCGATGTCAATCCCGCAATGGAACGTCTTTTCGGAGTTCCTGCTGAAAAAATAATTGGACTGACAGATGAAGATATTTTCGGGAAAGAAGCGGCAGAACATATAAAAACCGTTGATTTACGAGTTATCCAGGGTGAAATTATCGAGGAAGAACATGCAAAGCTGGTCAACAGCGTCGAAACAATATTTCATGTTGTTAAAGTGCCGATAAGAGACAAATCAGGTACAGTTGTAGGACTCAGCGGCATCTCAAGAGATATAACCAAACGCAAGCATACGGAAGAAGCGCTACGAGAAAGTGAGATCAAATACCGTCATCTTGTTGAGAACATCAGAGACGTCATATATTCCGTTAACACCGATGGAATTATCACATACATAAGCCCGACTATCAAATCATTAATCGGCTATTCACCATTACAAATTATCGGTCATCACTTTTCAAATTTCACATATAAAGATGATTGTAAGCTGTTAGATAAATATTTCAAAAAATCGATTTCGGGAAAACCTCCAAAGGCCGGTTCTGAATTTCGATTTTTGACCGCATCCGGCGATGTGAAATGGGTTTCTTTTTCCGCAAGGCCTGTATTTGAAAAAAACATTCTATCCGGATTCCAGGGAACTCTCTTTGACATTACCGACCGTAAACTCAAAGAGAAGGCATTGCAGGAACGGAAAGAGCTCTACAGTACGTTGACCCACAATGTTAATGACGGGGTTGCCCTCATCAGCGAGAAGAAACTTTTGTTCGTCAACAGGTCCTTCGTCTCTATGTTCGACTACGCTGACTCAAACAGACTTATCGGCAGCGAAGTCATTGATCTGATTCGAGATGATTATAAAAATGAATTTAAGAAAATGTTCAGCCTCCTTGAAAAAGGTAAAAGTTTTAAAAACGTCTTTCGGGGACCATGTATCGCGGAAACCGGCAGGGAGTTATGGGTCGACATGCACAATAATCTCATTCAGTGGGACGACAAACCTGCAGTTCTAATAACGACACGCGACATAACGAAAGAGAGACAACGTGTCATTGCCGTAAGGAAAAAGGTACAGAGCCTGAGGAATGAGAACATCAAATTGAAATCCACAATGAGAGACCGGTACCGTCTCGGTTCTATTATCGGAAAGAGCCCGGCAATGCAGGAGGTGTATGAATTTATTTACAGTGCTGCTGCGTCGGACGCTCATGTGATTATTTACGGAGAATCAGGCACGGGAAAAGAGCTGGTGGCTCGAGCCATACACGATATGAGTAAACGCTGTAAGACAGGAATCATTCCTGTCAATTGCGGCGCGATTCCCGAAAATCTTCTCGAAAGCGAATTTTTCGGTCACAAGAAGGGGGCTTTTACCGGGGCAAATATCAATAAACACGGTTACCTCGATATTGCTGATGGCGGAACCCTGTTTCTCGATGAAGTAGGAGAAATATCGCCAAGTATTCAGGTTAAATTACTACGGGCTATTGAAGGAAATGGATATAACCCTCTGGGAAGCAATGAATTGCGGAATTCGGATATTCGTATAATTGCCGCCACGAAGAGAAATCCGTTGAACCTTGTGGAAAAAGGTTTAATGCGGGAAGATTTTTTCTATCGTATACATATCCTTCCTATTACGTTGCCGCCGTTACGGGAACGAAAAGAGGACATACCTTTGCTGGTGGAACATTTTCTCAAACTCTATGGAAATTATGATATGTCATCTGTCATGACAGGCAGTATACTGGATCAGTTAATCGAGCATGACTGGCCCGGGAACGTACGAGAACTTGAAAATACAATTCAACGATATCTTACCCTCAATAATCTCCATTTCATGCCGCACATTTTAAATAGAAATGAAAAAAATACTCAACCTGACAGCAATAAGGTTACTACCATACATTCATATTCAAATACGTCAGAGACAGTCGAGGAAAAAAGCTTAATTTTAAGAACCCTTCAGGACAACCAATGGAATAGAAGCAGAACAGCATCGCTATTGGGTATATCACGAAACACACTATACAGAAAAATGAAACAGTACAACCTTAATTATTCATAGGTTATTGTCAGTGTAATACCGGATGTATCTGAACAATACAAAATGCATCTTCCCGTTACAAACTGTATCACATTCATAAAACCACATTATGAACAGTATTTACAGTAAGTTATAATCTCACACTTTTTCATTCCGCCTCCTGCCCGTGTTCTAAAAATTTCCGAATACTTTCTGAAATATTACCGTTCAATATTTTATTCCTTTCTAATATTAACAGGTTAAGTCTTGAGTTGTCTTTTTTGGCATAGTAGTTGCCTTCATTACCATCAAAACAGAAGTGTTCCGACTAATTATAAGGAGAGGAAACCTTCATAATGAAAATTTTGATAGTTGAAGATGATGAAGGGGTTGCCAGTGTTATAGGTGACATTGTCAAAAAGTTGGGACACAAAGCTGAAAAATCAGAAACGGGTAAGGAAGCGATGGAAAAGATAAGAAAGAAATCGTTCGATCTTGTATTACTTGATATTCTGTTACCCGATTGTAAAGGTTATGAATTGATCCCTCAATTCAGAAAGGTGTGGCCTGACATCGATGTTGTGACCATGACGGCATATAACTCGCGAGATATCGAAATGGAAGTAAGAAAGCAGGGTGTTACCTTTTATATGTCTAAACCGTTCAACATAAAACAGTTAGAAGCTATATTGGCCTGTATTCAGGAAAAGAAGCTACTTCTTAAGACGACTCATCCTTTTTACAATTATGACACCTCGTATGGTACGAACTCTCTCCGGGATGTAAAGCGGTGACTTTGATCGAGATGTCAGAAAGTTTTTAATGATTTCTACCGCAAGTATCTACAGAATCACCGGATTTTTTGCAGGTACTGACAACAAAAAAGAGAGAAGAAACATGTTTCAAAATGTTACATTAAGAACGAAAATTATTACTCTTGCCGTATGTTGTACGATAATTCCTGTTCTGGTCATCCTGGGGTTCACACAGTTGAAGACAAATCTGGTTAAAGAGTTGGTATATTCGGAAGTTAAGAAGATGAGTGATGCGGATCTGAAGAACATTTCAAAGGGTATCTACGAAACGATAGAGCAATCATCTAATAGCGTTATCAGGGCAAGCTGTCTTGCAGTTGCCAAGAATGCCAAAGAAGGAGTACAGCATTTCTATGACAAATTCAGGAAAGGGGAATTAAGTGAAGCTGCGGCAAAACAGGATGCCGCTGCCTATCTTTCATCCCAGAAGGTCGGAGAAACGGGATATATCTATGTCCTGTCGAAACAAGGAACAACCCTTGTTCATCCTCAAAAAACTTTGATCGGTTTCGATCTAACCAAGTATGATTTTGCTAAAAAGCAGGTTTCATCGGGAAGCTCCACATATATTGAATACATGTGGAAAGACCCCGGTGAGCAATTTGAACAGGCAAAATCACTTGCACAGGAAATCTTTGAGCCGTGGAACTGGATAATTTCGGCTTCATTATACAAGAAAGAAATACAGCAGATTGTAAAAGCACAGATAGAATCATCCGTTAAAAACATGATTATGTCCAAGAAGATAGGTTCAACCGGCTATGTATACGTCCTGGGCGGAAAGGGTAACCAGAAAGGACGATACATTGTTTCTTTCAAGGGTAAGCGTGATGGCGAAGATATCTGGAACGCACAGGATAATAACGGTAATTTCTTCATTCAGGCGATTATCAAAAAAAGCTTAGCGCTTGATCCCGGAGAAATCGGAACAATAAGGTATCCGTGGAAAAACGTCGACGATAAATCCGCACGGGTCAAGGTAGTAAAACTTGCTTACTACGAACCGTGGGATTGGATTATTGGTGCCGGAGCGTATGAAGATGAAATTGAGATTGCCGCTGTAAAAGCAAATGAGAGCTTTAAGGCGATGATCTATTTTATTTCCATAGTTTCTCTAATCCTTTCAATTATTGGCGGTGGCTTTGGATTTTTCCTCGCAAGAAGTATTACAAAACCTCTTAACAAAACAATTGATGTGCTTAACGAAGGCGCAGAACAGATCACTTCTGCTTCACTTCAGATCGCGGCGACCAGTCAGCAATTGGCGGAGGGGTCATCCGAACAGGCGGCTTCCATTCAAGAAACATCTTCCTCCCTTGAAGAAATGGCTTTTATGACACGACAAAATTCGGAGAACGCCCGCCAGTCAAATAATCTCGTGAAAGATGTCAGCAATATTGTTAATGAGGTTAGTACGAAGTTCGATCAGGTAAAAGTTTCAATAGACGATATCACCAGAAACGCCCATGAAACGCAAAATATAATCAAAACAATCGACGAAATTGCTTTCCAGACGAATCTTCTTGCTCTCAATGCAGCGGTTGAAGCCGCCCGTGCCGGGGAGGCCGGAGCGGGGTTCGCAGTTGTGGCAGATGAGGTCAGAACCCTTGCAATAAGAGCCGCAGAAGCCTCCAAAAACACGAGTGACCTGATAGGGAACACGGTAAAATCCGTAAAGGAAGGTGCAGGACTCACTTCGGATGCATATGAATCTTTTAAGAACAACGAAGAAATTACGGGTAAAATCAGTAATCTGATAAGCGAAATAGCGGCGGCATCGGAAGAACAGGCACAGGGGATTGAACAAATCAATAAAGCAATTTCCGAAATGGATAAAGTGACGCAACAAAGTGCGTCAAACGCTGAGGAATCTGCCGCGGCGTCAGAACAAATGAATTCGCAGGCCAAGGGGATGCAGGATATCGTAAATGAATTGATTGTGCTCGTCGGCGGGAAAAATGGTCGCGGAAATGGAGCATCGAAAAAAAGACAGGCGGGTTTGGCAAAAATATTACAAATTAATAATGGGGCATCAAAACCTGCCTCTCCTTCTTCATCGGAATTGAAAGAAGTAGAGCCTCATCGCATTATTTCGATGAACGAAGGTAAATTCACTGATTTTTGACGTAATTCATCAGATGCCGAAAATTGGTTGTGGCAAAAAATATATATGTGCTACGCATAAAGGAAATGAGCGCGCAGGAAATGCCGTCATGACATATAAAACGGTCGAAAAGCAGATTGCTGTTTCGGCAAGTTGGGGTGTCTCTGATAAATTACCTCCCCATGATATCATAGGCACCCCATACTATAAGTTGTTGTCATTATTACATTGATTCGCAGGTTTTTTATAATCTCTTCGCGAAAATTATAGTGCCTCAAGTGAAATACTCAGTGGATTTTTTATCCCAACAGTTGGAAATTTACCTTTGCATCAACCCACGGCATGGCAGGCAACATGATGTTTTAACCCTTTGTCCACGAGCTCCGGTTCAACCTTATCACAAATATCCATTCTGCAAGGACAGCGGGGATGGAAAGAACATCCGCCTGGGGGATCAATCGGGCTGGGGACATCCCCGTTTAGGATAATTCTTTTCTTCTTCCTTTCCGGGTCGGGAACAGGCACGGCGGAAAGAAGTACCTTTGTGTACGGATGGAGCGGATTTTGATAGAATGTTTTCTTCTCTGCGAGTTCCACTATCTTCCCTAAATACATGACGGCGATCCTGTCACTCACATGTTCAACCACACTGAGATCATGGCTTATAAAGAGATAGGTCAGGTCAAAATCCCTCTGCAGATCTTTCAAGAGGTTCAATATCTGTGCCTGTATGGACACATCCAACGCGGAAACAGGTTCATCTGCAATAACAAGTTCGGGCCTGAGTGCGATGGCCCTCGCTACCCCTACGCGCTGCCTCTGGCCACCGCTAAACTCATGGGGATAACGGTTCATCTGTTCCTCACTCAGTCCTACTACCCCCATTAGCCTGACTACTTCTGCCTCCCGCTCCTTTCTGTTACCCAATTTATGAACAATAAACGGCTCCCCAATAATATTTCCCGCACTCTTTCTCGGATTAAGGGACGAATAGGGATCCTGGAATATCAGCTGTACCTTCCTGCGATAGCTTTTCAGCCTTTCACGAGAATATTCAAAAACATTATCACCGGTGAAGAAAATCTCTCCCCCGGTCGGCTCTTCAAGCCTCATGATAAGCCGTCCGAGAGTTGTCTTCCCGCAACCGCTCTCGCCAACAAGTCCCAGCGTTTCTCCACGGTAAATCTTGAGATCCACTCCATCCACGGCTCTCACAATCCCACGGCGACCCGAGATAAATCCGCCCTCCACGGTAAAATACTTTTTTAATCTTCTAATATCCAGTAAGACAGAGTTCATATAGATAAAGTTCCAGGTTTAAAGTTGATGCGCTTGTAAATCTCCTCTCCCACAAGGCGGGACTTGCGAGTACGCTCCCGGTCAAAGTTTAAGGTCTTAATTTAAGACTTTAGGCTTTAACCCCAATCATATATATTTCCAGCATCTAACCTGATGCTCCTGAAATTTCGTTATAAGCTGCGGCTCCTTTTCCCTGCAGATTTTCATCACATCAGGACATCTGTCCTGAAAGCTGCAGCCGGATGGCAGTTCATAAAGATTGGGCACAGTCCCCCGTATTGTCTTGAGATATCCGCCTGTCCCTCTCGGAATAGACTCCATAAGACCCACGGTATATGGGTGAAGGGGCTTCGAAAAAAGACCCTCCACATTACAATACTCCACTACTTTACCCGCATACATAACGCAGGCATTTTGAGCTGCCTCGGCAATAACTCCAAGATCATGAGTTATCATAATTACCGATGTTCCCACTTCTCCCTTCAGCTTATTAATAAGTTCGATTATCTGAGCCTGTATTGTCACATCAAGAGCGGTTGTCGGCTCATCCGCCAGCATTAGCTTTGGATTACAGGAAAGTGCCATCGCAATCATCACCCTTTGGCGCATCCCGCCGCTCATCTGATGAGGATAATCCCTGATCCTGTCTTTCGGAGAAGGCATACCGACAAGTCCCAGCATCTCCACAGCCATCTCAAGAGCACCTTCTCTGGAAAGACCAAGGTGCTGTCTTATTGCCTCAGCTATCTGATCCCCAACTTTGAAGACCGGATTGAGCGAGGTCATCGGTTCCTGAAATATCATCGATATTTCCTTTCCCCGGAATTTCCGCATTTCGCCTTCTTTCAGGCGAACGATATCGGTGCCGTCAAAAATGATCTCCCCCGACACAATCCTTCCCGGGGGCATTGGTATTAATCGCATAATAGAGAGAGCGAGTACCGTCTTGCCACAGCCTGACTCTCCCACGACACCAAGGGTGTCTCCTTCATTGACCACAAGATCAACGCCGTCAACTGCCCTTACCGTACCGTTTTCGGTCTCAAAATATGTTTTGAGGTTTTTTATTTCAAGAAGTGGCTGCATATAATAACGCAGGGCTTTAACCCTGCCCTTCTCTTAAAAGATGATAATTTTATAAAAAGTTAATCCTGCACGGTAAAGTAAAAAGCTCCAAGGTCAAGGCGTTCAAGTCGTAATGAATAAGGCATACATAGAAGTACGGTGCAATGACGAGCGATGCAGCGCAACGTAGAAATTGGACTTTTTACAAAATCGTCAGAGATTGAGCATAAACTGCACCAGAAGTCTCACACCGATACCCGATGCCCCTTTCGGCATATATGGTTTATCCTTGTTCAACCACACAGGACCCGCGATATCGAGATGCACCCAGGGATATTCACCGACAAACTTGCTCAGGAAGGCAGCTGCCGTTATGGCTCCCCCTGCCCTTCCCCCCGTATTTTTCAAATCGGCAATATCACTCTTTATCAACTCATGATATTCTTCCCATAATGGAAGTTCCCATAATCTCTCGCCCGTGAACTCGGCGGCATCTCTGATTTTCTGTTTCAGTTTATTATCGGTTCCCATCATGCCGATAACAGTATCACCAAGGGCAATTACACAGGCCCCTGTCAGTGTGGCAAAGTCGATTATTGCTTTAGGTTTAAATCTGCCGGCATATGCAAGCGCATCGGCCAGTATTAATCGGCCTTCAGCATCTGTGTTGTTTATCTCTATAGTCTGACCGGACAGAGACTTAAGAATATCTCCCGGCTTATACGCTCTTCCTCCGGGAAGATTTTCCGTGGCCGGTATTAAGCCAACAATATTAACAGGAATTTTCAACTCAGAGGCAGCTTTAATTGCGCCAATAACCGTGGCGCCGCCCCCCATATCCGTTTTCATCTTCGCCATGTCAGCCGAAGGCTTTATGGAAATTCCACCGCTGTCAAATGTAACTCCTTTGCCAACCAGCGCAATCGCCTTTTCCCCCTTTTTTCCGCCACTGTATTCAAGAATAATAAACTTCGGAGGCTCGCTGCTGCCTCTTGCAACACCGAGCAGGGCATTCATGCCGAGCTCTTCCATCTCGTGAGAATCAAGGACTTTCAGCTTTACGTTTTTTTTGCCGGCAATTTCGCCGGCCTTGTCAGCGAGAATAGTCGGCGTCATTTCGTTTCCCGGAGTTGAAACAAGGTCTCTCGCAAAACAGACGGCATCAGAAATAATTTCTGCATTCTTCGCGGCAGATTTTATGACCTCAAAAGAATTTTCATTGTCTTCGACAATAACAAATTTCTCCAGTTTCTTGATCTTATCCCTATCCAGGGTTTTGTAAGATGTAAACTGATATGTACCGAGCAGAACCCCCTCTACTACAGACTCCGCAATGCTTGTAAGGGGTTGATTGATCTTTCCAAAATTAAGCGATGTCGCAAATTCTTTAAGGTTCAATTCTCTTATTTTCTGGGCCGCTTTAGAAAAAACGCCTCTTAACTTTTCCAGATTAAATTCCTTTTTCCTACCCAGTCCAACCACAAAGATTCTCCTGGCCGGGATCAGACCCCTTGTATATAC
Organism: uncultured Syntrophales bacterium; assembly: GCA_964652795.1. Classification (GTDB taxonomy): domain Bacteria; phylum Desulfobacterota; class Syntrophia; order Syntrophales; family JADFWA01; genus JAUSPI01. The sequence goes on along the minus strand of CAZZBF010000005.1, from coordinate 64,751 downwards.
CATTGACACTTGATAAAGCTTGCCTTCGAAGTCTCCCCAATCGATCATCTCTTTAATTAGGCCACCGCATTTTTTATCCATCAGCGCCGCACTACCCGAGAGTCTTTTTCTGTCTTCAAAATGGCAGACGACTATTGCTTCGCAATCAAAATCGATGATATTTTTCTTTCTTACTATGATTTTCACCAATGCCTCCTGAAAACTATTTCCACAATGTTCAAAGTTCTGAAATTTGCCACACATTCTCATTTTACCTGATAGTTTTGCCAGATTAGCCGAATTTTTTGGCTTTTGCAACTTTATTAGAATCATCGAGCATGGCTATTCTGAAATGCAAAAAAAGGGATGGGTGTTTTTATTTCACTTATTTCCTTCTTAAAATAACTTGCAAAAAAAATCATTACTATTATATCGAAAAAAAGGAAGTTTTAATGTAATAAGTGGAACTGCTCAGGAACACGTTTTGCTCAAACCCTTAACAAATCATGGGAAGAAAAGGATACATTTGAAATAGCGTTGCTCAGCTCTCGCGAATATTTCAATACCACAATGATCAATTCAGTTACCATACACGACGCTACAAAGGGAAAATGGCTGCATTTTGCTAATCCTTTGGAGATCATTCGTACAGACAGCATAAGTGGAGTACTTCCAAAACTACAACTGACGGAAAAGATAACATGCGAACAACAATGTTATGCCGCCGGTTTCATCAGTTACGAGGCCGCCCCTGCATTTGATAGCGCACACAAAACCCGCCAGCCTGGCTCTTTTCCGCTGCTCTGGTTCGGCATCTACGAAAAACCGAAGATCATAGACCTGCCGGAACTTGCCACAGGCTCCTGTCCTGTACCTTTGGACTGGTCGATAACAACGGATAAAAACAGGTATATCGATGTTATTGCAAAAATAAAGCATCATATCGAACGCGGGGAGACATATCAGGTAAATTACACAATAAGGCAATACGCTCAATATTCCGGTGATCCTTGGTCGCTGTTCTTGAACATTGCAAGGAACGCACCGTACGGGGCATTCCTTGAAACCGATGAGTACGCGATATGTTCAGTCTCGCCCGAACTTTTCTTTGAGCTTAATCGGGGCTATCTGACCTCACGTCCGATGAAGGGAACCGCTCCACGCGGACGCACCAACGAAGAGGATCAGAAGCTAAGGGAGCTACTTTACAAGTCGGAAAAAGACAGGGCCGAAAATGTCATGATTGTTGACATGATGCGAAATGACATCGGACGTGTTGCCGCAACTGGAAGTGTTAAGGTTTCAAAACTCTTTGAGATCGAAAAATATCCAACGGTATGGCAAATGACATCCACCGTCACGGCAAAAACGGACTTACCTATAAGTGAGATCATGACGGCGCTGTTTCCGTGTGCTTCGATCACCGGGGCTCCAAAAGTGAATACGATGAAAATTATCGCGGATATTGAAGATACGAATCGAAACATTTACACCGGAAGCATCGGATATATCACACCCGACAATGACGCGCAGTTTAACGTCGCTATTCGCACCGCCCTTCTAAATAAGGCACAAGGCCGGATTGAATATGGCACCGGAGGTGGGATTGTCTGGGATTCTTTTGACACCCGGGAGTATGAGGAATGTCTGCTCAAGGCAAAAATTGTAAATGAGCCGCAACCCGACACTTCGTTTTCGCTTCTTGAAACAATATTATGGACACCAAAGGACGGATATTTCCTGCTCCGTCACCACCTGGATCGCATGCAAGATTCCGCAAAGTATTTTGATTTTCCATACGATGCCGATGACATACAGAACGAACTAAGGTCAGCGGCAGTCTCGTTCCCGAATACTGATTACAAGGTACGTTTGCTTCTGGCAAGGGATGGGGCTATTACCTGCCATTATGAGCTGCTACAAAGCTCAACCGCGGCAACGCCCAAAAGAGTTCGAATCGCTCGAAAACCGGTGGATTCAGCAAATACGTTCCTGTTTCACAAAACAACCAATCGCCGTGTATATGAATCGGCAAGAGTTGAATTTCCTGACTGCGATGATGTCCTGCTGTGGAATGAAAAAGGAGAAGCAACGGAATCATGTACTTCCAATGTGGTCATAAAATGGAATGGAAAATTAGTCACACCGCCGATGCAATGCGGATTGCTGAACGGAACCTATCGTTCTTTCCTGCTGGAACAGAATAAGATCGTTGAAAGAATAATATCTCTGGAAGAAATTAAAAAAGCCTCGGAGATATATCTGATCAATTCAGTGAGAAAATGGCAGAAAGTACATCTCGATTATTCTAATGATAAACAGGGGGGAAAGAAGTTTTCTGGAGGGCTCTTATCTTGAAGGCCGTTCCGCGTCTGTCTCCTTTTCGGTGACAAGTATCTGCATCTTTATTTTTTGGTTTCTTCATCCTCTTCGGCCGCTTCGCCTGTTATCTTTTTAACCAGAAGAGCCGCTTTATCTGCTTTAACGCGTGCTTTTTTCGCTTCCGCCATGGCTCTTTCCTCCAATTTTTCTGCTTCACTGACAGCTCGTTTCAGCTCCTCTTTTGTTTCCTCATTTTCATTACCTTTGTCCATCGATTCCAGTTCATGGAGCTTATTCTCAGCTGTTTCTGTCAACTTTCCAGCTTTTTTCTCTGCGTCTCTGGCCTTTTTTTCAAGATCGGCCGCGGCATCTTCAGCAGCCGCTATTTCTCCGGGCTTTCCGTCTTCGGGCTCCGCTCCGAGGTCGATATCCTCGGCAGCGATAACCAATGCAACTACCGGCAGTCGTGAAAATACCGTGTCAAGAAAAACACCATAAGGTCCCACGGGCCCACTCTTTTGCATACTAAAAGGGATAAAAACCATCGCCGCGCCTTTAGATTTTTGAGCTACCGTATCGATTTTTGCGCTTTCTACGGTTTTCGGTTCAGCATCGATTCGAACCTCTTCAAGAATCTGGCGCAGATGTTTTCTGCCCGCTTCAGAATCTTTTCGTGAACCGGAAATCCATACACGTAACTCAGCTTTAGTCCATTCTTCATTACGCTTCATCAGATAGGCAAGGAGAAGCATCAAACGGCCGGTCATATCATCCTGCCACCAGATATCAATTCGGCGATTCTCAGAATCCACATTTTTTATTTTATCCCATGCTTCTTCCTCACTATTCAAGACTATTATATTACACCCGAGTCGTATCGCTTCTCTAAAGTAGCGACCATATTGTCTTTGCCCTTTTTTACCCTTAACCTGCTCGGGGCCATTGAGTAGTATTGTATTTGGCCGGATCGGTCCGATACCGAATGATTGAATCAGTGTTTGCACCCCGACACGGAGATCAGGAACTGCTATTACTTTGGCAAATGCTTTCATGCCGCACTGTGATATATCAGCACGAATTTCCGATTCATACTCCTTACGAAGCTGATATACTTTCTTACCTTTTCCCTCAATTATTCTAACCGCCGTTGTGAGCCCGCTGCCCCCTTCAACCCAGGAGGCGAAGCAGAGCAGGCGTCCACGCCGATGCTGATCATCGGAAAATGCGAGTATCTGCGGCCGCCAGTCACGCGGATGGTCGAGATCGGCGGGTATGGCAAACATGTGATCCCGCATCAGCTTAAAGTGATGTGAATGTTTGCTATCAGCCCACCGGGCCGGACCTGCCGTCCTTTGTAAATATTCGTAAATGCCGAAGATGATGGCAACAGCTATAACAGTGCTGATAAAATCAATTGCGATCATGACCCCGAGACAGCCTGTCGCTCCCATAAAACTCAAGCGATAATCAAACCATCGAAATGTTGGACGGAAAGAGGGGCTGAGCGCGCGCGCTTCATAGAATGTTGCGTAATTCAGGAGACCATAGGAAATCAAAAAGAACATGGAAACCACCGGAGCGATGAGATTCAATTTTCCAAGACCGACCGTCGCAAGAGCAATCACTGCCGAGAGCAATACCCCCCGCCTGGGGTTATTGGTCGACCCCGCACCTTGAGCAAAGGGTACAATAAATGGGAATATCCTGTCCTGTGCCATAGACTGGAGTATTCGCGGAGCCCCCAAAAACGAAGCCATGGCGGATGAAAGAGTAGCAGCCAGGACTCCCGCGCTGATCAGCCATCCTATGCTGGCAACATTGTTCATGGCCTGATAATTTTGGCTCAACTCTTCCGCGGGCACAACTCCCGCAAAAACAAACGCTACTGAAAAGTAGATGAAAATTGAGATGCCGACAGCCAAAAATGTTCCTAACGGCAGGCTTTTTGCCGGATCTTTTAGATCGCCCGACATGCTCACACCTTGAGAGAAACCGGTGACGGCGGGAAAGAAGATTGCAAAAAGGATCCAGAAAGACCCCCCTCCCGAAGGGAAAGACCAGTTACGGATAAAAATTCCGCTATCGAAATGAGTCAATCCTCCAACGTAAAAAGAAGTAAGCGAGGCCGCGATAATAGCCATGACAACATACTGAAGTCGTGTGGCCCAGTTGGCGCCCAGCCATGCAAAAATAAACAGAAAAGCAACCAAAAGTGCCGCAACAAATTGCGGAGAGACTCCGGAATTGAGCGGCAGGATTCCCGCCAGCGCTTCACCAAAGCCAACGCAATAAAAACCGATGGAAATTGACTGCGCGAGGTAGAGAACAACGCCGATGGACCCTCCAAACTCTGCGCCAAGTGTTCGAGAGATTAAATAGTAATACCCTCCAACCTTCGTGTACATATTGGTGGCAATGGCAGCCAGCGAAATACTCGTCAGGACAGAGATAATATTGGCCACCGCTATAATGATCAGCGCGCGTGAAAGGCCGGCACTTCCCACGACATATCCCAGCCGCAGATATAGAATAATTCCTATAATGGTAAGAATACTGGGTGTAAATACGCCGGCAAATGTTCCCAGGGTACGCTCGGGCTCCTGCAATCCACTTTCCGGCCGGGTTGACTTACTCATAAATATTATGTCCTAATCCCAGTGTTTTGATAGGGAAGCACAATTAATCCGTTATATGCCAGAGGAAGATTGATGTTAGGAAAGTTATATCTCATAACCACTTTTTTCTTTTAAAATATATTAGTAGAAAAGCCGCCACCGAAATCATGACAAGCCATAAAGCAGGATACGCCCAGCGCCATTCGAGTTCGGGCATGAACTTAAAATTCATTCCGTAAATACCGGCTATGAAAGTCAAAGGGATAAAGATAGAGGCAAAAATGGTCAGCACTTTCATTACTTCATTCATCTTGTTGCTCACGCTCGAAAGATAAAGGTCTAACATTCCGGAGAGAATATCCTGATACGTCTCGACAGAATCAATAACCTGAATCGTATGATCATACAGATCTCTGAGATAGATATATATTTCATCATGGATTAGCTTCGATTCCGCGCGTTCCAACCCACTGATGACTTCACGCAGGGGCCACACCGATTTCCTCAGAAATATAATCTCCTGTTTTAAATCATGAATAGACTGCAATGTTTCAGGCTTCGGGTCACTTGCTAATTGTTCTTCCAGAGTTTCTATTCGTTCTCCACATTTCTCTAAAAGAACAAAATAATAATCCACGATAGAGTCAACTATCGCATATGCGAGATAATCCGCCCCCATTCTCCTGATACGGCCTTTTCCTGTCCTGATTCTATCCCGTAAATGGTTGAAGACATCTCCGGAAATCTCCTGAAACGAAATCAGGAAATTTGATCCGAGAATTATACTGATCTGTTCTGATCTCACGGTATTTGCTTCATCATCATAATAAAGCATTTTTAAAACGATCAGAACATACTCATCAAAATCTTCCATTTTCGGTCTCTGTCCGGTATGAAGGATGTCCTCCTGGATAAGCGGGTGAAGGTTGAAATGTTTTCCGAGCTTCTCTACAATCTCAACCTGATGGAGACCGTCAATGTTGATCCATGTTACCGTTGGTGTCTCTTTGAAGGGAAAACATTCTTCTACGTTCTCCACTTCCTTTTCCCGGAAAGCTGCTCGATCATAATCCATAACGGTAATTTGTACTTTTTCCGTTTTTTTCTCACCGACGTGTACAAGAGTTCCCGGCGGAAGCCCGACCTTCTTTGATACTCTTTTAAATAACCTCGGCATGATATAGTAACCTCCTTCTTAAGGATATATCTCCCTGTAATAACAGAATAATAAATCATTTTTTTTCATTAATGTCCGTATGCTTCGATTGACTGGAAACATTGATAGTCAGCGGTCTCCGGTCATCCTGAGCCAGATAGGTAGTCGTGGTCGGGAAGGCGAATTCTATTCCCTCGGCCTCAAAGGCACGCATGATTCGTAGGTTTACCCATTCGCTGAACTTCATAAAGTTCCAGTAATCCGGCGGATGATACCAATAGAACATCACTATGTTCAAAGAAGTATCATTGAATTCATTGAAATAGACCCTGGGGGGGTAATCGGGATGCATTCCTTCATGATCTTTCAGGATTTCCTCGATAATAGATACTGCGCGTTCAACTTTATCTGGCGGGGTATCATAGGTAATCGTAAGATTGGTAAGACGCCGGATACTCGGGCGCTGTGCGATGTTTTCCACGCTAACGCTTGACATTTTTTCATTCGGAATTGAAATCAAATGTCCCGGAAAGGTTCTAAGACGTGTGGAACGGAACCCTATTTCCTCAACAAAACCGTCGAAACCCTCCGCAACAACCCTGTCGCCGACTTTAAAGGGCTTGTCAATCATAATCATAAAGCTTCCGAAGAGATTCTTCAGAGTATCCTGAGCCGCCAGAGCAACTGCCAGACCGCCTATTCCAAGTCCGGCAAGAAGCGTCGTCATAGGTTTGCCGGTCGCAGCCTTTAAAAGATAGATAAAACCGAATACAACAATAAATACGTGAGCAACAATCCGAACCATATGGACAAAATTGAGGTCAAATTCGTTATCTTCCCTCTTTACAAATTTTGTCAATTCATATTCAACCACATCCAGCAATCGATAAAGGAAAATCACAATCATTAGCGTACCAAGGACATTGACAATGATTTCCGCAATTCGATCGGTTGTGGCCGGTAATTGCAGGATCGCCTGTGTTGCATAAACGGCAAGTGCTAACAGAAGGAGACGAATAGGCCAGAGGGCCGACTTGAGAAAAAGGCGCAACCGGATTTTTTCCTCGGCATCCTTGAGCGCATAAGTCATGGAATCAAGAAAGGCCGTTAGAAAATTACCGCCGATATAGATAATCATGTACACTATCACAAGTGACACGTAGCGCCACCAGGAAGACTTCCACAACCACTCAGGAAAAAAAGTTTTCTGTGAATAAATAAACACTATAGTAACGAAAATAATTCCGGTTATTCTCAGGATACCTTTGAAATTTTTCAGGAACGCTTCCGGGATTTTTTTCTTTACAGCCGCCGGCAGTAGAGAAACGGAAAGGTCTAAAAGACGCACAAGTGCGAAGACAAAGAGGATTCCGGCGACGGCAAGCAGAAATACCTCCAGCCCATGGAGCATCATGACCAATTTGGGAGGTATGACGAGAGGAAATTCTGCAATCCTGATGAGAAGAACGGCACAGGCAAGACGCAGCGAGGGGAAAAACCCATATACATATGGCATCCATCTGTCAAATTTCTTCTTATCGAGTATTTTCTCAACCCTTCTATTAAGATAACGCCAGAGGACCTCCAGCAAAAGAAAACCCAAAACCAATACGGCAAGTGATATAAGAAATTGCCATACTTCATTTTCCGTTTTTACCTTGTCCAGCAGGGCGATAAACCTTTGAAAAAGTTGACTTAATTTTTGCATAATACTTCCTCCTTCGAAAGGAAAAACCTTCTCCTCGAAATATATTTTTATCGTTTCTTCTTTGAAGGCTTTTTAACTTTTTCCCCAATCACTAATTGAATGGTAACTTGTCCGGGGAAATCAGGCGAAATTTTCAGTGACGGAGGTGAAACCATGATTCCTGCTTGAATAGTAGTTGATTCCTTAATTTCCGTGAGTGAGATAGGTTCGGTTTTGATACTTGAAATGCCCCTGAGAACAGAAGGGGCTCCTTCAATTACTACTTGATCAGGTATCATTTTATAAGAAATGAGTTCTTTACCCTGAGATAAATTTCCAACAAACTCGGGAGATACCGGTATTGATTTAGTTCCTGTTGCTTCCATTACCACTGTTATTTTATCGGGTTTTACCTTGATTACTTTGAGCCCGGGAGGAATAAAAAGGTTCTTGTTTGTGAGGGGAAAGACGTTTTTCCCCGGTTCACTATTTTCGAGATTGAGTGAGAGGCCTACCTGCTCAGGTTTTAATTGAAGAAGGATACGGCGGCTCCCTGAAATTTGTACCTCCGCTTTTTCTGCCGATATCTTCAATAATTCTACATTCTTGGGCAGATTTCTGAATTCAATGGGAAAGGTATAAGAGATAACAGACTCCTTCTCACCGGCAAAGAAGAACCAGATAAATAAGGCCAACACCAGAAAGATCAGCTTAACACCTACATTCTGGGCATAATTTCTCATTCGACTGCCCTTTTTTGCTTCTTGGGGTTTCCCCTCCAAAAGCCCTTCCAATCTCGAAGATAATCTATCTTTATTTGAAACTTTTTTTATACTTCTTTCCTGAACTAATGAGACTTCACCACTCTCTTCGGAGACCACCACTATAACAGCGTCAGAACTTTCTGAAAGCCCCAGGGCGGCGCGGTGCCTGCTCCCGTAATAAAGAGGAAGCGATTGCTGAGTGGTTAAGGGTAAAAAGGCCGCGGCAAATTTGATCTGACTGCCATCCATAATGACAGCGCCATCATGTAGGGCAGACTTGTTATCAAAGATGCTGAAAAGGAGTTCTCGACTGAACACGGCATCAACACGCACTCCATCCTGAATAAGGTGCTCTAAACTGTTTTTGCGCATAAAAACCAGCAGAGCTCCCACTTTCCTTTCGGCTAAAGAAAAAACAGCATCGGAAATCGATTTATAGTCGAAGACCCGTCTCCTCACGGGCCTCCCGAAAAACAGGTTCATGGGATTTGTATTGCTTATAACTCCTCTAATCTCGTTCCTGAATACAACAATAACTATTATTACAATGATAGCTCCTAATCCTTTCAGAATCAGGCTGGTTACAATCAATCCAAGCATGGTGGCCAGGAGGTTAATAATCCAGAGGAGAGAAAGACCGATAATGACACGGAAAACCAGAGTTCCCCAAAAAAGCACAAAGCAGCGATAAAGCAGGAAGGCTATAACGAAGATGTCAACACCGTCCTGCCATTTAAGCATTTCTAAAAATTCTGTAATGTTGAATAAATAGTTCATTTTTAATTATATGATTTAATCATTAAGTATCTTCTTTCAAGACCTTCAAAAAAATCTCTTGTACTTTATATGCGATATCTCTGTTATTGGTAAAGCCAAGTAATTTTTTAAAGTCTTTTAAGGGTATTACCGCTTTAGCCATTGTCCGGTGTCCTCCGGCAATACTACTATCGCTAAAAATTCTCTTTACCACTTCACCGGCGCTCTTTACATATCCGACATTTCTCGTCGAAATCACCAGATTCTTCCTGAACAGCCCGGAAACCACAGACCACTCAGCATCCGCTATCTGGAGACAAAAATCGGCCAAACGCGGAATGATATCCTCCTTCTCAACCCGGCCGATATGGGCAAAAAGCACTTTATCGACCAATTGGTATTTTCTGAGAGCCTTGGTAAAAGAGTTCACTTCCCCGGGTTCAAGAGAAGGATGTTCAATCCTGCGAATTATATTATGGTTGGCAAGAGGATAGAGGTAGGTGAAGGCTTCGATATCATTAGGATTCGCTTCTCTTTCCAACATTAAGGTATCCGCCTTAATACCATACAGAAGTGCTGTAGCCAGCCTCTGACTGAATTTAATGTTATTAGCGATTAAATATTCACTGAGAATGGTGGAAGTAGCGCCATACTCAACTCTGATATCCTTGAAAGAAGACTCGTAGTTTGCAGATTGAGGATGATGGTCGAAGATAATATCGGCTTTTGTTACTCTATCCCCAAAATAGGGAGGCTGTACATCAACCATCGCTATCATGGAATAATTCTTAAGAGATTGTGGATCAATCATAGTATATCTAATATCCAGAAATTGCATCATATTAAGATTCTCACTGCGTGTGACTTTGCCGAGGGAACCGATGGGAGCCGTGGCACGATTTCTTCCAAGCAGGGTTCTTAAGGCTACACCGCTCGCCAGAGCATCAGGATCAGGGTCGTCTTGGGTGAGAATAAGAATATTTTCCGCGTCTTTAGTAAGTTCTCGAATCTTGTAAGTCCATTCTCTATCACGGATATACAACCATTCCTTATCTATCTTCTTTTGTAATGGTTTATTTATAGGAAGGTAGGATACATTGATATAATCTGACAGGGGCATTTCTTCGGCAGTGGTGGTTAAGACGACAATGGGTACTCTGTCGCATACCTTAAGAATGGGCTGTAACATATCTTCCAGCATTTTTCTGCTGAAAGCGTGAAGAATAACTCTATCCTCCGAACTTATCATAAGTTTTTGATAAGTAGAAATTTTTAAAGGATCTTCATTATAAATCCTCACGTTGTTGAGTGGAACCGATTTGACAGAAAAATCTTCCTTCAGTAAAAGGACTACCTCATGCTCGCCACTTATAAATTCCTGCAGGCAATGAACTAAAAAGGAAGTTTCAAGGACAATAATATAACGCATAGCATCAATATCCTATACCCGTTTGAGGATGGGTGATAAGTTTTTAATATTTTACAAGAAGTTGTTTCCTCAATAAAAAAGTATAAGGAAACAGTTATTAGGTGTCAAGGAGAATGACTGAAAGATGTTGCGTTTCATTGTGAAACTGTCGGAAGCTTGTTTTAAGAGACGATGACATATTTGCCGAAAGCTCAAACCTGAGAAACATTATTCGATTTATTCCTTATTATCAAACAATTCCGTTACTCGGGTCAATTGCTCCGGTCTTCCCAGAATAAACAGTATATCATCTGGCAGGAATTCGATATCCACATCAGGATTGGATAATATGTCTCCGTTTCGCCTTATCGCAAGCACTGTGACACCGTATTTTTTTCTCATTTCAGTCTGGGCAAGTGACCTGCCGACAAGGGGTGATTTTTCACCGATTCGAAATGCCGTAATTTCCACATCAGGCAGGTAATGTCTCAGATCAGAACAGGTAGCGGCATCCCGCGACAAACTTCGAAACATATGGTACCCATCGGCACGGACTTCCTGCACGAAACGCTCAATTTCATCATTCGGTATGAGATACTTGGCCATGACACGGGTAAAAATTTCCACCGATGTCTCAAACTCTTCAGGAATAACCTCGTCAGCACCAAGTTCATAAAGCGGTTCCATTTCCTGAAGAAATCGGGTTCGGGCGATAATATAAACTTTGGGATTCATTCTTCGTGCAAGTGTTGTTATTTTCCTCGTCGCTGCCGCGTCCGCAATCGTAATCACGACAATTCTCGCGCTATGGATTCCCGCGTGGTCAAAGACTGCCTCATGGGTGGCGTCACCATAGAAGATAGGCTCACCATTGACTCTTTCGGTTCGTACCGTTTCAGGATTCATTTCAATGATAACGTAGGGCACACCGACTGTTTTTGCCGATCGAGCGACATTTCTTCCGTTAAAACCGAAGCCTATAACTATTAGATGATCATTTCTGACAATTTTTCCACTTTTCATCGCCGGATGTACACCGGATTTCAATTTTTTTGGAAGGGGTAACAGAAGGGCGGCATCTGCTATTCTGGGTGACAATTGAATAATAAAAGGTGTGGCGATCATGGTCAGGACAGAGACCGCAAGAAATAACTGATAGGTTTTACCCGGCACCAGTAATCCGAATTCAAGACCGGCCTTGGAAAGGACGAAAGAGAATTCACCGACCTGGCTCAAGGCGCAACCTACTAAAATCATTGTGCGAATAGGATACCCGAGCAATGAAGTGGTAAACCCGGCTATCAAAGTTTTTAGAACTATCACCCCCAGTGTTATCAGCGCAATCGTTCCAATTTTCTGGAAAAGGAAATCAAGATTCAGCAGCATTCCTATTGATACGAAAAAAAAACTGATGAAAATGTCTCTGAAAGGCAAAATATCTCCCAAAGCCTGGTGACTGTATTCTGATTCTGATATTATCAGTCCCGCCAGGAATGCTCCCAGGGCGAGTGACAACCCGAGACTGTAGGTTAGCCACGGGACCGCAAAACATATAATGATGATAGTCAACAGGAAAAGTTCACGATTACGTGTCCGGGTCACCTGATAAAGAATATGAGGAACAAACCACCTGGCACTAATGAATACCAGCACAATGATGCCGGCAACCTTGATAATCAAAATTAACAGAGATGTGGTGAGGTTTCCCGCTGCTCCCGCCAACAGGGGTGTCAGGAGTATCATAGGCACTACAGCCATATCCTGAAAGATCAATATGCCAAGAGATGTTCTCCCATGAGGACTCTCAATTTCAGCCCTCTCCTGAAGGAGTTTGAGAACGATTGCCGTGCTGCTCAGGGACATAAGAAACCCGATGAAGACCGCTTGAGACAGGCCATGTCCGATCTTGAAGGCTATAATAAAGAATGCGAGGATTGTGAGAAATATCTGGACCGATCCGCCAAGTAACACCGATTTCCTGATTTGTAAAAAATCCTTGATTGAAAATTCGATACCTATAGTAAAAAGAAGGAGGACGACACCGATCTCAGACATGATTTCAACTTCGTGAATGGCCTGTATCAGCCCGAGGCCATGAGGCCCAGCTAATATTCCGGTGATAAGAAATCCTACGATAGCCGGTATTTTAACTTTCAAACATATAAATAGGACAATAATTGAGAGACCGAATATAATAAAGATGTCCTTAAGTAGGGGAAAAACCACTTTTTACAAGCTCCTGTCAATGATGACATATAAAACAAAATATCAGGAAGAAATAAAATTTAAAACTCAATACTTTTTTAAATACAGGTGTTGCGGTGGATCAATCTCAATTCATATTGGATGAGTATACTGATTTTTTAGTCTAAAGTCGATATTTTCCACATTCCACAAAGGCGGTAATACGGCTCGGACAGATTGACAGAGATACTCAATCTATGGAATAATTAAAATTCTCAAACCTGGAATTTTATTGAAAGGCTCTTTCCATCAAACGGGCATTTATATGGATAAAATCGTAACGAAAAAAGACGTCATCACGATACTCGAAGATATCGGTAGGCTCCTTGAACTGAAAGGCGAAACACCTTTCAAATCCAGGGCATATTACAGCGCGGCGAGAAACATTGCGGCAATGGAGGAAGATATCAATACCCTTGTCAGCGAACGGAAATTGACCTCGATAAAGGGCATCGGAGACGCTCTTGACCGAAAGATTACGGAGTTCGTAACAACCGGGACATTAGAATACTACGATAAGCTGAAGAGTTCCATCCCACCCGGCCATATCGAAATGCTGAGAATTGAGAGCCTCGGCCCGAAAAAAACGCGGGCGCTCTACGAAAAATTGCGTATCGAAACCATTGGAGAGCTCGAATACGCGTGCGCCGAAAACAGGCTCGTAGAACTCGCGGGATTCGGAAAGAAGACACAGGACAAAATACTGGCGGGTATCGAACGGCTCAAGCGTTATCAGGAACGGCACCTCTATTCCGACATCATCGGAGAAGCGGATTGCGTAATCAACTCCATCAGAAAAGAAAAAGGTGTACTGTCGGCAAGTCTTGCCGGTTCCATCAGGAGATGTAACGAGATAATAAAGGATATCGATATTGTCGCTTGTGCAAAAGATCCTCAAAGCTTTGCGGATTTTTTTGTTTCATTGCCAGAGATAAGGAATATTACCGCCAGAGGGGAAACCAAGGTAAGCGTCATTCTCGAATCGGGTGTAAACGGTGATTTGAGGATTGTTTCCGAAGAAGCATTCCCGTATGCCCTGCACCATTTTACCGGAAGCAAGGAACACAACATCGCGATGAGGGGAAGGGCAAAACGGATGGGAATCAAGATGAATGAATACGGTCTTTTTAGAGAAAATAACATTATACCGTGCGAGAGTGAAAATGAGATATTCGCGGTCATGGGACTTCCCTTCATCCCTCCCGAGCTGAGAGAAAATATGGGGGAAATCGAGGCCGCCGAGAACGGAGAGCTTCCCGATCTGGTGGATAAAAAAGATATTCATGGGCTGCTTCACATCCACACCAACGCAAGCGACGGTTCGGATTCACTGGAAGCGATTGTTAACGCCGCGAAAAAAATGGGCATGGAATATATAGGAGTTACAGACCACAGCCAGTATGCCCATTACGCGGGAGGACTATCAGCCGACGAACTTAAAAAACAGCACGATCTCATAGATAAGATCAACGAAAAAGAGGACAGTTTCTTGATATTCAAAGGGATTGAGGCAGATATACTCCCGGACGGAAGCCTCGATTATGATGAACAGATACTTCGTTCATTCGATTTCGTCATCGCCGCAGTCCATTCAAATTTCAGGATGTCCGAAGAAGAGATGAATTCACGCATCACTCGGGCGCTGGAAAATAAATATACAACCATTCTCGCACATCCCACTGGAAGGCTGCTCCTTGCAAGGGAACCATACTCTGTCGACGTGGAAAAGATCATCGATGCCGCCGCCCGGACGGGAAAGGTTATAGAACTGAATGCGAATCCCTACCGGCTCGATCTCGACTGGAGATACTGCAGATACGCCACAAAACAGGGAGTAAAAATAGCGATAAACCCGGACGCGCATAACACAGCGTCACTTAGCCACATCGATTTTGGAATCAATATCGCGAGAAAAGGATGGCTGGAACCGGCCGACTGCATAAACTGCCTCGGCCTCGAAGAGATGAAGGAATTCTTATATGCCCGACGATCCTGATGGATATTATTTGGTGAGACAATCTTTAATTAAGAATAGTATTTTTGAGTTTATACTGTTTATTGTTTTCTTCCGCTGATAGGTTTTTTATGTTTTTTTAAGCCGTTCCAACTCTTCTTTGACCTGTACCAATTCATTGCTCGTAGTCCGCAAACGATCTGAAAGAATTTCTGCTAATAACCTGTAAAAGACTGAATAAATGGCATTTTGGTTTTCAGGGTTCACCCTGTCCAAAAAAGACCCGTCAATTGCCAGGCAAACGGTTTCTGTATCAGCAAACACTGAGGCGGATCTGGCTTCTCCGTCTATTACCGACAATTCGCCGAAAGCGTCACCACAGTTTTCAAACCTGGCAATCTCATTGTCATGTTTGATTACTTTAACCGCTCCCGATATGATCACATAAATCCAGCAGTCATAATCACCTTCATGAGTAATAAGCTCGCCCGGCTTGTATTTTCGTATTTTGCTTAAGTTCAGAATTTCTTTGAGGTACTCCTTGCTGATAGATTTAAAAAAAGGAATCCTTTGGAATCTACTGATTAAATTTTCTCGATTTTTCAAGTATGAACTTTCTTCCATAATATCCTCCCGCATACTTAAACGCCTGCACCTTAGGGCTCGGCTAAAAATATTGAAAATAAAATAATATATTCGCCCATCTTAGTCAAATATTTACTTGTTACGCAAAAACTCACCTGACGCCATGGAGAACAGAAAACATCGGCCGGATAAGGCTCCTTGTTATGTGTTCGGTATCCACACCTTTAGCTCGCTCAGCGCGGTCGACGAAATAAGATATGATTCTTCGCTTGCCAGGGAGCGCCGCTGTATCTCTTCCAACAACCTGCTCAACGACCAAGACTCGACGTCACCTTTCGGGGCAGAAGGACAATCAGACACGTGCCCCCACATATGTTGCAATGCATTCCTCAGGCCGCCAATCGATGGAGGCTTCCTTAACAGCCCGGTAACAATCTTTGCCAATTCAGAAAAATCGTTACGAGGTTTCATCCCGGAAACATTCCTGCCTAACTTTTTGTAGAGATTTACGTCGCGTGCAAGCACGGAATATTTATGGTGGCTCCATAATTGCTGCGCGTTTTTCGGCAAAGGTATACGTCCATGCTCCTTATTACGATATTTAGCATCGAGTATTTGAAACTGCCGGAAGGGTTCGTCAATATATGTTCCAGGCCATACACCTTTCCTTGCACGCGTAGTAACAGGGGATTCGTCAGTAAATCCTCTCAGCGACATTTCAGCTGCCAGCAGTCGGTGACGCTGTTTCAGAGCCCAGCCATAACCGGCCCAGCGAACAGCCTCAGGGTGGTTAGAATATCCCTTCTTCCTGTTTATCATAATCGAAACGATTGCATGGAGTTCACAGTGTTCTCCAAGAAGACTCTGCCGGTTTAAATATCCCGGACTGATATCCCATATTCGCATTTAGTTCCTTTGCGCATAATACCGAGTTGACAGGAAAATTGTACGGTATAACGGCACAGTTAAGAGACAGGTAAAAAGCGCGGCGGAGTTTCCAATTTTCCTTCACACGTTGATTCGGCGACTTATTGCTTTGTTGCGATTGCCTTGAAAAATGTGTAGCAAAAAACTCCGTCTGCTTGTGTCGTTCTGTACAACCCCTTAATTCCCTCATCAAAGGTTTTTTCGTCAATTACACCAGCTTTAATAGAGGATTCACGTACGCCTTCAATCATCGCCGTGAAAGTGTTTTTCGTGAAGCCTTCAACAAGCTGAGGTTTACTTGAATCAACATAAACCATTCGTGGAGATACCTGAATAGATCTGAAACCCACCGCGTTTAGGGTGGGATACAGCTCTCTGCCTATATTTGCATTGCCGCCCGCTCTTTTCTGCAGTTCGACCTGGCACTGAATTGCTTTGTAAGCGGCTTCACTGTCAGGATAGAGACATGTCGATCCATGATCTCCTTCGATAACAGTGATTGTACCGCCGATTTTAAGAAGATTTTTCAGGCAATTTAATGCCTCAACCGGTCGTGCCAAATGTTCAAGAACAAAACAAACAAAGATGTGATCGAATAATTGCGGCTTAAATGGCAATTTAAAGATGTCGCCCTGCCGGAAACTTACATTTGTGAATCCTGCTGCTTCAATTTTTTTCCTGGCTTCTTCCAGCGAACTTTCCGATATATCAATAGAGGTGATATGTGCGTCAGGACTATTTCTTGCCAAAGTTACGGTTTGGGCGCCTACACCGCATCCTGCCTCAAGAACTCGGCTCCCTTCAGGATAAAATGTATCGAAATGCAGTAATTCGACAAGAGTCGAAGCCTGGTCCTGCAAACGTATGTTTTCTCTTGGATCATACCCATGCACATATCTCATAATTTATTGACCTTATATTTTATTTTTCTGCCGAATGCCGATTTGACGGGCAAATCGTGCGGTGTAACAGCCGTCCCGCGACTGCCGTCAGGAAACTCTTGTAAACGCAAATATTTCTTATCCGCAAAGACGCGGTAATGTCAAGATCACACGAGCATATTGCCGTTCATGCTGATTTTTAAAGTCTTCCTAATCGTCATCCTGCGAACCGGTCATCTTGGCAAATATAAAGCCGACAACGAACCCTATAAGGAGAAGAAGGGGGAAAAAGATGATCCTGGACATGCTGATTTCCCAGAAGAACATTTTCAGCGACACGACCTCGCTGTTTTGCATAAGGAGGACACCGAACAGGACGGCTAAAACTGCAGTAATGATAAATTTTACCTTTGTCATATTTTGTTAACTCCTCGTTTTTGGATTGAGTACCAATGGTTTTGTCATGACCCTGTGCATGTCGTCATGCTTTATAATACTCACATTGCATGATTATTCCAGGCGAAATTCGAGATCATCCCCCGTTAACCACCTATCAAGTTATCGGACTCAGGATTTTCTTCATCTTATCGACCGGACCGTAGATCACCAGCCTGTCATCTTTCCGCAGGACTTCATCGTTTTGGGGAACAGGAACCCAGTTCCTCCCCCGTTCGATTCCCAGAACCAGAATCCCTTGTATGTTTAATTCGTGGTCCGCCAGGGTGCTGCCGTTCAAGGGAGATTGTTCGTCGACAACGACCCTGACGAGTCCATACCCTTCGAAGAGGTGGAACAGGTCCTCCGTCTCAGTCTCTTCAAATATGTTCGATTTGACGAATTTGTCTTCGATGAAGCTCTCCCACCGCCGAATGATCTTCTTATGCGTGGCGAATCTGTAAATCAGATATATCCCGACGACAAACAGTATTATGTCGAGCGAGAGAAAGTATCCCCTGGTCTTCATAATTGATGAGGTCATCGTCACGATAACCGCGACAATACCGGCACTCTCCAAAATCATAAGGATGCTGATAATTCTTCTCCTTTTCGGATGATTGATAACGGACTCGGCCTCACGGGTCGTAAAGCCCGTTCCCGAAAAGGCCGACAGCGCCTGGAAACGGGCACGTTTTTCCTCAAGCCCTGTTATCATAAGCGCGATGGAACCGGCCCTGACGATGAGGAAAGAAAAAAGGATGATCAATAAGGTGGGTAATAAAAAATATAATCCGGCCATGGTCAACCACTTTCCCTTAAATGAATGACCCCTCCGCAAGCGGGTGGGGTCATTCATTCAACAACCAGGCTCATGGCTCGAATGATCACTTCCATGGCCTTTCTCAAATTAATGGTGCTATCTTTCACCATCTGCTCTAAATTTCGGCTATAATTCCGGTTGGTAATTTTAATTTCCCAATTTCGGGATCGATATCCACTCGTCGATCCGTCATAAGCGAACAAGGGTTAAATTATTACTCAGTCTGTCTGTCCAGAGCCTCCCTCACCTTGCGGCACAGAGATTCGGGCGTAAACGGCTTCTGAAAATAGTCCGTTCCCGGTTTGAGAATGTCGTTATGCGAAAGGGCCTTGCCCGGATAACCGGACATGTAGACTACCTTGATCTCCGGATGCAGGGCGACCATCCGCTCCGCCAGTTCCCTGCCACCCATCACCGGCATCACCACATCCGTGAGCAGCAGGTGAATCTCCCCTTCGAACTCCTCACTTACCCGAAGAGCTTCTTCACCGTTAGCGGCCATCAGGACATCGTACCCCGCTTTCCGAAGGGACTTGACCGCCAATTTTCGAAGCGATTCTTCGTCTTCCACCAACAGCACCACCTCGCTGCCACCTACTTCCTCTTCAGGCATTTCTTTTTCCGGAATCGCCGCCCGGACACCCTCCGCCCTGGGAAGGTACATTTTCATCGTTGTTCCCATCCCGTGTTCACTGTACGGCCAAATATATCCCTTGCTCTGCTTCACGATACCGTACACCGTGGAAAGTCCCAGCCCTGTGCCGGCACCCCGCTCCTTGGTGGTAAAAAAAGGTTCAAACATCCTGGACAAAGTTTCCTCGTCCATGCCGGGACCCGTGTCCGTTACGGCCAGCATCACATAAGACCCCGGCAATCCTTCCATTTCACGGACACTAAAATACGTCTCGTCCAGATTCACGTTGGCCGTCTCAATGGTGAGCTTCCCTCCCTCGAGCATGGCGTCCCTGGAGTTTATCACCAGGTTCATGATCACCTGTTCTATCTGCCCCGGATCCGCTTCAACCTTCCATAAACCCGGTGACAGGACAGTCTCCAGCTCGATATTTTCTCTGATCAGACGCCGCAAAAGCTTGTCCATATCGTGAACGACTTCATTAAGATCCAGGATCTCGGGATGAAAAATCTCCTTGCGGCTGAAGGTCAAAAGCTGCCGGGCCAGGACGGCTCCTTTTTGCCCCGCCTTTATAATCTCCCCGATATCTTCCCAAAGGGGATCATCCTTTGACAGACCGTCCAGCGTGATCTGGGCGTTGCCGATGATCGTCGTGAGCAGGTTGTTGAAGTCATGAGCCACACCGCCCGCCAGTACCCCGATGGCCTCCATTTTCTGGGCATGATGGAACCGGGCCTCAAGTTGCTTTTTCTCTCGCTCCTGTTTTTCTATCTTTAATCTCGAATAAAGAACCGTCGCAAGGTTAGCAGCGATGTCTTCCAATACCTGTATGTCCTTCTCGTTATAGTCCGTCTCTTTGTCGCCGACAAGTATATTCCCGATGAGCTCTCCCTGGTAGATGATCGGCACATCCAGAGCCCGGGTTATCGGTATATGACCTCGAGGAACGATGAATGTTTTATTGGAACAGATCGTCTTCTTTTCAGCCATTGCCCGACCCCAGAAGCCGCCCCATTGATCCCTGGTAAATATTATGGTCTTGTCGGTAATCCGACACTCATCCCAGACACCTCTGGTCATGGACGGACAGACCCACGCGCCGTTCTCGTCAATGTATCCAAATATTCCGTATTTGCTTTCCATGACCTCCAGAATGACCGTAAGCACTTTTCCGTACATCTCCTCATCGGGTATGATGAGGAAAATCTCATTGATCCGGTTTCTTATGGACAACTCGTGTTCCGATTGCCGAAGCGCTTC
>CAZZBF010000005.1:42780-44221 GCA_964652795.1 uncultured Syntrophales bacterium | reverse complement strand
GCTCGGTGATGTCTTCAACGACACCCTTGTAATGCGTGATGCGCCCGTCATTGTCCCTGACGATATAAGTCCAGTCATCAATTATCTTTTCCGAACCGTCCCTTGCTATGATGCGATACGGTTCGTGGGTAAACTCGGCCGTTTCCGCTTTGGCACTGAATTCCGCCACCTCCATGGCCACTTGTCCGAGGTCATCAGGATGAATGCAGTCAACATAATTCACATCTCCCGTGATGAATTCTTCTGCCGTATATCCAAAAAGTCTCTCAACATTTTCAGAAACAAACTCCACCGGCCATCCTTCCTGATTCTTCCAGGTAAAGGCCACTGATGAGCTTTTATTGATGATGTCATACGCTTCCCTCAATGCTTCCTCCGCTTCCTTACGCTCGGTGATGTCTCTTATGACAGCCAACAAATGCGGTTTACCCTTATAATCAAATATACCTCCCTTAACTTCGACATCAAACATAGTCCCATCTTTATGGATATCTACTGATTCAGCGTGAAATTCACTTATTGCTTGAACATCTTTCTTGAACTTCTCAAAAAGATAATGGTAGTCGGGGTGAACTATATCCTTGCCGGAAAGTTTTATAAATTCCTCATAAGTATAACCATATATTTTACATGCCTGAGGATTTGCCTCTACAATATTACCGTCTAAATCGAAGATAAGAAATGAATCTATAGCAGAGTTAAAGATACTTCTATATTGTGATTCGCTCTCCCGAAGTACTTTTTCCATCAGCTTGCATTCGGTGATGTCTTGAATCGTCCCAATCGAACAGGTCGGCATGCCGTCGTCGTCATAGATGGTTTGGAACCTTTCATTCACATATTTGATTGTCCCATCCTTAAGCAACACACGACATTCGATATCGCATTGTGTCTTTTTCGCCAATGAGTTTTTGTGGGCCTGAGCGACAAAAACCCTGTCATCCGGATGAACAGCCGCCATAAATGCTTCGTATGTGGCATCAATCTCCTGTGGTTTGAGTCCCAAAATGCGGTATATCTCATCAGACCATTCTAGGAAATTGTTTTTGACGTCGAGTTCCCAATGCCCAATATGGGCCAGTTCCTGCGCCTCTTTAAGCCTCCGTTCCGATTTAATCAGCATTTCTCGTTCATTTTGGAGTTTTTCCACTGTTTTTGAGAGCTTAAGGGCAATACTGTCATCATACATTTCCAGAAGGGTCTGCTCATCTTCCAGCGGCTTTTCAGGAACCTGCAGAATTCCCTGCCGGTGTTCATCCAGCACTTCATCGAGCATCCGTATAAACTGCTCGCCTTCCGTTGGTTTGAGGATAAAACGGGAAGCGCCGAGATTCATGGCCAGTTTCTCGTCAGTCTTTTCAGTAAAAGTAGCCGTATAAAAAATAAAGGGAATATATTAATTGCCAGGTTTTTTTTTTTTTTTTTTTTTTTTTTTTTTTTT
>CAZZBF010000005.1:39027-42770 GCA_964652795.1 uncultured Syntrophales bacterium | reverse complement strand
GAATCTTTTTTCACTTCCCGACAAAGTCTGAATCCGTTCATAACCGGCATCATGATATCTGAAATGATGACCTCGGGCGGGTCCTGACGGGCAAGCCGCAGGGCGTCCTCGCCATCTTCCGCGGAAATTATTTGATGACCTCTGGATGCCAACAGCTGTTCCAACATGTAGCGACTCTCGGGATTGTCTTCAACGATAAGAATTTTACTCATCGTGCAATGCCTCCTTTCTATATCTGCGACAAAAATCTTCTAACCTGCTTAACGAAGCTGTCGGGGTCTATTGGTTTTTCAATGTACCCTTCACAGCCCGCGGCCAGAATGGTTTCGCGGTCGCCCGCCATCGCATAAGAGGTAACCGCTACGACAGGAATAGCTTTCGTCTCTCCAGCCTGCTTCAGACGCCTAGCTACTTCATATCCATCCATCACCGGCAGCTGGATATCTAAAAGAATCAAATCGGGATTTTCAGAAACAGCTAATTCTAATCCCTGCTGCCCGTCACGTGCCTGGACCACCTCATAATCTTCTTTTTCCAACAGAAACGTTGTCAAATAGAGGTTTTGTTCATTATCTTCAATGATCAGGATTTTCTTTTTCGTCATTTTCCCCCTCCGTAACCAACGGCAAAGTAAAGGTAAAGGTACTGCCTTTTCCGAATTGACTCTTCACTCGAATGGTACCGCCCAGCATATCAAGAATTCGCTTACACACAGACAGCCCCAGGCCGGTTCCTTCGTACCTGCGGGAAGTACCGGTATCGAGCTGTTGGAACGGTTTGAAAAGTTTGCCGATATCCCCATCCTTAATGCCGATTCCGCTGTCCGTTATTTCAACTTCTATGAAGGAATCACGCTGGAGACAGACAATCTTTACCGCTCCCTTTTCGGTAAACTTGATGGCATTGTTAGCCAGATTGATGAGAATTTGACGAATACGGCGTTCATCACTGGCAATCTTGTCAACTTCCGGTGCGATTTCCACAGAAAGAGACAGACCTTTCCGCTCGGCCAGCGGCTTAAGCGATTCAGCAACTTGGTTAACCGCATCGCGCATACTGAATTCCTCACAAGAGACCTGCAGTTCGCCCGCCTCGATTTTTGAAATATCCAACACATCATTGATAAGATCCAGTAAGTGGCGGGCGCTCCCTTTAACCATTTTCAACTGTTTTTTCTGCTCAAGATTCAGGGGGCCGGCAAGCTCATTGAGAGTGATACCGGTAAAACCGATAATGGAATTGAGAGGCGTGCGCAATTCATGCGACATGCTGGACAAAAAGGCGCTTTTTACCCGATTGGCGGATTCGGCGATTTCTTTCGCTTCCACCAGTTCTCCTTCAATTTTCCGGCGAAGGCCGATCTCACGAGCCAGACGGCGGTTCCAGTAGAAAACCACCAGGACAATCAGAATTGAGCCAAGGAGAACCTTCAATAACAAGCCGTAATCGACACTCCGCTTATAGGTCACTGAAATCCACTTTTGATAAATCGCGTTACGTTCTTCTTCCTTAATGGCAGTAACAGCCTTTTGTATAATACTTGCCAGTATCGGCTGTTTTTTACTGACACCAATAGAGAGTTCATAATTGTACGGTGTTTCGCCACAGACCATGAGGCTTGATATGCTCTCATGGCTAATCACGTAGCTTATGGCCGCGAGGCTGCCGATATATGCATAGGCGTCCCGGCGTTTAACAGCGTGTAATCCTGCTTTCGCATCAGCGGTAAGCATCAAATCAAGCTCAGGATGCCGGACTTTTAAAATATCGTGACTGGCATGTCCGTTGACTACCGCGATTTTCTTTCCCTTCAGTTCATTCATATCACCAATATAGGAGGCGGCCTGATCGGTTACGATCACCATGGGGAAATTTAAATAGGGCTTGCTGAAAGAGAGAAATTCTTCACGCTGGGGCGTACGCGTGACCGCGAAGAGAACATCGATTGAGCCCGACTTGATCTCTTCCAGAGTGCTTTGCCAGCTTTTAGGAGCGGTCGGCTTAATCGCAACACCGACAATGTTACCGACCAGTTTCGTGAAATCCGCGGACATCCCGACAAATCGTCCCTCACTATCCGTATATTCCACGGGAGGCCAACTTGTATCGTACCCCATGCGGAGAACCGGATGAGCTGTGATCCAAGCTTTTTCTTCCGGTGATAGTTGAATCCTCACTGCATACTCTTCATAAGGAGTAACCCATCTTCTGAGGATGGAGGTAACTTCGTCTTTGTTAAGATTATCCAGCGCTTTTTGCAGAATGTCTCTCAGAACGGGCCAGTCTTTGCGAACACCGATAACATTGATGGAAGCTGTTTCCTCGATCTTGCCATGGCCTTTCAGGTTATTAATCAGTTCCCGCTCGATGATGTACATCGCCACGGCTCGATTACCGATGTAAGCATCCGTTATCCCCTTGGAAACCGCATCTAAGGCATCACTGGTTGTATTGAAAAGCTTCACCTTGATATCGGGATATTTATCTCGAAGCACACGAGTGATGAAAAAACCGCGTTCCACTCCGACTGTCTTGCCTTTTAGGTGGGAGAGACTTTCGTAATACGGCGCATCTTTCGGCGCGATAATGATGTGGGGAACCGAAACATACGGCTTTGTGAAATTGAAAAAGGGTTCACGGTCCGGTCTCGGCGTGATGTCCATCAGCGCGTCGATCTGTTTTTCCTTCACAGCCTTACACATCTCCGTCCAGGGAAGAGGTACGATTTTCAATCTGCCCTTTAAGCGGGTGTTAAGCGCTTTGATAAAACCGATACCGATACCCTGTGGCTTGCCCTGCGCATCGACGTAATCCATGGGAGGCCACGCCTGATTGACGGCAATCGATATCTCCGGGTGCGCGGCCAGCCAGGCCGATTCCTCTCCGGTCAAAGAAAAGACATGAAAGTCAGGCTTTTGTGCCGGAGCCAAGGCTCTTCCAAGCGCACTGTAATATATGGAATGTGAGTCCTTTTTCAATTTTATCAGGTATTTATCTATACGGCTAAGCAGTTTATTGTCCTTTATCTTCGGAGTAATAAACATCAGTTTCGACGGATAGAGAACAACACCGGTTTCCTGGAGACCGAAATTTTTCACCTGCTGTGCGCCGAAAAGCCGGTTGACGATGCCGGCATCCGCCTCTCCCTTTTCGATCAGATCAAATACCGTTGCGAAGCTTTCCGCCTCTATAAAGGTCGGTATAATACCGTAGGCATGTGCGTCGGCTTTTATTTTGTGGGCCTGAATCGACCCTTTAACAACCGCGATTTTCTTTCCGTCCAAATCCAGGATGGAACGAATTGAGATGCCATATCTGGTATAAACTCCGGACCAGTTTCCCAGCACAACTTCCTTGTTGAAATTAAAACGCCTGGCACGCGACTCCGAAAAGGCCACGTCCATCATTAGATCAAGCTCGCCGCTTTCCACCTTATCCAGACACTTATTCCAGGTACAGGGAATATACTCAAGTTTCCATTCCTCTTTTTCAGCGATAAAATTTAAAATCTCGGGGAAAAACCCGGCCGGCTTGCCTTGTTGATCCAGATAAACCTTCGGTGCGTTTTGGTAGATGCCGACTTTAACCGGAACTGATGCGATTGAATGACATACAAGTTGAGTCTGAATCACTAAAACAGCCATTATGATTAGTTTTAGCGATTTCAAAAAATGATGAGAATATCGCTTTACTTTTTGTTTCATAATTTAACTGTTCCGCAATGGTTCGTGGTGACATTAATG
>CAZZBF010000005.1:0-39017 GCA_964652795.1 uncultured Syntrophales bacterium | reverse complement strand
TTTGTTTAGTTCATTACCGGATCATTGATTGACGGGCAAATTTGCCCTGATAAGTTGATATTGAACTGAACAGCGAGCGCATTCCCCGCTGCTTGCGGCGGGGAGTCTCAATTTTAAGGATTACTTAAATGTTCTGTGAGATTTCGAGTTTTATTCTTTGCGGGTCAGCGTGCAAGTACAAAACGAGGTGTCGCATAAGTAGTCTGTAAAAGCAGACCCCCTTTTTGTTATTCCGTACAACATATAATTTAAAAAAAAAGGGAAATCAAGTAATATTAAGTGATTTTAAATGATAAAGCCCCGCCCAGGGGGGCTTTACGGCATTGTTTTTCATTTAGAAATGAATTTTTCGGGGTAAAAACGCTTTGCCAGTATTTCAACGGTTCTGTCGATGCGGGTATTGGGATGACAGATATGATTGCACGATATTGACATCAGCCTTCCCTCTTTCGCTGCCCTCAGATCCTTCCAGCCATCCTGTTTTAAAAACCATTCAACGGCTTCCTTTTCATTACAGCGATTGAAAATAATCATGTCGGGGTCTTTGGCCCTGACGTCATCGAAACTGACCGTAGGATAATCATCGTCAATATACTCGAATACGTTTATCCCCCCTGCCCTCTTTACCATGTCATTCTGAAATGATCTGCCTCCGATGACCATCGCGCGTGTCGACATAAGGCGAACACACTTCAACCTCTTTTCAACGGGGATACTGCCGATTATTTCATCTATTTTTTTTAATCTGCTCCGGCATCCCGCAACCACTTTTTCAGCCGCCGCGGAAGTGCCGGTAATCTTTCCCACCGATATTACCTGCGCTAACGTTTCATCCACGGTCTTGGGGAAGAAGACAAACGTAGTTATATTTCTCTTTTCCATCTCCCTTGCCAGCGGAGTCTGTAACCCTCCGAAAGCGAGGACCAGATCAGGTTTTAAGTCTGCAATTTTTTCAGCAATCTCAGGTTTAGACCAACCCCCGATAACGGACTTACCCGATGTGTCGCACGTTTTCATGCAATGTGACGTAACCGCGACAACCTTGTCTTTAAGTCCCAGATCATACAATATCTCCGTATTCGAAGGAACCGTCGATACGATCCTTTGCGGAATGGCATGAATGGTAACTTCTCTGCCCAGCCCGTCTGTTACGGTTATTGCAATGTCTGTCTTATTCTTATCACCGAGACGATCACCCGTTTGAATCTCACCCGTGAAGCAAACACAACCGAAAATCAACACAATAATTACAGTGCCCAAAAGAAACCGAATATGTCTCAAAATTACACTCCTTCCTATTTAATATAATCATTTACATTACATCTATCTTCCGCGAAAATGCCCCCTTCCTTATCATTAAACCCCGGTGGGGACACCTTATTATATATCCGTCCTACAGCTTCCCCGAACGGAGAATCGATATTATCAACCATACCCCTAATATACCGGCAATGCTGAATCCCACGATACCGAGTATCGGAAAACCTAAAAGAAACGGTCCCAAATCCGATCTGATTATGAGGGATGATCCCACGATAAGAGACGCTACAATTAACGAAAAAGCGATCCGGTTTGACGATCTGTCCATTTCAAATATGAAATTCTCAAGCCCCTTGTGTTCAAATCCGATGTTTGATTTCCCCTGTCTTATTTGTCTCAATATATCCCTCAGTTCTCCGGGAATCTCTTTTAAAAGCTGAACAAGTTCTCCACCTGAATCTAAAAAATCACCCATGATCCGCTTTGGAGAAAGACGCTCCAATTTGAGACGTTTTACAAAAGGCGCGGCTCTTTCGGTCATATCAAAATCGGGGTTCATCACAAGACCAAGTCCTTCCACCTGAGACAGGGCTTTAACCATAAGGAATATATCGGGCGGAAGCTGCAGATGATGATGCCTGATCAATTCAAGTAATTGATTAAGAAGGTCTTCAATACGCAATTCCTTGAGAGGTTTATATAAATGCGCTTCCACAAAGTCGGCCACATCTCTTTCAAGGACACGGCGATCAGGTTCTTTATCCCAATGAACTATTCTCAACAGGGCATCGGCTATTTTCGATTCATCCCTGCTGACATAGCCGTATATAACGTCGGCAAAATCTTCCCTCGCATACCGGTCAACCCGTCCCATCATGCCAAAATCGAGATAGCATATAACATTATCCGGCAGAATAAATATGTTTCCAGGGTGAGGATCCGCGTGAAAAAATCCGTGTTTGAACACCTGTTCAAGCATTAAATCGGCACCCCGCGAGGCTATTATTTTTCTATCGAAACCTTCCTTTTCCAGTTTGTCAATCTTGGATGCCTTCACACCATCCACATACTCCATGGTGAGTATCCGCGTGGTTGTCGCTTCTCTGAAAACTCGGGGAACATACACCATAGAGTTGCCGACAAACTGCCGGGCAAACCTCTCAGCATTCGACGCCTCAATCGTATAATCGATCTCTTTCCCCAGTGTACGTGAAAATTCTTCGATTATCTTGGTGGGACGATATATCCCCCACTCTTCAACATGCTTCTCTATCAAAACCGCCAGATGGAGCATAATCTCCAGGTCCACCTCAATGGTTTTACGGATACCGGGACGCTTCACCTTTACGATAACATCTTCCCCGTCTTTCAGCCGTGCCCGATGCACCTGTCCGATGGAGGCCGCCGCCAGAGGAGTTTCATCAAACTTTTCAAATTTATCTTCTATCGGAGATTTTAATTCGGCTTCAATGATTTCCCTGGCCTCACTAAATGGAAACGGAGGTACTTCGTCCTGAAGTTTTGACAGCTCGTCAATGAATTGGACCGGGATCAGATCCGGACGGGTAGAGAGTACCTGCCCCATCTTTACAAAAGTGGGGCCCAGTTCTTCCAGAGCCATACGTACGCGCTCGGACTTGGTTAGTGCATCCACACGTTCACGGCGTTTTCTGGAAACCATCTGCATGCCCAATTCGAGATACTGACCCACTTTTAGCCTGTCAATCAGATCGCCAAATCCATACTTGAACAAAACGGTAAGTATCTGGCGATATCTGTTGGCATGCCGATATGTGCGTGAGACAATACCTATCTTCCGGACAAACATCGGCTATTCCTTCTTAGCCAGCTTTTCAATCTTTTTTTTGAGCTCTGTTAATTCTTCTCTGGTAGGTATATTAAGCTTATTCAAGGTATCGGCTACAATCTTCTCTACCTTTTTATCCAGGTCTTTTTTGACCTTCTTTGATTTCTCAACGAGCTCATCAACCATCTCCTTCCCTTCCTTCTCGGAGAGTTCTCCTTTCTTGACAAGCTCACCTACTATCTCTTCAATTTTTTCTCTCGTCACAGCAGCCAGACCTACACCAACCAGCATGGTTTTCTTAATAAAATCAAACATGATCATCCTCCCTTTTATTTATTTAAGTTCCCCCGAAAAGCTTTGGGAAATTTTAGAAACGCAAGAAAACGTCTATTATATTCCCCGCTTTTCTAAATCAATTATGTTTTAATACCCTAGTCTTCTGCCTGCGCCGTGCTACCCGCTCTTTCCTCCCTGAGTCCCATTGACCTTTCAAGGCCGGCCATTGCGATGTTATAATTGCTTAGCGCGTTGTAATAATCGGATTTCGATCTTGTGAGGAGCGTCTGTGCGTCAATAACGTCTGTCGACGTAGCCACATGTTCCTTGTAACGTTCCTCATTGATTCTGAAATTTTCTTCCGCCTGTTCAATCGCTTTTTTTGCCACAAATATATGTTTTTCCGCTTCTCTCAGCAAAAGATAGGATCTCTTTACATAAAGAGTTATCCGATCCTCAATAGCGGCAAGGTCATCCGAGGCCTGGTTTTTCCTGCTAATGTCGAAAGCAACCTCGTGTTTCGTCCTCCCCCATTCCCAGATATCCCAGTTGGCTACCGCCATGACATACCAGTTTTCCTGGGGAGTGTACTTACTTCCCTTTAGATCAGGATCTTCTCCAAACCTTGAATAGTTTCCCACAAGGTCTACAGAAGGAAAAAATTGGCTCTTTGTAAGCTTAACCTCTTTTTCCGCCTGTTCTATTTTCATTGAATACGCCTTGATTTCAGGTCTGTTCTCAAAGGCAAGTTTTACACAGTCAGCAAGTTCCTTCTGAAAAGGTTTATACGAGAGGATGTCTTCTATTTCGACAGGTGTATTTATTCCCCTGCGGAGTACCGTATTGAATTTCGCCTTGGCAAGTTCAACTCCGTTTTCCGCTCTGACAAGGAACTGCTTACCATTGGCGAGTTCAACCTCGGCATAGAGAAGATCATTTTTCGGTATTATCCCCACATCGTAGAAATCTTTTGCCACATCACGGTGCACCTTTAGCTGTTCTACCGACTGCCTTGCCACACCCATAATCCTCTCTGTTTTAAGTATAGTAAAATAGGACACTTTCACTTCCTCTATGATATCGAGAATCGTCGTCGTCTCCTCCATCCGTGAGATATCTTCACCGAGCCTGTTAATCTGATAATTTGCCAGTATACCTCCGCCCGCGAAGAGAGGCTGCTTAAGTTCCAGCTGCCAGTTGTAATTATCCCTTGTCCCCGATGTTATGGGAGTTTCCGACAGCCTGGACTCCGGTGCTTCATTCAATTGCTTATAGCTGTACGACGTGCTCAGTTTGGGCAGAAACCCGGTAAATGCCCCTTTCCTTTTCGATTCGGATGCCCTGACCCCTTCCCGTGCCGCGTTTATTGTCACACTCTGCTTCAAGGCAATGTCAATACTCTCCTTCAGCGTGAGCGGCACATCCCTTTCCGCATGCAATACGGCCGTGGAAAAAAAGAAAATTATCAGAAATGCAATTATAATCCTCAGTAGATAATTTTTAATTGTCATCCTAATTTACCCCTTTAAATGGCAGGATATTCGTATTTCATAAACGTTTTGTAAGTTTATATTGTTTTTCAAAAAATTAAAACGAGATTTAACTGGTCCCATAATTTTTCAATTGTTTTAATTAACAAACAATCCATCGATTGAGGAAAGAGGAATGCGTTACGAAAAGTGATCCGTGATTTCCGCCACACTATCTATTATGAAATCAGCCCCCGCTCCGCGGAGGTCATCGGCTCCGGAATACCCAGTAAGAACACCCACTGTGTATGTTCCCATTTTCTTTCCAATGCTTATATCCATAGGATGATCACCGACCATGACGGCTTGTCCCGGCGCAGTGCCAAGTTTTTCAAGGGTTACTTTGAGATGCTCCGAGTGTGGCTTTACATTTTTGACAAATTCTCTCGTAACAACTGCCTTGCAAAATGAATCTATATCGGGGAAAATCTCTCTTACGGCTTCCTGGCAGTTTCTGGTTACTACACCAACCTTTATATTACGGACATTTAAATCGCTCAACATTTGCCTCACACCATCAACAAGCTCTCCTTTTTTTGCCGCATCAATTTCAATACTATATATCAGTTTATCCGCCTTTTGAGCATAATCAGCCCCGTTCCCGGGATTGTCCGTGGAAATTAATTTACGTCCGGCCTCAATCATTTCCAATACAAAAAGTTTATTCAGGCCGTCCACAGGAACATTATAGCCGGCAGTGAGCTCAAGAACGGCTTTTCGCATAAAGGAAAAATCTATATTAAGTTTTGCCAGCGTGCCGTCAAAGTCAAAAACGACAGCCTTTATACCATCGATCAACATCGTACCCTTACTCCACAAATTGAATAACAACGATGATGAACAGCTACGGCACCCCTCACAGGGAGCCACGAAGTTCTTCTACTTTAGAACAGTATCAGAATGCGAGAATTTCTGTCAAATAATAAGCTCTCCGGAGGGTCAGATCAGGAGACATCCTTATCTGTTTTTTTACGCTCCTTCTGCCCTGTTTTAAGGATAGTGCTACCTCATTTTAGCCGCGCTGAACCGAATATTTACTCATCTCTGGACGGTTATTTCCGACTTCCCGTCAGATAGTCCGGATAGAGAACCTTTTTCACTATCCTTTTCGAATGAGTCTTCGGCAAATCAAAATCAAAGACAATTTTAAAAAAATTCATGATGATATTGAAAGTAGCCCCCCAA
Source organism: uncultured Syntrophales bacterium (assembly GCA_964652795.1). GTDB lineage: Bacteria > Desulfobacterota > Syntrophia > Syntrophales > JADFWA01 > JAUSPI01. The sequence goes on along the minus strand of CAZZBF010000005.1, from coordinate 32,960 downwards.
AGTACCTCCTCCCGGTATATCAAACACGGAAAATTCCTCACTCTGTCTATACCTTTTCTAAATTCGCCGGAGGATTCAACGGAGCAAAGTCCGTAATTGTCATAACTAAAGAATGTCCGCAGTGGAATCTCTACAACCCTGTCAACCTCCCAGTTGGGACGGAATTCCCATCTGTTTTTTACATACCCTGTCATGGGAAAGATAGTCCGTCTGAATGTCGTCAGGTCATAACAGGGCAGCGGGCCAAGAAACGTAACATTAAAAGGGTTAAGTCCTACCTCTTCCCACGATTCTCTCAGGGCATTGGTCAGGAAGAGCGTAATATTTCTGAAGGTGGTTTTCCCCCTAAGCCTGATATGTTTCAGCACATCTTCCCGCAGCAGTGGTGAAAATCGGTGAGCCGCAAGCGGTCTTAAAAAAGGATCCAGAAAAGTATTCAGCATCCCTCCGGGGCAGCTTATGTCTCCGGGCTGAGGAACCGTCGAAGCACGCTTGATAAGCTGAAACACCAATTCATCATCTTTGAAAAAAAGCGGAAGTAACACTCCTGCGGCAAGCCAGGCTTCATCTTTCTTTTTTCCCGCTTTTATGAGATTCATTTTCCCGGAAAAATTAACTGGATTTCTGCCGAGCTTTTCTACAATAAGATTTAAGATTTCATTCTTTTGAGACAGTATTGATAAATCCATTTTATTTCTCACACGGACAGACCTAAGTTCCGAGTCTTCAAAACCCTTTTCATTCAGGCCCCCGGCAATTTTATCGATTACTTCTTGACATACAAAACACACAGGCCTTATCCTTGTCAAGCCACAGAAAAGAAAAGTTGATAAAGATAATACGCGCTGAGTTTTCAGTCAGGGTGAAGAAGTTCATGAAAAAAACTTTCAGGTACGTTACAGGTTTGACCTTCATTGTGTTAGGCATTATAGGATGCTTTCTCCCGATACTCCAGGGAATACTTTTTTTGATTATAGGAATTATTATCCTGTCATCGGAAGTTCCGGCCGCCAAGAAGATATTGTCAATTTTTGAAAAGAAGTATCCCGGAATATTTGAAAAAGCAAAAGACTTTTTGAGGGGTAATACGGATAAAGATACAACCAATGGCAAATAGACCCCTTTTAGGGGCTCACATATCCATAGCAGGTGGAATAGAAAAATCCCTCATACGCGGGTATGATCTGGGATGCAATACAATACAGATATTTACAAAAAATTCACGTGGGTGGCGTGAGAGGTACCTTGAACGGGCGGAAATCGACGCTTTTCATGAAACGATAAAGAAAACCTGTATCGATCCCATCATATCACACGGCAGTTACCTTATTAATTTAGCCTCAACTGATAATGAAACACACCGAAAGTCGATAAATGCAATGTTATGTGAAATGGAACGATGCGAATTATTAAATATAGCATATCTTGTAATGCACCCCGGCTCTCACAAAGGGTCTGGAGAGCTTTCCGGAATAGAGAAGATCTCGGATTCCATCAATCTGATTCATCAAAAGACGGCTGGCTGCTCCGTTAAAATTTTATTAGAAATGACAGCCGGTCAGGGAACAAGTCTCGGTTACAGGCTTGAACATATCGCCGAGATAATTGAAAGAACGGAGGAAAAATCAAGGATAGGATTCTGCTTTGACACATGCCATGCATTTGCTGCAGGTTACGAGCTGAGGATAAAAAGCAGTTATGAAAAAATTTTAAAAGATATTGAAGAAATCACCGGAACAGAAAAGCTTATGGTTATACATCTAAATGATTCACAGAATGACTGCGGCACAAGGGTGGACAGGCATGATCACATTGGCCAGGGTTTGATAGGTAAGCGGCCTTTTAGGTGGATTATGAATGATGAACGCCTTAAAAATATACCCAAGATTATAGAAACACCCAAGGCCAAAAGTAAAGACAAAGATAATCTTAAATTGTTGAGAAGTTTTTGTGGCGATTAGCAGGAACCGATACCGTCATCGGCGTCCTGAACCTGATTTCAGGTTCATAGGCCTGCCCGGTGAACAGACCTTGCAGTGAAAATCGCTCTTGAATTGTAAATTATAGGGTGATAAAGAAGAACCAGTTAAAATTTAACCAGGAGATAAATAATGAAAAAAATCCTTGGGGTTTTCTTTTGCCTTTTCCTAATTATAACGGTATTCGGTCAGGCACGGGCAACAAAAGAAACGACAAAAAAGGAAACAACAAAAGAGATAAAAAAGGTGGTTATACTCCCCTTTTCGGTGCACAGTTCCGAAAATATAGATTATGTGAAGACCGGCATATGGGATATGCTTTTCTCGCGAATTGCTGTAAGTGAAAAAATAGATGTCGTAAGTAAGGACTCGACCCTTGATGCGTTAAAGGCAGTTGGGAAAAAAAGTCTTACTCAATCTGATGTTTACGCCCTCGGTAAGAAAATGAACGTTGATTTTATTGTGTGGGGCAGCATCACAAAAATCGGTAATAGCTTAAGCCTGGATGGAAAGCTTGTTGATATTACTTCATATAAATCTTCGGTAGGTGTGTTTGCCCAGTGCAAGGACATGGATGAAGTAATACCCAAAATAGCCGACTTTGCAAAAAGAATAGACTATCATATTCTTGGACTCGTCCCATCAACCTTTGGTCTTCCTCCTGCTCCCTCGGCCATGCCTCAGCAGCAGGCCGGGCAGTTCCCCCGTGAGTCCGAAATTATATCGAAGATGAAGGGAGGGCGAGGCACATATACCTCGGCAATCAATCCCGATTTTATAAACGCCGCGAAACCTATGAAGAGAAGAGGTTTCTGGATGAGTCAAAAGTATTCGGCAGAATTCAAGGGAATGGATATCGGAGATGTGAATAACGACGGCCTGAACGAAGTTGTGGTTATTGACGATTATAACATCATGATATACCAGAAAAAAGAGAACTCCTTTAAGTTGCTCCAAAAAATCGCCGGAAAGAGTTATGATGATTACCTCTCCGTAGATGTAGCTGATATCAATAAAAACGGTATCCCTGAAATAATAGTAACAAGCATCAACCGTAATTTACTGGACTCATTTGTTCTTGAGTTTAAGGATGAAAAATTTGAAAAAATAGCATCCGATTTAAGATGGTTTATGAGAGTGGTTAATATTGAAAGCTCTCCTACATTATTAGGCCAAAAGCTTGGTATGGACAAACCGTTCGGCAACCCTATTCATAATATTGTATGGAGAAGTGGTGAATACAAAGAGGGAAAGAAGATGAATATCCCCGAGGGGCTTTCTGTCTATGGTCTGACCATTGATAGTCTGGGAATAAGCAAGAAGGAGAGAATCATAGCGCTTAACGAGTATGATCACCTCTGTATTTTTGAAAAGACAGACAAATCCCTATCCAAGATCGCTCTTGTAACCGGAAGCGATGAATTCCTCTGGAAAAGCGATGATGTCTTCGGAGGAAGCAATAATGGTTTCGAGATTTTTCAGCATCAGGCAGACGGCGACGCAACTGAGAAAGACATAATATTTATTAAAGTAAGAATACACACGTATGACATTAATAAAGATGGGAAAAAAGAGATTGTAGTTGTGAAAAATTTGTCTTCGGTAGGAAGAATATTCAAGAATCTAAAGGTCTTCACATCCAGTGAGATATACGATCTCGAGTGGGACGGTCTCGGCCTGTTGGAAAACTGGAAAACGAGAAAGATTAACGGATATGTAGCCGATTATCAGTTCAAGGATATTGACAACGACGGTCAAAATGAAATAGTTTTGGCGCTCAATCTGACTATCGGCGGCGTAAAAACCAGAAGGAGCGTTATTGTTGCATATGACCTGAATATTCAATCACAGTCACAATCACAGTAAAGATTTACAGGAGTTGACCGAAAGCACGTAAAACCCTGAACTTGAGGGTGGGAGTTTCCGGATTAACTCCGGTCATACGAAGATTACACGGAATCTTGACAACATGGCGGATATAGTGATAGACAGGGTTCATTCCTTTGAAAATCGAACTATGGTTTTAAAGGCAATTTTCATCTTTAATATCGAAAAATCATGCTTCCAAAGTTCTCAAGGCGGCAGGAAAAAATATGGTGATACTGTGGCGGTGTAGCTCAGATGGTTAGAGCATACGGCTCATATCCGTAGTGTCCGGGGTTCAATTCCCTGCACCGCCACCATGCAGTTTAGATTTTCACGAAAGGCTTCACTTTGAGGTAATGTCACTCGAACTCCCGAACTCCCACTTCACAATATCAAGATAACACATTTCCTGAGACCCGTAGCAGGGAACTTCAATATTTTGAAAACGGTACAAAACCCGTTTCCGATAGATTTAAAATTTATGGATTAATCGCCTGAAAATGTACCTATTTTTTTATATCAAATCTCAAGTATTTGAGAATAAAAAATGTCCGGCTTCAATTTTTTAATTGACACAAAAGGTTTCATATAGTATGTAGCGCACCGATGAATATCCCGATAAATTATTTTAAATACTCTAAACCTTAAACAAATATTAAGGGTAGAGGCAAGTGGATGAAGACAGCAGGAAGGAAACGGTAGATTATGGAAAAAAAAGGGAAGATGCTGGCATCTGTCATTATGGTGGTGATGCTTGTAGTAGGTGTTGTCGGTTACACCATGGTTCAAAAAACACCGGAAATGCCGATCAGACTTTTATACAAGACAAATGCGGGGAAGGTCATCTTTGACCACAAGGTTCACTCAACTGAATATGACATTAGCTGTACTGACTGTCACCACAACTATGAAAAAGGGGGAGAAATGCCATCACCCTGTATTGAATGCCATTATAAAGGTGGAGATGTATCTGCAAGACCGGAAGCATTCCATAGTCAATGCATTGAATGTCACAAGGGACAGGGAGCAGGACCGGTCAAGTGCGGAGAATGTCATGTCATGTAACTTGAGAAGAAACGTCTTTGTAAAGGATTAAATTATGATTAAAAAGTCATTTTTGGGATTAAAAAAGCCGGAATTTAGATATAACGTGGAAACGCTTCCTTTCGAGGATATCCCCATTCCCCAGGAAGCCACCGTTTTTTTGAAAACAAACGGAAAATCGGGAGAAAAGCTTTTCAAGGTCGGCGATGAAATTAAGACCGGCCAGAAAATTAAAGGTTCTCCTGATTCATCAGACTACGCTATCGCCCCTGTAACGGGAAAGATAACCAGTATCTTCTCGTATTCAAACGCACTCGGCGAGCCCTATGATGGGATCAAAATCGAATCGAGCGGAAGTGATGACTGGGATGATCAGTTAACTGGAGACGCAACGCTGGATGCGGCGATAGATTTTCTGGAATGTGCCCCCGGTAAATTTTCATTCAGAAAATTCAGAGATGCCTCAAATAAAATCGATACTATCATCATTAACGGTATGGATGTTGATCTGGAAGTTACTGCCAATCAAGGAATAATCAAGGAAAATTCTTCAAAGTTAAAACAAGGCATTGATATTTTTAGAAAAATTACCGGCGTTAGTAACTTCATTCTTGCTATTCCAGAATCTTTATCTGGAGGAGTAAACAGCTCCGGAGCCACAGTGAAAACTGTACCTGCCATTTTCCCAAACGCACTTCCAATAATGCTCATAAAAAATGTTCTTGATAAGGTAGTCCCTGCTGGGAAAAGTCCTGAAAATATCGGAGTTACTGTGATCAGCGCGGAAAGTGTCATCGCTGTCGGTGAAACATTCGCGACGCGTAAAGTTCCCGTAACCAAAGCATTATCCGTGGTGGGGAAAGATGGAACGGTTACCAATGTCAAGGCGAGGATAGGAACGCCTATTGGGAACATTCTTGCCAAATGCAACATTACCCTGGAGGAAAATGATCGAGTAATCTTAGGGGGACCCATGATGGGAACTACCACATATTCGAAAGATCTTCCCATCGAACCGGACACCGATGCCATCACAGTTCAGAGCGAATCAGACAGTGCCCAGATCTCAACCTACCCCTGCATAAGCTGCGGCGAGTGCGTAAGGATCTGCCCGGTTAAGATCCAGGTGAATCTACTTTGCAGGTTTGCGGAATATGCGATGTATGAAGATGCCGAGGAGAATGATCTTTACTCCTGTATCGAATGTGGATTGTGTGCTTATGTCTGTACTGCAAGAAGACCCCTTTTACAGTACATCAAAATGGCCAAATATGAACTCGGGTTAATTAAACTTTCGGAGGCGATTAATGAATAACAACAAAAAGCTTATTGTTTCTCCAGCGCCCCACTGGCACAACGGAAGCAGAATATCAATAAGAAATATAAATATCGCGGCAGCGGCGCTTCCGGCTTTACTTGTGGGGATTTCAATTTTCGGATTGCCCGCCTTAAGGGTTCTTACTCTCTCCGTTGGTTTTGCAATGCTTGCCGAGCTGATCATAAACCTCGCCACCAAAAGTGAGATTTCTATCGACGATGGTAGTGCCGCGATCAGCGGGCTTCTTCTGGGTATGCTTCTTCCGGCCAGCGCACCCTGGTGGCTGGTAGTAGTCGCCGCCTTCGCCGCGATTATTGTAGGCAAATCGGTCTTTGGAGGTATCGGGTCAAATCCCCTAAATCCTACCCTTATCGGTTTCGCCATTATAATGATTTCCTGGAAAGGTCATATGGATTTTGATGAAGCATTTCTGAGTTTCGATCCCGGTTTTTATATGGCTTATCCCTTAGCTGCGGTAAAACACTTCGGTGCAGAAGCTGCCGCTAGATATGATTTGATGGATCTTTTTATAGGAAAACAAGCGGGAGGCATTGGTGCTGTTTCCGGGCTGGGCATTTTAATCGGCGGTATATACCTTATCTTGAGAGGATTTATCAGGTGGGAAATAGCCGTCTCTTTTCTGGTCGGAATATTTATTACCGCTTTTCTCTTCAATATTGCCAATCCGGAAAAGTATGCATCCCCCATGTTTCACCTCTTAACCGGAAATGTCATGATCGGGGCATTCTTTTTAGCTACCGACGATACGACCTCACCGGTTAATTTTATCCCTATGCTGATATTTGGATTGAGTTGCGGAATAATGACAGTCCTTATCAGGAGTGTCGGGTTCTATTTTGATGGTGTGGTTCTTGCCATTCTCCTGATAGAACTTATCAATCCGCTCCTCGATAAAATCAGGCCTAAGGCCATTGGAAAGGTGGTAGAAAATGCGTGACATTATAAAAATGGTTGTTGTCCTTGGTCTTATAGCTGGTGTTGCCGGTGCACTTCTTGCGGGAGTGCGCATGGGCACCATGGAGAAGATCGAATACCAAGAACTTAAATTTGTAAAAGGGCCTGTGATAATGGAAGTCCTTAAGGGATGTACAAATAACCCGGTTATGGATCGGTTTAAATTAAAGTACGGCGAAAAGGAAGTAAATTTCTTCCCCGCAGTTTTTGACGGTAAACTGAGCGTGGTAGCCTTCGAAACTATAGGAGACGGCTTCGGTGGGGATATCGGGATGGTAATGGCCGTAAATATAAAAGATGATACTGTTGCCGGGGTCGGAATAACCACTCACAAGGAAACACCGGGAGTCGGTTCGCTCGCCAAGGATTCTGAATCCTTCAAAAATAGCTTCAAGAATCTCCCGCTGTCTCAAGAAATCAAGGTCAAGAATGACGGCGGCAAGGTCGACGCGGTATCTGGAGCAACCGTTACCTCCAGAGGTGTTTGTGTAGGAGCCAATCGTGGCTCGGAGATGTATAGAAAACTTAAGGATGAAATCTTAGCAAAAGCGAAGGGTAACAAATAAGGAGAGCCACATGAATAATATTGTTAAGGAATTTACCAAGGGGCTATGGGCGGAGATTCCACCGTTCCGCTTTGTGCTGGGGCTTTGTCCTACACTGGCAGTTACAAAGACGGTGGAAACCGGCGTCGGGATGGGTCTGATGTTGACATTTGTTCTGGTCTTTTCGAACATTCTCGTTTCGTCATTGAGAAAAGTTATCCCTTCAAGTGTCAGAATTGCATGTTTTATTGTAGTTATCGCGACGTTTGTGGTTATAGTAGAGCTGGTATCACAGGCCTATACTTACGGTCTCTACCAAAAGCTGGGAATATTCATCCCCCTCATTGTTGTTAACTGTATTGTGCTGGGTAGAGCAGAGGCATTTGCCTTCAAAAATGGGGTCGTCGCATCCATTGCCGACGGATTGGGAATGGGAATAGGTTTTACAATTTCTCTGGCTGTTTTGGCAGGGATTCGAGAGTTGTTCGGAGCGGGAACTCTTTACGGAGTTGATATAATGGGACCGTCTTTTGAACCTTTCACATTCATGATCAGCGCTCCTGGAGCATTTGTCTGTCTGGGGCTTATACTCTGTGTCATGAATATGTTCGGAAAAGCTCAAGATATGTAAGGGGGTTTTAAATGTCTGACTATTTACTTATGGCGGTTAGTGCAATATTTGTAAACAACATTCTGCTGGCTTTGTATCTGGGAAATTGCCCTTTCGTGGGAACAACTAAAAAAATGGATACGGCCGTTGGAATGGCGGGAGGAGTCCTGTTTGTTCTGGTTTTGGCCGGACTTATCACTTGGGTAATAGATGTCGCTCTACTGCGTGGTTTAGACCTTATTTATCTTAGAACGATTGTCTTTATCCTTGTCATCGCCTCCTTAGTACAGTTTGTTGAAACTTTTCTGAAAAAGATGATCCCCCCTCTATATAAGGGTTTGGGGATATTTCTTCCTTTGATTACTACTAATTGTGCAATATTTGGAGTATGCATTATTAATGTACGAAAAGATTTCAATTTCATGGAAACTCTGGTGTTTTCAGTTACATCAGCCATAGGTTTTGGTCTTGCTCTGGTCATTATGGCAGGACTCAGGGAGAGGATGGCCACCGCGAGGATTCCCAAAATACTGGAAGGAACAGCCATTACAATGATAACTGCAGGATTTATGGCCCTGGCATTTTTCGGCTTTATTGGGATGGCTTAGAACATTCCAAATGTTATAGATGATTAGTAATTTCTCTAATCCCAAATGATTCTGACGGAAGGAAATTGATCATGGTAGATGCTTTTATATTCTTGTTGATTTTAGGTGCCATCGCCGCAGCCATACTGGGCTTTGCCGCTAGAGCATTTTATGTATATGAGGATCCTAAAATTGCCCAAGTGGAGGATTGTCTTCCCGGAGCAAATTGCGGTGGATGCGGATACGCCGGATGCAGCGCCTGCGCGGCTGCAATAGTTGAGGGAACAGCTTCACCAAGTATTTGTGTTGCAGGGGGCCCAAGCGTAACACAGGCCGTAGCAGGGGTTATGGGAATGAAAGTCGAAGCGGCAGAACCTAAACTGGCGTTTCTTACCTGTACCGGCGGCACTCGGGCAGAAACAAAATACAACTATCTCGGAACCGAGGACTGCCGTGCATTGGCGATGCTGTACAAAGGAGATAAGAAGTGTGAAGTCGCATGCCTTGGTAGAGGAACCTGCGCGAAAAATTGTCCTTTTGACGCAATTACCATGGGGGAAAACAATCTCCCCATCGTCGATCTTGACCTCTGCACAGGTTGCGGTACGTGTCAAACTGTTTGTCCCACGGGCGCAATCAAAGTACAGCGAGGTTCTGAAAGGGCGATGCACTTTAATATGATTGACGATCGGCTGGCACCTTGTCAGCAAACGTGCCCTGCCCAGATTGACATTCCAAGATACATCGACCACATCAAACATGGACGATACGAAGAAGCGGTACTTACCATAAAGGAGAAAAATCCTTTCCTCCTCACCTGTGGCCGGGTTTGCCCTCACCCCTGTGAAGAGGTATGCCGAAGGGCGCTCGGAGACGAACCGGTATCTATCAACCAGTTGAAGCGTTTTGTCGCTGATTATGAAATGAATACAGGTACCCACTTCCCGGTGTCTGTCGCTCCGGATAACGGTCGCAAGGTAGCTATTATCGGAGGCGGCCCCGGTGGGCTTAGTTGTGCTTATTACCTGAGAAGACTCGGCTATTCGGTAACCGTGTTCGAAATGCAGCCTAAACTCGGCGGTATGCTTTACTACGGCATACCTGAATACCGCCTTCCCAAAAAGATTCTTGACTGGGAAATTCAGGGAATACTTGACCTCGGCGTTGAAGCAAGAATGAATATGAAGTTCGGTGTGGATTTTGATCTAGAATCTCTTATAGCGGCGGGTTATGAAGCAGTCTTCATGGCAATCGGCGCTTGGAAATACAGTTCCGCACGTCTGGATAAAGAGGAAGAGGTAGAGGGAGTTGAAGGCGCCACTGTCTTTCTGGAAAGGCAGGGTTTAGGAATTCCCAATCCTGTTGGAAATAAAGTAGGTGTTATAGGCGGTGGAAATACCGCAATGGACTGCGTCCGGACAAGTTTGAGACTTGGTGCCGAAAAAGTTTATCTCATTTACCGGAGAAGTGAAAAGGAAATGCCGGCGAACCCTGAGGAAATCGAAGCAGCTCATGACGAAGGAATAGAATTCGTACTTCTCTCAGCGCCAAACAGAATAGTCGAAGAAAACGGCAAGCTTACAAATCTCGAGTATCTGAAGATGGAACTGGGTGAACCTGATGAGAGTGGCAGAAGGAGACCTGTTCCCGTCGAAGGTTCAGAGACATTGATTCCATTGGACAATCTGATTCTCGCTATCGGCCAGTATTCTGATCTGTCATTTCTGGATACGAACCGGAGAATCAAAGACATGGAAAAGACCAAATGGAATTCCATTGTTACCGATTCTGAAACTAACCAGACTGCCATTCCTTATGTATTCGGCGGAGGAGATGCAGGCTTTGAAGGTCCCGGCATTCTCGTAGAAGCTGTCGGCGACGGGAGAAAAGCGGCAAGATCCATTCATCTCTACCTCAACGGTGAAGATATGGATTTCCCCGATGGAAGGCTTAAACTGAAAGAACATATTCCGGGAACAATTTTCGACAGTATTTCCGGCATCGAGAAAAAGGGAAGGATAAAGATGCCTCAGCTCGATCCAAAGACGAGAATTCATAATATGGAAGAAGTGGATTTAACGATCACGGAAGAAGAGGCTTTGAAAGAAGCAAACAGGTGCATGAACTGCTGTCTTACCTGCTATGACAAGGATATCAAAGAGGCGAGCTGATTTTTATATCCATTCATTCAAGACAGCTATTTTTGATAGAGATAGAGTAAAAAGGAGGTATTTTGCATGAAAAAGTTATCTTCAATGACAATTGTTGCTTTGGCGGTCATACTTCTTTTCGGTTTTGGACAGGCATTTGGAGCTATGTACAAAGCCGGAACGTACAAAGCCTCGGCACAAGGCAAAAGCAAAAAGGTTCCGATAACGGTTGAGGTTAAAGTTTCCGCCTCGAAAATAGAAAGTATTAAAGTCCTTTCACATAAGGAAAGTGTAGATAACAAAAAATATGGTCCCGTGGTTACCGATGCCCTTACCAAAATTCCTGAGAGCATCGTAAAAGCCAATTCCGTTGCTGATGTAGACGCAATTTCGACGGCTACCATCACATCCAACGCAGTCGCGTTGGCAGTTGCCAAAGCATTAAATAAAGCGATTGTATCTCCAAAATACAAAGCCGGAACGTACAAAGCCTCGGCACAAGGCAAAAGCAAAAAGACCCCGGTAACGGTTGAGGTTAAGCTTTCCGCCTCGAAAATAGAAAGTATTAAAGTCCTTTCACATAAGGAAAGTGTAGATAACAAAAAATATGGTCCGGTGGTTACCGATGCCCTTACCAAGGTTCCTGAGAACATTGTAAAAACCAATTCCGTTGACGTGGATGCGATTGCAAAGGCTACCATCACATCCAATGCGGTTGCGTTGGCAGTTGCCAAGGCATTGGATAAGGCTCGCGTTAAATAAGGTTTGCGATTTAAAAATTGGTTTCAGTAAAAAAAATTAAGGGTGGAGATCGGTCATTCTGGGCTATCTGCTTAATGACATTTTTCTCCACCCTTGGTGTTTGCGCCTTCTCTTTCTCTTTCCCTCTTCTGGCAAGAGATGTTGGAATCACAGGAGTGTGCCTTGGGTCCACTTTCACGGGATATTTTCTTGCCAAACTGCTGGTCGGATGTCTTGCCGGAGTTCTGGCAGATAAAACAGGCCCACGGCCCCTTCTCATTTTTTCTATCCTCCTCGGCACGTTAATTCCTCTGGGATACCTTTATTTCTCTCCATCACTCCCGATACTCATAGTTCAATTAGGATTAGGTATGGTTATCGGCATTATCAAACCGGTGAGCATGGCGGTAATCGGGATAGAATCATCCGAGGACTACGGAGGGAAATTGTTCGGCCTGTATAATTCTTTTTTTTACTCCGCCATCATTGGTGGACCACTGCTTGGAGGCCTTCTCTATCACCCCCAAAACCCTGTCCATGTTATCATTGCTCTCTTTCTCTGTATGTTAGCATCGCTTATGACACTTATTTTTTTTCTTCCGGGAGATATTTCCCTCTCGAAAAAAAATGACCCAAAGCCTGTTTTAGGCATAAAAGCGGAAAAAAGCGGAGAGTTTTTCAACCTTTTGCTGGCTGTTGCCGGAAGAACAGCGGGAATAGCGGTAATAATTTCATTTTTGCCTATATTGATGGGTGAAAGGCTTCCCTATAACAGTGTGACCCTGGGTATGTTTTTCTCACTTCCAACCCTGATCACCTGTCTCGTTTTACCTTTGAGTGGAAGACTGGCGGATCGTTTCAATAAGATTTTCCTTACCCTCATCGGGATGCTTATATGCGCTCTTTCACTACTTTTTATAGTAAACGCTCAGACGCCAACAGGCATAATGGTTTTCCTCATACTCCTCGGTATCGGCTCCGCATTATCTATACCGGCATCCATGTCCGAGGCTTCAAATATCGGTAGCGAACAGGGCAAGACGATGGGGATTTTCTATGGCGCCGCCAATCTTGGTTTTATTGTCGGCCCTCTTCTGGGAGGATTAGCCGTAAAAACCAAAGGATTACCCGGAGCTTTCTGGGTTATTGGAATAATAGGAGTAATCTCGTGTCTTCCCCTCGGTGTAAGTTTTGCCAAGAGCATAATCCGCTTCCGGTTCAAGCACCTCGATTATATAGGTTCCTCAGTAGCGATTACCCTCATAATTCTATTTTCATTCGTGACTCTTTTAGGACCCGTCAGGGCTGTCGCAAAAGAACGGTTCCGCTTTGCCGGTCTGGCAATGGGGACGTATGTACAACTTACCCTGAAAGCATCCGATGGAACCGTTGCCGAGCGGGCGGCGGACAGGGCTTTTGAAGTTATCCATAAGCTGGAAAAGGATATTGACCACCGTTGCCAAACCGGTTCCATAGGAAAAATAAACAGGACCGCAGGAGAAAAACCCGTCAGAGTCAGTCAGGACGTGTTTAAGCTTGTTCAGAGGGCCTTGTTAGTCAGCAGTAAAAGCGGAGGGGTGTTTGACATCTCCATAGGAGCTATAAGTATTAAACCCGAGTACTACAGCAATTCCTATAAAGATAAAAAAAATCTTGTCAATTACCGTCTTATTCAGATCAACACCGATAATAGAACGGTCTTTCTTCCCAAAAAAGGAATGGCGCTTGACCTCGGTGGATTGGCAAAGGGCACTATCATCGACAAGGCGGTTGAGGTAATAAAAATGAGTGGTATCTCCGCCGGTATCGTTGAAGCAGGCGGGGATCTCTTTTGTTTCGGTGATCAAACCTGGAATATAGGCATTGAGCATCCCCGGGTGGAAGGACTGTCGGGAGTCATTCCCATCAGGAACATGGCTGTCTGTACGTCTGGCGATTATCGTCAATACTCATATTCAGTTGAACAAAATAAGAGGGAGCACCATATTATCGACCCCAAAAAAATGAGTTCAGCCCGAAAAAGCATAAGTGTCACTGTCGTAGCTCCAAACGCGGAGCTGGCAGATGCTCTGGCAACCACCCTTTTTATCACAGGACCAAAAAAAGGAGAAGAACTCATCAAAAATGAGTTCTCAGATTCTTCCGCTTTTTGGGTCCTTCCCGACCTGAAAACAATCAAAACAAAAAACTTCCCTTCGTTTTTAACAAGATAAAAAATCGAATAAACCTTTTCGACTGCAAAACTGTACATCTAAAATGACTTCCTCTTCGTGGATAGAGGAGAATTTGAAATCTCTAAAAATTAACGAATTCTTTCTTTGCATCCATGACCTTGGCCAAATAACGCCGCGTTTCGTCATATGGCAGTTTTGTGCGCAGAGTTTCAAATACCTGAAGCGGATCAAGTCTGTTTATCCGCTGTGGCGCGCGGTTCCTATCGCTATCGAAGGTGCGCAGGACATTACCTGCACCGGTATTATAAGCAGCTATGACACAGTATTCCCGGGACACAGGATTCTGAATGTTGTTTAAGTATTTTGAGTACAAGATGTGCAGATAGGCAACCCCGTACTGAATGTTGTTTTCGGGATCGAAGAGAAACCTTTTTGAGGGCATGCCAGTTTTGTTCAGAAACATGTGTACCTCGCGACCCGCCGATGTGGGCACAATCTGCATGAGTCCAAAGGCAGGGGCGTTGCTCACGGCATAAGGATTGAAGTCGCTCTCGGTTTTCATAATGGCATATACAAGATTTTTACTGACGGAAAAATCTTTCGCGAAGCGTTCAACAAGCGGCCTGTATTTACGTGCGCGCACCTCGAGATGATCTTTTACCATCGGAACAACCACATAATATACTGTCTTTGTTTCACCGTTGATCTTAATATGTCTAGTTTCAATCTTGTTTTTTATAAGATAATCGGCAAAAGATTCCGCTCGCCAGGACCATCGAATATCCTTGCTTTCGTTGTCCTTAACTTCACCGTAAAGAAAAGGTGTTTCGCCGAGCTTTACGGTTTTTGCGGAGTAAATATCCACAGCCCGGGGATCATTTGGAGTGAGCAGGATAGTTACGATGGCGTTTTTTAAGCTTTTCAAGGAATCTTCCCGATCCAGGGTTTCAACAGTGATTACCCCCTTGTCGAAATCTACCAAAGCACGGGAAAGATAATTCTGAGTGTATTTGACGTACTCCTTGGGCCTTGGTTCCTTTAGTTCTTCCCTACCCCATTCAGCATCAACAGCCTTTCTGAACGCTTCAACAAGCTTTGCAAACCCATCTTGAAAACGCTTAATGTCCCGCGCCAGTGTTTCCGGGCTGACGGCGTATCCGACCGCTTTCTCCACAACCATACGTTGCGCAGAGGCAACATCTCCGGTAGCAGCTATCCTGGTAACACGGACTACGTCACCTTTAGAACATCCAAGAATAACCACAACAACCAAAAGCGTAAAATATAAATTTCTCATAGCAGGAAAAGTATTAGTCATATTAAAAAGTTATGGTATCTTCAGAAGGCTTTGCACAATTGTCAAAAGCCGAGAGCTCTTTCTTCGGTCATTCAAAGAAAATAGCATTGTGATGGTCTGTGACACAGCAGTTATCAATGTTTCAAAAATGATTATGATAAGAAAGTACTCCCGGGACAAATGAGAACTATACTGAAAAGAAAAATTGGTATTAAAGGTTATCTTAATATCCGGATCAACTCGGTTCCAATATCATGATACCACACTTTTTAATGTTATAAACCGGTTAAGTGCATAAGCACGAGTTTTAGATTTTCAGCCAGGCAATACCAGCATCTCTAAAATAATCTCTGAGCGAATAAAAATGACTTTTACGGGTGCGTTAAATATGAGCCGGATCGCCTTTCTTCGAAATTTTTCTCACTATCGTATCCTTTAGGAAATTTTTGTCATCTTTTTCCGGATAATCAATATTATAGTGCAAGCCCCGGCTTTCTTTTCTTAATATCGCACATGTTATTATCAGTTTTGCCACCGTTGCGATATTCCTGAGTTCCAGCAACTCTGTGCTAATTATAAAGTTCCAATAATATTCGTTAATTTCCCGTTTAAGAAGATCTATCCTCCGTTTTGCCCGTTCAAGTCTTTTATTCGATCTTACGATCCCCACGTAATCCCACATGAATCTCCGTACCTCATCCCAGTTATGCGATACGACTATCGATTCATCGCTCTCCGTTGCGCCTCTCGTATCCCAGGGAGGCACAGAAATAGCGTCATCCTTTATTCCCGGGAACAGCTTTTTTATTTTCATAAACGAACTGTGGGCAAATACTACCCCTTCCAAAAGGGAATTGCTCGCCAAACGATTCGCGCCATGAAGACCGGTACAGGCAACCTCACCACACGCGAACAGTCTGTCAACATTAGTTTCCCCGAATCGATTCACTACTACCCCGCCGCAGAGATAATGTGCAGCAGGAACAACCGGAATTGGATCCCTTGAAATATCTGTCCCAAAATTGAGGCATTCACTGTATATGTTGGGAAATCTCTTGATGAGAAAATCTTTATCCTTATGTGTAATGTCCAAGAGAACATATTCATCACCTGATTTTTTAAGCTCTGTATCAATGGCCTTGGCGACAACATCCCTCGGGGCGAGACTCTTCATCGGGTGATATTTTTCCATAAATGTCGACCCGTCCATTAGCTTTAGAATGGCGCCCTCTCCCCTCACAGCCTCACTGATTAGAAATGATTTGGCTTCCGGGTGATAGAGACTGGTGGGATGGAACTGGATGAATTCCATATTAGCAATTTTAACTCCGGCCCGATAAGCCATCGCTATACCGTCGCCCGTTGAAATATCAGGATTTGTGGTATGCAGATATACCCTGCCAGCACCTCCGGTAGCAAGAAGTGTATATTTTGCCCTGAACGTATGAACATCATTGCCGTTTACATCGAACACGTAAGCCCCGAGGCATTGATCTTTTTTGGCTTTTTTATCGCCCAGTACTTTCGATTTCGTGATGAGGTCTATTGCAAAAAAGTCTTCATAAATTTTTATGTTCTTATGGAGACTCGCTTTTTCAACAAGAGCCCTCTCTACCTCCTGGCCGGTAATGTCCTTTGCGTGCAAAATCCTTCTCCTGGAATGACCGCCCTCCCGTCCGAGATCATAGACAGTGGAACCGCCTTTCTTTGCTTTTGTAAATTTTACCCCCCATTTGACCAGCTCTTTAATCCTGTCAGGGGCACTCGTCACTACAAATTTTGCCACATCTTCCTTGGTAAGACCCGCCCCGCAAGCGAGGGTATCATTTATATGACTTTCAAATTTGTCCGTCTTATCCACAACGGCGGCTATCCCACCCTGGGCTAAATTTGTGTTGGATTCTATCTTCTCTTTCTTGGTAACAACAGCAACCGTTCCAAGATCAGCCATCTTGATAGCAAAACTAAGACCGGCAATACCGCTGCCTATAACCAGAAAGTCAGTTTCTATTTCCATTTTCTATCCTTTCCATTTAAACAGGATTTCTCTGTTTACAAACAGATATGTTTGCTATATATTCTTTTCCAGCTTTTGTTAAGCGAAAAAACGTGTTGAGAAAAAAATAATGCTGGTTTTGGGAATAGAATCTTCGTGTGATGAAACAGCAGCTGCCGTTGTTTGTAATGGCAGTTTTCTTTTGTCCAGTGTAATTGCCTCACAGATAGATATACACAGCAAATACGGCGGTATAGTACCGGAAATCGCATCTCGAAAACATATGGAAGCGATTATCCCGGTTATTTTGCAGGCTATGGATGACGCCGATGTATCTTTAGATGAAATCGAAGGTATAGCGGTTACTAAAGGACCGGGCCTGATCGGGTCCCTTCTCGTCGGTGTTTCGGTAGCCAAGTCAATAGCCTTCGCAAAGAACCTTCCCTTCGTCGGTGTGAATCATCTGGAAGGACACATAGCATCGATATTTTTGAACGATAGGAAACCGGATTTTCCGTTTGTCGCACTCGTTGTCTCCGGCGGTCATACAAACATCTATTATGTAAAAGATTCCCACAATTTTACTACGCTGGGGCAAACAAAAGATGACGCTGCCGGAGAGGCTCTTGATAAAGCCGCCAAGCTTTTGAATATAGGATATCCCGGCGGGGTGGTAATCGACGAACTCTCCCGCGGTGGAAATGCTGAATTTATTAAGTTTCCAAGAGCGATTAAAAACAGCCCGGATTTTAGTTTTAGTGGAGTTAAAACATCACTTTTGAACTATATCAGGAAAAGAAAAACTCCCATAACTGAAGATAGTATACCCGACATTGTCGCCAGTTATCAGGAGGCAATCGTTGATGTTCTTGTTGAAAAAACTCTCAAAGCCGTGCGATTCAGTTCGGTTTCACGCGTCGTGGTTGTCGGAGGAGTTGCAGCAAATAGCCGGCTGAGGGAGAGATTTTACGAAGAAGCAGCAGCAGAGGGTATCGAGATATTTATTCCACCTCCAATTCTGTGTACTGATAATGCGGCAATGATTGCCGTCGTTGGCGATAATCTGCTGAAGAGGGGTAAAAAGGATTCCTTTAACATGAATGTAATCTCCAGATATCCCTCGTAAGGACAACGGTTTTGTGAGCAGCAATGAATCCGAAGAAAAGAATAAAGGATTTTTACACACAATTTATCAGTCTGAAGGGTCACCCGAGAGAAATCGCCGCCGGCATGGCAATCGGTGTTTTTATAGGAGTAACCCCTACGATCCCGTTTCATACCCTTATGATTATCTTTTTTAGTATTCTGTTAAGAAACAAAATTACAGCCGGAATACTTGGTTCAGCAATTATATCAAACCCTTTTACGATACCTTTTTTCTATACTTTAGAGTACTACCTCGGAAAGCTTTTTGTGGACGGCAACAATTACCAGTTCACATTAAATGACCTCGCTGTATATAATATTGTCAATATGGGATACAATGTTGCTTGTCCTCTACTAATAGGCGGTTTCATCCTCGCGCCTCTTTTTGCCGTTCTCGCCTATTTTATAACTTACAGGACAATGATGGCAGTTAGAAAAGAGTACGGAAACTGAAAGCAGATCATATCTCTCATGACAACCCCCAGAAATATTCTCAAAAAACATGGGATTCGTCCTCTAAAAAGATTAGGCCAGTCATTTCTTGTCGATAACAATATTACAAAAAAAATCGTCATGATCTCCGATATAATAAGCGGAGATACTGTCGTTGAAATAGGTTCCGGGTTGGGAATAATGACCGCTATGATCGCACAGAAAGCGAAGAGAGTTATCGCCCTTGAAGTCGATAAATACATGGTTGATATTCTGCGGAAAGAGCTGAAAAATCACTCTAATGTGGAAATAGTTCAAACAGATGTCCTCAAATACGATTTTTCTTCAGCATCTCCTGAAAGCCCCTCAGAAACGTTGAAAGTCATTGGCAATATACCCTACAACATTTCATCACAAATATTATTCCACCTTATTCAATTCAGAAATTGTATATCATCGATGGTTCTGATGTTTCAAAAAGAGGTGGCTGAAAGGATCATCGCGCCTCCGGGAACAAAGGAGTATGGCATACTTTCGGTAATTGTCTCGATGTATACAAAACCCTCGCTGGAAGCTTCAGTACCGGGCAGTTGCTTTTATCCAAAACCGAATGTGGACTCCTCTGTGCTGAAACTAACTGTTCGAGAGGTTCCGCTTTTTGACATAAAGAATTCGGACTTCTTCTTCAAGGTGGTAAAAACGGCTTTTTCCAAGAGAAGAAAGACGCTCCTCAATAACCTGAAAGATTCAGACTTATTAATGGCTTCTAAAAAAGATATAACTGATATCCTTGAGCTTTTAGATATAGACGGCAATAGAAGAGGTGAAACGCTGACGGTTGAAGAATTTGGCAAACTGAACAATGCACTCCTGTCGGCAAAAACTTTGAAAGCATGATTCTGAATGAGAAGCCCCATCAACAAGCCGTGGGGAATGAAGTAATTGGAGTCTGTCAAGGAAAATTGCCTGCGTTATTCTTCTTTGCAGAACTGTCAATTTTATTCGTTCGCCGATATCGCCTCAATCAGCGGGGCTTACTTTCGCATGGTTCAGTTCAAGGTTTTTTTCTCAGGATATTTTTTGAACGGTTACGTAAAATCTTTCGGTACAAATCACTTGACAAGCAAAATTTCTTTTGATATTTTGCCATTAGTCGCTTGGATCCGGTTTCGGACTGAGACGGAAGGTATTGGAAATATTTGTTTTTATTAAAACATTGTATATGAGCCTCTCCGTCCTTGGCGGTGGGGCTTTTTTTGTGGGATTTAAAAACTATGAAAATTATTGAATCAGTAAATGAAATGCAGGAATTTTCTGAATCCCTCAGAAGAAAAGGAAAGAAAATCGCTTTTGTCCCTACTATGGGTTATCTGCACGATGGCCATTTAAGCCTCATGAAAGAAGGTAAAAAACTCGGAGATTGTCTGGTTATAAGTATATATGTCAACCCAACCCAGTTCGGCCACGGGGAGGATTTAGAACAATATCCAAGGGATATTGAAAAAGACACAAAACTCTCCAAAGATGTCGGAGTTGATGTGATACTTTATCCGCCGGACAGCGAGATGTACCCTGAATATTATCAGACATTTGTTGATGTTGAAAAAGTAACCAAAAATCTCTGCGGCCTGTCAAGACCGGGCCATTTCAGAGGCGTAACAACGGTCTGTACAAAACTTTTCAATATTGTCAAACCTCATGTGGCGGTTTTTGGTAAAAAGGATTTTCAGCAATTCGTTACAATAAAGCGAATGGTGGAAGACCTCAATATGGACCTGGATATTGTGGGAATGCCTACGATAAGGGAAGCTGACGGTCTCGCCATGAGTTCGAGAAATGCTTACTTGAAAGATAATGAAAGAGAATCTGCCCTCAGCCTGAGCCGTTCTCTTGAAACGGCAAAGGAACTTTTTGATAACGGGGAAAGGAAGGCAGTAAATATAATCGGAAAAATAAAAAAATTTATTGAGGGGCATCCTCACACAGAAATTGATTATGTAAAGATATGTGACACCATTACAATGAATGACGTTGAATATATTGAAAGTGAATCGGTTATAGCACTGGCGGTGCGGGTAGGAACAACAAGGCTTATAGACAACTATGTTTTCGAGGAACCCCTTAACATAGGATCCTAATACAATAAGGGAGACAATCAATATGCAAAGGTTTATACTTAAATCAAAAATTCACAGGGCGACTGTAACCGCTGGCGATCTCAATTATGAAGGAAGTATAACGATCGACGAAACCCTTATGAATGCCGCGGACATTTTCCCCTATGAAAAAGTATATATATATAATGTGTCAAATGGCGAAAGATTCTCAACATACGCCATAAAAGGTGAAAAAGGTTCCGGCGTTATTTGCCTTAATGGGGCAGCGGCCAGAAAGTGTTCCAGGGGAGACATAATAATCATAGCAAGCTTCGTCACAGTGGATAATGATTCCGCTCGAGACTGGTCTCCCAAATGTGTATATGTAGACGACAAGAACAGGATCAAGTAATCAGAGAAAATCAGTAAAGTACTCTCTCCGCAAGCAGCGGGAATGAAGTAATTTGAAGAATAACGCTCTTGCCGTTCGGCTCAATTTCGGGCCTCTGCCGCTGAATTACTAATTCACTTTACACAAAGGGGTAGAGTTTATTTACACTCTACCCCTTTGTGTAAATAGTTATTGAAAAGATTTTTTCTTTTTGTTATGACTTCACCCTAACACGTTGAACCTAATGTGTTTCTATAATCTAAATTGAGGTTTTGTACTGTTCGGTACAGAAAATGAAGAGAAGACTTAAAAATACATTTTTGACCGGTCTTGCCGTTATCATTCCTATAGGATTAACGGTTTATATACTTTTTTTCCTGATAAATTTAATGGATAATCTGGTGAAGATTATTCCGGCTAAATTGCAGCCTGATAATTTGTTTAATATACATATTCCGGGTCTCGGTATAATATTTACACTGATATTAATTTTTGTTGTAGGTCTTGTCACCAAAAGTTACCTCGGGAATAAACTCGTTAAATTAGGCGAATGGATTGTCGATAAAATACCTTTTGTAAGAGGTCTTTACCACGCAATTAAACAGCTTGTTGATACTATTTTCAGTGACAAGTCTCAGAGTTTCAAAAAGGTAGTCATTATTGAATATCCCCGCAAGGGAATTTATGCCGTAGCGTTCGTAACGGGTGAAGCGAAGGGAGAAGTTCAGTTAAGGACATCTCAAAAATGCATAAATGTTTTTGTTCCGACTACACCCAACCCCACGTCCGGTTTTTACATAATGGTTCCCGAAAATGAGATAATAAATATGGATATGACCGTAGAAGAAGCGTTCAAACTGATCATATCAGGTGGCATAGTTGCCCCTAAGGAACACTTCGTAAAAAATAAACAGGAAAAATAGGCTGATACTTGAATAACCTGAAAGGTATACTGTTACGGCGTCAGTGCCCTAATGAAAATTAACGCGAAAAGGAGATAAAATGAATATTACAGCTGAAAGTATCAAGGTGGGCCACCCTGATTTAGTGGCCGATGCCATTGCGGCGGATATCATAGCCGACATTTTCGATAAAGAACAAAAAATCGGGGTGGACGCGGATTCGATGCCTCATTGCGGCCTTGAAGTATTCTTAGGAAAGGGATTTTGCATCGTAGGGGGTGAAGTCGCCACAAGAATTTATGTTGATATAGAAAGGTCTGTTCGTGAAACAGTAATGGGGCTGGGGTACAACGATTCCGCGCTTGGACTTAACGGAAGCGCCATGGGAATTTTTAACGCCATTATACCACAATCTCCCGATATCAATATCGGAACCAGGGCTGATTTAGGCAAACATAAGGAAATTGGAGCGGGAGACCAAGGCATTATGTATGGATTTGCCGTTAACGAAACTCCTGAATTACTGCCGCTTACATATGTTTTAGTAAACAAAATGATGAGGGCGTTTGAAAATTGTGGAAGCTCAGTATTTGCCCCGGATGGTAAAGGTCAGGTAACTATAGATTATGATGAGGATGGGACCCCTTTAAGAGTGTCAAAAGTTCTCATGTCCAACGCCATTGATTACCGTCAAGTTCCTGATAGCTTCAGAAACAGTATAGAGGCACAGGCCAAAGAAATTGCCTTTACCAGCCTTGGTGAATGGATAGATAAAGAAACAGAGTTCCTGTTCAATCCAACAGGGGAATGGAAGGCGATCAATTCCTGCAGTGCGGCCGATTCAGGAGTTACAGGCCGCAAGCTTGTCGTTCAGTTTTATGGGGGATATCCCGGGGCACAGTTGGGTGGAGGTTCTGTAGTTAACAAATCTCCGGAAAAGGTAGACTGTTCCGCGGCATTTGGCGCCCGCTATGCTGCTAAAAACATTGTAGCAACCGGTCTGGCCACCAAATGCTCAGTACAACTGGCCTACGCCATAGGTGTCGCCAGGCCCATGTCCATTTATGTCAATACCTTCGGAACAGGAATCATTCCTGATAGAAAGATTGACGACGTTGTAGGAGATGTCTTTGATCTAACCCCGAGAGGTATGATTGAACAGTTTGATCTTCTCAATGGAGATGTTTACAGAAAACTCCCCACAACCTTGTTTATGGATGATTTTGCCTGGGAGAAAACAGATAAGGCAGATGAAGTAAAAGATGCGGCGGGCATTAAATAACTAACAGACCTTAAAAATCCCCTTATCCTCCTTCTCTAAAGCGGGGATGGGGGTTTTTTGTGTAACACAATCAAAGAGGAGAGGAAAATGGAGTGTGACATTAAGGATATCAGCCTTGCCGAAGAAGGTAATTTGAGTGTAGAGTGGGCCAATAAGAGCATGCCCGTTTTGAATATTATTAAAGAAAGGTTCCGGAAGGAAAAACCGCTGAAAGGAGTAAGGCTTGGTACGTGTCTTCATGTTACCACCGAAACAGCAAGTCTCGTGGAAACTCTCAAAGCCGGCGGTGCCGAGATTTCTCTCTGCGCATCAAATCCTCTCAGTACCCAGGATTACGTGGCAGCATATCTGGTAAAGTATCATGATATTCCTGTTTACGCTATAAACGGAGAAGATACCGACACTTATTATAAACATATTTACTCCGTACTGGATATAAGACCTACACTAACGATGGATGACGGCGCCGATCTGGTGTCAACGATACACTCCAGCCGTCAGGATCTCATAGAAGAAATTATTGGCGGAACGGAAGAGACCACCACCGGAGTAATAAGACTGAAAGCGATGGCCGAGAAGGGAGTCCTTCGTTTCCCCCTGATTGCCGTCAACGACGCCAGCACAAAACATCTGTTTGATAACAGATACGGCACCGGCCAAAGCACAATTGACGGTATCATAAGGGCAACAAACCGTCTCATGGCGGGATCGGTATTTGTGGTGTGCGGCTATGGATGGTGTGGAAGAGGCGTTGCCATGAGGGCTTCCGGAATGGGGGCAAATGTTATAGTAACTGAGGTCGATCCGCTGCGGGCACTTGAGGCCGTAATGGACGGTTACAGGGTTATGCCAATTTCTAATGCGGCAGAAATAGGTGATTTTTTCTGCACTCTCACGGGAGACATGAACGTTATCCGTAAAAAACACTTCCCCAGAATGAAGGATGGCGCCATCGTAGCCAATTCAGGACATTTTAATGTTGAACTGGACATTAAAGGTCTGAAAGAGATTTCAACAAATATCAGAAGAATCAGAAATTATATTGATGAATATACCCTATCAGATGGAAAGAAGATATGTGTTCTGGGTGAAGGAAGGCTGGTAAATCTTGCGGCTGCGGAGGGACACCCCTCCAGTGTCATGGATATGAGCTTTGCCAATCAAGCTTTAGCGGCTGAGTATCTCGTGAAGAACAGAGGAAATCTGGAGAACAGAGTATACAGTGTTCCCGAAGATATCGATAAAGAAATAGCATGGCTGAAATTAAAATCCATGGGGATTAGAATAGACACATTAACAAAGGAACAGGAAAAATACCTCAGCTCCTGGGAGATGGGTACGTAAAAATCAGCGGGCAGTTGTAATCATTAAGCTTTCAGGATTGAGTTTTAGGCAAAAAGTTAACGTTATCGCCAAAAACAATGCGGCGGGATGGAAGTTCCGCCGCATTACGTTTTTACCCTAAGGAACATCACAGCCGCTGCAGAACCGAAGATAATATTCGCAAGCCATGCAGACAAAAGTGGTGGCAGTGTTCCGGAACGCCCCAGGGACAGCGCAAACGCAAAAACTACCCAGTAAGAAAAGCCTATAACGATACCGGCACCGATACTTTGAGTAACACCTCCACTTCGCTCAGATCTTAAAGAAAAAGAGATCCCTATTACAGCAAGAATAATGCTTATCAAAGGGAATGCGATCTTCCCATGCAGGTCAGCCAGATATCGTGTGGCATCGTATCCTTCAAACTGGATCTTTTTTACATAATTTTTTAATTCCAGATACCCCATTTCTTCAGTGTCCTTTTGAACAACTTTAAAATCTGAAGGCTTTTCAGGAATGTTTACGACTTTTGTTGTAAAACGCTCAAGGGTAGAGAAACCTCCTGGCGGAAATCGTGTAATAAGAACGTTACGAAACACCCATTTTCCGTCTTCCCACTTTGCTTCTTTCGCATCAATCCTCATCGACGGAGTGAAATCACGATCCAGATAGTTGATTGTAATTCCCTTCAGTGTATTGGTGCCGGGATCGAACATATTAAAGTTATAGATCGCGTCCCTACTCCTATACCACATCTGGTTCTGCTTAAAAGAACCCATTTTTTTTCGCTTCTGCACTTCAATAAGTTTAATATACTCGGCCTTCTGGTTGGCATACGGAGTAATGAATTCATTCAACAGGAACGTAAAAATACAGACTATGATAGAGATGATTATCACTGGAAGTGACGTTTTATAGAGACTCACTCCATTCGCCTTCATGGCAACGATTTCGCTGTGTCTTGAAAGCATCCCGAAAGTCAAAAGAGCTGCTAAGAGGACCGCGGCCGGCATAGTCTGAGATATGATCATCGGGACTTTGAAGGAGAAATAAGACAATATCTGGTAAAATGAAGCACTGTTGCTCAGGAACATCCTTATCTTTTCAAAAAAATCGATAATAAGATATAGTGATAAAAATGATGTAACGACAAGGAGAAACATTCTGATGTATTCTTTCGATATATACCGGTCGAGTATGCTCATGATCGGCGGCCTTTCCAGCTTGCGATATAATTTATAACTATATCGGCATAACCGCCAAAGTCTGGCAGTTTTTCTTTCGCGGCCAGTATAAAGATATAGATTCCAACTGCTCCAAAGATTACATTTGGTGCCCACACCCCTATCGCGGGAGGAAGTTTGCCAATTTCTCCCAGACCCTCACCGCACAACTGCAATATATAATAAATCAGGGCAACAAAAAGACCAACGGTAAATCCTGCTGATCTACCTGACCTACTTTCCCTTATCCCAAGAGGAATCCCAAGAATTCCAAAAATCACACAGGAGAATGGAATTGAAAGCTTTTTGTGAAACTCAACGACAAGTTCTCTTATAGCAGTCTCTTTTAAACCCGAACTTTTAATCTCTTCAGACAGCTCCCAGACGGTCATCTCTATACTTTTTTTCGCCGTCGCTTTCTCCCCCCCTCCTTCTCCAGTAGCCATCTTCAGATTAAGGTTAACATCGTAGATGCTGAAGTCCATTTTTTTATAACTTTTAAGGTTCTTATCTACAGTATGAGTACTGCCGTTTTCGAGTCTTAAAACCACAGTCAGTGTATTAGGATCAGAGATAAGATAACCCTTGCGGGCAATAATTGTGTTGGGCTCCGTGCTCAACTGGTTGTCGAACACAATAACTCCTTCCATAAAGTCTCCATGAACCGGTACCTTTTCCGCATAAAGGACAAGATTCTTGAAATCATCGTTAAAAACTTTTTCTTTTATACCTATACTCGCCTTCTGTCTTGCTATATCAAATAAGAGGTTTCTTGTGGCAAAATTACTATGTGGAACAAGAAAGAAGGTAATCACAGCAGTCATAATAAATGTGATAAGAGATGCAAAGGCTATGGGGAATAAAAGCTGGTATAAACTCATCCCCGATGCCTTAAAAACGGTTATTTCGTTATCACCGGAAAGCCTTCCCAGTCCAATCAATATAGATATCAAAAATGCTGTGGGTATCGTAAAAACAAGAAATGAGGGCATTAAAAAAAGGACAAGCTTCGATATATCGATAAAGCTTACACCTTTATTCACCATGAGATCTATTAACTGGAGAATTTTCCCCATCAAAAGGATAAATGTAAACACAAACAGCGTCAGTAAGAACGGGACCGCTAATTCCTTTAGGATATATCGATTTATAATTTTAAACATCAAAAATCCTGCTTCAGAAGTCCAAATAAACTGAGCCAATATTCCTCAGTTCCTTGAACGTATATCACCACCGCGATACACGGGCAAGCTATTATTACCCAACTTTTACAGGGCTGACTCTATTTAGACATTTTATTTTGTTTATTTTTTTCCTCGGCAAATAGGAGGGGAAACACAATATCGCTCAAACAACATGGAATCCAAACTGATATAAACAGAAATATAAGTGCCGTGATAATGAGACTCCCACTTAATATCCCCCCGACTGCCATAATAATGTGAAATGAAGACGCCCAGGTACTCAACAATACATGCCCGGCATGAGGGAATTTAGTAGCAGGTTTAAAATAGGCAACAGCAATACCTGCGAAAGCTAATGGATTTACCAACCACCATTTTTCGATGAAACCTATATGGATTCCTCTATTGGGAAGGTCGAGCAAGGTTTCCCCTAAATAGGGAATTATCGAATCACTAAGTGTGGCTATTCCAACCGAACCCAAATAGCCTATAAGGATTAGTCCCCAAAGTTTAAACCTACGCCTATTGATTATATGAAGTTCGTACATAGATGCAGTTGCCATAGCACTCAAAACAACATGGGCAGGATGTAATATATAGAAAATATTGTATGATACTCGGTAAGGAATTCCATATAATAACACCATGATAATTAGACCGGTAATTGCTCCAAGTGCAGTAAATGGCGCATGATTTCTAAGCTCTTCAGAAATTGTCGCTAACATTATTTTCAGTCTTCACTTTCGTCATTATATGTTATAATAACATAATTTTATTATAATATACAAAAGAGATAACGACATTAAAACTCTGTCTTTTCATAAAACTGCTGATCCCTGCACTTTCGGGAATTTTTTGTGGACTTATCTCCACCATTATGGCTAATATTCCACGATTAAAAATCCATAGTGAGGAAAAATGACAGGGATAATTTTATCTGGCGGCAAAAATATCAGGATGGGAACAAACAAGGCCTTTATAAAAATTGACGGTGAGCGGCTAATAGACAGAACGGTAAGGCTTTTCAAAAATATTTTCAAGGAAGTTATACTGGTCACCAATTCTCCGCTCGAATATCTTGATCAGGATGTTAAAATTGTGACCGATATTATCAAAGGAAAGAGTGCCATAGGAGGCATTTATACCGGCCTTTTTTATTCGACCTGTACCCACTCATTTGTTTCAGCTTGCGATATGCCATTCCTGAACAGAAATTTTATAGAACATATGATTGCCAGCACCAGACACTACGACATAGTTATCCCATCTCCTCCGGACGGACATCAACCGCTCCACGCTATTTACTCCAGCATGTGCCTTCCTCATATAAAAAAGTCAATCGATACGGATAAACTAAAAGTAACCGGGTTTTTCAAAAGATTAAAAGTCTTGGAAATTCCGGACGACATCATAACAACCTTCGATTCTGAAAGAAGGATGTTTTCCAATATCAATACAAAGGACGATTTAAGCCGGATTTTGCAGTAGTTATCTGTTTTAAAATCAATCCAGAGTTACAAAGCCGGGATTTTTAGCTGAAAATCGCTTCAAACGGGAATCTTTATTTGAGTATCTCTCCCGCCTTGATCACTTTAAGAATCAGATTGGTATCAACAGCCGCAATCAGCTCCATGGAATCGTTCAACAATCTGCCCAGATTAGATATATGGCAAAGATTTCTAAAGCACCGTACAAAAATGACAATATTTTGTCAATGAAGATATAAAATAATATCACAAATTGTATTGCAAAAAATGTTCAAATATAGTATTAAGCAACGCGTTTATGTTCCATGCGGGCAGAAAGACGGATTTTCCCCGCGCGTTTCAACCTTCAAAAAGTGGGGCGGTATCTTGCCGATTCTTTTGGTTTTCTTCTTACAGATGGAAAAGATAATTTGATTTCCGGGAAATACGCACCCAAGTACTAACCTTGCAGTTTCCGAACTGCTATTCTTAATATTTCGAATCCGCTACATAGTCGGTAAAATATGAATAACATCAAAGAAATTCTTGAAACACTGCGAACAAATGAGGACATTGCCCAAAATTTCTTTGAGATCGAAGCAAGTATTCTGTCTGTCCTTAATTTCAAAGATTTTTTTGAAAAACTGCTTACCGAAATTAAAGAAAAGTTCGGAATTCCATATGTTTGGATTTCAATAATCGAGAACAGTGAGATTTATAACCTCACTGAAGCACTGATATCATCTGAAACTCTCAAGGAACGGCTCAATTTTATCGACCGAATTACATTTGAAAATCTTACCGAAAACAAAGCTAAACCCCTGCTTGTCAATAACGGTCTAAAAGCCTTCTACAAACTTATGCCTCAGAAGCATAAATACCTTATCGGATCTCTTGCCATAGCTCCGTTAATCGTCGGCGGTGAAATCATCGGCAGTCTGAACCAGGCAGATCATTCTGAAGAACATTTCAAGCCCGACATGGACACAGGTCTGCTTGAGCAACTCGCTATTAAAATTTCAATCTGCCTTTCGAATGTAATAGCCCATGAAAAGCTCAAATCTCTTGCCTTCAGAGATCCACTGACGGGACTGCTGAATCGCAGAGTTATGGACGACACATTAAAGAAAGAGTTCAATCATGCCAAGCGCTATATAACACCTTTATCAGTAATATACCTTGACATCGATGACTTAAAGATTGTGAATGACCGGCATGGCCACGATATCGGTGACGATTTGTTAAGATATGCCTCAACCCATTTAGATGGTATGAGCAGGGAAAGTGATGTTGTTGCAAGGGTCGGAGGAGATGAATTTGTAATCCTTCTCCCAAACACAACCGCTAAAGAAACCTACAATTTTATGAACCGCGTTCAGGGTTTTTTTCAAAACAATCCTTTGGAAACGCGGGGAATATCAATACCTGTTTCAATAAGCTTTGGAATAGCATCAACTGAAAACAGATCAATAGACGGAGCAGAATCCCTCTTGAAAAAAGCGGATATAATGCTCTACCATGCCAAGAAACTCAAGTCAGAACGTTTCTCCACCAATTATGCTATTGAATGATTACACCGGTGTTTCAAAGCTGTTTTTCTCTCTCTAAAAACCTTTCCCAGATATCATTCACCTGTTCAGCCGTTTCCTCAAGCGATCCTCCGTTATCAACCACAAAATCGGAATACCAGAGCTTTTTATCTATCGGCATTTGAGATTCAATTCGAGTCAGTGCCTCACCGTGGCTGCACCCGTCTCTGTTAATAAGTCTTCGGATCTGTTCCTTTTGAGAAATATATACCAGCACAACCAGATCAACCGCATCCACCTTTCCCACTTCGATCAGCAGAGGAATATCTGACACTACTATGGCATTCGGTATTTTTCTATTTATATCAGTAAGTTGCTTTTCCCATTCTTCAAAAACAACAGGATGTACAATTCTGTTGAGCTTCTCAAGTCTTTCCTTGTTACAAAAAACAATAGCACCAAGATTTTGACGGTTTATCGTCCCGTCTTCATTCAGGATTTTAGACCCGAAACCCTCTACGATTCTTTTCCAAGCAGGTGCCCCGGGTTCCTCAAGAGAGCGCACCATAACATCAAAGTCAATCAGGTACGCCCCTTTTTTCTGGAACATCCCAGCGACCGTTGATTTCCCACTTGCAATTCCGCCTGTTAGTCCGACGTTCAACATGTCCTCGCTTCTACCATAAGCACCCTTTTCTATCAATCAAAAAGAAAGCATCCACGTGAAATAACATAGTATAATTATTCGGAACCTGTATTTTTTGATGTCGATCCGCAAACAGCTCTTGCGGATTGCCGGAGATACTATTAGAATAGAATTGAAAGGAAATTCGGCAAGAAACTTTGACAAATCATTGACGTGCGACAGTTACTTTGATATTGCTTTCAGAAGGAAATTTGACAGGACATTAAAGTAAATAAATGCTATTTGCTACACGGAATTCGACAGCAAAAGAGAGATAGATTCAGAATGAAATTGAAAAGCTTTAAATGTTAATATAATCTTATCAACAACACATAAAAAGGAGGTCAGCCATGTCCATTATCACGATATCAAGGGGTTCGCACAGTAGAGGAAAAGAAATAGCCGAAAAAGTTGCCAATAAACTGGGTTATAAATGTATTGCCAGAGAGGTCCTGATTGATGCCTCAGCAAATTATAATATTCCAGAAGTAAAACTACTTCGGGCTATCGCAGACCCGCCCTCTTTTTTTGATCGTTTTACCGGTGTAAAAGAAAAATATATCGCATATATTGAAAGTGAACTCTTAAAACACCTTAAACAAGATAATATAGTTTACCATGGCTTCGCGGGTCATTTTTTTGTGAAAGATATTTCTCATGTCCTCAAGGTACGAATCATCGCGGATATAAAGGATCGAGCCAAAATAGTGATGGAGCGGGACAAAATTTCAGAAAAAGAGGCCCATCAATTTCTGAAAAAAATTGATAGCCAACGAAAAAAATGGAGCAAAACTCTTTACGGAATTGATGTAGCAGATCCTATTCTTTATGATATTGTCCTTAATATCAAGAATATAACAGTTGACCGTGCCGTTGATGTTATTTGTAAGGCAGTCAAATTAAAACAGTTTCAAACTACCCCTGAATCTCAAAAAGCAATAGAAGACCTGTCTCTGTCTTCTCAGGTTAAAGCTGCCCTGACGGACGTGAACAATAAAACTAAAGTACACGCTGACGGTGGAAATATTTACGTAAAAACGGCGTCAGCTCTTTCAGAGAAAGAAAAGGATAAAATCAAAAAAGTCGCGGAAAAAGTTTCAGGTGTTCTCAACGTTACCATCCAAAAAAAAGTATAGGAAAACCATAGAACTTTGCATGACTAATATAGATACACTCGTAAAAAGTGAAGCCCCGCCCGCATGGCGGAGCTTCACATCTCCTTTTGCCCGTTTACCTTCCCACCGGTATCAAATAGAGGGGAGCTTCTTTTAATTTCAAAACATTCTTTACCACCTCATCCCTGAAGGCCCCAATAATGACAGCAGATAGTCCCAAAGTTTCCGCTTGAAGGCAGACATTTTGTCCCACATGTCCTACTTCGATGTGAACGTAACGAACACCTCTCTCACCATATCTACGGGTAGTACGATCAAAAAAAGCAGTAACAACCACGGTTACCGGCGCGTCAGCGATACACCTCTGTCCCAGTGCCGACTCGGACAACTGTTCACGAAGATCCCCTTCCACTGTCTTTATTAGACTGTGAGACTCGGAAATATAATGATATACCCCTGGCTTGAGTCCCTCAACGTCACTCACCACCGCGTAAATTTCCAATGGGTAGGTTGCGCCGGCTGAAGGCGCCGTCTTCCCTCCCCAGTCAGCAGTAATTCCCTGAGCCGCCCAGAGAAGCTGTGCCATTTCTGATAATCTCAACGCGCCGTCTTTATATTCTCTCACCGATCTTCTTGTAGAGAGCGCCTTTTCAAGGGAAACACTGCCTGTCAATTGAGCTTGGGGTAACTTAATTTCCTCGTTCATTGTCTCTCCTTTCATTGCACCAAATACTTTTTCTTCACCGCCGCAGACGGCAAACAATAAAGAGAAAATAATCGCAACGACTGTCAACGGTACAGTTTTCATGATTTGTATATCCTGCGCCTCCGGCCTCATTGAACGTTCTAAGATATTTGAAATACCTTATGTTATCTTTACGGCATATTAAGACTTTATTCAAAG
>CAZZBF010000004.1:85735-91107 GCA_964652795.1 uncultured Syntrophales bacterium | reverse complement strand
GCAAGTGATTGACTGGCTGTCGATACCTGAGATGAAGCAGCGGCTACCTGATCGGATACGCCACCAAGACCATCGATAACGTGGTTCAGGGGTTTTGTAATGCCTCGGGTGATAAAAAAGCCCAACACAATACCTGTAAAGACACATAGTCCCAGCACAGTTAAGATCAACATTCCGGCAATGTTTTGAACACTATTTACATATTTGTGAGTTTTGTTCAGTATCTGATCGGCATATTTCATAAGAATAATTCCACTGGTCCCCATCTTGATCTCTGTCTCATTAAACTTTCCCATATTCTTCACGCGCTGGAGAAAAATATTTTCATATTTACCCGTCAAATTTTTCAGATCCGCATCAGCACCTATCCAATTAGTTACCTGCCCAACAGAATCCTTCCATCTCTGCAAATATGTCTTCTCGCCTTCTTTGATCTTTATATTACTGTACAGTAGTACATTCTTCTCATGCCTTAGAGCCTGGAGAAAGTTCCTCATAGCCTGGGATGTAGCATCATCTGCCACAATATAATCTTCCACGGCACGGGCCGCGAAATGTATCTGGTCATCCAGCTTATTCTCTTCCTGAATAACTCGATGGATTTCCTCTGATTGCTCTAAATATCCAGACAATGCTTTTTGACACTCTTTGAACAAATCCCTTGTCACATTGTCGTCCGCGATCTTCGTTCCCATCTCTATTCTATTTCTGATTTTTTTTATTGACTCATCCCAGTGTTCCAAGTCTTTCTCATCTCTGGTGATGAGAAAAATCTTCTCCTGTCTGCTTGTTTCAAGAACCGCCTGTTTAATTTCATTTGCCACATCAGCAATCCTGGTCCCCTCGCCGATTTTTTTGACAACTACATAACCGAAAATGCCCACAATAACCGCCAAGACAATAACAGCGGCAAATCCTGAACCTATCTTTGTACCTATTTTCATGTTTTTAAACATTGTTATTCTCCTATTTGATTATTCCAAACTCGCTTAAGAACTTATTTGGACACAGGACAAGTTCAGTATGATATTGTAAGGACATTATTCGGGATGGCATCACCCGCTAAAAATTCTCTTATAAAAAAGAATTGGGCGAATCTTCAGCTTTACATCGTATGTTATGCCGCAAGGGCTGAAACCCCTGACCTATCCTATTAAAAATCCTTAAAAGTCTGTTTCCTCCGCCGGAACAACCTTGCCTGTTTCAACCGCTTTTGTTATAATGGAAGGTGAAGAAAGAACCGACTCTGTTTTTTCACGCGGCATTGTAAGGGCTTTACGGAGCCTACCGGCAATTCCGTTGCCCGCGGCTCTTAATTCACCGCTCATCGTATACCCTTCACTCTTTACTCCATTTCCATTACTGCCAATCACGGCAATCAGTTCTTCAACAACATTATTCATTCCTTCTGCCTGGGCGCTCATCTCCTCCGATGCGGCGGCCGATTCTTCGGCATTGGCGGCATTCTGCTGGGTTACCTTGTCCATCTCGGCTATGGCCCTGTTGATCTGATCAATCCCCTGAGCCTGCTCCTGAGACGCTGCAGCTATCTCGCCTGCCAGATCACTTGTTTTATCCACTATCTCCGCATTCTTCTTAAAAGACTCGTTGACATCATTATTGAGTCTCTCACCCTCTTTAACGGAATTCACTGTGTTTCCTATCAGTTCGTTTGTGTTCTTAGCCGCCTCGGCCGAACGCATGGCAAGATTTCTTACCTCTTCAGCCACTACTGCGAATCCTGCCCCCGCTTCCCCCGCGCGAGCTGCCTCAACAGCCGCATTCAGGGCGAGAAGATTGGTCTGGAAAGCAATCTCATCAATCGTCTTGATAATTTTCTGAGTTTCTTCAGAGTTCTTGCCAATATCATTGACGGCCGCAGTCATATGCACAAGCTTCTCATTAACATCACTAACTATCTGCCTAGCTTCATTCGTCAGGGCGTCGGCCTGCTGAGCGTTGTCGGCATTCTGTTTTGTCATAGAAGCCAGTTCCTCTAATGACGACGATGTTTCCTCCAGAGAGGACGCCTGTTCGCCGGCCCCTTCGGCTAACTGCTGAGAAGCAGAGGATACCTGAGCGGAAGCGGAAGCTATTTGGTGTGCGCTTTTATCCAGATTCTGAATGATCCGGTTGAGGGCCTTGTTGATGGAGCGGATAAGGCCAAGGGAGAGCATAAGATAAGCTAATATGCCTACAACAACAACAATCGCAATGATCATGGCAACCGATTTTTTGGCGGATGCGGCCGATTGTTTGGCGGCAACCGCCGATTTCTTTTCAGCCGCTATAGATTGATCCGCCTGTCCCAGGATAACTCCGGCTACTTGGATTGTTTTTTCACCTGATTCATTCAAGAGTCTTATTAAGTTATTTTCCTCGACAGTAAGTGCGAGGGATTGGTCAATAAACCCCATAAATTTACCCAGTGATTCATTGATGATATTACTGTCCCGAATAAACGCATCATTTTGCAGACCGACCGAAAATTGAGTCAGCGCCTGAAGATACGACTGGACATCCCCGGCTGCCAGGGTTTTATAGTCCTGAATAAACTTTTTATCTCCGGTAGCCAGAAACTTCTGCTGAATATTCTGTAACTTCTGAAATATGAGAAGACAATCCCGAACAACATTCATCATCTCCAGTTCATCGTTGCTGAGGGTTCCCCCTTCCATCTGTTTTTCAGCCTGTTTTGCTTCCAAACCACCGATCATCTCTCCCAGGAGACGTTCCGATACATTGAGCGGCTCGGCCATCTTCTGTTTTAAGGCATCATGCTTCAAATGGGTATTAACAAATTTCTCAAACTGCTTCCGGTAGACTTCAAATTCGTCGATAATTCCATTTTGATCAAGACTCTGCAGTTTTGCCATAACCTCACCAGCCTGGTTGTCAAATTGACTTTTCAACTCCGGCCTGAAAAACTGTAAATAGGTTTTTTCCGTTAAACGAAGCCCCATAACATTCTTTACGGCCAGGTTGACGTTTTCTTTCAGGACATTAGCCGCTTCAATGGATTGATTGGCTTTCTCGACGGATTGATTGGCCATGTCAATCCGGTAATTTGCAAGCTTGTTTGTTCCCACCAGTACAAGCATCAGAAAAACCGCCAGCCCCGCAAGACCTAACAATTTTACCCTCAGGCTGGCATTCCTTTTAAAAATATTCATGATTCCCCCCTTATTACTTCTTCCTGCAAAAAAGTTGGATGCAGCCCGGCTCTACGATTGCAACCGGGATAAGGTTTATCCCAGGGCTTTGTGTCAGCAATCTACTGCGACTTGAAATTTTCCGCTACACCGCTTGCTTCGTCCCGAACAATGTCTTGAATTTTTTCCAGCATAAATTCAAAATGATAAAACCTAAGTCCTGCATCAAAGTTTGTGCTGAACTTGTTTTAATATCGTGCCAAGCTCGCTGAAAGCGCAAAGGGTTCTGCATATAGTTATGACACCAAATGTATAATCCAGGTTTAATATAGGACGAGCCGCATCCTCACTTAGTGATTAATTAATGTCGAGCTTTGCGAGATCATTCTCACTGGCATTATAAATGCCGCAGCCCAGAACAACGTCCAATCCATCTGCAGTCTTGCATCTTTTAACGTAGGATACTTTACGAACAATCTCTTTGGTCCCGGGTTTTGGCCAGTAATATTCCACCCAGCCTGAACCGTTTTCTTTTACAAGATTGCTCATGGCCACAAAAAATCTTTTCCCTTTTCTGTCTTTCAGCCCTATATATTTGTTCCCTTCCATCTTGTTTTTAATAGGATGCATTAGCATTTCGCAGTCTTTCAGGGAGTGAATCCAGATGTACGTTCCTTCAAATAAGAAATCGCTTCCATTTCCTTTAAACTTAGGAAAAGCCGCACTGCCTTCTTTTTCCAGTAACTTACAGGCATCATTTACCTTGGCTATGATTACGTCAGGCGGTGTGGGTCTCTCTTTGGCAGTCGATTTGCAGTATGCTGCGCTCTCTGCAGCCAGTGCGTCCGGATCTTTTGCCTGAGCCTGGGCAAAAATTCCCAGAACCAGTGCCAGACACAAGATTATTGTTATAGTGTTTCTATGAAACATAATCGTCCTCCTTTTTTTAAGTTTCGTTTCAATTAAAAATTCCCTTCATCCCTGCATAAAAAGTCATTTCAAGAAAATTAATCACCTCCTTTCGACAGAAGTCCGCATATAAAAATGACTGTTCCGCCAACGATATGTTTAAATCCTCGGATGAACTTTCCATAATTAAAGAACAGACGCCGATGTATCAACCAACGTTTTCAATTGAAGCAATTTCTTTTTCACTAAGCACCCGATCGATATCGAGAAGGATCTTCACGCCTCCATCAATTTTTGCCATCCCTGAAATATGTTCAGAATTGAGCGTGGTGCCGAAAGTCGGCGTATCCTCTATATCTTCCCCCTTTATGTTCAATACCTCGGAAACCGAATCAACCACTGTTCCCATAGGAATTGCACCCGAAGCTGTTTCAATCTCTACCACGATGATGCAGGTACGCTCTGTATAATCAATCTCATCCATTCCGAATTTCAACCTCAGATCTATCACCGGTATCACCTTCCCACGGAGATTGATTACTCCTTTCACAAACTCCGGGGTCTGGGGTACCGTGGTAATCGGCATCATCCCGATGATTTCCCTGACCTTCAAAATTCCGATACCGTACTCCTCATCGGCTAACGCGAAGGTAAGGTATTTTCCTTCACGATCCGTAATTATCTTTACTGCCTGATCCATCTTTTCAGCTAATTCAGCCACTCTTTGTAACACCTCCTTTATTTCGTTTTTGACTTATAAATTCAAACCTTCACAGGTTCCGCCAGTACTAGAAAAGTCCCTGGTGGTTTCCTCAAAGGATAAAGTGAAGCGCTAACTTTTAATTTACCGTTCCGGTTATTCTTTATAAAAATATCAATTGTGCTGGAAGATTCAGAGTATCCCAAAGCCCTTCTTTTTGTTTCTGAAATCACGGCTTCCAGAGAGTCGGGATGAACTAAATTTTCAACTCCCATCCCTATAAAGTCCTCCTCCTTAATTTCAAAAAGCTGCGCGCATTTTTTGTTTACACCCCATAAATACAGGTCCGTATATACCGCCGCGGGCAAGTCTATCTGATGGATGAACTGGATTCTGGGAAAATAAATTTCTTGATAATATCGACATTCATCACATGCCTTTGAACAACCGAGAGAATCACTATTCTTGGCAGTGAAACAGACATTCAGGTTATTTTTGAAGACCATGCAGTCATCGCAATGTTTGCCATGAGCGTTTTCTTGCCAGTATAGCCAGCAATTCCGAAAGCTTCTGAAAAAAGGTTCCCCTGAATTTTCTTCAGCAAGCTCAGG
>CAZZBF010000004.1:67619-85725 GCA_964652795.1 uncultured Syntrophales bacterium | reverse complement strand
GAGGAATTTTTTGCCCAGTTGATTTAAGAAAAAACAGCAATTCTTCAACGGGAATGGAGTAGTTTCTTCCCATCCGGTTGGCACGGAGCTTCTTTGCTTGAATCCAGTAACTTATTGTAGTGCGTCCTACCCCGCACAGGGCCGCGGCCTGAGAAACGGACAATGCTTTTTGGGATGTTAAAGTATTTTGCATAGTTAAAGGTCGCCATTCTCCTTTTGCGAAATTTGAACATAATCACCTTCTATATCGGCACTTCGCTTAAATAGTTTAGGCAAAAAAAGGAGAACTGACAAAAAATTATTTAGATTTATCAAGAAGCATTATGTATGCCAAAGAGGAATAAGCCGATAATTTGAAAATATAGCAGTAATTTTGAAATGTTATCGTCCCAATTTTCTGTCTGGTCGCATAAAACCAATTTTCGCGTCTAATTAATAATCTGATTATATATTGGATATATGATGAGTTTTATGGTCAATCGGACAGAGGAACTTTGATATTGAAAAGACATGCGTGAAACTCATAAGGATGTTGCGTACACAGACAGATCAGCAATTACGATTACAATCAAACAAAACGCTAAAGTATTTTTTTTTAAGCCCGATAGATTAGGTACAATAGTTGCAAAAGCTGGATTTGTTGCAAGTGATACATTTTATGAATGATACGGTAAGAAAGATATAAAAGTGTCGAAACCATTCTATTCTACTACCGAAGTGGCAAATTTGTTCAATGTGAACAGGGTTACTGTTTACAGATGGGCAAGAGAAGGAAAGATCAAAGCCTATGAAGTCGGCAGTCATCTTAAAATTCCTGTCTCCGAGGTAGGCAAATTGATAAAAAACGCTGGATTTACAGGACCGGATATACTGGAAATTTGTGACAGTTTAAATGACAGTCAGCTGAGTGAATCCGTAAAGAATTTGACTCGGGACAAAAATGAAAAAAAAATGGTTGTTGCCGTTGGCAATGATAAAAAAATCATTGAGTTTATCCAAAAGACGTTCGCAGAAACGGATCTGAATGATACTTGTAAGCTGCTGACTTTTTCGGATAGCTTGGAGGCAGCGATACAGGTAGGAGGAGAAAAACCGGATCTGGTACTAATTAATGACAAGATGTCCGGACTGGATGGAGGAGTTGAACTCGCAGCGAAAATCAAAACCATTTATCATGACGTAAAGATAGTATTCATGTCCGGGAATTTAGAAGTAGAAAACATACGCGGAACAAAAAATCTGGAGAAGTTTGATTACCTGATAAAGCCAGCAGATCACAATACTTTATACAAGGTTGTATTCGGCGCGCTCGGATTATAAATTTGATAGCTTGATTTGTGGAAGGAAACTATGGCGGATGATTTAAGAGACGTTGATTTTGTAAAAATCAGTCGGCTTGTATACGAACAATGCGGAATTTATCTCCACGAAGGGAAAAAACAGCTGGTTAAGACTCGCCTTGGAAAGCGTTTAAAGAGTGGAAATTTCGAGTCGTTTGCCGATTATTATAAATTTGTCACAACAGAAGAGGGCGCCGATGAACTTATAGGAATGATTGACTCCATATCCACTAACCTGACAAGATTC
The DNA here is from genome assembly GCA_964652795.1 of uncultured Syntrophales bacterium. Classification (GTDB taxonomy): domain Bacteria; phylum Desulfobacterota; class Syntrophia; order Syntrophales; family JADFWA01; genus JAUSPI01. The sequence goes on along the minus strand of CAZZBF010000004.1, from coordinate 84,138 downwards.
TTCAGGGAGGAAGACCATTTTACACTTCTCAACAAGATACTGCCTGAGATAACAGCGGATCAGAAAAAAAGCTCCAATGGCGGTGTACCGAAGCTTAGGATATGGTGTGCCGGCTGTTCAACTGGTGAAGAGCCTTATTCAATAGCTATAACGTTAAAAGAAACAATCAAAAACGAAACCGTCAATCTGAAGATACTGGCAACCGATATCTCCACAAAGGTACTTAAGACTGCGAAGGCCGGTATCTATCCTTACGACCGGGTAAAAAACATTTCTCAATCTCTGCTTCGTAAATATTTCCAGGTCGGCGAGGGGAAATGGAAAGGATATTATCGGGTCAAAAAAACTCAAAAGGACATTGTGGAGTTTACGAGATTCAATCTTATGGATAAACCGTCTTTTGGCGATACGTTCGACATCATATTCTGCAGGAACGTTATGATATATTTTGACAAGAAAACACAACATGGTTTGATTAACAGATTCTACGATTGTCTTAAAGATGGCGGCTACCTGTTCATCGGACATTCTGAGAGTCTGACCGGAATAACACATCGATTTCATTATGTAAAACCAAGTGTCTATCGAAAGTGATCTATGAAGCACATAGTTGGAATTTCGGAATTTAAGGTAAGTCACGATGAAGAGGATGTTTTGATTACTTACTCCTTGGGATCATGCATTGCTGTTGTTGTCTATGATCCAAAGATAAAGGTCGGGGGAATGTTACACTTTATGCTTCCTGATTCATCGATTGATTCAGAGAAGGCTGCCGATAAACCGGCGATGTTTGCTGATACAGGAATACCTCTACTATTTAAAACATGTTATGGCTTCGGAGCGGAAAAAAAACGGATGGTGGTAAAGATTGCCGGAGGGAGTAATATTTTAAACAATAATTATTTCAAGATCGGCCAGAGAAACATAGCCGCCGCAAGACGAATATTCTGGAAGAACAGAGTGTTAATAGATAATGAAGCGGTTGGAAATAATTACAACAGGACAGTAGAACTTTACATGTCAACCGGCAAAGTTATTGTCAGGAATGACAGAGGGCTTTTTTTGGAACTGTAAGTAAATGATATCACTCAGGTCAATTTGCGTAAATTGATCCAAGCTTAAGGAGCAATTATGTCTTTCAATATTTTGATTGTGGATGATTCTAATTCAATGCGTGGTGTTGTAAGGAAAGTAATTTCCATGTCGGGTTTTAAAATGGATCAATGCCTCGAGGCTGAAAATGGCAAAGAAGCGCTGCGAATTTTAGAGAAAAATTGGGTAGACGTAATACTTTCGGACATAAACATGCCGGAGATGAACGGTCTTGAATTTCTTGAGGAATTGCGGAAAGAAGAACTTTTCAAAAGAATCCCGGTTATCATCATCAGCACAGAAAGCAGGGAAGACCGTGTGAAGGAGGCAATCAGCCTGGGGGCAAAGGCGTTTATACAAAAACCTTTTTTGCCCGCGGAGGTCAGAAAAGTTCTTTATGATGTTATAGGAGTGGACCATGAAGGAGAATACGGAAAAGATAATGGAGATGATGAAGAGCTCGATTTCTGAGGTCTTTAACAAGATGTTTTTCATATTTCTTGAACCATTGGATAATGAAAATATTGAAGCTGACATGGAAGCCGCCGTAAGTTTTGACGGCACGATAAGCGGTGAGGTCAGGATTTTGTTATCCAGAGAAATCGTAGGAGCTATGATTAAAAACATGCTTAATCTCGGAGAAGAAGAATTCGCCATACATGACATAAAGGATTGCTCTAAAGAAGCGGTTAACATGGTTTGCGGAAATCTCCTCAGTAAGTTTGACAGTTCGGCAAGATTTGGAATGAACGTTCCGGTATTCAGAGAAGTTCCTGAAAAAATTGAGCCGTCGGAAAATGTCTTGTTGAAGGGATTTGATTCGGATGAAGGAAAATTGGGCATGGTAGTAACCTTGTCGGAGTGAAGCAAGAATGAAGTACGTTTTTTGTGTTGATGTGATGGGAGGCATGTGGTCTTGAGGAAGGTAAAAGTTCTCGTTGTTGACGATTCTGCGATTGTTAGAAAGATTTTTTCTGAAGAGCTTTCTTCTTTTCCGGATATTGATGTTATCGGTACGGCTCCAGATCCTTTCGTGGCCAGAGACAAGATCTTGAAACTCAAACCCGATGTGATTACGCTTGATGTTGAGATGCCGAGGATGGACGGAATTACTTTTCTTAAAAAGCTCATGAAATATCATCCCTTGCCTGTAGTTATTGTCAGTTCTCTGACGCAAAAAGGTGGAGAGATGACGCTTGAAGCGCTGGAAAGCGGAGCGATAGAAGTTATCGCGAAACCGGGTGGTTCTTATTCTGTCGGAGATATGAGTTTACAGTTAGCTGAAAAGATCAGAGCCGCCTCTAAAGTAAGAATGACGGAGCGGGATTTAACGGGCACTTCCGAAATTGTCGAGGCGGAAAAAATAATGGCCCTCAGCCAGACGTCTAATAAAGTCATTGCCATTGGCGCCTCCACGGGTGGAGTGGAAGCTTTAAAGGAAGTATTATCAAAAATGCCGCCTAATTCGCCTGGAATAGCTGTAGTGCAACATATGCCGGCCAAGTTCACAACATCCTTTGCGGAAAGATTAAACGGCTTGTGTCAAATAAAAGTCAAGGAGGCGGAAGATCATGATACTGTTGTCCCGGGGACGGCACTAATCGCACCCGGTAATTTTCACATGATCTTGAGGAGGAGCGGGACGAGATACTATGTGGAGATTAAAGACGGTCCGATGGTTCACCATCAGCGTCCGGCAGTAGATATTTTGTTTAAATCAACCGCCAAATATGCGGGGGCGAATTCTATCGGTGTTATACTTACAGGAATGGGAGCTGATGGTGCGATGGGTCTTCTGGAGATGAAGCAAGCGGGGGCAAGCACAATCGCTCAGGATGAAAAAACCTGTATTGTTTTCGGAATGCCCAACGAAGCAATAAAATTAGGCGCCGCGGATAAGATAGTGCCGCTATCCAAGGTTGCCGAAGAAATAGTAAAAATGGTGTAAGCTGTGAAATATGAAAACTTGTTAAAATTGATTGATGGTATCGTTTCCGATTTTCTTCTTCTCGATGAAGGAGTGATAGATATTCCCACTGCCGGGAAGTTTCTGAATCAGCTGGAAAGTATTGGTAAAGAAGCTGACCTTCAGCAGGTAAGTCTATTGAAGCAGGTAGTCGGAGGTATAACAGCTCTTCTCGAAAAGATTATACTTAATAGTATCGACAGTGAAGAAGGTTACAGTTCCTTCGCGAAGGGGATAAATACTATACAGCAAATCAGTAACAGTTTTGAGAAAGTCGGTGATTTTGAGGGGAACGTGGAAGAATTTATGGAGTCAATCGGCACTGTGGTGGATACCGGCAAGGAAAGCGAAGAAGCCGCGGGAGAAGTATCGGTAGCCGATGCGGGCATTAATCCCGAAAAAGATAAGATGGAAAAGGAATTTGAAATTCAGGATGAGTCCTTGTTAAAGGACTTTATTACCGAGAGTTTTGAATATATAAGCGAGATAGAGGTAAATATTCTAAACCTTGAACAAAGTCCCGAAAACTCAGATTACATTAATGCTGTTTTCAGGCCTTTTCATTCGATCAAAGGTGTGGCGAGCTTTCTTAATCTGGACGAAATTCGCGATCTAGCCCATAGTCTGGAGAATCTGCTTGACTGCGCGAGGGGCGGAGAATTAGCGGTTACCCCCTCACTTATCGATATTATCCTTGATGGCTCAGATACCCTGAAGACGATGATAGCCGACCTGCAGGAAGTTCTGAATGGAGAGAAAGCCCGGCCCACAAAGTTGGATATCTCTGAATTGCAGCTTCGGATAGCAAATATTGATCAACCGGTTGATCTGGAAAATGTTTCAGATGTTAAGGTCAAAAAAATTGGAAATATACTGGTTGAAGATGGAGTTATAACGGAAGGGGTCCTGGAAGAAACGCTGGAAATTGCGCAAACGCCTCCCGGGATGAAGATAGGCAAAGCCTTGATTGAAGGAGGGAAGGCGACCACGAAACAGGTATCTCAGGCTTTAAGGAAGCAGTCGCGTCAAATTGTGGAAACCACTTCGATCAGAGTGGATGTCCAGAAACTGGATGATCTGATAGACATGATAGGTGAACTGGTAATCACTCAGGCGATGATCAAACAGAATAAAACAATCAGTGAAAATACAGACAGGAAGCTCTTTACAGACGTCGCGCAGCTGTCCAGTATTACGTCGGAGCTTCAAAGGACATCCACAAGCTTAAGAATGATAACAATTAAACAATCGTTTCAACGGATGGCACGGCTGATAAGAGATTTGGCAAAAAATGCGGGCAAGAAGATTTCCGTAGATATGGTGGGAGAAGAAACGGAGATCGATAGAAATATGGTGGATGAGATATACAATCCCCTTGTACATATGGTGCGGAATTCCGTGGATCACGGGATAGAGCCTCCCTCGGAACGGATAAAGCTTGGCAAACCGGAGCAGGGACTGATACAACTTAGGGCCTATCATCAGGGTGGAACTGTTATTATCGAAATATCAGATGATGGCAGGGGGTTGAAAAAAGAAAAGATTTTGAACAAAGCCATGGATAAGGGGCTTATTCAAAATTCGGATGGTATGACGGATCAAGAAATTTACAAATTACTGTTTCTCCCTGGTTTTTCAACCGCCGAGAAGATTACGGACGTTTCAGGCCGCGGAGTCGGCATGGATGTCGTGAAGCAGGCCGTAGAAAAATTGCACGGGAGAATAGAGGTCAACAGTAAAGAAGGAGAGAGCTCAACATTCAGAACATTTTTTCCTCTTACTATGGCTATTATCGACGGAATGATTGTCAGGGTTGGCAAAGAAAGGTGTATTATTCCGACCACTGCAATAAGGCAATTGTTGCGTCCCCCGGCTGAGTCATATAATAATGTGGTGGGCAGGGGAGAGATGTTGAATGTAAGAGGGGAACTCTTGCCTCTTATAAGATTGTATGACCTTTTTTCAATAGAACCAAAGTATAGAAATCCGTGGGAATCGCTGGTAGTTGTTATTGAATCTGAAAATAAGTCCAAGTGTCTTATGGTGGACGAAGTTATAGGCAAGGAAGAGGTAGTTGTAAAAGGCCTCGGTGACCGTTTTAGAGATGCCAGGGGAATTGCCGGGGGAGCGATACTGGGTGATGGAAATGTGGGGCTTATTCTTGATACCGAAGGTCTGTTTTATATAAGCGAAAATTAATCGTCAAAGATATTTGAGAAGATTAATGGTAAAACCAGTTTTACGAAAATTATTAAGGTCATGGCGGGTTAAGCGAAGCAATCCCGGGGACGTAACAGCCTGCATTTATAGGTTGCTTTAATAAGGGTTCCCGTAATGGTTCTTGATAAACTACTAAAAACATTATCAGGAGATGGCTATGAGTAAGGACATGAAAATACTGGTTGTCGATGATTTTGCAACGATGAGAAAAGTCATACGAAACCTTTTAAAACAAGGGGGATATGAAAACATTGTGGAAGCTGAAGACGGAGAGATGGCACTTAGTGAACTCAAAGCAAAAAAAATAGATTTTGTTATTTCCGATTGGAATATGCCCAAAATGACAGGTCTTGATTTGCTCAAAGCAGTTAGAGGAGACGGTGAGTTGTCTAAAACCCCCTTTCTTATGGTCACGGCAGAAGCCCTTCAGGAAAATGTTGTGGAAGCGGTGAAGGCGGGCGTTGATAATTATATTGTAAAGCCTTTTACCGCCGAGGTGCTGAGTGAGAAAATAGAGGAAATAGTAAAAAAACATAAGGGCTCATAAAACATTTATAAGGTAGGTGTTGCAAAATGGACGTAAAATATATCAATCCTTTTTTAGAGGGCACCATCAGTGTTCTGCGTACAATGGCCTTTGTTGAACCGAAACCCGGCAAACCGTTCATAAAACGTGATGAATACGCCAAAGGGGATATTTCAGGCATTATAGGTCTTACCGGCACTATTACAGGTTCTATGGCTCTGAGCTTTGATGAACCATGTATCTTAAAAATCGTATCAAATATGCTTGGAGAAAAGATTCAAAACATGAATGGCGATATAAAGGACGCCGTGGGTGAAATTACCAATATGGTATCAGGTGTAGCCAGACAACAACTGGAAAAGGAAGGCATTATTCTTAAAGCTGCAATCCCGACCGTTGTTACCGGTAAAAATCACTCTATTACACATGTCCTTGGGGGACCGAGTATAATCATTCCGTTTCATACAACTGAAGGGAATTTTGTCGTTGATTTTTGTATTGGCAATCCTTAACATACCGGTGGTGATAACAGTAATCAAATGAAAAGAAAGTCCCGTGTTGAAAACAAAATTAGGCAGGGCGTGCAGGCGCTATTGAATCTCCCCGCTGCAAGCAACTGGGAACGAAGTAATTGAATCTCCCCGCAGCAAGCTGCAGGGAGCTCCTACTGTTAAGGAAATATGTTGATTTCATTCGCTCGCTAACCCCGCCGCAAGCAGCGTGGAACGAAGTAATTCGGAGAATAATGCGCTCGCTGTTCAGTTCAAATCAATAAGCGACACACCTGAATCCGAGTATGTTTGAGTGATATTCAGGTTGAAGTATTGTGTGGCTGGACAGGCATATTCCGTTTCCCGATATAAAGCTGCCACCTTTGGCAACACATATTTTGGATCCACTTTTATTTTCATTGGCTCCTTCAGAAAACATCAATGTCCATTCTAAAACATTTCCCAAAGCGTCGGTAACTCCATAATCGTTTTCAAAATCAAGGTATCTATCCACGGGCGTGGTACCGCCAATAAGGCTTTCTTCAATATTACAGCCACCCCCTACCCAATCATCCCCCCAGGGAAAGGTGTGGCCTGATGATGTCCTGGAGGCTGCTTCCCATTCTTCTTCGGTAGGTAATCTCTTTCCTGTCCAGGCCGAGAAGGCCATGGCATCGTCCAGGCTAACCTGGACGACAGGGTGGTTCCTCTTTCCGTAAAGAGTACTACCTGGACCGAAAGGCTGATACCAACACGCCCCTTTTTCCACCTTCACGTTTAGGGCGGACTTTCCGGAAAATGTCATAACATCGGCTTTCTGATTGACCTTCCCCCGAAAGTGTCGCCCATGGAAAACGGTTCCATAGCCGAGTACTTCGGCTGTAGTCTTGTATCCGGTTTCCTCAATGAAGATCTCAAAAAGAGCGTTTATGATGGGGAATTTACCTATATAAAATGAGGATAAACTAACCACACGTTCAGGATTTTTGTTTTTTTCTGAAATGTTGGCACCAACAGTATATTCACCCTCGGGGATAATGATGTATTTATTATAAAATCTGTCCCTGGCAGCTAACGACTCGTTAAATTTCTCGGCTAAAAGTTGCGCCCGTTTCTCTTCATCGACCTTTCCATCTGATTTATCAGGATGTATGTTCTGCAATAGACTTTCGATCGATCTTATTTCATTCCCGGATTCACCCCCGCCAATCTCTTCTAACAGCTCTTCAATTTCATCCTCATCAACTTCCTCAGGTTCTTCCCCGGACTCTATTTCTTCGATCTCACCTTCTTCCTGCTCCTGTAAGTCACCGAACCCCGGGCCTTCCGCTCCCATCGCCAAATCGACTCCATCAAGATTACCTGTATCCTCCATCTCCCCGCTTTCCCCGGCTTCAATAATCTCTTCTCCCTTCGGGACATCTTCGGCTTCATCAATCTCTTCTAACAGTTCCTCATCAACTTCCTCAGGTTCTTCCCCTGACTCTATTTCTTCGATCTCACCTTCTTCCTGCTCCTGTAAGTCACCGAACCCCGGGCCTTCCGCTCCCATCGCCAAATCGACTCCATCAAGATTACCTGTATCCTCCATCTCCCCGCTTTCCCCGGCTTCAGCCTCTTCCTCTCCGGACATCTCTTCACCCTTATCCTCTGCTTCCGCTTCCATCTGAGATATACCGGCATCTGCGCCAGAAATTCCTTTCACATTCAGCCCGGCCTTATCAGTAAGATTATGTATAAGATCCCGTATCTCTTTTAATCTCTCGGAATCATTTTCCCCTTCCGAATCATCGAAGTACAACGAATTTGAAAGGGTTTCATTCACAATTTTTAAAACGTCCTTTATCTTCTCTAAAAGAGCGTCTCCACCTACCTCCTTCGCCTGCTTTATAAAGGCTTCTAGGGCATTGGCTTTGGCTTCATCAGACATAATAAAAACATTAGCAGGTCCGATTATGACGCCTTCCGGGTTTTTCCCTTCCTCAAATAGTTTTTTTAATTCATTGTTGATTGAGGATTTGACGCTTTCGAGATTTTTTCGTCTGTTTTTGATGGCTAAGCAATCATTACCTGTATGCCATATAACTTTGATCAGTTCATCCGCATCAATGCCCTCTATAGTTTCAATGACCGTGTCATTTTCGTAATACTCCCTGATAACACCAATAAATCTGTATTTTAGTGCCGTTTTGTTTTTATAATTAAAATGAGATAATGCCTCATCAATACCTTTAATAGTAATTGCAAGGGCCACTACGCCTATCCTTTCAACTTCTATAGAAAAAGTAAGATTCTTTGATTATGTTCTCATTTAACAAACCATCGCAGATAAAAAGTAATATAATTTTTCTCTGTTCCTTTTTTACAAATTAAAATCTTGCTGCTTTTTTAAAGACATCAGTTTTTCCTTAACATGACCTACATGCCTCTTTTCAATTGCGTGGACAGCAGTGGGTCCAATACCTTTTATTACTATCCGTTCTAAATTTTTGAACCATTTTTTTGATATTTCTGAGTAAAATTCAGGGGTTCCCATGACCTTACTTAAACGTTTGGAAATGTCTTCACTAAAAAAAAGGTTGTAATCTGAAAAAGTGGACGATAATGCCTGAAATCTTGAAGATTGATTAATGGTGTTTCCCAGAAAGATTTTTTGATCTCTCACGTTCCGATAAAAGATCAAACCGCAATGGGCACCGATAGAAAAACTGATATGTTGTTTCCAGTTTTTACCTGATTCATTCGTAAATATATATTTAATATATCGTAAATGAGTATTGCCTCTTACAATTTTGGAATTATTCTTCAACAAATCTATTATCTTAAAATTCAATTCCGGTACTAACCTGTCCAACAACATGTAAATATCCAGTAAGAAAAGAAAGCTGTCCAGAGTATTTGGGGTTTTATAACGATTATGCTTTGTAAGTAGCAGGAAACCGTCGCCTGTATGCTTGTAATCAAATAAAACATCATTACTATTGCTGTCGACTATGGCTTCCAGTGTTTCTGACAAAAAATCAAATATTACTGAATAGATCCGTTGTTTCAATCGGTTGCTAAAAGGTTTTTTCTCCTGAATAAGAAGCCTCCGCCCAATTTCAGAGAAGTTCCTCAAATCCACAGTTACTGCGAAACCAAACAAAGCTTTCAACGAATTACTTTTCATACGGCATTCTTTCAATCTTATAACAATTTAAAAACACACTGGTTTCCTTACTTTTGGGGTCATCTATTTAATGTATATCATCCCAATATTCACCGCAAGAAACATGCCGAGTTGAGATTACACAGAAAGCATTACAAGACAGTTTTAAAAGAAAAATTCACTAATATTTTGAATAGAGTTAAGGCTATTTGCGGTTCATTGGAAGGAATGACACTTGTAATTTGATAAAGGTAACAACTCCCGAAATTACTTAAGAAAGTAGCGGGTCAGATATACTTTATCCGGGCATTGTCTCCATATAATCACAAGAACTTAATAAGAAAAATGAAGTTTCCCGCTCACAGGGCAATGCTTGCGGGATGCGCTCGCTAATCGGTTCGATGAAAAGCGTTTCGATAACAACTTCTTCTCTTTGCCGGTTGTAGAACATTTTTTCTCTTGTATTGATCCGTATATAGACTTTTCCGGGTATCACAAACCGCCAACTCTGTGCGCATGAATCGTTTGCTTCGCATTCTGGTCGATACTATAACGATTTATACCGTTTAAAAAGAGCCTGTCTTTCCCCTGTTCTTTGGCTTTGTACATATTTTCATCTACCCTCTTTATAAAATCCGTTAAATTTTCCCGATCAATATATTGAGCGATACCAATACTCACCGTCAAGTGAACAATCACTTCGGCTGTAGGGTAAAACATTTTGTTTTTAAAATCAGACCTTATCCTTTCCGCTACAAACATCCCTTTATTTCCTTCAGTTTCAGGTAAAATAACCATAAACTCTTCACCGCCGTACCGATACGCGGAATCTGAACTCCGCATAGATTTTTTAATTAATTTCCCTAACTTAGCCAACACCTTATTTCCTTCCAAATGTCCGAATGAATCATTATATTTCTTGAAATTATCAACATCCAGCATCAAAAGAGTCAAAGGATGATTATAGCGGTTTGCCCGTTTAATTTCTGATTTTAGCTGGTTATAAAAATGCCTTGCATTATAAAGTTTTGTAAGATCATCTATAAGACTAAGTTTTTGATACTTTTCTTTGCTTCTCTGTAGAGCTTTCTCTACCCTTTTGCTGTCGGTAATGTCGCGTATGGATTCGATTGCGCCAATTATGTTTCCATCGGAATCATAAACCGGGCTCGCCTTTCCCCATACAAATATTTCTTTTCCGCCAACAATTATGGGATCATCAAGTTCGATGATCAGACAATCCCCTTTTTGGGAAACAAAAGAGAATTGTTTTTCTATTTTTTCTTCAGGCTTTAGCAACCAATCAACTAACATGGGTCTTCTGACGTTGTAGAATGGCAAAGAGTATTCATATTTCCCTTTTCCCAACATATATTCGGCTGTAATACCTGTCATTTCTTCAATCGCCCGGTTCCACGCGATAACCTTTCCTTCGGAATCAATGGCGAATGTGGCATCCGGTAAAAAATCAATAATATCTCCCAATCGACGTTCCGACTCTTTCAGGGCTCCTTCTATACGTTTTCGTTCGGTAATATCCTCAATGGCACCGTCTATAAATTGAATTTCACCATATTCATTATACTGTACCGTAGCTGTTACCGAACACCAGACAATTGAGCCATCTTTCTGTCTAAATTTCATTTCTTCATTTCTGACAAAACCGTCCTTTTTAATCTTTTGTGAAAAAACCCTTTTGTTTTCCGGATTAAGATAGAGTTCAGAAATTGAATTTCTCATAAGATCATCCAGAGAATCGTAACCAAATATTTTGACAGCAGCGGGATTTGCCTGAAGAAATTGTCCGTTCGGTCCAATTCTAAATACACCGATATCCACATTCTCCAGTAATGTTCGATTTCTTTCCTCACTTTTCCGAAGCGCTTGCTCAACCTGCTTGCACTTGTCAAGTTTTTTTTCCAAGTACTTGATTTTTCGCTTCAATTCATTATATGTTAATTGAGGTGTCACTGAAAAGCCTCCAAGCCTTCGTGAAAATAAAAAAATTACATACTACTTTATGAAACCCTGCAAAAACGCTTCGTTTTCAGAAAAATTACTCTTATAATCTCCCCATCCCGTTTAGAAAAAGGTAATTAATGTATTTTCCCTGCTTAAAGAAACTTTTAGGTCTATACGTTAATAAGTTGCTTAAGATAGCATAGAACATGCCATAATTGGATAATTGTATAATTTTTTGTAATATCTGCCGGTTAGAATTCATGGTTTAATCATAGACAGGAAAATATCCGCAAAATGACTTGCTATGCGGGTGCTATGTCAAACTGTTGACGTGCGGGTATTATTTGATAAAAGCACCGGCGCCGAGCTTCCGGGTTTCCCTGACACGGTTGATCTCGATATCTCTTCGAACATATCGATGGCAATAATTGCGGAGACCGGAGAGCCAACTGCCTCGGTTAAAGATAACACCTTTTGTAAGGTTTTTGAAACACGGGCGGTTATATAAAATTCTCGGTTAATTCCTATGGCAATCATGAAATATTATAAATGTAAATATACGTCTTATATTTATGGCACAGTGCGTGCAAATATCTAAATGCAAAGATCCGGATGGTCACGGCCCAATAATCCTCTAAGTGAGGGTTTCTTTGCAGCCGTAAAGGTTCTTCGGGTTTCTTTCTATTCAGATTTGAATAGAATAAGAACACGGTTTGATTATCTTGGGAAAGCAATTTTTGCCTGTTGAGGTAAAAATTTCCTGTCTGGTATCAAACACGCTAAATATGAAAGATGGCAGGAAAGGATAAAGTAAAATGAAAATATCAATTTATGACATTGCAGGTAATATCGACAACCAAAAACCAAAAAACGTTGAGAAACAATCAGGACACGATTTCAAAAAAATACTTCAAGATGAAATTAAGGGATCATCCATACCTGCTAATCAGGAAAGAACACTTCCTCCGATTGATAATATATCGACAACGCAATTTGAAATCGCATCTCTGGTTGATGATAAGAAACAAAACATTGAACATGTTGAAAGCTTTCTGAGCGTTCTCGAAAATTATCAGGAACAACTGAAAGACCCCGCTGTCAATCTCAAAGAGCTGTCTCCATTTATTAACAGCCTGGAAAAGGAAGTAGAAAAAATCACGCCTCTTCTGAACTCACTTCCTGACAACGATGAATTGAAGGATGTTCTTAATAAAGCCATCGTAACATCCACCGTAGAAGTAATAAAATTCAATCGAGGCGACTACATTTAACGTGTTTTAAAGACAATTGCTCTTGAGAAACCTTCACATACAAATGTGAGTTACAAGGTTTTTTACATCACCTATCCTTATACATCATATATCCTCTTACTGCCGGTAATGCCTGCCCTACATTTATAAAGAGATTGAATCTCCCCGCGACACGCTGCGGGGAAGCTCCGACTGTTAAGGAACATTGTTATTTTTATTCGCTCCCTGTTCAGTTCAACAGTACCTCTAAGGGTAAGTACAATTATTTTGATATTGCTGGGATTGTGGACCCTGGGAAAAACGCGCCCTTGTAATATATAATTAAATCAATCGGGAAGTGGCCATATAAATCAATTTAGAGGTATTAAAATAAAGGTGTTAAAAGTTAAAGCTAATCCTTGATTTCGAGAAAACCCTGTAAATTACCCTGTAAATTTTAAGAAGGGTCAATACCGGAACAAGATTCCAGCATATATTTGACCCTCGTTAAGATTGTGTGATTTTTTATCACGGCCTCTCTGCCCCGCGCCGCAATTTCGAGTGCTTCATTTCCGTGGCTCATGTAATATTCCACTTTAGAAACAAGCTCTTCCAATGTACGGTAGGTTTCAACCTCTCTTCCCAGCTCAAAAATTTCACTGATTTCATCGCTATATTCAGCCAGAACGAAACCTCCGCAAGCCATAATATCAAATATCCTCATAGTAACGATATCCATCTGATAAAGCCTGTTTATATCGACATTAATACGGGACGCGCCATAAATCTTGTTTATCTCATAAAAGTGACCGGCATTCCCCATATATTTTATTCCATATTGCTCTATCACTCGCCACCCCTCATCACCCCATACTTTTACGTCAAAGGTATTTAATCCGGCAAGATAGTTGATTCTCTTTTCCGCCGCCGCAATCTCACCCACCAGCATAAACGGATCATACGTCCCACTTAGACCCGAAAAATAATTGACAAAGTCAGGAAAATGCTCGCGTAAAAGATCCGGAATTACATAATTCGAAAAGTCTTTTCGTTGTGCCGACAGGACTTCTTCCAGAAGACGTACACCTTCTTTCACCGCTTCATCATTACCGTCTCGATAAGCCTTGTAATTTGAAAGGAAAATATCCTTACAAAAATTTGCGTTGCCAATCATACTTGATCCGACAAAGGAAAGGGAAGAACCATATTTATCTTTCTCTTCCGGTGACAGATGCGGCGCTGATCTTTTTTCAGTATCAGAAGCAAGATAAAGATGTTCAGCATTTTTGAATCCTGCTTCTACAAATTCAGACACATTGGTTTTACGATAAGTAAATATGCAAGCCCGATCGGAAGGCGTTTTACACGGTTTCAATCGGTCCGTCGCCGGATCAACCTCCCAGCAGATCAAATCGACATTATTGTTGTGGCAGAATTCGGCCAGGCCATTCATATAATTGACTGCAAAGACCACCTGCGGATTAAAGCGCCTGACCGTCATCTCCATTTCTTCAAGAGACAGCTTTCCTATATCAAGAGTATAAACAGAGAAACCAAGCTTCTCGAACGCGCTGCACACGTCATCCGCGAAAAGATCTTCGGAACACATAATCGCCCTCTTTTCTCTCACACCGTGTTCAATCAACTTCTGTTCATTCCTGTATACCTGTCTCAGAAAGGGATGGTATATGACCATGCCGTACCGTGTCATACCGAGCAAGTCTAAAATATCAACACCCATATGAATTTTCAGGCGGCCGGATTTAAGATGTTTGCTGTAGTCTTCCCGCATCAGGACAAGCCTGACAAGCCATGGGTCCCGATCCCAGACAGTAATCCTGACTTTGCTGAATTGTTGCAGAATATAATCAAGCTGCTCTCCCAATCCTATACCGAAAAGAAATATGTTCTTGGGGTCGCTAACATCACCCAATGTGCTTTCTATATCTTCCTTGTCAATAACGAAAGGTAATTGAGATCGATGTCTCTCGTAGCGAATTCCTCCGCCATCCAGAAAATGAATATGAGAACCGTCAACAGGCATGCATATTCGCTGAAATAAATTTTCATCAATGGTAGCTAAAAACGCCAAATTCCTCTTCAATGTTGCTTCGGAAAACTGTTCCGGAAGTCTTTGATTAGTATTTCTCACTGATTCACCCTTCCTCAAAAATACTTTATCAACAATCCCTTGAAGTCTATGTTATCTATTTTATTAACATACCGTGTAACAAAACCAGTAAACTGGTATTTGATTAATTTATATGAGTTCATACAGTTTGCCATATATCGAGCAAGTTATGTGCCATGTCATTTTATTAATCCCGGATCCTAAGCCGGCTGTATTTGTCAGGCATCTGCAAGTATTTTTGTGTTGTTCAGTAAAACCCTAACTTTGTCAGTATTTTGACACACGGAGAACCCTGCGGCCCTGTGAAATTGAATAATGAATAATTCTGCCGTTTCAAGAATCAGTTAATGGAGTCTCTTTTCTTCGCACCCGCTCGGCAAGATTAAACCTCGTCCAACAGAACAGAACAAATAATTTCATGCTAACATTGTTAAAAACATTGATTGAACTGTCTCCTGCAAATGGCACAACCTTTGCTTTATGTTTAAGCTATTGCTGACCCAATAAGCCAGAGTTTTCAAATCGGCAAATAACCGTTTTGCTTAATGGTTTGTGTTCCTAAATGCTACAACGTTTTTGAACTGAATAGCGAACGAACAAAATCAACAATTCTTCAAAGAAGAATAACGTCAGTAAATTTCATTAACAGTCGGAGATTATTCTTAGAATTACTTCGTTCTCAGTAGCTTGCTGCGGGGAGATTTAATTATACCGCTTAAACAATATTGATATGGACAATTTATTGATTTCTTATATTGAATCACCGCCAAATACGCATTCAGTCGGGATGCGGGATGATTCCATTTTAAAACTCGGCGATATACACTTTATACATTTGTCAAACCTGCATCGATGTGCACGCGATGTGATAAAAAAGACCGATATTCTCGTCATTAAAGACATCTGTGATCCGGATCTTATACCTTTAATACAGGAACGCAAAAAGGTGAACAACCCGACTGTTTATGAGTTAAGTGACCCTGCGATTTTCCGGCAGTCAGTACATGCCTTGAATGATCGACATGAAATTATAAAGAATGATTATCTTCTCAAACTATTACTTTATCACTGCGATGTTATAAAATTCAGCACAGTCGATCTACAAGAAATCTATGGACATTTAAACTCTCATTCAACCGTAATCGGAAATCGAGGAAAATATGAAACTATTGCCGACTTTTACCGTTCATTTTCAAAATTTCATGACAAATCCATTACCGAAAATGATAAAGGTACAACCTTCTTTCAGGAATTATCCACAATAGAAGGCGCCCAGGTATTAGAACATCACCTTTTTCTAAAACCTACCCGTTTTGAACAATTATTGCATAATGGATTAATCCTTAAAAAAGATACGGGGGAAAAGAAAGCCGCATTGGCCTGTTTCGAGGAAGCTATAAACCTGTTTCCGCGAAACTTCCTTCCTTTTCTTCTGGGTGCTTCAATAATGCCTGATCCGATCGAGGCTCTCAGCACAGCACTAAAATTGAACCCGCAATCTATCAGCGCCTGCATCTTGCTTGCTGAAGAATACATTAGATTACAAAACTGGAACGCTTCTTTACAGGTATTGGAATTTGCGGCGAACATGGCGCCCCAATGCGACATTCCCTATCTGAAGGCCGCTCAAATAATGAAAATCCTGGATAGACAGGACGAGTGGTTAACGCTAATAGATAAAGCCCAATCTTCAGTATCCGTCCTTTCAAAAAACTCACGGAAACCTGATGATCACACATCCTCTCGGAAACCCT
>CAZZBF010000004.1:37900-67609 GCA_964652795.1 uncultured Syntrophales bacterium | reverse complement strand
ACTTGCCTCAAAAAAAAGCATCCTTCACGATGATTGCGCGGGTGGATTAAAGGAATTGGGATGGGAAGTAAAAAGTGAATTGTTCAGCAACAACAGCCACAATGAAACCGATGCTCTTGAAAAATTAGCTCTCAAGATCCGCGCTTATAATCCGCACCTTGTTTTTTCTATCAATCAGGCCGGATGTGACGCAAAGGGGTATATTTTCTCAGCTCTCTTTCAGGCTGGTATTCCGGCTGTTATCTGGTATGTGGATAATCCCTTTGCCCTTCTACCGGAGGACAGTGGCAGGATGATTCAACATGCCACCGTTCTGGCTTGTTTTGATTCATCATACGTGGCGGATTTACAAAACAGAACAAACATCACATCTATCCACTTACCGCTTGGGACAAATCCGAAAAGGTTCAATACCCACATATCAAATGACTTAGAATCAAAATGGAATATTTCTTTTGTGGGTAATCTTGACCTCGATATGGTATCACGCCAGCGGACAGCGCTCGAAACGGACCATGCTCATCTTGTTGAACTGGTGGATGAAATAGTAAAAAATTTGATGTCCGGTAAATCATCAAGAACATCCAGCGAGTTGTTAAAAGACATTGCTCCCTTGTTTTCAATCGACTGGAATGCCCTGCCCCACACTCTTAAAGAAAGAATTTGCATCGTCGCGGAAACAAACGCTTCGGCAAAAAAACGCGCTGAGATCATTTCAATGCTGAGCGATGAAAAAATTAAGGTCATTGGTGGTCCCGAGTGGCAATCCTTTTTGCGCCCGGAACAACTTTGTCCCCCTGTCAATTATTTAAGTGAATTATGTCCGGTATACCGGAAAAGCCGCATCAACTTGAACATTTCGAAATTCCAGCTACGATCCGGTGTAAATCAGCGGATATTTGATGTCCCGGCGGCGGGCGGTTTTATGTTAACCGATCAAACATCTGATCTGGAACAATATTTTCGACAGGATGAAGAAGTTGCCGTTTATGGAAATGCTGAGGAAATGAAGAGCAAAGTGAAATATTATCTAAATCATGAGCATGAAAGGCTATCAATTATTGATAAAGCTCGTATAAGGGTTCTAAATGAACATACATATAAACACCGGATGAAACAGTTAATAAGCTTTTTGGGATTAATGTAATACAAACCGAATCATGATTCATAAAAAAACCACGCCATACGATATTATCATCGCCCAGGTCGAACCACCACAGCAGGAAGAAGGCGGTGATTATTATTACAGGACTTACGCACCGGGCATTGCAATGGCTGAAGAAGAAGGCATATATGTCATAAATCTCACTAATGTACATCGTAAAAAGCATGAAATTGTAAGACATGCCGATGTTCTCATTTTGAAAAACGTATGCGATCCCGATATGCTCCCAATTATCAAGGAAAGGAGGAGAGAAAAGAAGCTGACTGTTTATGAGTTGGCCGACGACATTTGCGCGATTCCATCATGGAACCCCGTACATTTTTTTTACAGAGATCCGGAAAATCTTCTTCTTTTCAAAAGATCCGCCAACTTTTGTGACTCAATGCAATTCAGCGTACCCGAACTGAAAAAAATATACGGTTATCTGAACGAACCTTCAGTCGTATTCCCAAATCAAATATCAACAGTGCCACCGGAAAGAAAGTACGGAAAATACCCTGAAGTCATCATCGGGTGGGGCGGATCTCACGGCCATTTAGAAGATATGATTGATATAGCGGAACCTCTTATCGACTGGATTACTTCAAAAAAAAATGTCCGTCTTTTTCTCATGTGTTCAGACACAATCTGGTCACTATTTAAGCGATTGCCCGCCGCGCGCAAGAAGCGGTTTAATCCCGGCGCTCTTAACGACTATTACAAATTTCTGGAAAAAATTGATATCGGCCTTGCGCCATTGAAAGAGACGGCGTTCAACAGATCAAGATCAGACATAAAATTTTTGGAATATGCCGTTCACGGTGTGGTTCCTGTTGTACAGGCGACAGTGCCGTATAATTCCACTGTAAAACAGGGAATTACGGGCTTTTTGTTCAAAAACGCGACCGGCATGACAGATGTCCTCGGAATGCTCACAGACGATATAAGTCGTATCCCCGAAGTAGGAAAAGCCGCGCGAGACTATGTTATCGAAAAACGCCTCCAGCATCAACACGGGAAAACCAGGACTGAGTTTTACAAGGCAAGACTGGCAGAGATTCGCAACGGTCAACCGGCAAAAAACGATACCAAGAAAATATTTGAGTCTCTTAATAATATTGAAGGTGCGATGCGTGAAGACCGATATTTAAGATTGCTTCCCACCCGTTTTGAAAATCTGTTACACGACGGTTTAATCTCCGGTCAAGTGAAGAATAATGCCGGAGTAGCCCGGGCACTTTTCCTGGAAGCGTATCAATTGGAACCCGAAAATTATCTTCCTCACTTGTTCGGGGCGAGTTACTCGGAAGATCCTGTTGTTTCGTTACGAAAGGCCATCGAAAAAAACCCCAATTCAATAAAATCACGGATTATGCTGGGTGAAAAATATGCCGGACAAGGAAATATTGCCGGATCAATCCAATGTTTCGAGTCAGCTTCTAAAATTTTCCCCGAATACGAGATTCCATATATGAGGACTGCTCTCCTTTTGCGAAAAATAGGTCTTCAAAAAGAATCGGATACTCTGACCGAAAAAGCGGAAAAACTGATCAGCCCTCTGAGATAATTTAGAGAAAACCGTGCATAACCAAATCAGGTAAGTACCGGTAACAGCTTTTATAACCGTTCACGGTTTACAGTTGTCGGTTCACGGTTATAAAAACAGAAGGTAGGGGAAAATTATCGGATTCGCTTTTGAAGATTTCTCTTTCCAATGTTCCCGCATGGCAATGCGTAACGGTAAACGGACAACCGCAAACAGTTAGCAGCCTTTTATTTTTTCAACCTGTCCACAAGTTGACGGAATCTTTCGATTAATCTTTCCGGTTGAATAGATAACAGGCAGGGACTGAACTCCGTGTCTTTTTCTTTGGCCTCCGGACATACACCCGTTCTCTTCCATCTGTCTTCCTCTTTGAGGTCATCTTTCCAAACCCTGTCTAAACCACAGGGAGATTTACATGTAACACCGGAATAATCGGCGTTTAATGGTATGATGGTTGGATAATACCGTATCCGCAGATCAGCTCCCACGGGACCGAACAGAACCAGCCCGGGTTTTCCCAACGCGGCCGCGATGTGGTAGGTGCAGGTATCGGCGGAAACAACAGCATCACAGTTCTTGATTGCGGTAACGTAGTCCTGAAGACTTTTCATCTGATCGCTCAAGTTCATGACTTCAAGCCCTAACCGTCTAATCTGTTCATCGGTGCGCCGAGCATCCGTATGTTCATGAGCGGAAATGAATAGAACATCGGGGAACTTTTCAGGCAATACGGAAATTATATTCAGAGGAACATCCCTTGTTACAGTGCTTGTTAACCAGTGAAGGAGCACAACTGGCCGGCCTCGATTTTTTCCTCTGATATTTAAAAAGATATTATCAATATTTGTGGATCGCGCCAGTTGATCCGGAACGGAGGGACTCTTGTCTTTCACCAATCTGTAATCGATGTTGAAACAGTATAAACAATAATCTGTCATGTTCAATTCTTTGTAAAGCGGTAACGACGTGCCCGGAAAATCAAGATAATAATCCGCTTCCATAAAATGACTCATCCTGACAGGCATAGGAAACAGGCGGGTAACATCGGTATTGCCTTCATAAAGACAATGACTGGCCTTTTCCGTAACAAGCCATATCTGAGAACCTGATGATAATTTCTGTTTAAGAGACCTGATAGCGGCAGCCATCATTATGTGATCTCCGATACCTCCGCTTCTAATAATTAAGAGCTTGCTGTTAGCCGGCAACTCCGAGGGAGAACCGTTTAAAGGCTTCGGAAATCCCGGGATAAGGTGGGCATCGAATTTCGCCTGCAACAAAACCGGGCTATGTCTTGTTAAAAGTATGTATCCAATAGGATCATCACATATCAGAATATTACTAAGGTCAACTTCCGGGTATGATACCGGCTCCAGATCATACGTCTCTCCGAATATAGTTGCCTTTCGTTTTTGACTAACGGCCAGAAATATCATTTTTGCACATCACCAACATTTTTACGCACGGACATAACGGGTAACTATGTTCATATTTATTACTGCGATATAATATAAATATCTTGCTTAAATTAACAATATGACCGCTTTTTTATATTTCAGCATCAGATAATTGTCAAATCCAAACCGTTTTTGATAAATATCCTGTCGCTTAACGGCAAGTTCTTCCTACCTTATGTGACATAAAATTGACGTCATTCCCGGCAAAAACCATCTGAAAAACATAACCCTTTAATATTATGAGCATATTATGCGTGAATGGACTGGCATATTTATTGCTCACATTAAATTAAAAGTTAAAGTTAAAGAAAGTTCTTCCGAAAATATCACTAAAACTAAACCTTGGTTTTACAATCATCATGAGGGAGACTTTAGCACATTTTGAATTTATTATGGAGGGTGTCTTGTAATCCAGAGGGGCGGAGCCCGCCCTGAAGTCGAAAGACGCTCGCGGAGGCTTCTCCGAATGTTAAGGAAAATTTTTTTGTCCGCTCGCTAATCCTGCCGCAAGCGGCGGGTTTTAGCTCATAGTTCAGTTCAATACCGTGAAGGAATTTTATTCAGAATTTGCTCGGCCTTATTAAGAACGGAAATAGCGTCTTCGGGGCGTCCTGTTTTTATGTAAATCTGGCTCATTAAAGCCGCCCCGACAGTCTTTAACATATTTATATTTATCGGAAGAAATAAATCCGGCGACTGACAGTCCATAAGCCGGTTAAGCGATTTCAGAGAATTGCCGAGGTCGTTTTCCTCATAAGCAATCCGTCCTCTGAGATACAGGCAGCGGGGATAGTTCTTTTCTATGTCTTCCGCCTTTTCCAGCCATGTCATAACCTCCGACAGCCGGAACCGCTCTTTCTTTAAAGCCAACTCAACTAATTCCAGAGCGGAACCCAGGGCTATGTGGCGTTTATCGGGATATGCGACGGATAATTCCCAAGCTTTCAGGAACTCTTCTTTGGCGCTGTCATGTTTCTTCAAATCCAGCCAGGCCATCCCGGCCATATAGTTAAGAAACCCGTCATCGGGATAGTCCATAAGGTCTTTTTCCAAAAGCTTTATATTGCGCTTTTGTTTTGCGGTCACTGAATTCTGATCCGTATAACCCGTGTGGATAATATTAATTTCCTTAAAAATAATGGGGATTCCTTTTTCCACCAGTGACGGGCGTATCTGCTCATGGACACGATATTTGAATTCGAGACCCTCGATGTTGGGAAACATTCTAATCTGTGCCGCGGAGATTCCCGTGATTCCGTCCTGGGTACTCTGCACATTGAACGCGAAAGCACTTTCAGGAGGGTTTTTTTTTAATTCTGCGATGCCGAGCAATGAATTATCCGGAATGAGGTCGTCCGCATCGACGTATAAAATCCACGGATTTCGCGCTTCTTTTAAGGATTTGTTTCTCGCGCCGGAAAATGAGTCGTTCCACGGGAAAAAGCTGACTTCAGCCCCCATGTCCTTTGCTACCTGTACGGTATTATCACCAGAACCTGTATCTACCACGACAATCTGATCACAGACAGGTGAAAGGCTTTTAAGCAATGACGTCAGCCGGTGGGCTTCATTTTTCGCGATAATGCAACAGGACAGAGAATACATAATTTTACGGGTATCAAGTTATCAAAAGGAATCAATTTTTCTTCATTACAAAATTTTTACCCGGATTTTACAACAATCATCTGCTGTATAATCCGGGTTTAATAATTTTTCCCAATGTTTGACAGTTATCACACTCATATTTTCACGTCAACTTCTGAAATTTATCATTCTGAAACTTCAAGATAAAATTTAATACGCGTAAGACGGATCATAATTTAACGCAACGCAAAACAAAGGGGGTATGGTGAATTCTTTTAATATGAAACCTTTATCAGAAAATAGGGAGGAACAGTTACAGGAAAATCAATTCTCTTCTGAAACCGGCTCCGATATTTACAAAATCAACGAGGAA
This sequence comes from uncultured Syntrophales bacterium, assembly GCA_964652795.1. Classification (GTDB taxonomy): domain Bacteria; phylum Desulfobacterota; class Syntrophia; order Syntrophales; family JADFWA01; genus JAUSPI01. The sequence goes on along the minus strand of CAZZBF010000004.1, from coordinate 61,505 downwards.
ATCCGGAAATACCTGGGAAAGGGGGATATCAGCGCGGCCATGCCTCTTTTTGAAAAGGCCATCCACGACGGTGATACGAATGAAGAATTGCTTAACAATCTCGGTTATGCCTGCTGGGAATCGGGACATAAAGAAAAGGCTCTGGATTGCTTCTATAACGCTGCTATTTTAAAACCTGTAGATATGGACATCCTGGCGAACTTTGTTGACGCATCTTACGAACTCAGGCAATTCAGCCTGCTCGAAGAATACCTGCGGGTTATGGCAAATGCCAATCCAAAGATAAATGAATATTTGTATCTTCTGGCTGATTGTTTATTTAAACAGGACAGACACACAGAGGCAAGAGACACTCTCGAGGAGCTGATATTGAAGGAACCCGATTATCCGGGAGCACAAGAATTGATGGCTGAGGCAAAAAAAGCAATGTGAAAATAGAACACGGAATAACCGCGGCATTTCTTTCGGAAAACGATAAGAGATGAACGGTGTTTCCTAAGGATTGGAAGATAAAAACTAAATGATTGAAGTATTTAAACCATATTACGACGGGGAAGAGGTCCAGGCAGTTGAAGAGGTAATTCGGTCCGGCTGGGTTGGGTTAGGGCCAAAGACTGCTGAGTTTGAAGGGGAATTCGCCAAGTTTTGCCAAGTAAAATACTGTGTTGGAATGAATTCATGTACTGCCGCTCTTGATATGGCACTGAAGATTCTTGGCATCAATCATGGTGATGAAGTGATTGTGCCGACGATGACGTTTGTTTCGACTGCACACTGTGTTGTTTATAATCTTGCGACGCCCATTTTTGCTGATATAGACGAGAAGACACTCAATGTTGATATTGATGATATCGCCCATAAGATCGGCCCCAGAACCAAAGTGATTATTCCAGTCCATTACGGAGGCAGACCGGTGGATATGGACCAACTTAAGGAGGTGGCTGGAAATATCCCGATTATTGAGGACTGTGCTCATGCAACCGGTGCCCGTTATAAAAACCGCCCAGTGGGTGGGTTGGGGAATATTGGGTGCTTCAGTTTTCATGCTGTGAAAAACCTTGCCATGGGAGAAGGCGGGGCGATTACCCTGAATGATGAAGAAATGTTCTTGAGGGCTAAGAAAAACAGATGGTTGGGAATTGATAAGGGAACCTGGGATCGAACCAGCATCGATAGGAGTTATTGGTGGGAATATGAAGTGGATGAGATTGGGCTGAAGTCACATTTGGACGATATTCACGCAGCCATCGGCCTTGTTCAGCTTCGAAAACTCGAAAATGCGAATCAGCGGAGACGTCAAGTTATCGATATGTATCGGGACGGCCTGAGCGGTGTCGAACAGATACGAATGCCGCCCGAAGACGGTGGAGAACTCGTTTCCTCCTGGCACTTGTGTGAAATCAAAGCGGAAAATCGTGATGATTTAAGCGTCTATCTGAGGGATAATGGAATTAATACAGGGGTGCATTATAAGCCGATACACCTGTATCGCTGCTATGGAAATAGACCTACTCTGCCTGTTGCTGAAAAGGTATTCCCGGAGATCCTGACACTCCCGCTGTATCCCGGCCTAACTGATGATGAAGTAATGTTCATAATCGAAGCATTACGTAAATTTTACGATTAAGGTTTGTAGATCTGAATGGATAACATGTTAGAGATTGTACGCGATTTCAAAATATCTGCAAATAAACATATACCAATACCTGGAATGCCCGGGTTTTTACGTCCTGCAAAAATTTCCTTACCGGATGCCACAGTAATGGCAAAGTGGCGGAATTCAAATTATCAGTCCTTTCTAACATGGGTGAAGCCTACAGCAGATGATTTCTTAAATTGGTTAAACCAATATCAAGACATGGACGATGATATCATTTTCATTATAGAGATGGATACAGGACAGTTGGCAGGCCAAATTGCACTATACAATATCGATACTTCTACCAATAAGGCGCAATTTGGCAGAATAATAAGAGATGAAGAGTTTGGCAAAAAAGGCCTCATGACCTTGGCATCAAAAGTAGTGTTAAGGTGGGCATTTGTACAACTTCGCATCAAAAAGGCCTTCCTTGAAGTATTTGCTGATAACGTGCCGGCAATTACCCTTTATGAAAGGCTTGGTTTCAGGATTGCTGACAGTAATTTCGTCAATAAATCAGTAAATCATGATGGAATTATTAGATGGGAAAAGGAGGGAAAGGCTTTCCCGTTAAAGGGTTCATCACTCTCCAACCGACGATTATTAGATACCATGACACTTGATGAGTCTAGATTCTATGACAACCTTTAATATTTTATTGGCCCTTCCAGAGATCGAATCCGACAGAGCCCATGCCATGTCCTTGAGGGAGACTTGCTATGTCCTGCGTTACGGATTGGAAGATTTGGGATATAAGGTAATTTTTGCCGAAGAATTCCGAAAAGATTGTTTGAATGTCATTTTACGCTACCAATCTTTCAATGGAAGACCATTGCCCCAGGGATATAAATGCATTGTCTATCAATTTGAACAACTCTCAGAAGATCAAGGATGGTCATCCACTATGCAGGTTTTAGAAACTTTAAAATCTGCCTTTGCCGTGTGGGATTGCAATATAGAAAATGTAGATTTTCTTAAAAAAAGGGGGATTCACGCAATACACAAACCTATTGGATTTTACCCTAAGATGTTTCGGATACACCACGACACGCCAAAGGACATTGATATTCTCTTTTACGGTTCCCTCAATGATCGACGCATAAAAATCCTGAAAGAACTGAAAGAAAAATATAATACCAAGGTAGTGTTTGGAATCTATGGCGAAGAACGGGATGCGTTTATAAACCGCGCAAAGATTGTGGTACAAATCTATTTTTATGAGGCCAAGCTATTCGAAGATGTTCGAGTGTCCTATCTATTGAATAATAAGGTTTTTTCCATTTTAGAAAATACCCCTAATAAAAGATATGAAGACGTTCTTATATATGCCGATTATGACAATTTTGTCGAAAAATGTGATTATTATCTTAAAAACGATCATTTAAGGGATGAAATTGCAGAGAAAGCATTTGAGGTTTTCTCTCAATATCCGGAATCAGAATTTTTGGAAAGAGCACTTTCGGAGCTAACATAAAGTTGTTTTACGTTACGCTATATAACTTGTCATTCTCTTAAAAAACATGATTAACGCCTACGCTAATTATTTCGGAAATCTCGGCTACAATATCCACAGCAGGAATTTTTTCAACGCTCTTGATGCGTTAGAAGATGTGTGTCTCGTGAGTTTCAACAACCCTGAAACCCGTGATGAATTTACACCTCAGGCCGTCAAGATGCTAAAAAGAGGAGCGTCTATTGATTTTAATAACCTTTCCGTGTGCCTGGAATATGGAAACTTAATGCAAAAATTCTGCGGCAAAAAAAGAATCGGGTACACCGTCTGGGAATCCACTCTTGTACCGAAAGATTGGATCAATCAGCTCAAGCAGTTGGATCAGGTTTGGGTTCCTTCATCGTGGGGACGTGATGTTTTTGTTGAAAATGGTATTTCCGAGGACTTTATACGGGTTGTTCCGGAAGGGGTCGACACATCTGTCTTTAACCCCGACATCTCAAAATTCGATGAACTGGACAACGGAAAATTCAAATTTCTGGTTGTCGGAAAATACGAAGAAAGAAAATGCACGAAAGAAATCATCCTCTCTTTTGCGCAAGAATTCAAAAAGCAAGAATCCGTTGAATTGGTTCTTCTCTGCCACAATCATTTTATTAAGAATTTTGACACATTAAAGGAAATCAAGAAACTTAACCTGGTACATCAGGCGAATATCAGAATTGTCAAATACTTACCCGGCCTGAATGATGTGGCGCGGCTATATAAAAGCTGTAACGTTTCTTTAATGCCTTCCCGGGCGGAAGGGTGGGGACTCCCTATTATGGAAGCCATGGCCTGCGGCCTCCCTGTCATTACTACCAATTACAGCGGTCAAACAGAATTCGCAAACGAAAACAACGCTTATTTGACGGAAATAAAAGGGCTTGTTGACATTAAGGACCCTGTTTTCTTTGATCCGAGGATATATCACGGCCAGTGGGCGGAACCGGATTTTGAACATTTCAAAAATCTTATGCGCTACGTTTACGAACACAGAGACGAAGCGGAAAAAAAGGGTCAGTTCGCGGCTAAAGATATGAAGCAGAATTGGGAGTGGAGCAATAGCGCGCTTGTCGCTTACAAGCATATCCGCGCCCTACGAGAAGATAAATAGGAAAACTTTTTAAAATATAAAAAAGGCAAACAAACCAAAACGGAAGAGTTAACGGAAAAATTCCATGAACCTTACAATACCCGGATTGTGTTTTCTTACCTCATCAAACCCGCTCAAGTTCAACACGGATGGATTTGATACGTTATTCAAACCCATGTCAGACAATCCTTGCATTCCGGAAAACGTATTGGTTCTAACAAACATACATATCCAAACGCTTCAGTTACAGTCTGTTAATGGAATCTCGCTCTTTGACCACTTAGATTTAAATGACGACTTCGCGATACCGGAAATTTATGACGGCAGCCAGAATCTCGAAGGTAAAAGTATTTTGATTTTGATGTTGAACGGGTGGGGCGATACGATCCTTATCCAGCCCGCATTGCGGGCGTTTTACAAAAAAGGCGCGTCATCCGGAAAGCCACCCAATATTACCTTAGGTTGCAATTGGATACACAACTTTCCTTATCCAAATGTTCCGTTCATTCAAAAAGTTCGACCAAACATCTTGACTCTTAAAGAGCTGGAGAAATTTGACCTCCTGGTTAATCTTATCCCCATTAATCATAAAAAATCTCTCGATAAGTCCATGAAAGATTTATGTTTTGACATCCTAAAGCTGAACGGGGAAAACCAAAACATTCCCGCCCCATCTATTGCCCCGGACTTGAATAGGGTCGCGCGTATTCAACCGGCGTTTGACCGGCTTCGTGAATCAACCGGCAAAAAATTATGCTATGTCAATTGGAAATCGAGATTTGTTCACAAGAACGCGCCTCCACAATTATTCTTCGAGATTGCGGAGGCGCTCTCTGACCAGTACCAGGCCGTATTATTCAAGGACGCTCCGGTATCCAAAATAATGCAGAAGGAAATTGACGCATCTGACACTTCGATTATAAATCTGTCCCACCTGATCAATGACTATCATGACACCATCGCGGCCCTTACCCTGGTGGACGCGTTTATATCGGTAGATACCGGCATTGTCCACGCCGCCGGAGCAATGGGTATACCAGGAGTCGCCCTTTTCGGGCCTTTTCCTCCGGAAACACATGTTTCCGACTACTCCTCCATAATCGGAATCAGGGGGCAATACGAGGGGAAAATCTGTAAAGGTCCTTGTCTTGAAACACACCGCGGCTGCGCGGAAACGAATTTTATTCCGGCAAGTGAGAGCCCCTGCTTTAAAGCGATAAAGGCTGATGAGGTTATCTATACCTTTAAAAAAGCACTTAACGGCATTTAAACGCTTCACGTTCTTACCTGACAATATATCCAGGAAGTGATTTTTACGGCAAGACATCATTCGGATATCTTACAATGGGTTATCGCATATTTTACTTCTCCCATAACGCGGGATTATTAGACCGAGATATGTACAATGCTTTCTGCGAGGCAGGCGCCGACGTTCATATGGAAACAATCAACTTCTTCCATACAACAGAAGGGCATTTAGCAGAAGCGTATAATTTTAAGGACATAGCGCAAAAGATAAGAAAATTTCGGCCGGATTTCGTCTTCTCCATAGGAGGGCATGGACAGGATATTGAAGGCGACTTTTCCCGAATGTACGCCATTCTGGGAATTCCCTATGTGACCTGGTTCGCTGATGAACCGCCGCTCGTTGACGGCTGGGGGAATAGATACTGCCCTGAAAATTCTTTATTCCTTGTATTTGACGAGGCCTATGTGCCAGACGTACGGGCGTTAGGATTCTCTAACATCGAGGTATTGCCGCTCGGAACAAACACAAAACGCTGGTCAATTAAAGCCGAAGGATATGACAGAAAATTCTTTGCTTCTGAAAATATATCTTTCGTCGGCAAGTTGGCAACCGACCAGATCAAATATTTGACTGAAAACCTCAAGAACTGCTGGCCGGAACTTGAACCGGAAATCATCGATTCAGCCACAGATGATTTTATCAATAACATAAATAAAGGAATCGAATGGGCTCTTGAAAAAAATCTATCCGCAAACGGCAGCGTTCTTTCCTGCCCTTCGGAAGTTGCCTTGAAATTAGCCAACAGCCTGATTGAAAGGAAGGCAAGCCTGGCAAACCGCGTAAGCAATATATCCGAACTATTATCTCTGGGAATAGCCGTATATGGCGGCGATGAATGGAAATATTACGTTGATCCTAAATACTTGCGTGAAACAATCGATTATTACGGACAGCAAATCAGAAATATTTATCGATTTTCAAAAATAAACCTGAATATCTCCAAATTTCAATTACGCACGACCGTAAATCAACGAGTTTTTGATGTGCCCGCGGCAGATGGATTTCTCTTAACCGACTTCCGCCCGAAGCTGGAAGACTTTTTTACCATAGATAAGGAAGTCGTTTGTTATAAAAATAAAGAAGAGCTGAAACGAAAGTCAATTTATTACCTTGAACATGATAAAGAACGCTTGCGGATAATTGAAAAAGCCAAGGAGCGGATACTCAAAGAACATGATTACTCACTGCGCATAAAGAAGCTATTGCTGTGGGTGGCACGGTTAAGGTGCGGTGAACCATACCGCAGATTCGCAAACAATATCAAAACAGACAAAAACTTTGAAGCGGTCAGGCAAAAGCTCGGTTTAACAGAAAATGCCGACAACATCGGACAGTAGTATATTGGAAAACGGTTTAATTATTATCCTTCCATACGGCCGATCGGTTGCAACAAGACATTAATCATGGAAACAATCTGTTTTTCAGACGCTATTGCTCACTCTCTGCGGGCGCGAACGTCTTTATGATGGACGCGATAAAATAACGGAGAATAAATATGCGAATATTAGTAGTCGGTGCGATACAGGGTGGCACGGTTCCAATAGGCAAGGCCATCTATTCGGCATTTAATCAATTGGGACAGGATGCCGGTTTTATCGATTTTTCCGACCTTCTCGAAGAATTCAAGGAGGTAAGGTCTGTTGACGATATCAACCAATCCTATGAGTTTCATATTAAATATAAAACCAGACTGCTGGAAAAGGTTGTTGAATTTGTACCCGACGTTATCTTCGGAGTCGCCCAATCCCCACTGAATGACACCGAAATCCTGACAGAGTTGAAAAAAGCCGGTATCACTCTGTGTTACTGGTTTCTTGAAGACTATCAAATCTTCGACTACTGGCAAACAATCGCGTCATATTTTGATTATTTTTTTACAATACAGAAAAACCCGTTCTGGAAAAAGTTAAAGCAAATGGATTGCCACAATTATCACTATTTACCCGCCGCGTTCGACCCTGATCCGGAATGTCTGGAAAACGGAGAAGAACCCGCAATTCCCGTTTCCTTTGTTGGAGCGCCTTATCTTAACAGGGTTCATTTCTTTGGAAAATTGCGCCGACATGATTTTAAAATCTACGGGGCGGAATGGAACAAGTATGTCAATCCTTCAATCGTTGTCGGCGACCGTAGAATAACGAAACCGGAAGCTCGAAATATTTATCAGCGGTCTCTTATAAACATCAACCTCCATTCATCGACCATAGCCGACGGCTTTGGAGGAAAAGATTTTATCAATCCCAGGACTTTTGAACTGGCCGGACTCGGCGCATTTCAATTGACCGACATGCGGAAGCTCCTGACACTTCATTTTGATCCGGCCGATGAGGTTTTAGCTTTAAGCAAATGGGAAGATATGCAAATGGCCATAGATTACTTTCTCGAACATGAATCGGAAAGGGAGGCTTTTTCAAAAAAAGCGCGGGAACGCGTATTGAAAGAACACACGTATAAACACCGGGCAAAGGAAATTTTGGATATTATATCTTAAAGTTTATTCTCTTCTACATGCCATTCCGAGAAATCTTCACCAATACAGTAACACATTAAAGTTCGTCAGGGAGATACAATATGGAAGACAAAAAAATCCTGATCATACATCTCAGCCGTTTAGGCGACATGCTCCAGAGCCTGCCAGCCATAAAATTATTAAAGGAAGAACAGCCTCAAAGTAAAATTACCTGCCTCGGTATAGCAGAATTCTGCCAAATCCTAAAAGATATTCCATGGATTGACAACTTGATCTCCGTCCCCTGGCATGAAATAAGCGTAATAGTGGGAGAACATAACAAAGCATGCGTTGAAACTCTCGATCATCTGTTACAAAAGATACCAGAGCTAAACGAGGAATACGACAAGGTTATAAATCTAACCCACAACTGGGGCAGCTCTTATTTGTCAGAAAAGGTGAAGGCCAGGGAAAAAAACGGAAGGGTCTTTTCGGAAAACAATGAAATTAAAGTATCCGGGAAATGGGGGAAATACCTCTTTGCCATGGTTAAAAACCAAAAAGACAATTTATTTAATCTGGTCGATATTTATATGGGGATGGCCGGTGTAAACAACATGCCTGTAGAACAATATTTGCCCACTAAACCTGAAACCGATTCAGCCTGTATCTCTCATTTAGCTAACCTCGGCTACGACACCGGCAAGTTATCTATTGGGTTTCAGCTCGGAACAAACAATCCCAACAAGAAATGGCCTCTGGAAAATTTTGTCAAACTGGGGCACATCCTTTTAAATGATTTGGACACCCAGATAATACTTTTCGGTTCCTATGGTGAAAAGGAATTCGCGGACAGGTTCAAATATCTGGCCGATTACCCTTTTATCAGCCTCATTGGACAAACTGAGCTGGAGGAAATCGGATCATATTTAAAACAAATAGATGTACTTGTAAGCAATGATACCGGTCCCATGCATATCGCCGCCGCGGTTGGAACGAAAGTTGTTGGAATATTTTCGGGAATAGCTTATTTCGGCGTAGGTGGTCCTTACGGTTCCGGCAATATTGCCGTTCAGTCAAACTATCCCTGCGCGCCATGCGTGAGTTCAAGCGCCTGTTCAAATCCTCTGTGCAGGGAAAGAATCAAACCTGCAACAGTGGCACAGGGAGTCAAAATTGCCTTAGGCCTGGAAAAAGACCCGTTATTCTCCGATAACGGAGCAAGCCTTTATAAATCTTCATTCGATTCAGACGGAACACTGAAATACAAATTGCTCAATCAAAACACAGACAGTTTTCTTAAATGTTTGAGTTTATCCAATTACACAAAAACGGTTATCGGCCGAAATCTCTGGAGCAATTGGCTTGGCCTTCGATCAACCGCCATTGATCCTAATTTAAGAGAACAAAATGGGCAGATAGATGAAGTTCTGTCGGATTTTTCCCATGCCTGCGCTTCTTATAAGGAAATCTATGAGGATGGAAAAAGATTGTGCCAAAAGATAATCGATGAATTTCAAAAAGAAAAACAAAATTTTCAGATGATACAGATTATGGTCGGGTCATTAAATCAAGTTGAAGAAAGGATTAAGGACATGGAAGGCCCCTTGTCCGTTCTTAAGGAGATTCATGGTTATCATATGTCTGAAACTAAAATGTGCAATTTCCCTGAGCTTGCCGCTGAGTTTCTGAAAGCATACACGGCATTAAGCGCCATCACCGCAAGTTTTGAAGCATCCATTCAAAAAATTGCCCGTCACCAGTAACCTGAAAAATATGCGAAACGGACAACATACACATAAAGAGCCCTCATCAACAGGTAACCGACAACTATCGGAAAATATATTGGCTACGGCTATCCGCAATCATGAAGCCGGCCATCTGCAAAAAGCGGAAGATATTTACCGCAGGATTCTTGAAAAAAATCCAAATAACGCTGACGTGCTAAATTTAATGGGAGTTCTTGCCAACCAGAGGAAAAGGCCTGATGAGGCTGAAGATCTTATCAGACAAGCCATTTCAGAAAATAGCCTGGTTCCGTCGTACCACAACAATCTCGGCATAGTATTACAGCATCTCAACAAACTTGACAATGCCATCCAATGTTATCAAAAAGCTTTGACACTGGAACCAAACTTTACAGAGGCTCATATTAACCTGGGCATAACGCTTCAGACTCAAGGCAAGCTTGGTGATGCGATAGAACATTATCAGAAAGCGCTTCACCTTAATCCGGATTTAGCGGGTATACATTTCAACATAGGGGTCATCCTTTATAATCAAGGTGAATTTGACTCGGCGATTGAATCATATAACAGAGCAATACAGATAGAACCGGGTATCGCTGAGGGATACAATAATCTTGGTCTTGCGCTTGGGAAACGGGGCAGACTTGATGAGGCTATTGAAAATTACAGGAAGGCCATTCATATAAAACCTGATTACGCCGAGGCGCACGGCAACCTTGGTACCGCGCTCAGAGATCAAGGCAGGCTTGGAAAAGCCGAAGAATGTTACAGGCAGGCAATAGACTTAAAACCGGACAGCGCTGAGATACATGGTAATCTTGGCGCAATACTCAGGGATCAAGGCAGACTTGGGGAAGCCATTGAGTGCTATCAAAAAGCGCTTTACCTAAACCCCAATTATCCTGAAGGCTACAACAATCTTGGCGGCATATTCAGAGACCAGGGTAAAATTAAGAAGTCTATTGATTTTTTTCAGAAGGAGCTGCAATTAAGACCCGATTTATCATTTGTTCATTCCAACCTTCTCCTTACTTTACATTACAATGGCAGAATTGATTCGACAGAATTATTTTCCCATCATCAGCAATGGGCGGAACAACACGCCACCCCTGTTTCAAAAAGAACGCAATCTCACAGCAATGATAAATTACCAAACCGCCGTCTTCGTATCGGTTATTTCTCTCCGGACTTTCGGATGCATTCCGTGGCTTATTTTATAGAACAGATACTTTCTTCGCACAATCCCGACAAATTTGAGATTATTTGTTATTCGAATGTCATTTCTCCCGATGGGGTAACACACCGTCTTAAAGACCTGGCACATTATTGGCGAAATATTGTCGGTATGTCCGACGAACGGGTTGCGGATTTGATACGCGACGATCAAGTAGACATTCTCGTAGACCTTGCGGGTCACACAGCCAATAACCGGATGCTCCTTTTTGCAAGAAAGCCGGCGCCAGTGCAGGTAACTTATCTCGGTTATCCTAATACTACCGGTCTTTTAAACATGGACTATCGCATAACGGACAATCTGGCGGACCCTGTGGGTCGGACGGAGTATTTGCACACAGAAGAACTGATTCGTCTCCCTGAAAGTTTTCTTTGCTACAAGCCTCCGGACAATACTCCCGAAGTATTAAATCCCCCTGTTTTGATTAAGAATAATATAACATTCGGATCATTTAATAATCGCGCCAAGATTACGACCGAAATCGTAAAAGATTGGTCAACTATTTTGAAATCGGTCCCCGGTTCCCGTTTGATATTGAAATCGAAAACCTTTAACGACAAGGCCACGCGGAACACGCTTTTGGAAATGTTTTACCAAAACGGAGTGACTCCGGACCGAATCGAACTTGCCGGCCACCTTCCTTTCGAGCAGCATCTACAGCTTTACAATCGCGTTGATATCGGCCTGGATACCTTCCCCTACAATGGAACCACAACCATCTGTGAAGCTATGTGGATGGGAGTGCCCGTCATTACATTGGCGGGAGATTTTCATGCCTCACGCGTCGGAGCAAGTCTGCTATCCAACGTAGGGTTACATGAACTTATTGCCGAATCAAGCGAAGATTACATAACAAAGGCCGTAACCCTCGCCGCCAATCCGGACCGACTCCGGGATCTGCGAGCAAATTTACGCCCTTTGATGACCCGCTCCCCATTGATGGACGCAAAAAGCTTCACCCGGTCATTGGAAACAGCATACAGGAAAATGTGGAAGCGATGGTGCGATCAAGATCAACTTGAAGCGAAAAAACGCGCACCTTCCGCGTTAAAATATACAAACATTACAACCAATCAAGTCCATACAGTAAATAGGGATAGAAAACTGCACATCGGTGGTAAGATTCACAATTCGGACTGGGAAATATTTAACGCCATACCCGGCACATATGTGGATCATATTGGGAATGCCAAAGATTTGTCATGCTTCAGCGATGAAACCTTTGCCGAAATCTACGCTTCTCACGTATTGGAACATTTCGATTATGCGGGTGAACTTGATACGGCACTTAAAGAATGGTGTCGTGTCCTTCGCCCGGACGGTAAACTTTATGTCAGCGTACCTGACATGGATAAACTTGCGGCTCTGTTCCTAATGAAGGACAAACTGAGTTTGCAGGAACGCTTTCATGTTATGCGCATTATCTTTGGCGGCCATATTGATAAGTATGACTACCATATGGCCGGATTAAACCGGGAATTTCTTGAATCTTTTCTGATCCATGCGGGTTTCTCCAATCTGAAGGTAGTCGAAGACTTTGGCATCTTTAATGATTCCAGCACACTGAAGGTTTTTGGTTTCCCGATTAGCATCAATATCGAGGCGCAAAAAGTCGCGATTGAACCCGGAAACCCAAAATAATTGAAGTTTCTCGCAACAAGTTACGGGGAGCTTCAATATATGGAGAAACAATATGGCATTTCTTGAAATTAGACGCAAATTATTAGTAAATCCTGAGAGTATTTATCTTCACAAATATAAAAAAAACGTAACCTCCCAACTCGGTGAAGATGGTGTAATCGAAAAAATCTTTGAAATAATAGGCAGCCCTAATAAATGGTGCGTTGAGTTTGGAGCCTGGGATGGAAAGCAATTCAGCAACACGTGGTCTCTTCTTAACGCAAAAGGATGGAAAGGCGTTCTCATTGAAGGGGATAAGAACAAATTTATCGAATTGGAAAAGAATTATAAAGGTAACGAAAATGCCGTTCTATTTAATAAATACATTCAAGTGAATAACGAAAATTCCCTTGATGCGATACTGAAACAAACTGACTTGCCAGAAAACTTCGATTTCTTAAACATAGATATTGACGGCATGGACTGGCATATTTGGAATTCTGTCTCAGATTATCACCCGCGTCTTGTCGTTATCGAATTCAATCCGACGATTCCAAATGATGTATATTTCGTTCAAGACATGGATATGTCCATGAATCATGGCGCTTCTCTACTTGCCATGATTGATCTCGCGAAAAAGAAAGGTTACGAATTAATTGCGACAACCGAATGGAACGCGTTCTTTGTACAAAAAGAACTTTTTCACCTTTTTAATATAAAAAATAATGATATCGATTCAATGCATTCTCCGGGTAATTTCGAAAGCAAACTGTTCCAATTGTACGATGGCACATTAGTTCTCGGTGGTTGCGCTCATCTTGTATGGAGAGGTATCCCCATACATCAAAATGATATTCAGATACTCCCGGTAGCGCTCAGGAAGTACGGTTGAAGATATGGGTGGGGGGAGACAATCATGTCCTACGAATCGAAGATTGTTCAAAAAACGCGCATTCCCCCGCCCGCGAGACGGGGCTTCACGGTGATAATTTTTTTATTTTACATTACGTCCCCCTGTTTACTGTCTGAGAACTTTGCAAAACTTACCATAAGCTGAGCAAAGTTTGGGGAATATGATTCTGAGTGCGAATCAAGATTTTTTCGGTAACGGTTCAAATCGCAGCGTAACGACCGCAAATCCAATGTCTGAGCTCGAAGAGCGAGTTTTGGATTTGCAGTGCAGCGAGATTTATAACCGTCGAAAAAATGTTCTGAGCAACGAAGAATTATATCTTTCAAAGCTCTTTGTCTGTAGGCAGGACCGGCGGAATATTTTCAGTCAAAACCAAACGGAGCATGAAAAATGGAATACAGAATTCAGGATGTAAGCAATAAACTGGAGGTTCCGAAGTCTACCGTTCGCTACTGGGAAAAGGAATTTCCCGATCTTGTAAGCCCCGCGAGGACACACGGCGGACAGAGAAGATACTCGGAAAAAGACATAGATAATTTCAGGAGAATAAAAAAATTGCTCCATCGCAAGAATAGAACGATCGATGAGGCCAAGAGTATCCTAAAAAAAGGCAACGCAGATATAGGTAAAATCGAATGGGACAAGCAATCTATTCTTCTTACAGGCGGAACAGGATCTTTCGGCAAACATTTCTGCAAGATCATGATCGAAAAGTATGACCCGAAAGTCATACGTGTCTATAGCAGGGATGAATTAAAACAGCATGAAATGCGCCAAGTATTTGGTGAGGAGCACATCAGATATTTTATCGGAGATGTTCGAGATCCCGATCGCTTGAAAAGAGCGATGGAGGGAGTGGATATGGTTGTTCACGCTGCCGCGCTAAAACAGGTACCGTCCTGCGAATATAATCCTTTGGAAGCGGTCAAGACCAACATTCACGGCGCTCAGAATGTAATTGATGCCGCGATCGATGTCGGTGTTAAAAAAGTAATCGCTTTAAGTACCGATAAAGCCGTCAATCCGGTAAATCTTTACGGAGCGACAAAGCTCTGTGCAGAAAAGATTTTCATTCAGGGAAATTCTTACTCGGGCCCCCGTGGAACTCGTTTCAGCTGTGTACGTTACGGAAATGTACTCGGAAGCCGCGGCAGTGTAATTCCATTATTCGAAGAACAGAAAAAAACCGGAAAGATCACAATAACTGACGGAAGAATGACGAGATTCTGGCTTACCTTAGATCAAGCGGTCGAGCTCGTAATTGATTCCTTTTGTCATATGCAGGGGGGTGAAATCTTTATACCCAGAATCCCGACCATGCGGATTACTGATTTGGCCCAAGCGATAGCGCCGGATTGTGAAATTGAAGTCATAGGCATAAGGCCGGGGGAAAAGCTCCACGAAGTTTTAATAACGGATGAAGAGGGCAGAAACGCGGTCGAATTCAACGGCATGTACGTTATCATGCCCAATTACACCTGGTGGGAAAGTCATAATTATCAGCGGGGGCAAAAGCTGCCTGAAGGCTTCACTTACTCAAGCAACAATAATAACCAATGGCTTGGCATTGAAGAGTTAAGAAGTCTTATATATGATCCATCGATAAGTGATAATAATGATGTCAACAAGTTTGTTTCAACCATTCATCGCCTGAATAAAAAAGTTATTCTCGATTTGATCAATAACGAAGAATATATCCCGGACATCGAAACAGCGCACGAGTCACATATATAAGAGACTGAACGGATGAAAACAGAAGAAAATCGAATTAAGATACCCTATGGGCATCAGTGGATCGATGAAAACGACATCTCTGCCGTTGCTGACGTATTGTGTTCGGACTGGCTTACAACCGGACCAAAAGTTGAGGAGTTTGAATCTGCTTTCGCTGATTATACAGGTGCTGAAGAGGCAATAGCTGTTTCCAGCGGTACAGCGGCCTTGCACGCCGCCATGTATGCGCTCGGAATTAAACCTGAAGATGAAGTTATAGTTCCACCGATGACCTTCGCCGCAACGGCCAACAGCATTGTTTTTCAGGAGGGTATCCCTGTTTTTGCCGATGTGGAACCAGAAACATTGCTTATCGACCCGGCACAGGTAGAGAGAAAGATCACGCCTTCCACAAAGGCTATAATCGCTGTCGACTACGCGGGGCATCCGTGTGACTATGAAGCGCTTCAAGATATCGCCACCCGGCACGACCTGATTTTGATCGCCGATGCCTGCCACGCGCTCGGAGCAAAATATAAAGGTCGTAATGTTGGCACTCTGGCCGATCTCAGCACATTCAGCTTCCACCCGGCAAAACATATATCCACAGGCGAAGGCGGCATGATAACAACCGACAATCCGGATTTCGCCTGCCGCATGAGAATTTTCAGAAATCACGGCATCACGACAGACCACCATCAAAGAGAAAAACAGGGGTCGTGGTTCTACGAAATGGTGGATCTGGGATTTAACTATAGACTCACAGATATTCAATGCGCCCTCGGCATTTCCCAGTTGAAAAAGCTGTCTAAATTTTTGGATCGCAGGCGCGAGATTGCCGGTCATTATGATTCCGCATTTGCCGAATTTCCCGAAATCTCACCCCTTGACGTCAAACAGGACACGCTTCACGCCTACCATCTTTATGTTGTCAGAATAGATTTTGAAGCACTCGGGATGGATCGAACAGGACTTTTCATGAAGCTGCGCGAAAAAGGAATAGGCGTGAATGTACATTACATCCCCGTGCATCTGCATCCTTACTACAGACAAAAGTTTCACACAGGACCCGGCATCTGTCCCGTTGCGGAAAAGGCCTATGAGCAGATTCTATCCCTTCCCATGTTCCCCGGGATGACGGATGACGACTCAAAAAGAGTAATCGCGGCCATTACCGGATTTATCAATAAATGATCTCTGACAATATCTTTAAAATAAACCGACTCGTCCTTGGCACAGCACAATTAGGGATGAATTACGGAATATCTAACCGGACAGGAAAGCCTGATCTTAACACAGCGGAATCCATAGTCAAAACAGCATGGGATTCAGGCATCAGTGAATTTGACACGGCGCAGGTTTACGGAAACAGCGAACAAGTTCTGGGAACGGTTTTGCATTCTCTCGGAATAAGCAACAAAGTCAATGTTATCAGTAAAATTCATCCTGACATTGATCATCTAAACCATAATGATATGAGACGAGCTTTGGAAAATTCCCTTTCCAGTTTAGGAATTCCCACTTTATACGGCCTTATGCTTCATAGAGAGAATTTCCTGGACTTATGGGATAAGGGACTCCGTGAAATTCTCATGGGATTCGTAAGGTCGGGATATGTTAAACATCTTGGTGTTTCGGTATATTCACCTGTTAAGGCCATCCAGGCACTTGAAACGGAAGGCATCACAATCGTGCAAATACCGACAAATATATTCGACAGACGATCTGAAAAGTCCGGGATATTCGACCTCGCGGAAAATAAGGATAAAACAATCTATGTTCGAAGCATATTTCTGCAGGGGCTTTTCTTTCTGCAACCTGATTCTCTGCCGGAACACTTGAAAACCGCGTCTTCTCCTCTTACGACCCTCACGGCACTTTCCAAAGACGTCGGATTGGACATCCCTGAAATATGCATCGGCTACATTAAAAACAGCTTTCCTCAGACACAACTCGTTTTTGGTTCTGAATCGCCATCTCAGGTAAGAAAAAACCTTGATTGCTGGAACACCGCCTGGCCGGCGGGATTGACACAGAGGATTCAGAGAGAATTCGAAGATATAGATGAAATGATATTAGATCCGAACAAGTGGATGAAAAGAAGCACCCCATAACTTATGTGTAATTCAGAAAAAAATATTATGAACCTCAACATTTCAAAAAGTTTGAATTTGCAGGAACGAGCGAAGAAACTTATACCCGGCATGACACAGTTATTATCGAAAAGACCGGACATGTTTTCATCAGGAGTATGGCCAGGATACTTCAGCAAAGCCGAAGGTGTCCATGTCTGGGACTTGGACGGCAACAAATATATTGATATGAGCATATCCGGTGTGGGCGCCAATGTGCTCGGTTACGCTGACGGTGACGTGGACGCCGCCGTGAAAAACGCGATAGCATATGGAACAAGCTGTTCACTGAATTGTCCCGAAGAGGTCGAGTTGGCGGAATTGTTATGTGAACTTCATCCCTGGGCGCATATGGTCCGGTATGCGAGATCAGGCGGAGAGGCTATGGCCGTGGCGGTAAGAATCGCCCGCGCACATACGGGTAAGGAAAAGATCGCATTCTGCGGCTACCATGGCTGGCATGATTGGTACCTGGCTGCCAACCTGGGTACTGAAAATGCCCTGGGCGAACATCTTATCTCGGGTTTAAGCCCGGCGGGAGTTCCAAAAGGTCTTACGGGAACGGCGTTTCCCTTTCGTTATAATAAACTGGAGGAACTTCAGAAAATAGTCACAAAACATGGTAAAAACCTTGCCGCCATTGTAATGGAACCCATTCGTAACTTTGAGCCCGAACCGGGGTTTATCGAAGGCATAAGAAATCTTGCCAATGAAACGGGGGCAATATTAATCATTGACGAAATATCCGCCGGCTTCAGATATAACACCGGAGGCGCGCACCTGGTCTTTCATAAAGAAACTCCCGATATGGCCGTCTTTTCCAAAGCCCTCGGAAACGGCTATCCGATTGCGGCGGTCATCGGTCGTTCCGATGTTATGCAATCCGCCCAGAAAACATTCATAAGCAGCACTTACTGGACAGAACGTATAGGTCCCGTCGCGGCAATCGCCACAATAAAAAAACACAGAAAATCCGACGCAGGGAAACACCTTGTCCTGCTTGGTGAGCAAATTCAAGCCGGCTGGAAAGAACTGGCAAGCAAGCACGGTCTATCAATACAAACAAGCGGCATGAAACCCATGAGTCACTTTGTTTTTGACCACGAGCTGAGCCGGGAAATGAAGGCCTATTTCATTCAGCTGATGCTCTGTCAGGGTTTCCTGGCTTCAAATCTCTTTTATGCCATGTACGCGCACAAAGATGAACATGTTAAAAAATATCTCCGGGCGGCGGATACGGCCTTCGCAGAGATAGCGCGCGCAATAGATCGTGGCACCATCATGGATAAAATGAAAGGAAAGCCTTCAAGCGTCGGCTTTGCAAGGCTGACCTAAAGACCTCAAAGGCGGAAAACGGAAAGCTAAAAAGTTAAAAGTCTATAATTATGAAAGTAACAGCAATCATACAGGCAAGAATGACTTCCTCTCGACTCCCGGGTAAAATCATGAAAGAAGTCCTCGGCAAACCTCTGCTCGGTTATCTTGTTGAGCGTCTCCGATGTTGCAACCGGATCAAAAATATCATACTGGCAACAACGGCAAATCCGAAAGACAATCCTGTAGCCACATTAGCTCAGGCGCTCGGATTGAAAGTTTTTCGAGGGTCTGAAAATAATGTGCTGGATCGTTTCTATCGCGCGGCAACAATATTCGGCTCAAAACATATAATGCGCGTCACGGCCGATTGTCCGCTCATTGATCCTGATCTGCTGGACATACTTGCTGAATACTATTTTTCTAATAAGTTCGATTACGCGAGCAATAATAACCCACCAACACTTCCAGATGGTCTTGACGCTGAAATTTTCACCTTCGAAGCGCTTGAATATTCGCATATCCATGCCGAACTTCCTTCAGACCTTGAGCATGTAACACCATATATCCGCAATCATCCGGCGCTTTTCAGAATTGGCAACTGGTTATATCATAAAGACCTCTCCTATTTGCGATGGACTGTGGATGAATCGGAAGATTTTGAATTCGTTCGACAGATAATTGAATTTATTTATCCGGATAACAAGAACTTTCGGACTGAAGACATTGTAGGCCTCCTTCACCGGCGGCCCGAACTGCTTGAGATCAACGCCCGTTTCGCGCGAAACGAAGGCTATCTTGCATCTCTGGAAGAAGACAAAAAGTTTCTTGATTCCGGCAATTATATCAATACACAAAGACATTATAACTCTCATAAAAGAGAGATTGGTTGAGATTTTTGGTAATCCAAAATATTTTAAATGGATAGAGAATCACAAGTAGAAAATTGGCTGCCATAATCCCTCGTTTATTTATAAGAGCTGACTCCACCTCCCAAATAGGAACAGGCCACTTGATGCGATGCCTTGCCCTGGCACAGGCCTGGAAGGATCGTGGTGGCAAGGTCACTTTTCTAAGCCAATGCGACAGTAAATACCTGTATCAACGTATAATTGACGAGGGATTTGAATTTGTTCCCATTGAAAAGCCTCACCCCGATTTCTGTGATCTCGTTTATACGCTGAAAACACTCGAACAACTCAGAACTCAGAACTCAGAACTCAGAACTCGGGTCGTTTTGGACGGCTATCACTTTACCCCCGATTACCAGAAAGCGATCGTGGATAGTGGTTACATTCTATTACTCATTGACGATGAAGGGTTGGCTGATCACTATTACGCGGACATAATCCTGAACCAGAATCTTCATGCCCGCAAAAACCTTTATCAGTTTATAGAACCTGACACACACCTTTTGGTAGGAACACAATTTGTCCTTCTGCGTCAGGAATTTCTAAAATGGACGGACTGGGAGCGGGAGATACCCGACAAGGCCGGTAAAATATTGGTAACTATGGGTGGCAGCGATCCCGACAATGTTACTTTAAAAGTTATTAGAGCCTTGAGTAAACTGGATGAGTCCGAACTTGAGGTGATAATCGTTGCCGGACCCGCAAATCCTAATATCAACAGTCTTGAAAAAGAACTTAATCATTCACCATTCGCTTTTCGCCTTTTATCTTCTGTAAATGATATGCCCGGTCTTATGGCGTGGGCGGATCTTGCCGTGTCAGCAGGAGGCAGTACATGCTGGGAGCTCGCATTTATGGAACTTCCAAGTATTAATATTGTCCTCGCAGACAACCAAAATATAATCGCGGAAAGTCTCGATAACGCCGGGATTGCAGTGAATCTCGGCTGGCATAATGATCTGTCCATCAAAAATCTGACGCACGAATTAAAAGGGCTTATCAATTCATCCAAGAAACGCCGTCAGATGAGTAATCGCGGAAGACTGCTTATAGACGGCCACGGGGCATATCGCGTATCCGACATATTATCGCAATCCAAAACGCAAGAGGAAAATATCAGTGAAAATATTATTCATGGGTAATAACTGGCTCGGCTGGCAGATACTGCGCTGGCTTCAGGAAGTCGGTGAAGAAATTGCCGGTCTTGTCCTGCACCCGGATCATAAGCAAAAATATGGCAAAGAAATTAAAGAAAGCGCCTCCTTACCCGCGGAAAGAATCTTTGACGGGTCAAGGCTGCGCGAACCGGCCACCTTAAATGCCATCAAGTCATTGAACCCGGAAATTGGTATTTCAGCCCTCTTCGGGTACATTATCAGTCCTGAATTGCTGGATTTAATGCCGGCAGGGAGTATCAACATCCACCCTGCTTTCCTGCCGTACAACAGAGGCGCCTATCCTGACGCGTGGAGCATTATCGACGGCACGCCGGCCGGAGTTACGTTGCATTATATGGACAGCGGTGTGGACACCGGCGAGATTATCGCACAACGAGAGGTAGTTAAAGAACCTGTTGATACCGGTGAAAGCCTTTATAAAAAGCTGGAGCTTGAAAGTCTGTCATTATTCAAGGATACATGGCCTACGATTCGTTCAGGCAGGGCGAATCCAATCACTCAAAAGAAAAATGAAGGCACGTTCCATCGAGTGCGTGACGTAGAAGAAATAGACGAAATTGATCTTGATAAATCTTACAGGGCTAAGGAATTAATAGATTTAATCAGAGCGCGTACTTTCCCTCCGTTCAAGGGAGCATATTTCAGATATGGAAAACGGAAAGTCTATCTGCGATTGCAACTCCTTTATGAAGAAGAGCTTGAGTGAAGTAATGATAAGACCAATTGATATCGGCAAGCGCCGCGTAGGTCCGGGCTATCCGACGTACATCGTGGCTGAAATGTCAGCGAATCACAATCAGGATTTTGAACAAGCGGTTCAAATCCTCTATGCCGCAAAGGATTCGGGCGCCGATGCCGTGAAGATTCAGACGTACACTCCCGATACACTGACCATTCAGTGTGATAACGATTATTTCAGAATCAAAGATACTATCTGGAACGGGCGGACGCTTTACGATCTTTACAGCAAGGCTTTCACGCCATGGGAATGGCAGCCGACGCTGAAGAAAAAAGCCGAAGAGCTTGGCATGGATCTCTTTTCTTCAGCCTTTGACCCGTCGGCAGTAGATTTTCTTGAAGAAATGAATGTTCAAGTCCACAAGGTGGCTTCTTTTGAAATCGTAGATATTCCGTTAATTGAAAGGATGGCGCTTACCGGAAAGCCCATTATTGTTTCCACCGGCATGTCCACAAAACAAGAGATAGAAGAAGCGATTCTTACCATACGAAACTCTGGAAATTCACAAATCGTCTTATTGAAATGCACAAGCGCCTACCCTGCCCCACCCGAAGAAATGAACCTGCGTTCAATTCCGGATATGATGGAATCGTTTCAATTACCGACAGGTCTTTCCGATCATTCTTTAGGCATTGAAGTCCCCGTCGCGGCAGTTACTTTAGGGGCATGTATCATAGAAAAACATTTCACTCTGTCGCGGGATATACCCGGCCCCGACAGCGCTTTTTCCCTTGAACCCGGTGAATTCAAAAAGATGGTAAACGCCGTACGCACAACCGAGAAGGCACTCGGATCCGTTTGCTACGGACCCGGAAAACAGGAATCGAAAAGTTCCGTATTCCGGCGGTCGCTTTTTGTTGTCGAGGATATGAAAGCGGGGGACAAGTTCGCGATTCATAATATTCGCTCAATTAGACCCGGTTTCGGACTTCACACTCGTCATCTTAATGAAATCATTGGGCAAAAAGCCCGCAGTGAAATCAAACGCGGTACGCCACTCACCTGGGACATGGTGGAAAAAACCAATACATGACAATAGAAATTAATGATGTGGCTATTATCACTTAAAGATGTTCTCAAGACTTAACATCAAACAGTCGGCAGCTGATAACACTATTATCTGGAGGAAATTCATATGAAAAGGTGCACAAGATGCGTCATGCCCGAAACATGGCCCGGCATCACTTTTGACGAAGAAGGTGTATGCAGTATATGCCGCGAATCAAAAAACAAGGTCGAAATCGACTGGGATCAGAGACAAAGCTGGCTCAGGGATATCTTGAGGGAATACAGAAAATATGCCCGAACCAGAGGAAACAAGTATGACTGCATAGTCGGCTATAGCGGGGGAAAGGACACGGCATACACGCTCTGGGCAACGGTTAAGAAATACGCCATGAAACCCTTGGTGGTCACTTTTGATCACGGTTTTCCTCTGTCACCGGAGGCGGAGTGGAATATGACGCAGATTCCCAAAATGCTTGATTGTGATCATCTGCGATTTTCACTTGGAAACGGTTTAAGGAACGCACTGTGTCGGAAAGCGAGCGAGGTAAACGGTGATTTTTGCTGGCACTGCCATAACGGAATCGGCGCACTTCCCGCGAGGATTTCCAAACAGTGGGATATACCCTTACAGATATGGGGCGAACCATCGGCCGAGTATCAAACCTTTGGTTCTTACAAGTTTGAAGACTTGGAAGAACAGGACAAAGAGCACTTTGAAAAAATATTCCAGACAGGAGTGACACCGGAAATGGTAGTTCCACCCGGCTATGAAGTAATCGACCTGATTTCAATGACATGGCCGGATGGAAAATTTCCGCTGAAGGCAATATATCTCGGCAATTTCGAACCATGGAATCAGAGAAAATTCGTCGAAATCATCACAAGAGAACTGGGCTGGAAACACAATAAAGTGGAAGGAACCTACGTTGATTGGGATAAAATAGATTGCCCTTTTGAGCCGGTGCGAGACTGGCAAAAGTATATGAAAAGAGGTTTGGGACGCACAACCTTCCAGGCCAGCAAAGACGTGAGAGACGGATTGATGAAGCGAGATGAGGCATTACGTTTGGTGGAGGAACTGGACGGCAAGAGACCGGCAAGTCTTGATGT
>CAZZBF010000004.1:4363-37800 GCA_964652795.1 uncultured Syntrophales bacterium | reverse complement strand
AGGCA
The DNA here is from genome assembly GCA_964652795.1 of uncultured Syntrophales bacterium. Classification (GTDB taxonomy): domain Bacteria; phylum Desulfobacterota; class Syntrophia; order Syntrophales; family JADFWA01; genus JAUSPI01. The sequence goes on along the minus strand of CAZZBF010000004.1, from coordinate 37,795 downwards.
TTACGTTTGGTGGAGGAACTGGACGGCAAGAGACCGGCAAGTCTTGATGTATTTTTGAAAGAAGTTGGTATGACGGAAGAAGAATTCAACCGGATCACCAGAAAGCATATTGTTCCGAGATCCGGATATAACCACACAGTCACAACGAGCGAATAAATAGCAAAAAAAATGAACACAAACGAGACAGATAAAGATATTATTGAAAAGTTGCTAAACGGCTGGACGTTAAAAACACTCATGGAACCGGATTCATCCATTGAAACAAATGGCCTCGCCCATCTGGAAAATCTTACTCTGAGAAACATTATTGTAAAGGACAATATCTTCTGGGGTTATACGTCACACCACCACCTCAGTATTTCGAGCACTGATTATTTTTTACAGGGAGGCGCATTCAGGATTATTTCTTTTTTATATTCCAACTTCGGCGGGAAGAGGTTTCTGTCTACTGTATCTGAGGAAATGAATACACATGAATATTTTCAGGGTATGCTGTCCCTCTCCCGATATAAGTTCCACCACTGGATATTGGTAAATGATCACGAAGAAATATTCAGCAGCATGGCACAGAGTTCAAAAGCATTGGCTCAGGACGCAATTCGCAACAATGAGGAACTCAAATGCGCGTTCAGAAAAAGCACAGGCCACTGGTATATATGCAATATTCACATTCCATACTTTGTCTATCAAACAGATAAGGTTTACCTCCAATCAGAACCGGCCAAGATTCAACCAGCGTTTCTTCACGATGATTTTATCCAAACGATGGAAGAAAGGGGTGAAGCATTGGCTTCGCAAATTAAGGAGAACGGAGGAATTGTCGTCGACGGTCCATTGGAGCACGCCCAGTATGTTATAGACCTCGACGGCTATTATACCGACATGCGGAGCCAATTTAAAAAGGAGTGGCTAAAGGCAACGGATATAAAAGTATTTAAGCGAAAACTCCCGAAAGGGACGGAAAAAATTCAGTATTAAAAACGTTACAACAAGATGAGAAGGAATTGATTTATGAATTTCGGCAAAATCGATCACATCATACTGTTCGGGGGCGCTCCTCTTTTAGCCGCTTTTGCCAAGAATATCAAGCAAAACGGCAAATATCGCGCACTCGTCTTCAGCAGCTCAAGGCATCTGGAGGAAACCATATTTCACGAAGGTAAAAAACTTAAGGAAGTATTAAATGAAAACAAAATACCATTTTATGACACTCCTGACATCAACAACGATCCTCATATTAAAGGCGTCATTACCGAAAACACTCTGGGCATCGGAATTGGCGAAACCTGGAGTTTTAATAGAGAACTCATTGATCTTTTTGACGGAAGGCTCCTCGACTTTATGGGAATCCGTCTCCCCCAATACCGGGGCGGCGCCCACTATTCATGGCAAATATTGAGAAAGAACCGGATTGGCTGCTGTAACTTACAAATAATAAACGAAGAAATGATTCAGGGGGTATTCGATTCCGGAGAAATCATTAAGACGAGAGAATACCTCTTTCCCCCGACAGTTCGTATACCACAGGACTATTTTGACTCCGCGATCAAACAGGAACTGGATTTTCTTGAGGAATTTTTACAGGATGTATCCGCGGAAAAAGATTTCACTTTGACGAAGATTCAGGAAAACTTCGGCATCTATTTCCCCAGGCTCCATACACTTCAGCACGGCTATGTAGATTGGAGCTGGGATAGTGAAGACATTGAATCGTTTATATGCGCTTTCGACGACCCGTATCCCGGGGCTTCGACTTTTTTAAGAGGAAAAAGGGTTTTTCTGAAAGATTGCACCGTGGAGTTCAACGACGGCCCATTTCATCCCTTCCAGGCCGGATTGATATATAAAATATCAAATATCTCTGTTTTTACGGCCACAAAACAGGGAACACTTATCATAAAAAAGATACTGGATGAAAATGGCAAATCTGTCTTAGGAGACATTAAGACCGGAATGCGATTTCATACCCCCAAAAAGTATCTGGAAGACGCGATGACCTATGAGGCCGTTTATGGCGCTGAAGGAGTCGAAGATTAATCGCCACAATAAACGATGTCGGCATGTTTATTCTGAAAGGGTAGCCGGAAAGGTGCTATAGCTATGAGAGCGAATCTTTTAAAAACCAGCGACGGCAATGAAAATTCAGCAGACCATGGCACAGGTCACTCGGCTGAAAAAGGAAATATTTTCTCTGACTACAAAACAGAAAAAGTAAAAGAGGGTTATGAAAAAACCTGGAATGTATTTTTAACGAAAATTCAATCACTGATTGACCAAGGCGAAAGAAACTTGTCAACTATTCTCGACATATTGATCCGAAAAGCGGAAGAGAGCACAATAATGTCAGCCAGGGAAGAGTATATTGCCGATATGTTGAAATTTCCCAGGGACGAGCGAAATATTCCGATTTACAGACTGGTCGTTTCCGATGGACAGTATGTTTACGCTCCAAGGAATTACATTGATAACACGGTCATTGCCAATATCACCGGCCGCGTCACAGAGGATACGGACATGCTGGTGGAATTAGGGAGCGGCTGGGGCAAGAACCTATTTCTGGTTTATTTACAAGGACTATTCAAACAGATGCATTACGTGGCGTGTGAACCCGCTAAATCCGGCCGACGCGCGACAGATATCCTTGGAAGTTTAGAGAAAGACATGCGAGTGACAACCCGGAATTTCGACTTCTATGATCCGGACATGTCATTTATAGAAGGGAAGCCTAATGTACTCTTCTTCACAAACCATTCTATCGAACAGTGCATACATTTTAACAGCCAAGTATACGATATGATGCTGGAAAAAAGCGGTCAATGCACGTGTATTCACATGGAACCAATTGGCTGGCAAAGGCATCCTCAAAGCGAAGAGATAAAGAAAATTATAGCGGAAAACAAAATACCGGAAGATATGCCGGTGAAAATCCACAACGAAGAGCTTCTGAAGAATTCAATGGCTTGGGCGGGAAGCTTCAGGTACAATACCGATCTTCTCAAGGTAATCGAGCGCTACCAAAAATCAGGTATCATTGATGTTGAGGTAATTAAATTCGATATCTTTGGGATAAACCCGTTTAATCCTTCCTCACTTATTGTTTGGCACAAAAAGGGTACTTGAACTGAACAGCGAGCGTATTATTCTTCGAGTTACTTCGTTCCCCGCAACTTGTTGCGGGGAGCTTCAATCAGGCTTCCGCCGCGCCAATCCATTTACATCAAAAATTTTACGAGACCTCTGCAAAACTTACCATAAGCTGAGCAAAGTTTGGGAAATATGATTATGAGTGCGAATCAAGATTTTTTCGGTAACGGATCAAATCGCAGCGTAACGACCGCAAATCCAATGTCTGAGCTCGAAGAGCGAGTTTTGGATTTGCAGTGAAGCGAGATTTAGAACTGTCGAAAAAATGTTTTGAGCAACGAAGAATTATATTTTTCAAAGCTCTCTTTACAGTTAGAAATGAATCGGAATTGACCATCTTTTTGCGGGCAAAGCGAAGAAATGACGTATGAGGCCGTTTATGTCTCAGGGGAAACAAGAAATGAAAATTAAAAATACAAAAGAAAGAGAATGAAGACGGTGAAAGATAAAAAGAGCACTTTCAGACCATTTATCGAAGGTAAACAGATTTATCTGCGAGAGGTTCGCGTCTCGGATGTTAATGAAAATTACTACAATTGGCTAAATGACCCGGAGGTAAATAAATATATTGAAACCCGATATATTCCTCGATCACTACAAAACATTAGAGAATTCGTGGAAAAAATGGATGGGAATCCGGATGAAATACTTTTCGCAATCTGTCTAAAAAAAACCGGTCTCCATATTGGAAATATTAAACTCGGACCTATCAACTGGGTTCATAGATTCGCGGATATAAGTCTTCTCGTTGGTGAAAAGACCTGTTGGGGAAAAGGCATCGGAACAGAAGCAATAAATATCCTCGCCGGTTTCGCTTTCAACGTGTTGAATTTCAACAAGCTGAAATCCGGTTGCTATGAAGATAATGCAGGTTCGGCAAAGGCTTTTAAAAAAGCGGGCTTTATTCAAGAAGGCACATTAAAAAAACAATGGCAATTAAACGGGCGGTTACAGGATGAATTGCTTTTCGGGCTGTGCCGTGAGGATTGGAAATAGAATATCTTTCAGAAAGATAACGGGTCTGCAATATGAAACAAAGTCTCAGATTTGATTTTCAGCCATCTTTCGATCTTTGCGTGAAGGGTAAAGATCTCAGTGACGATAAAGACGTTAAATTTGTTATGGAAATTTGCAACGATCTTTATCTGCTCAACAGAACTCTGATCTCCGACGATTACGATTCCGCCCTTGATTATCTGGGCGATATTTTACCCATGAAGATACATTCCATGAAGAGCAACTCCACCGCCTGGACATGGATTATTCCACAAAAATGGAGTGTAAAGAAGGCCGCGATACATTTTGACGGCAAGTCTATATGCGACTGGTCAGATCATCCACTGTATTTATCTTCCTATTCAATTCCCTTTTCCGGAAGAATATCAAAAACCGAACTGCTTAAGCACATCATAACCGATCCCGACCGCCCTAACGCTATCCCGTATCATTATCACTATTATAATCCGGATTGGAGTTTCTGCCTTCCTTTTAATCTCGTCAAGGACCTCAATGACGGTAATTATGACGTGGAGATCGATACGGAATTCACAGACGGGGAGATCAAAATCGGAGAATGGGTTATTCCCGGAAAATCTGAAAAATCAATTCTCTTTTCGGCACATCTTTGCCACCCCGGCCAGGTCAATGATGGATTGGTCGGTGTCGCCATCGGGCTATGCCTGATGAAGTGGATATCTACATTAAGTTCCCGGCATTACACTTATCGGTTTATCGCGCACCCGGAAAATATCGGTTCACTATGCTATTTCCATGAGAATCAGAATCTTGTCAAGGATATCATCGGCGCGGTTTTTTTAGAGATGCTTGGGAACAAGAATCATATCAAATTACAGAAATCGAGGCAGGGTAATACTATTATAGACGAGCTCATGGAATTGGCTTTGGAAAACTCAGGAAAATCATATGGTGTGGGATCTTTCCGAAAAGTTATCTGCAATGACGAAATTAATATCAACGGTCCCGGCATCGATATCCCATGCGTCTCAATCACGCGGTGGCCTTACCCGGAATATCACACGAGCGATGATAATCCGGACATATTGAGCATGGAAAAGATTAAAGACTCCATCGATATCTGCAAAAAATTCATTCGACTGATGGAACACAACGTCTATCCGGTTCGAAAATATATAGGCAATCTTTTTCTGTCCAAGTTTGGATTACATGAGGATCTGAACCGGGACGACACAATTGAAAAGGTTTTGCTGTCTTTCGAAGGAAATAAATCCATACTGGATATCAGCAAAGAATTATCTGTTGAATTTGACCGGGTTGTCCATTATGCGAACAGATTTCACGAAAAAGGTTTGGTTTCTCTTGAATATACGCCACGGAAACCGGTCATGATAAAATAGAAAAAATATATTGTAACCGTTCATGGTTTACAGTTATCGGTTTACAGTTGAAAAACAGGAGTTTAACTTATGGAAAATACACCAATTTTAATGGAAGAGGCAGGATATGGTCTGCGTAAATTGACGATTGAAGACACAAACGACAGATACCTGAGCTGGATCGCCGATCCTGACGTCAATTGTTTTCTCACCGTCGGCAAATTTCCTCCTTCGATAGAGGATCTCAGACAATACGTCTCCCGCTTTGAGGGCGACACCAACGCCATAGCCTTCGCAATTGTGGATACAGAAAAAGATTTGCACATTGGCAATGCCACAATCAACGCGATCAACTGGATAAGCGGAACGGCCGACCTTGGCATGATGATAGGAGACAAAGATTATCTGGGACGTCAGTGCGCGTATATCGTGTGGTCGATGATAATCAGATACGCGTTTGACACGCTTGGACTACGTCGCTTGTACATTGGAATCTTAGAGGGAAATACTGAGTGCCTTGATGCGGCAAAAAACCTGTCATTGGTCGAAGAGGGAAGGTGGCGGAAACATTCCCTGGTGAGCGGTGAATATCAGGATGAAATCTGGTTCGGTGTCCTTAAAGATGAATTGCCGAATCTGCATTTGCATAAGTAACAATAAAGGAACATCGATGGATAATGAGGAAATCATACAAAAACTGATCAACGGGCAATCTCTCTATTCTTATATGATACCCGACGATTCTCTCTCCAACAACAGACCATTGCATAGCGAGGGCTTTTACCTGTCTCACATAATAATCACGGGGGATGTTTTTTGGGGTATGAGTCGTACCGTGCATTTAGGTCACTACCACGGAAGCAATAGCTACAGTATCAGCCATTTCTGCTATACGAATCATCCCGACAGTTTATTCTTTTCTTACAGTCCGAGTTTGGATGGGAACGACATTATTACTTTGATGTCAATCAAACGCTATAAGAGTCACAAATTTATCGCAAAAGATAATTGGAGATTAATCTGGGACTCGGAATGGGATGAAAAACATCAGGACAAAAGTCTCGATCATTGGATAAAACAGGGGCTGCGTTTCAAAACGGCCATGCTGGATGACGAAGACATATGGAATATCCACCCAGTTGATTTGCCCATGTTCCATATTAATGAAGGAACCTTTAATATTAAAACAGAGCTTTTCGGTTACCCCGGTATATTGAGAAATTCGAAAAGTTTTAATGATTTTATTGAACCTTACAGGACCTTTTTTGACAAAAAACCCGATTCTGACGAAGAGGGGGCTCTCAGCGGCAAATGTCCGTCATTCAGGGCTTTTTATAATTTATTTGATAACGGAGAATATTATAACTTTTATGACATCCCGCGAGGAACAAAGCAAAAGTACAAAAGGCTTATGGTGTTCTGTGAAAAGCGCTAATGCTGAAGGTTCAATCGGGTATTTTCCGACCTGGAGCGCACCCGCAAGCCCCGCCCTGCGGGCGGGGAGCTTCCTTTCTTAATCCACGCAATGTGAAGAATCGGAAACAGAAGGATGGAAATCATGCTGTACCTCGTTTTTCCGCTCGGACATAATTACGGATGGGGCGTGTGCGGGAAATATCTTACGAAAGAGCTCGCAAAGCTAACGGAAGCGAAGCTTCTTGCAAGCCCGGACGAAATGAATAAAATAAACGATGAACTTGATCACCTTTTTTTGGAGGGCGTATTCGCCGATCGAGAAATCTTCGCGACCGGGCTGAAAGGCAATCTGCCGGAACCCGTAATCCAGGCGATTATGGGACACAACCTCCTGCCGATGGAGGACAGGGTCAAAGGCAAACCAAATATCGGCTATACCTTTTTTGAACACTCCTTCCTCTCACCGCGGAGCATTGAAGACGCGCGTCGTATCTTCGATATTGTCGTGGCAGGATCTTCCTGGTGCGAAAATGTCCTCAAACAGCACGGGCTTCAAAATACCGGCTGTATAGTGCAGGGGGTGGATCGCGCGATATTCAACGCGTGTGAAAACCAAAAGACCCTTTTCGAGAATAAGTTTGTCATTTTTTCCGGTGGAAAATTGGAATTCCGCAAGGGCCAGGACCTTGTAATTCGGGCTTTCAAGGTAATGCAGGACAGACATGATGATGTCTTGCTGGTAAACTCATGGTTTAATCCGTGGCCCTCCAGTTTACAAACCATGTCTGCGTCACCATACATTCAATACAAGTGTGAATCGGACAATTATTTTCGGAACATTGAAAATCTATTTTTAACGAACGGCGTGGATCCGAAAAATGTAGTAACGTTGCCGCCAAAACCGAATGTCGCCATGGCCGGCATCTATAAAAATACCGATTGCGGACTTTTCCCAAACCGCTGCGAAGGAGGCACTAACCTTGTTTTGATGGAATACATGGCCTGTGGAAAGCCTGCCATCGTGTCCAATTCTTCAGGACATCGCGATGTGGCCAACGAGCAGAATGCTTTAATGCTGAAGAGAATGAAAACTCTCAATATATCCGATAATGAAACAAGGATCGCCGAATGGGATGATCCGGATATAGAGGAGATTATCGACAGACTTGAGTGGGCTTACAATAATAGAACTTCTCTCGGCGTCATCGGAAATGCTGCCGGCAAATCCATGAAAAAGTTTAGCTGGAAGTCCGCGGCAGAACAATTTCACGGTCTGACGCGCGCAGTATAACACATAGCAATGCCCTGTATGAAGAATGCGTTTAATTGAAATCACTGAAAACAAAGTTGAAGTAAACGATCCGCTTTTGGGGGAGCAGACCCTGTTTCGTGGACGCACTTATCTGGTTCATGATCTCGCCGCTCAAGGACTTATCAATCAGAATTGGGGCAGAGTCGTTGGAGATGAAAATGATTTGCGACATCTGCCCCAAGAAATATTAACACCCGGAAACAATTCAACAAGGGCTCTCCTTATATTTCACGGGGGCTTGGGAGACGCTATATCAACAGCAATCTTATTTAGCCTCATCGAAGAAAAATATAACCTGCATATTGATGTCTCCTGCAACTATGATGTCTGGCATTACGTTTTAAAACCTATGGGGTTCAGCGGAAAGCGAATCACCTTCCCGATCGAAATAGAAACAATAAATGAATACGACTACATTCAAACTGATGTGACAAACTTTATACCGGATCAGACAAGAAGATGGGAACGGTGCATCATGGAGGAACTTGCCCAAGCTTACAAAATTGATATAGCCGAATGCCACGGGTATTATTCTATCCCGAACGAAATCTTACGTCGCGTAAAAATAACGAATAACAAAAAGGTACGCATAGGTGTAAACTTTGAATCAAAAGGAGCAATAAGAAATTATCCTAATGAGCTGGCCCATCAGTTGATCTCTATCATGACTGAAACGGGTTTTGAAGTTTATCGTTTCGGAAGCCGAAGATTAAACGACGGACATGTCTTTCCTTCATACGGATATTATGATTATTCCGGAAAAACCACACCATTTGAACTGGCAGCGCTGACAAAACAGATGGACATGGTGATAGGGATAGATTCCTTTCCCGTACATCTTGCGAATATCTTAGGCGTAAGGACGATTGCCCTTTTGAGCACTACAAAGCCCGGAATCTTTCGGTGGCATAAAAATGTAGTCTGCATGGCCAGTGAAATTGATTGCTCACCATGCGGAAGAGTGGCGGACGAATGCCCGCAAGGCTATGAGAATTGCAGGGCATTTTATCACGATAGCGTCAGCCTTGAACGGATAATGACCAGCGTCATCTATGAGTGTAAAAATTTGTTCGGGGCAGCAGTATAAACTCAAAAATTTAGCAGAATCTTTCATCACGAAATCCGGATACTAAGTCGTTAAGGAGCAAAGATGCAACATAATTTATCAATATGTATTGTCGGCAAGGATAAAGGTGACCTGTTAGGAGAATGCATTAATAGTTGTCTTAATTTGAGCCGGGATATTGTTTATATCGATCTTAAATCCACGGATGACAGTATAGCTGTGGCTAAACAAAAAGGGGTAACCATTTTGCGAAATGAGTCTTCCCCGGCAGTCATTGAAAAAGATTTGAAGCGGGCGGTAAAATCGGATTGGACACTCTTTGTAAAACCAGACGAAAACCCGGTACTCAAGCCGAATATCAAACTCGACAAAATACTCAATAATAATTTCCCGCAAAAATATAGTCTTATTGTTAAGAATTCCATAGAGCCTGAAATCCTCGAAAACTATCAATGGATGAAGATCAACGAACAATATAAATATATAAAGGATTCAGCATACACATCAAAAATTGAAATTCGCCTGGTCCATCATCTCCACCTCTTTGATATCCTGGAATCGATGGTTACCGGCTCCAAAAAGAGTCTATTTTCCTTAAAGCATGCCCTTTTTTCGGAAATCGAAATCCATCCTTGCCGGAACGGCAGGAAGGAACAGAAAAAAAAATCAATTGCAGACAATAAAGAACAGGGGCTCAAATATTTGAAAGGTGAACTCCCATGTGGACCTGTGGAAGAGGATGATTTATTTGAACTCGAAGATAAATCTCTTATCTATTCCGTATTGACAATGAACGATTTGGTTTCGTATCACAAAGGTCTTTCCATGGGTCTGGGGGGAGAGAGAATGTATCTGAGCATGCTGTGTTATCTCGGACAGTTCGGCAGGTACGATGAAGCGAAAAAATTCTTTGAAACATGGAAAGATAAGTGGGAATTTTTCGACACTCCCGAACCCTACAAGATTGGCGGCTTAATTTACGCCAATCTTCTTGATCTGGAAAAGGCGGTTTTTTGTCTTGAAAAATATGTTGAATTTGCCCCCGGTGAATCTCTCGGTGAACCTCTGGCCGCATTAGCAAAAGTTTACCTGCTCCAGGGTCGCAAAGACAAAGCCCTCTCTCTTTTCAAGCGTGTCCAAAGCCTTCACTATAAAGAAAATTTTCTGCCAATCATTCAAATCATTGAAAATGAAAACTGGAAACCGGCAAGACTGAGTGTTTGTATGATAGTAAGAGACGAAGAACATAACATACGGAAAGCGCTTGAATCTATTGCCCCTATGGCTGAAGAAATTGTCGTTGTAGACACGGGATCCACAGATGACACAAAAAAAATTGTGAGAGAGTTTACCCATATTATCATAGACGCTCCATGGAAAGACGATTTTTCCAAGGCCAGGAATATCGGTCTTGAAAAAGTTTCCGGTGATTATGTGCTTTGCTTAGACGCGGACGAATTTATTGACGCGAGAGAAAGAATAAACTTAGCCCTGTTTAAACAGATCATACCGGCAGAGCGCAACAAAGCCTATCAAATAAGAGTCGAATCTGAAGACAAAAATGAAGAAATAGCGGTAATGCTGCGACTGCCGAAAATGAATGAAGAAGATTATCAGATACGGCTGTTTCCCGCTAATAAAGGCATTAAATTTAATGGCAAAGCTTATGAGTGCGTGGACGAATCAATTCATAACACAGACATAAAAATCGAACGGAATAATCAATTTAGGATTATGCATTCGAAAACCGATCAGGAAAAGAGAGCACTTCGGAAAATGAACGCCGTCCGTGCTTCCTTCAATTCTATTTCCGAATCAGAAACAGCGCTGAAAGGGTTCATTTACTTTTTAAAACTTGGGGAACTCGATACTGCGCTTTCGTGGTTAGAGAAAACTAAAGTAGAAGATCCCAAGCTTTTAGCAAAGATTGCTGAATATTATGTTTCCACGGGTAACATTCCCGGCATAATAGCGGAGCTCGTTCGCGAAGGATTGAAAATGTTCCCGGATTCCATTGAACTGATTCTGTCTTATGCGGAAATAAATCTTGCGAACAATAGATATGAAGACCTTTACGGGCTGGAGTCCCATATTGAAACCATAAAAGCCAAAAATAACAGGGCAGATTTTGCAAGAGCATCTTACCTTTACGGCATGGCGCTGCTGGAAACGGGAAACATGGAAGAAGGTATTAATCACCTTGGTAATGCCCGTGCTGAAGATCCCTGGAACATCAGATATAAGGTGGGGGCCATTTACGTCCTTGCCAGATGCGGGGAATGGGAAAAAGTCTTGGATTCCGTAATTGAATTATCAAAAGACGAAGGTGTCGAATTAGAAATGACAATCAGCGATTTTGCTGATGTCGGCGTCGTCTTCGGTGAACTCGGACTGCATTTCCTTGAAAGAAACCTTGTGGAAGCCGCCGGTCTCTGCAACGAAATACTGGAACTTATCATTCAAACAAAATTGTCGAACAAAGATGAATTTGAAAAAGTGAATCAATGGCTGAACAGAACAGGCAGTACCCTGAAGGAGACAATAAATGGCTGAAAATAAAATTTTAAAAAAAAACATGGCGGCCCTTGAACAGAAATATCCCGAGCTTGCCGTAAAAATTAAAAATAAAACTATAGATACCGACAGGTACAAAACCACAAAGTCACACAACGGTGAACCTAATGTGGTAATCTCAAGAGAATCCGACTTATTGATGCTGTATGACAACGATAACCCTTTTAACTATTGCAAGGCATATTTCGAAGAACTGAACATCAAATATGCTCCAATTGTTGTGTTTCTGGGATTTGGATTAGGCTACTATCTTTACATGTTTTTAAGATGTTACGCGAATCGTTTGGGATCAAAAAAAATTATTATTTTTGAGAAAGATATCAGTCTATTTCGACTGGCGCTGGAAACGGTCGACATGGAAGAGTTTATCGAACATCCGGATATCCACTTTTTTATAGGCGACGAGCCGGAAAAATCTTTTTTTAAAATCCGAAGAGAAATCTTAGCAAATGACCATCACATTTACATGAGATCTATTAAGATTGTTCCGCTGCCATCGCATATTGCACTTAATCCTGAATATTACATGAGAGTAGTCGATACCATGAAACACGCGAGCTGTCAGATGATGATTACCGCTGGAAACGATCCGATGGATACACTTCTTGGAATGGAAAACATCCTCGGTAATCTCGAAAATATTGTCTCTAATCCGGGCATTAATCTTTTATATGATAAATTCAAAGGGATGCCTGCCGTAACCGTTGCCTCCGGCCCCTCCCTTAACAAAAACATGCACTTGCTAAAAGAACTTCGTGACCGGGCTTTGATTATATGCTGTGACGCGAGTTTGCTGCCGTTAATTAATCGAGGGATTCGCCCCCATATTGTGGTCACCATGGAAAGAACCGATGGCACAGAATTTTTTTATGAGAATGTTCCTGATTTTGAAGGCATTTATTTAGCTTTTTGCCCACTGGTCAGACCACGCACTTTTGATAGTTTCAAGGGCAGAAAAATTATTGTACACCGAACATTTTTACAGTTTAAATGGCTTCACCATGACAAGGGGCAACTTTTAGTCGGCCCCTCCGTCGCGAATATGGCTTTCACCGTGGCTCAAAAACTGGGCTGCGATCCTATTATTCTTACGGGACAGGACCTGGCTCTGGCCGAAGACGGCATTACCCACGTGCAGGAAATGCCCTTCGGGGAGTGCGACGATTATTATCATAAAGACATTCTTGAAGTGGAAGGAAATGACGGAAATCCCGTCAAGACATCGAAGACATGGTTCGTTTTCAGAAAAGCCATTGAAGAAGATGTGAGCTACTATCCGGGACTCTGCATTAACGCGACCGAAGGCGGCGCAAGAATCAGAGGAACCAAAATCATGCGGCTTGAAGAAGCCATCGAAAAGTATTGTCAAAAAAAGATTTATCCGGAATCAATAATAGAAAAAGCCCTTGAAAGCTTCGATAGAAACCTGAACACCCGAAAAGAACTCGAAACGTTTCTTTCACGCTTAGGTGAAACCCGCGCGGGCATTGAGAAAATATTAGAAGAATATATGGAATACAGTGAAGAGATACACGCGGCTCACAAAAACATGATCCATCCTTTCATCTATAAAGAGGGCAAAATTGATAGCGCCGCCCTCCTGAAAATCATTGAAAAAGTCACGGACATACTGGAGTCGCGTAAAAGCATACAGAATGTATATGAAATCGCCGGACAGACTCTTCAGACACCCTTACTATGGCTTTACAATAAAATGAATTCTCTTCCGGAAATATATTCCGACGAGGAGTGTTTACGAGCGTCCCAGTTATTAACAATAAAAGAAATTGTCGGAACATTAGGGCAGCTATTGGTATCAACATTGGACTTGGTTGTAAAGTCGGAAAAAAGGCTCGCGGAACAACTCGGAAGCGGACATGCCGGCGGATGAACGCCACAAACCCGATATGCGAAAACTTCATGACAAGAATTGAAACTTGGCGGATTTGTTTAAAAAAATAGCCTTCGACGGCTCATTGGAATCTATCAGGACTGATTCCGGAGGCCTTACCGTCAGACGGAATATGGGAGGAGGCATATACCGTTACATCCATAGCACGGTCGACCCTGAAAGAGAGGCCGGGATATGGGCTGATTGTCAACCCGCGCCGAAAGCCAATACAGTAATTCTCGGGTGTGGTCTGGGGTATCACGTCATTGAATTTTTAAAAAGATACAGAAATGTCAAACATGTATATCTTATCGAAGCAGACGAGCCTCTGTTTCGTCTGGCGTCGGATGCATCCGATATCTCCAAGGCTGTTGATTCTGTTATCACTCATTTTCTTATTGGTCCGGACGTAAATTCGGTTAAGCAGACTCTTTCCAATTTACTCGATAATTTGTTTACCTACCACGTGTTCTTTCCCGCGACATCTCTTCACCCGGAATTCTACGCCTCTGTAATCAGGTCACTTGATGAACACCTGCTTACAATGAGATTAACCGCCGGGGGGAATAATGATTCCGGTATGGACAATCTGTTCGCAACGGGCGTTAAGAAACTTATCGATGAAATGAAAGACTTATGAATATTCTTGTAATAAGGACTCATAGATTCGGCGACATACTTCAGTTAACCCCGATGCTGCAGGGTCTTAAAAAAAAATTCCCGGAGGGGAAAATTTCTTTCCTTACCGGCAGTGATATGACCGATTTAGTTTCATGTAATCCGAATGTTGACGAAGTATTTTCGATACCGGAAAAAGAGTACCGCTGGTTACTGAAAAACAGACCGGAATATTATCCCAAGATATACAATGAATTGTATGACCTTATCTCTGAGTTGAAGCGAAAGGATTTTCAGTTAATTGTCAACCGGCAGTACGAACTCGGCGCCATCTTAGCCTGGTTAGTCGGACCCGGAGAAATACTGGGAGGGGAGTTTTCTCCTGAACTGGGTTTTATCTTTACTGACGAAACATCACAAGAACTTTTCGAAACCATCAGGATAAACCGCAATCACAACAAGCGAAATCTGGTTGACTGGAGCTGTCGTGTGGCCGGGGTTTCATCGGGGTGTGGAAAAATGGTATTCTACGTGCCGGAAATAACCCGTTCGGATGCGAGTCATCTTCTTTCAAAAGGGGGCGCGACGGATGATGATTCATTGGTTGCCGTGCAAATGGGCGCTGCCCGTTCATTTCGTCAATGGGGACCCGAAAACTACGCCCACGTCATAAAATGGCTGATCGAAGACAGAAACATGAAGGTCGTGCTCCTTGGAAGCGAAGATGAAAAAGAACTGGCCGAAACGATTCACCGCAATCTCGGTTCAAAAAACGGCGGCATTATAGATTTGATAGGAAAAACAGACCTTAACACTCTGGGCGGCGTGCTTGAACAATGTCAATACCTGATAACGGGAGACACGGGTACCATGCACATGGCAACCTCGGTGGGAACACCGGTTCTGGCATTATTCTATGGCACGGCTTATCCATGGGAAACAGGGCCTTACGGAACGGGACACCTTGTCCTATATGCGGATGAACCTTGCAGTCCCTGCCTGGCACCCGAAGAATGCACATTTGAACACAAATGCCTGAAAGCCATTACCCCCCGGCATGTATGCAAGGCATTCAAAGTTGCCGAATCAATCAGAAAAGATAATTTTTTACTTTCTGCCTGGCCTGAGGATGGAATTAAACTTTTCATCACCCATCTTAGATCGGGGTCTGATCAGGCATTAATTTCCGTAAATAACCTTGATGAAATGAAAGAAGTAATACTTCCGCTGCCCGACGGGTCAGGCATAAGCCGTTCAGAGAGTGACGGTATAGAATTGGCTGTAAGTATGTTCGAAAATCAAAGAGAGTTGCTCATCAAACAGTTCTACCTCGGTAACAGACAATCTTTTATCGACGCATTTTCCGAATTTGTCGACCAGTTAAATAAGATATTGAGATATCTAAACAGTAACGGACACGGCAAAGGATATGAAGAAGCACTATACCATAAACTGATACCCTCAATAAAAGAAGCTCACATGGCATTCCAGGCAGAAGATTTCGTGACGGTGCTTGATATTGTTCAATACAAATTTACCCCTGTTATGGAACAGCTGAGGAGGACATAAGAAATTTATGCCGGTATCCAAGCCGAACAATAGAATATCACTTTGCATGATAACAAAAGATGAGGAAGATTTTCTTCCCCGATGCCTTGACAGCGTAAGGAACGTGGCCGATGAAATTGTTGTGGTGGACACGGGATCAACCGATAGCACTGTCGATATTGCCGGAAATTACGGAGCGAAAGTATTTCATCACTTATGGGAAGACGACTTCAGCAAACACAGGAATCAATCAATAGCGTATGCCACCGGAAACTGGATATTAATCATGGACGCCGATGAGGTAATAGCGGCAAGGGATATCGACAAAATCAGACACATCATTAATTCAGTAAAAACTGACGGCTTTGAGTTCATTTTAAGAAACTATGACACCCGGTTGTTTGCCAACTCAACACTGACCACAGACGACTATAAAGAAGAAAATGGTTTTCCCGGGTTTATACCGGTGGATTTGATACGTCTTTTTAAGAAAGATCCGGACATATACTTTTCTGGAAAGGTCCATGAAACAGTATCACAATCTTTCAGGCAATCCGGAAAGACATCTTACAAGACAAATATTCCCATACATCATTACGGCAGATTGAGGAAGGATCGCATAAAGGAAAAACAGGGGAAATACCTCAGCCTCGGAAAGAAAAGGCTTGAGGAAAACCCACGCGACAGCATAGCCTACAAAGGTCTGGCGGAACAGTACCTCGAATTGAATATGCCGGACAAAGCCCTTGAAGTGTTAGACCGGGGATGCGCTGTTTTTCCCGATATGGTGGAACTGAGGTTTAACCGGGGACTGTCCCTGGACAGATTAAGCCGCTATGATGAAGCAAAAAATGAATATTTATGGGTCCTTGAACGGAAGAAGGACCATGCGGGAGCCCGCCATAATCTGGCCCAGATATATTTTTTTGAAAACAAGCACAAAGCCGCCATTGAAATGCTTGAACGTGGAATCAATATGGGACTCAGGCTTCCGATTCTTTTTTTTCTTCTCGGACGCGCCTACTACGCGGCTGGAAGCGCCGAGATGGCTATATTGAATTATGACCTTGCTCTTGAAATTCAGCCTGACCACCCTAACGTAAATTGTCATAAGGCGGTCGTGTACCTGAACACGAAAATATATGACAAAGCCATGAATGCCCTTGAAAGAGAGATTGAAATAGGAGGCAATTCAGTTGAAGCCTATAATCTGCTGGGTCAAATGAGTCTCGTGTTAAAAGACACGGATAGCGCCGTTAAATTTTTTAAAAAGGTCCTTACCATAAATCCCGACAATTCTATTGCAACCGCCCACCTTGATGATATCAGATCTCATCGGCATACTCATTTATAATAATGGAACAATAAAACTATGAAAATACTGATACCGAGCGCGGAGGGGATCATTGAACGACAATGGATTTTGGCTCTCAAAGATTTGGGACACGAAGTCTTCAGCCACGAATTCAATCCCTACGGAATCGGCAATGATAAACTTTCCATCACCAAAACGGTTAAAAAAAACGAAATAGAAGTTGTTTTATGCTTTGATGACGACTCTGAAGAAACTCTGCTGAGTATTTGCAACGACTACAACATAAAATTGGCAATCTGGCACCATGATACCCCTTATAAGTTTTTATTGCCGGCATGGCGTAAACACTACCGGGATATTTACCATTTCTGTATGGATCGCTATTATGTGGATATCATGCTGAAATACGGTTACGATAAAGTAAGGTACTTACATCTGGGAACAACACCGACTATTTTTAAACCCGTAAAAAAAGCTAGAAAAGATTTCATAACCGAAGTTGGTTTTGTGGCAAACCTGACTATTATGAAGGCGCATGATCAATGGGATATGATTTTAAAAAATTGGAACGGAAATAATAAAGATCACGAATTAATCAGAAACTTAATAAGCACGGCCGCTAATGAGGGCATTGAAATTTCTGAGACGATTAATTTATTGAGAGATAGCGGATTGGATTCACATTTAATAATGCTGATTATTAAGTTTGTGGAAACTGTCGCCAATCAGGAACGACGTAAAAAACCTGTTTTAGCGCTTCGTGATATGGTTGACTTGAAGGTTGTCGGAAGCGATTGGAACCTTGTCGGGGTATATCCGCATCAAATTCTCCCAAGAATTGAATACTACGATGAACTGCCTGTTTTTTACAGCTCGGCGGCCATTAATCTCAACATAACGCAACCTCAGATAAGGCGGGGACTCAATCAAAGGTTTTATGATGTTCTCGCCTGTGAGGGATTTCTGATTTCGGATCATAACGATGAAATAGCGTCATTTTTCACCCCTGATGAGGAAATAGTCGTTTTTGATGATATACAGGATCTCCGTGAAAAAGTTGTCTATTATATTAACCGCCCGGATAAAAGAAAATCAATCGCTCACGCGGGCAGGGAAAAAGTATTGGCGTGTCATACAATGAAGCACCGTATGGCAGAGATGGTTAGCGTTTTACAGAATAAAACAGAGTAAATACAATCTTTATGATCCTACCCAAACATCCCACCTTAAAAGGATCAGGACCGGCAATCTCTGTTCCTGATCACTATTACTCGCCTGTTTCAAAGTCTTAGTTTTTCTCTAAAGCAATTTCAAGCCCATTACAATCTTTAAAAGCACTTCTGTTTCATTAACCGCGTTAT
The DNA here is from genome assembly GCA_964652795.1 of uncultured Syntrophales bacterium. GTDB lineage: Bacteria > Desulfobacterota > Syntrophia > Syntrophales > JADFWA01 > JAUSPI01. The sequence continues at coordinate 19,196 of CAZZBF010000004.1, read as the reverse complement.
TGCGTGTTTTTACAGTATTTACATGTAATTACAAGCAGATTGCCTCGTCACCTTGCTCCCCGCAACGACCCGGGGGTATTTTAAAAATCCCCTCTACAATCCCTCATACGGCTAAAAACTGGGTTTTAGCTCACTCAATATATTCCTCCCGACAAAAATTTTTTGCAAAAAAAGGATCAACAATTCCTAAAGAATCCCCCTTTTTTTCCGATAAGAATATTAAAAGGTAGAACAAAGTCAGTAAAGCCAATTAAGGAAAGGAGGTACAAATCATCAATATATAAGGATAAAGGGCAAATTCAGTATGGTTGCCGAGACAAAAACCCTAAATGTTTTTTGGCACGGATGCCAAGCACGCTAACAGCAGATAGCTTTTAGCATACAGTTTAAAAACAAACAAAAAATCAAGGAGGATTACAACCATGGCAATGCGAATTGCAAATAACATTGCGGCAATGACCACTCAGCGATTTCTGAGTGTCAGTAACGACGGCCTTAGTAAATCTTTAGAAAGGCTCTCATCGGGTTATCGCATCAACAAAGCAGCGGATGACGCCGCCGGTCTGGCCATTTCTTCATCTTTCCGCGCGGACATAGCAAGCTTTAATGTCGCATCGAGAAATACCTCGGAAGCATCTGCTCTCTTGCAGGTTGCTGAAGGTGGTTTTGACCAGATCGGTAACATGCTCACCCGTCTGAAAGAGCTCGCCACACAGGCTGCTTCCGCAAACGTCGGAACTTCCGAGCGATCGAAAATCAACGCCGAGGGTAACGCCCTCGTATCGGAAATTGACCGTATCGCACAGAGTACCAAGTACGGATCAACATGTCTGCTTGACGGGACTTTTGGCGCGAGCAAAACATCAACAGTATATTCAAGTGCTGCGTTAACGGGGGTCGAGAATAGTATGGCCCAAGTGTGGTCGTTAGCAAGTGAGGCAACAGATCTTTCACTGACCATGTTAGGTATGTCGACTAGTATCGATGCATCCACATACACTTTCTGCGCCACGGCCGACACAAGTCTGGCACTTGGCAACGGCAGCGTGACGGAAACAGTTGCCATAGCTGATTTCGCGGATGCCCAGACAATTACTTTTAGCAATCTCGGTCTCACTTTTTCCATTACCGCGGCGGCTGCTAATTCGGACTCTTTTGATGATGGGGATTTGATAATTAAACAAACAGGTCTTAGCAACTTAAACGTGACAGGAGCCAACACCGGTTCATGGACAATCACTGATACCGCGACTACGATGACGCTTAACAACGGAACGATTCAGCAGACGATTTCCAATATCGTATCGGGGACAGCGTCAACGATGAACTTCGACAAGCTCGGAATCACATTCAATCTCGCATCAACATGGAACGAAAACGATCTCGAAGGCGTTGCCTTTCTTGTAAGCTCGACCGGCAGCGGTGGATCAACCTTCCAGGTTGGAGCGGAAAACTCTACAGATAACCAGCTCTCGTTCTCCATCGACAGTGTTCGGGCAACTGCAACGACCGGATTGGGGCTGACGTACGACTTCTTAGACAGCGCCACTGAAGCCCAGAGCATGCTCGACCTTGTCGATACTGCTATCAGTTCGCTGTCTGACAGGCGTGGTGATATCGGTTCCGCTATGAACAGGCTGTCCTACGCCGCTGCGAACCTCGCAACGGTTATTGAAAACGTTCAGGCCGCCGAGTCGGTCATCCGCGACGTCGATATGGCATCAGAGATGACAAACTTCACCAAAAACCAGATACTCCTCCAGGCGGGTACGGCAATGCTTGCGCAGGCAAACATGGCACCGCAGCAGGTACTGGCACTGTTCGGTTAATGAGATAGATATTTATCTCAAAACTGAAAAAAGTTCCAAAAAAGACCGCTCCTTTTCGGGAGCGGTTTTTTTTGGCAGATATATTGCTTTATCTATTAGTAGAAACTTTAGGAAAGTCGGAAAATCGACTGCGTAAAAGCCAAACACACAATGTAAGGAGCTGAAAAAACTATGATTGTTTTTACTTAAAATGATTACAGGAACCAAATAGACTTAAAGTTTTAGGCAATATTTTCCGATAATAATTTAAAATAAGTCGTAATTTACCTACCCGAACAACGGAGGACAAGGATGTCTATCAGTACCAATCTTATAAGCGGGCTTGTCAGCGGTTTTGACTGGCGGAGTATAATCGACCAGTTGATTGAGATCGACCACCGCCGCATTGATTTAGTTGAGGATAAAAAAAGTGATTACGAATCTCAATTGACCGAATGGCAGAACGTAAACAGCATGCTTCTGTCTCTCAAGACCGCTTCCGCCGCCCTGAGCACGGAGAGCACCTTCAATGTGTACACATCAGGCACCACGTCGAACACAACGACATCCGCGTCCAATTTGTTAACCGTTTCCACAAGTTCCACGGCATCTCCCGGTCTGTATAACATTACGGTCAATAATCTTGCGCAATCTGAAAAGATATCTTCCACGAACTATACGGCCACAGATACGTCCCTGAACCTCAGCGGTGATATCATTGTCTCGGGAACAGCGGTAAATATAGTCATCACCGACACCCTGTCTGATATCAAGGACAAGATAAATTCCGTAAATACGGGGTCAGACCCTTCAAAGGTAACCGCCAGTATCGTTTCAAATTCTTCCACGAATTACCATCTCGTTTTGACGTGCGACGACACAGGCGAAGACGGGCTGAGCGTTGTTGAGGGGGCATACAGCGGAGGCGACAATATCCTTGAGGAAATGGGTTTTATAAGCGGATCAACTGCCATCAAGACGGCCACCAGCGACGGGGCCAAGAGCGATCTCTTTGCCAGTTCCAGCGGGGCGATCAAGACGCTGTTAGGATTGTCCGGCGCGCCTAGCGCCACGACGGTAACCATAGGCGGATTAGACGTAAGCATAGACCTCTCAAGCGCCGCCGAATCCCTCACGACAATTGCGCAAAAGATAGATGCCCTCGCGGGCATTTCGGCCGAGGTAGTTTCAGAAACCGTAAGCGGGGAAACAAAATACCGGATGGACATCAGCGGCACCACCTCCTTCACGGATAACGGCAATGTCCTCCAGACTCTGGGAATACTTGAGGGGACATACGGCAGCGTGGCAGAGGTCCATTCAGGGAATGCCATCTATGCCATCGGCGGAGTTGCAATAACCGCTGCGACAAAATTTTCAGAAATTTTCACCGGCTCCCTTCGTGGCGATGTGGCAAATACGGAGGTAAGTACCGGAGAGGCTATATCAGGCACAACAACATGGAATGATATTACTGGTTTCACTTTTGATAATACTGAGACCATTACGGTCAGCGGGAATGACCATGCCGGTGTTGCCGTCAGCGATACTTATAGCCTGGTCGGTAAAGGGGCCGAGGCTCTAAGCGTTTTTTTAGCCTGGGTGGAAGACTTGTATGGAGACTCTACCACGGTCGATGCCTATTTTGATTCCACCGGAAGATTGATTGTAGAGGATCTGCAGTCGGGAAGCAGCCAGATGACAGTTACTGCAACCCCGGACGATGCCGGTCTTAAATTCAACACGGTCACCGATAGCGCTTTTGGTAATAATATTTCAAACAACGATACCATCAGCATCGCGGGAACAAGAGGCGACGGCACAACAGTAAACACAATTACATATACGATTACGGACAAGACCACAGACACCATACAGGATCTTCTGGATAAGATCCATGACGGGGGTGCCGGCGGCGATGATGGTTTCGGTGAAACAACGAGGACTGCCACTCCCAGCGTTTCCGGCGGAAAAATTACAATCACCGATGATACGGCGGGAAACAGCCGGCTTTCTCTCACCCTTATCGCCAACAATGAGGGAAACGGTTCTCTTAATTTCGGCGATATATCAATGGTCACGGAGGGTCGCAGCAGACAGGTGGCCGCCGGTGAAGACGCGGAAATTGTGGTGGACAACGTCACCATAACAAAATCATCCAATACCATTAGTGATGTTATCGCGGGCACTACCCTGAATCTCGTGGGAGAAGATTCCGATACCACCGTGACACTCAAGGTAGAACGGGATCTCGCAACCATAAAGTCAAAAATCGAAGACATGGTCAGTGCCTATAACACCATAATGGACTACATCAATACTCAGTTTACCTACGATGAAGACGCCGAAGAGGTCGGAGGTATCCTCTTCGGGGACGGCATGCTCTCCACTATCAAGTCAGAACTCATCAGTACGGTCACAAGCGCGGTTACCGGGGCATCGAGCGACTATAATAAGCTGGCGCTGATCGGGATCACTTTGGATGTCGTAGATACTGATGAGGGAAAATATAATAAGCTGAACCTCGTTATTGATGATGACGGCGCTGATGACAATGATCTCATGGATTACCTCGAAACAAATTTTGATGATGTGAAAAAGCTTTTTATTGCTTCCGGGTCTTCTCCGTACTCCACCATGACATTGGTCGGACATACCGATAACACTGAAGGAGGAACATACGATGTAACAATCTCTACGGCAGCCACACAAGCCACATTTTCAGCTCAGACCGCCATAGGGGGGGGCGGACTCAGCGCCGCTGACACCCTTACCATCACGGACTATGAAACAAACAGGGTGGCCACTGTGAGCCTCACCAGCGGTGACAGCATTGATGACGTAGTCAATGCCATCAATTCAGAGTTTGCCGAAGAAGTCACGGAAGTCCTTCAGGGAAGTATCAACACTGGTTATACCGCATCAACCACATTCAGCTCCATCGACGCGGATAGTGACGGCGCGGTAATAACTTTTTCAGGAGCAAGACAAAACGGTCTCACGGTATCCGGCAGTTATACAATCACTGATTCAACAACTGAGACCCTCGGTGATCTTCTGGAAACCATCGAAGACATGTATGAAGGCGATGCGACAGCCGCCCTGGACAGCAACGGTAAATTAATCATAACCGGAACACGGGCCGGGGACAGCCAATTAGAGTTCACAATCGACACTTCGGCAGTTGCCGCCCTGGATTTCGGCTCGGTCACAACAACAATCGAGGGGCGTTACACAATACCCATTACCGCATCCAAGACATCCGAGGACAAGCTTCTTCTCACCCATAACACATACGGGACGGGACACGGCATTATAGTATCTCATACCAACACCGGAGATGATCCATTGGGCCTGAATGGCGTATCGCAGGTATGGGGCGTGGCCGTTGATGGAACCATCAACGGCCTGGACGCGACAGGCAGAGGTCAAACACTGTCGCTGAGCAGTAATGGAAATAACGCGGACGGGTTATCGATAAGTTACACAGGCACAAGCACCATAGCGGCGGAGGACGGGGCAACCTTTACGCTTACTCTCGGGATCGGTGAGCTTATGGATCGCAGGCTTGCGTTTGTAACCAATACATCAGACGGATACGTCACATACAAACAGACTTCCCTTGGAAACAGGATTGACGAACTTGAAGTTCAGATCGAAGGCATGGAGGCGTTACTTAACCTGAAGCTGGAAAAAATGCTCAACCAGTATGTGGCCATGGAACTTGCTTTAAGCAATATACAAAACCAGAGCGACTGGCTCACCAGTCAGGTCAACGCTTCATATAGCGGCTGGGATTAGGACAGGTAGCATAGATTGTCATTCCTGCAAAGTTTTTCCTCGACCCCGATCGGGGGACGGGGATTAAACCGAAAAGCGAGCGTAACATCGCCGCGTGCGGTGGGATTTGCGAGCAAATATAAAAGATATTATTTTTAACAGTCGAAGATTTTCCGCAACCTGTTGCGGGAAGCGCCAATATATTCGAAAAGGAAGTAATTCAAAAACAAGGAGGTTTTTTCATGTATAGAAACGGAATCAGCGCGTACAAACAGACAAAGGTGGAAACAGCAGATCCTAAAACACTTGTAATAATGTGCTATGAAGGAATGATCGCAAATTTGAAAATCGCAAAGGAAAAATATTGTTTTAAAAATTACGAGCTAAAAGCCAAAGCTATCCAAAAAGTACAGGATATCTTAGCCTTACTGATGCAATCCCTCGACTTTGAAAGAGGCGGGGAAATAGCCGTTTCCCTTGAATCGTTATATGGCTATATGTCGCGCCGATTGATTGAAGGAGACTTACAAAAGGATTTGAGTGTTTTCGATGAAATTATTGGAATGCTTGAAGAACTCGAATCGGCATGGAAGGAAATATCTAATATCCCTACGAACTACAACGTGGAAACATTCCGTCAAACATCGCTGATCGCAGAAAATCTTCCGAGGTAGGCAAATGGAATCGAAAATGGATCACATCAATGAATCTACAAGACACATCTGCGATCTTTTAGAACAAAAGCTGGACGCGTTCAGAAATTTTCTTTCCGCGACCGCATCTTTACAAGATGTGTTCGACATACATGATTTAAAAAATATCGAAGCACTTATAGAAAAACGCCAGGACTGTGTTACCACGATTGACAGGATTGACGCCCGAATCAGTGAAATAAGAAAAAATAATTTATTTCCCGTATCAGCCTTACCGGACGAGTCAAAGATAAAAATTGAGTCAACTGTGAAAGCCATTGAAAATACAGCGTTAAAAGCGAACCATCAGAACAGGGAAGTTGAAATGGCACTCCAGATTCATCATGATGATATTAAAAATCAGCTGATTAAGTTCTGTCAATCTCGAGATGGAATAAAAAAGGGTTATACACCTGATATTCATAAAGAAAACAAGCCCAGGTTTTTAGATATCAAATCATAAAAAAGTTGAGTTAAAATTTAAGTTTTTGATTAAAAAAGCCGATAATATAGTCAAAAGAAGTATCTTTATACGCCAAGGAGGGTGGAAGTGGATCTTCCCATAAGTAAAATAGGGGAAATGGCAGTAAGTGTTCCAAAGGACTCGTCCGTCAAATCTTTTACCTCCAGTCCTTCTCCGACCGAAAGATCCCAAACGGTTAACAAAGAGACTGTCAAAAAAGTTGCAGAAAATATCCAGAAGAACCTGGACAGCATGAACATAAGTTTAGCTTTCTCAACATACGGAGAAGACGATAAAAAAATCGCCGTTACGGTAACTGAAAAGGAGACGGGAAAGGTAATTCGAGAAATTCCTTCTGAAGAAGTTCAGCGGTTGGCTACAAAAATGGAGGAAATGGCCGGTATGATATTTAATGATGAGGTTTAATCACCATAATCCCATCATATTTTGTCGGCATTTTCTAAAGTCTCTTATTTGAGACTTTTTTTTTGCGCAAACTGAACAGCAAGCGCATTATTCTTTGAATTACTTCGTTCCTTGCTGCTTGCGGCGGGGTTAGCGAGCGAATAAAATCAACAATTCTTCAAAGAAGAATGACGTCGGTAAATTTCCTTAACAGCAGGAGATTATTCTTCGAATTACTTCGTTCTCCGTAGCTTGCTGCGGGGAGATTCAATCCCGTATATTTAAGGAACCAGTCCGGAGGAAATATTTTCTATTTCAGAAGTATGAAGATTCTCATTGCTTTTAGCAAGCATCTCAGGGTCTGCTATTGGATATTGGACAGGATAATCAGGTTCCTGGATAACAATCTGTTTTGCCAGTCTATTCTTCGAATTGATCACAATGGGGGCTTTCAGATTTGCCGTTATCGCAAACGGCTCGGAACTGATAGTCACAATAGACATTAAAACAACATCTTCCGGAGATTCGATTTTAAGCAATTCGACCTCAGTGTCCGATATAACTGGTTCATAATCAGCTCTTACCATGAAAGAATTTATAACGACAAAAGCTGTTGAACCATCATCGACAGATTGAAACCACCAGAACGGAATATTAACATCATGCATGAGGAGAACATACCTTTTTAAATGTTCAAACCCCAGTATTCCCCCTTTCATATTAACAATCGTGGATTCGTCAATATTGATGTCACCGAATCGTGTTGTTGAGATGTTCACTTAAGTTTCTCCTTTTGCTTCTTTAGCATTTCCCAGAAAAGTATGAGTTCCTTATTACTTTTATGATCAAATTGAGCAGCCAGAAGGTTCTGCTCCTGAATAATTCGATAAACTTCCTCGCGATGAATGCTTACGTCTTCCGGCGCTTCAATCCCTATTCTTATCTGTTTCCCCTTTATATCCGAAACGACGATTTTTATATTATCACCGATCCTTATTGATTCCCCCAACTTCCTTGTCAGGATTAACATACTCTTAACCTATAAAGTTCAAAATTGAAATATTGCCTACTTTAGATGCCATTGTATACGTGGCCTCCAAAACAATCTCCTGCATGGAGAATTTCGTTATAATCTCGGTTATGTCAACATCCTCTATTTTGGAAATCAACTCTGTCAATCCATAATCGAGATCCGTAAGGCTGCTATCTGTGAATTCAAGTCTATTGATCAATATCCCACATTTAGCTATACACTTGTTGACCTGCTCGGATCCCGCTTTGAGATTATCAATCTGAGCGGCTATGTCAGTTGGTGAATTGTTTTCAAGCGCTGTTTTCAAATCATTAAGCGCTTCAAAGATATCAACCGTTCCGTCTCCCTTATCCGTAAAAATATCTTCACCGGAAATCGAATAACTTAAAGTAGTGTCTTTCCCTATCTCCACGGACAGTTCCTCACCATTGCCGTTATAATAGCCATCGGTAAATCCATTCACATAAAATACATCATTTACGGCCAGATCAACAGCTCCCGCAGTAAAAGTAAGGTCTATCCCCTCGCCGATGGTTATAGTTCCAGTATCCAGATCATCATTCGTCGCACTCCAGGTTTTTCCACCATCACTTGAAACCTTATATTCGGCATCGGCAAATGCTCCGCCGGTAACAATTTTCACGACATAAGTCTTGTTTACTGAACCTGTATACGTACCACCAGATGCCACGGTGCCGTCAAACGTATTGTCGGCAGCGGCGGTTGCCGTCCCTATGGCAGTAGCACCCCGACTGGATGAAGAAAACGGAACGCCATCCATTTTTGTCCCGGCAAACAGATAATTGTTTCCGTATTTTGAATTTGCAATTGAGCTCAGCTCATCGATTATCTGCTGAACCATGACGGCGGAGGTTTCCCTGCTTTCGGCCGTCATCGTGGCATTTGACTGAGCAACGGCTATTTCACGGGCGTTTATCAAAAGATCATCGACCGCCGAAAGCTTTGATTCGGACATGTTAATCCAGCCCGTTGCGGTGTCAACGTTACATTGATAACTAACAACGGCCGACTGTGATTCTCGATATTTCATCACAATGCTCAATCCAAGAGGATCGTCTGACGGTCTATTTATAGTCTTTTCAGACGCCACTTTCTCCATCAAATCATTATACTTTTCCTGTGCGCTGAAAAGATTATTAATGACCGTATCAAACTTCATATTATCAGAAATCCGCATTACCATCGAACTTACCCCCTTAACTGATTAAACCCAGCAAATCATCCACAAGCTCCTGCACGGTGACACAAAGCTTGGCCGCTGCGGTATAACCTGTCTGATACTTAATCAGGCTCATCATTTCCTCGTCAACAGATACCCCTGATACTGACTCTCTTTTACTGTTCAACTGTTGCATAAGATCCGAGTTATGCTCATACGCACGATCCGCATATAAAACGTCCTGTCCGATCGTTCCGATAAATGACGAATAATAATCAATAAAAGTAGAACTGCTACTGTTCAGTACAAGTTCATCCCTCAGCCCGGCGATATTCAACGCATTGTTGCCGTCTCCATTCACGGTTTCCGATGCCGCTATTTTGTTCACATCAGCTATGATGGCGGCATCAACTTCAATCGTCAGGGCAGTTGTCTTTGTGGCATCAAAGAAAGCACCGCCCAGATTACCACTCGTATCAAAGCCTTCCTGGTGTTTGTCGTTCACTTCCTGTACAAGTTCGGCCGCAAGCGTATTAAGGCTGCTCAGATAACTTACCGTCGTCGTGTCCCGAATTTCTAATAAACCCGCGATTTCCCCGCTTGTAATACTGCTATTTATCGTTACACCCGGGGTATCTTCGAAAATTATATCGTAATAAGTATCCTCATTTGTCTCGACAGCAAGCGCATTATATCTTCCTTCCTCGACAAGGGCCAGTCCGTTGGAAATAAAGATGTTCAACGCGCCGTTCGCATCTTCGAAATAATTTATATCAATCATTCCAGCCAACTCTTTCACAATCTTGTCCCTCTCATCGCGGTAAACATTGGTGTCTCCTTTTCCCGTCGCATTTTGCGTTATCCTCTGATTCAACTCCGCGATGCTTGACAAATCACTATTGACCTTATCAACAAGCGATGATATTTTCGAATTAACATCTTTCTGAAGCGTAACAAGCTCACTGCTATATGACCGGAATACATATGTGAGGCTTTGAGTAACAGAAACGAGAGCTTCTCTCTCTGTCAAACCGCTCGGGTTTGCTGATAGATCTTCCCAGGCATTCCAAAATTCATTTAATAAATCATCTATGCCCTCTCCGGTTGTTTCATTGAAAATAATCTCTATTCTCTCCAGTTGGTCTTTTCTCGTTTCAGTGTATCCGATATCCTGATTTTTTTCATGGATCTGATATATAATAAACTGATCGTATACCCTTTGAATCTGATCGACCTCCACGCCATACTGAACCTGACCACCCTCAATATTTGCCGAACCAAGGGTGCAGAATATGGGCCGCTGTCTTGTATATCCTTCAGTATTCACGTTGGCGATATTGCTACCCGTGATGTTAATGGCAGTCTGGTGGCTTAACAAAGAATCCTTTGCTATATTGAGCGCGCTAATACCTGACATATATCATCACCTATCCTATCCGGCTAATAAGCTGCCCGTTTGTATTGTCGTCCACCCTCAATCCCCCCGTTTCCATGTATGTTGGTGAAGGAGACGTAAGTTCCCTTAAAAAATTCAATGATTTCCGCGTATAGTGAATGGATGAATCCAACAATTCTTTGTTGCTCTCATTCAGTTCAACAACTTTTTTCATAAGTGGACGCAAAAGGGACTGACATTCTATCAATTCCATCTTATGATTTTCATCCGCGTATGAAATGAGCGAGGAAAGCGATTTAACATCATCATCAATACCGCTTAGCTTGATAATCCTGTTTACCAAATTCATTCTTGTTTTATCAAATTCTCCGGCCTCTCTGATAAGATATTCTTTCATTTTATTGTTTTCACTCAATTCTTCCATCGAATTCCTGACCAGCTTTTCACGTTCCGATAGAAGCAGATCCCTGAGCTCATTAAAAAGATCAATTTCCTTCTTGAGCGTAACAATAAGAGAATTATAGGCGGAAAGAATTTCGTTTTCTATCTCTCCATGCTGAATATTATTGGCGACTTTCCCTGGCATTTGACACACCCCTCCCTTGTATTGGACATTCTTTTAAATCCTGAATTTTGATTTATATTCAACAGAGGGGGAATAAGATGAGAAATATTAAAAAGTTAAGCCACTAACCCATGATATCTAACAGTGATTCATCGACCATCTTTTGGACGATCTCTTCTCCTTTTACATCATAAGTTCCCTGTTCAATCTGGTTCTTCAGTGTCTCTACCTTCTCTTCTCGAATATCGGGGAGTTCCTGAACAGCTTCTTTTATTTTCTGAACATCCTGAACTTTAGAGGAAAGACTGACCTTTTCCTCTGGAGCCATTGTGGATGCATTCGCATTATTGACTGGCTTGTCAGATTCCGTATTAGTCTTGCCGTTTATCTGATACAACCGAACGGTATCTTCTGCCGGATTTCTCGAATCGAAAACCTTCATCAATAATATCTCCCTTTTCTATATCGTTTAACTTCTTATCGGTAAATATACAGGAAAACTTTAATCCTTACCAGTCAATTTTAGTGATTTAACAAGTTGCTGGAAGAGGACCTTTTGAAGACCGATGCCGCCCCCTCTGTTGGCAAGATCTTCCGCTACCTTCTGATCAAACATTAACATATAGGTACTTCCCCAGGAACTCGTGTCTGAGAAAAGACCTCCCTTGGGGATTGTCTTCCTCATGGTTTGTAATAATTGAAACACAAACATTGATTCAAAATCAGCACATGCTTTGCCGAGCTCTTCTTTCCTCCTTTCTTTGTCTTGTATGCTATTTTCTACATTATTCTTATTTATAACACATTCGCTTGCTCCCGCTGAATTCAGATAAATATTTTTATTCATTACTAATAATTACCTCAATTATAGTATCATTAGATCTGCCTGAAGTGCGCCGGCAGCCTTAATTGTCTGTAAAATGGTGATGAGATCTCTCGGTGAAACTCCTATCGCATTCAGGGCGTTCACTACTTCCTGAATTGATATCCCCTGAGGCACAATCATTAATTTCCTCTTTTCTTCGATAACTCCAACGGACTTATCCGTTGTCACAACTGTTTGCCCTCCGGGAGCTATTGTCGTACCACCTTCAATCTCGGTCGGAGCACTGCTGGACGGCGAAGGCGCAAAAGGAAGCGGCTGCGACACGTTTTGAGTCTCTTTTATCCGAATACTCAAATTACCGTGTGCGATGGCTACTGTGGAAATCCTTACTTTGCTTCCCATGACGACCGTTCCCGTTTTTTCATTCATTACAACCGTGGCCACCGAATCAACAGGAATATCGAGATTCTCAATATCTGAAACCAGAGTAACAATACTTCCCTTATAAGAGTCCTTCAATGAAACGGCAACCGTATTCGAATCAATTATTTTTGCGTTCACATCGGGAATTTTTCCGCTCAGAATGACTTCCAATCCTCTGCACGTTGTAAAATCTGGACGGTTAAGATTGATGGTAAATTCTCTCTTCTGGGCAAAATCGTAATGTAATTCCCTTTCGATAAACGCTCCGTTTATGACACGCCCCGCTGTCGTAATATTTTTTGTAATTCCGGTACCGCTTCCTCCCGCTGAAAAACCACCGATTGTTACCGGACCCTGGACAACAGCGTAAATTTTATTGTCGGCACCTCGAAGCGGTGTCATCAAAAGAGTACCGCCAAGCAGACTTGTGCAATCCCCTAGAGAAGACACCATAGCGTCGATTCGCATTCCTGTTTTGGCGAATGGGGGAAGTTTTGCGGTTACCATTACAGCTGCCACATTCTTGGCTTTAAGGGTCTTGTCTTTCATTGAAAGGCCCTGACTGCTCAATAGATTAGCAAGGGTCTGATTGGTAAAACCGTTAGTTATGGAATCGCCCGTACCATTCAAACCGACAATTAATCCATATCCACTCAGCTGGTTATCTCTGACACCGCCTATACTCGCAATGTCCTTTATGCGCGCCGCATAGGCGTTGGATAAGGACATAAGACCGATCAGGACAAAAATAGCGGCGTATTTGAAAATGTCACGGCTTGAAGATTTTGATTTCATTTTGTATTTACTCCTCTTAAATCTCAGGACTGACGTATATGTTTTACAAGTCGCGTAATTTGTGCGCTGTAATCCGAACTTATTAAAACGGCCACGCCCAGTCCACAAATCGCGTAAACCAACCGGGTCTCATCTTATCATTAACCACACCATCGCCGGTATATATGATCTTTGCGTCGGCTATATACTGCGACGATATAGTATTATCCGAAGTAATGTCCTCGGATCTGACAATTCCGGAAATAACTATATACTGATCTTCCGCGTTCACGGTAACCTGCTGTTTTCCTTCTATAACAAGATTGCCATTTTCAATCACGTCTATTACCCGCGCCGTGATCTTACCCGTTAATTTCCCGTCGCGTTTAGTTTTTCCCTCGCCTTTCAAAGAATTGACGGATGTACCGCCCACGCCAAATGAGGTGCCCATCCTTCTATTCTGCTCCAGCGCCTTTTGCTCAAGCCCAAAAAGACCTGTTATCCCTGCGGTTGTACTCGTATCTCTGCTTGTCTCTGTATCCGCCTTATTTTCACCACTTGAGAGTTCATCAATTATGATTGTAATTATATCATTTATATATCTTGCCTTCCTGTCTGCGAAAAACATATTCGTGGCTCTTTCCCCCGGCCAGATTGATCCGGGATCCGGAACTTTTTCTAATGTTCTATTTGGGACAACTTGTTCTTTCTTTACCGTTTTAATATTTGATGAGCATCCCGTTACAATAATTAATAGAGATAAAATTACGGCGTAACTCACAGTTCCAATCAGCTTCCGTAAAACCGATGAAACGTCTCGGCCGGATCGGCGCAATTTATTTTGAATCTTTCCGTAATGTAGATTTTCCATAATAATCTCAATCCCTTTTCCCGGCGTCAATACTCGACGCTGACAAGAGAGTCACCCACGACCTTCGCGTAGACGGTTTTTTTAGACGACAGATTTTTTACCTTGATAAGCTCTCCAAATTTTCCATCCTGCTGAGACATACCGATCGTAGTTATCTTAAGCGGTCCCCTTTCGAGGACTATACGCACAAGCTTACCACGTTTTACCGACAACTGCTTTTTTAACATTGTTCTGGTTATTTCGGTATCCTGCATTACTTTTACGTTCAGTTTTTTCCCCAATACTTCCGATAAACCCGCAACGCTGTTAGGAAATCTCCGATTACACCACCTTTTTATTACCTTGACGTCATCTGAATCGATAATGGAATTTCTCTCGAGGAACCGTGAGGCAACCACGACATTTTTAAATACCTCCACTTTTGCCCTTACAGCTTTCCTTTTTAAAAAAACATTACCTTGATAAAATCTGATCGAGACCGTGATATAACCGATAAAATCTTCATTCCTGTTATGTGTAACCCTCCAGGTAACGTTCTCACCGGGAATAGTCAAATCTGATATCCCGGAAAAAAATTCAATACGAACAGAACTTTCCGGTATGGATATATTCTTTTT
>CAZZBF010000004.1:0-4353 GCA_964652795.1 uncultured Syntrophales bacterium | reverse complement strand
TGTTTTTTCACTGAAACACGTCACCTGAGACGCATATAATGACTGGTTCACAATCAGCAGCATGATCGCCATAAAAATAACGCCTAAACAATATTTTAAAATGAATCCCTTACCTACTTTCATTTCTTACCTCTTAAGATTATTGATCATCTGTAACATCGAATCGGTCGTCTGAATCGCTTTGGAATTAATTTCGTATGCCCTTTGACCAACTATCATCTTTACCATCTCATCCACCACATTAACATTAGACATCTCAACGTAACGCTGCGATATAGTACCAAAGCCGCTTTCGCCCGGGTTTCCCGTAATCGCATCACCCGACCCTTCCGTCGCTTCATAAAGTCCTCTTCCCAGACTCGTTAGCCCTGCCGGATTTATGAATTTCGCCAGTTCAATCCTGCCGGTTCCCAGTGACGTGCCTGTAGCATCGGTCGCGGTCCATGTACCACCCTCATCCACTGTAAAATGAACCGTTTCCTGTGGAATTGAAATGTTAGGGGTAAGTTTTTGTCCCTGTGTGTTACAGACATACCCGTCCTTGTCGATTTGAAAACTCCCCGCCCTTGTATATGCCGTACGGTCAGTAAGGTCGATCTGGAAGAAGCCATTTCCTTCAATGGCCAAATCGAAATCATTATCTGTCTGCTGATAATCTCCCTGGCTAAACATTTTCTGAGTTGCCATAGGTTTTGTTCCCATCCCTATTTCCATACCTATTGGCAATTTATTCCCTTCAGATGTCTCCGAACCGGTTTTTGTGTAAACTTGATACATAAGATCTTGAAACTCCGCTCTCGATTTCTTGAAACCGACCGTATTGATGTTAGCCAGGTTGTTGGCGATAACATCCTGATTAATTTGCTGCGCTTCCATTCCTGTAGCAGCCGTCCACAATGCTCTTATCATCAGAACCCTCCCTGTATCTTATAAATTAAACGAGTTTCCCTATTCGATTCGTTGATAGTTTGTCCTGTTCCTGTAATGTCTGCATGGTTTTTTGATACGTTTCGAATGAACGATGAATGCTTATCATATTCACCATCTCTTTGATTGCCTGCACATTGGACATTTCCAGAAATCCCGAATAGACCTTCGGCTTTTCCACAATGCTTGGGCCGGCTTCTTCTTCGAGATCATATAGAAGACCCTTTCCAATGCTTTTAAGAACTTCCGGATTACTCAATTCGACTATTTTTAATTCACCCGCTTCATTATCATCAGCCTTAACTGATCCATTTTCATCGATTTGAACATCATTTCCCGAGATTATAATTTTCCCTGATTTCCCGAGGACATAATCTCCATTGTGAGTAACGAGTTCTCCCATTTCATTTAATGTAAACCTCCCGTCTCTCGAATATGCCTCACCGTTCGCTGTTTCTATAACAAAAAACCCCTCTCCTTCTATTGCCACGTCGAATGTATTTCCGGTCTTCTGGATCAGTCCGGGCGAGTAATCAATAACACTCAACGGCTCTTCATTACCTGATATATTCGCTGACACTCCTTCCGGGAAAAGCACTTTCTCGGCTTTAAATCCAGGGGTATTAACATTCGCGATATTATGCGTTACGGCTTCAAGCTGATGGATATTCTTTATAGATTCTTTCGCCATTGATGATATTCCGTAGATCATAAACACAACACCTAATAATTTTTTATCAATTTATAAAGCAATTTACATGCCATGGCAGGAATTCAATGATTAAGGGAAATTCCCAACGCGGCGGCATACAGATATTATTCGTGACGGCTCACCTTTAAAACGGATACTTCACTTCCACGTTCTGACACAACTGCCACGGACACATAAAATAATATGAGATTCAAGGATGTTATAACCACTGTGCGGATGGAATACCGGTGTAACGATTAATCGGAACATTGGATAATCTAAAAAACAACACCTGGCTCTGGTATATCCTCACTTCTCACATCTGAAAGCGGGAACTAAAAACCTGTTTAGTGCGTATTGACTTGTCCGTTTGTCTGATATAAGAGTGTCAAAATTCGGCAGGCAGTTTCTTTCCTTGGGAAAAATTTTCCCACCACCTTACCCATTATAAAATCTTCTGTCGGTAGCGTTCGTTCAGGGAGTAAACAAAGGCAAGAATCTCAGCGACAGCTTTATAGAGCTCCGGCGGGATATGTTCGTCGATATCAAGCTGGCTTAAGATTTGAACAAGGGCGGGATCCTCTTTTATGGGAATGTTATTCTTTTTAGCTATTTCTATGATTTTCTCCGCGATGTAACCACGTCCCTTCGCGGTAACTCTGGGAGCCACATCTGTTTTGCCGTCATATTTTATTGAAGCGGCAATTTTAGGTTTCTTTTCATCCGTGTTCATTTTCAAACAACCACATTCACACCTTCCCGATCATAAAGATAAGGTAATTTCCTGTATCCTTCTTTCATGTTTTCTATATCTTTCCCTATCACACAGGTAACATAACTTGCTTCATAGCCTGCCGCATCGAGCCTTTCTTTTATTTCCGGTAAAAAGGATATTATAAAATCACATATCGTTTGATCCTGACAATGTATCTCACATTTCAATTTACGGTTCTCAATCGTTGTTTCGACAACAATGTCACCGAGGGCATCCATAGTAAACATACATACCATCTTGCAGTTTTTTTGGGGACCGCCTTCCTTCGAGTTTCCGTCATCAAATTCGAGAAAAACCTCCGCGAGGCCTGTTCCGTCAGGGAAAAGCATAGGAATATTAAAAAAATACACATTATCACGCTCTTGAAGCACAACGTTGGAAATCTGATGCGCTTCTATTGACTTCAAGGATAAATCGACAAACCGCAAAAGCTTCTCCATCCCGTGATTTTTTTTGTCCGTTGTCAATCCATGGAGCTTGTTTTTCAACGCCAATAAAAGTCCCTTCAGATTGTGAGAAGCCTTTTTTACCGCCGAGGCCTTGCCAAATTTTCTGGTGAGGGCTCCGCCTAATTCCTTCTCCATCAGGTAACCGAGATTATATATATATCCTTTGAAAAAATCGGCCTTTAATGTCGATTGTGACAGAGTCAAAGACTGAACCATTTTCAGGAGAGCCGTCACATTCTGTTTTCCCAGGAGAGAAAACAGATTTCCAAGATCTTTCTGGCTGAATATCCGGTTCGCCTCATTAAAAAAATCAATTAATCCCGTTGGATTCAAACGATAAAAGCCGATATTTTCCCTTATTATCAAAGACGGTGATGTATGATTCCCAACAACACGAAGAATAACACGAGGCTGTACCTGTTCAACAAGGGCCTTCACACGATCGCCTTTATTGTGCATCAAGGCCGAATCCGCGACAATTCTTTTACCCTTGAGCAAAATAAGGACATTTCTGTCACCGAATTGTTCGACAACTTTCGCTTTAACGATTTCCCCTACCGAAAGAGGAGGCAGAATATTTCCTTTGGTTTGAATCCGGAATAAATTATCGGATCTTTCAGGTGAGATTATAATCGGCGGTATTAAAGGCATTAACCATTCTCGATTTTTTTGCGATCTAGGTCGAGGATAAGATTGATTTCTCCTTCCGGCACACCCAGCGTATCGGCTATATCCTTATCCGAAAAACCTTGTTGCGCCATTCGCAAGGCAGTATCATGAGTTTTACTGAGATCAGTCTTTTCTTCCGTTCGGGAGTTTTCCGCCCTGGCCCTCTCCTCTATCATTTCTGAATCTTCGACCAGCCTTCGCAACCTTTTTTCTTTTTCATCCAATTTATATGAAAGTTCTTTCAGGGAATTTCTGCCCTCGCTAACCGCCTGTGATAAATATTCGGCAGACTTTTGTGAGCCTTCAATCAATTTTTTAAATTCTTCAAAGGAATCCTGATCCAGCCCATGTGGTTTTTTTCTACCCTCCCTCGTCACAACAATACAGAGCAACACTATGACAAGAAACAACGCGACATCGGCAAGAATCTGAAATCTCAGTAATGTTTCTATATCCACCTCACACCCTTATATCGACGGTCCCCCCGCACTCGACAGCACGAAACAATTGATCTTTATTATCCGCATCTTCCTTACTTTTTTGCTCCTTTTCCCCCTCGGAACGACCTTCCTGACGGTTGCGTCTGTCTTTTTCATCAATAACGGGATTCTCCGCTTCGCGAGTATCTTTGACTTTTTCCTTTAATTCCTTTTCCTCTTTTCTTAACTGATCTTTAAAGTAACGCTGCTGTACATCCGGATGCTGTTGCTGAACCTGCTGAACACGTTCTACGGCATTCGTCTGTAAAATAACCTGATTTACATCCAGCGATCTCATCTTATACTTCCCGAATTTGATGCACTCGTAAAAAGTCAGTTTTCTTCGCTCAGAACCATTTTGGG
>CAZZBF010000003.1:81635-92295 GCA_964652795.1 uncultured Syntrophales bacterium | reverse complement strand
ACCTTCACACGGTAGAAGTCACTGGTTCAAATCCAGTACCGCCTACCATGAAAATAAAGGGGTTACGGGTTACTTGCCGTAACCCTTTTCTGTATCTGCTACCATTTTGCTACCATGTTTTAAAAAATAGACATTTTTTCGGTCATAAATGTTGGGTGTGGAAGTTTGGTTGGTTGGAAAAAATACGTATATAGCAGATATATGCACTTTGGAAATTAACAACAACGTTACGATATTGATTCCCTGTCTTTAATTTGTAAAAATTAACTTCTTCCTGAAGTCGATAAAATCAAAAGTGAAGAAAGAGTCGGCAAAAAACCATTTAAGAATCTGGTTGACAATCGTGGTCTGTTATTTACGGACTCCTTTTCACAAGAGTTTGGAGCATTTCTGCTTTTGCTTCCTCCCAGAAGCCACTGTCATAAACAAAGATTCCAGATTGACATTTGACGGAATCATAGAAGACCTTGATCCCTAACGCTTCATTTACTCTTTGCTTTATAGCTACTAAAAAAAACCAGAGACCAAGCTGGTAATGTGGTTGACCAAAGAACCAAAATCTCTTCTCTGCAATGCTCTCACCATGTATGATGTGGTTGCGCAAGGTATAGAAACGATCTGCCCACATGACGTGCCTGCTCTCAGTCTCGGGTTCCTTTTTTCCGTTTGGTCTCGCTGATAAATATCTCCTTTTTCTTTCTCCCGGAGGCTCACAGTATTTCTTAATAGCCTCCTTAAACTTCCTTCTTTGCTC
Source organism: uncultured Syntrophales bacterium (assembly GCA_964652795.1). Lineage (GTDB taxonomy): Bacteria > Desulfobacterota > Syntrophia > Syntrophales > JADFWA01 > JAUSPI01. The sequence goes on along the minus strand of CAZZBF010000003.1, from coordinate 91,541 downwards.
CCTTTCGGGCAATTCAAATAAAATTTCGAAAGCCCTAGAAAACTCCAGAATCCGTGCCTCGGAGCTGACATCTTCTGAGTTACTGTATGCGTTCATCACTGAATTTGAAGCTCTTAGAATCAGGCGATAAGACTTCCGCTTTTTATGTCTCAGCTGATCTAGGTTGTTTAAGAACTTCTCTTCGTAAGAGAATGGGTTTCTCATCACATACGGGGGCTTTTCATATGTAATCTCGGATATTTTATAGCCAAAATCGGATACTCTTACAATTCTACCTGAGGTATAACCGGTGTAGGGGCTATCCAATTTGAAGTTCTGATATACTATTTTGAAATTATCGCTTGTGAGCATACGAAGGCCAGCATTTCGGCCTTCCTGTGTATTGCATTCCGCCATGCCCGCAAGAAACAGAACAACTCGGAGCTCGTTCATTTTTTTGTCTTCACTAGGTGTGAGAGGACGAAAATCATACCCACCTCCAATGTCAACAATGCCGACATCTTCAACTGGTTTCCTTAATATTCGGTTCTGAGCAATCAGAGTTTTTACTTTATGCCTTAGTTTTTTATCAGTTATTTTATTGAGCATCTCTTTCGAGTTCCATACTGTGATTCCAAGCAATGCAATTGATCGAAACTTCTTAAGGAAAAGGTATGGAAGGTAGACGATCTGTAATCTATTGCTGTTCATTTGTATAAACTCCATCCGTAAGAAAGAACGGTTATCAGCTGTTTACACTGTGAGAATTGACTACGAAGTTATGATATTGATTTACTGTATGCAAATTATGAACGTTGCGGATGAGAAATGCCCGGTGGGCATCTGTTCAATCCGCCGGTTGTAAGTTGCAGCACGCTTTATCTGTATACGTGTCGATTAGGTTGTTCGACACTTAGTAATCATAGTCATGGCGGCTGAGTCGGAAAGTCATCTTTTTGCCCGCGGAGAGCCCAATACCTCTCTTGATCACATGCTCAATGGGCTTTGGCTCTTCCAGACAATGGCGAAATGATCGAGGCCTGATACCGTAATCTGGCTCACCCCTGGCGGTGAGATAATCGACAAGTTCCTTGTGGTCGGAGTTGGTTTCAATTGCGCGTCGGTAATAGTAGTCCTTGGCAGGTAGTTCTTGGATCGCAATGAGAATGGCGCGCTGAATGAGGTAGCTTCGTTGAGCAGTGAATAGCCTTGCAAAGAGGTTCTCACGCATAGTGTTGTCCAAATGACGCCCTAGAAATACTATGCATTGTGCAGATACGTTGTCTGACAGCGTGCTATTGCTTACCTCAAGCGCTTTGTCAAATAACTCCTGAGGGATCAACTCGCGCGGGAGTCCTGTGGATAGCCTCCATAAGTAGAAGCGCTGCCAATCAAATATTGAAGGTCTGTCAACGAGATACTCCTTGAGAACAGGAGTTATCGCCTCTGTGGGTCTGGCAAGAAGCATCTTAACCCAGTAATCCGTTCGTTCTGGATGTGTCTTCAGGCGTGGGATAACGAAACCGTGAATACGCGGGGTTATCTCTGTTTCGACTTCCTCATAGTCTGAAACATCAAGTAGCCTATTTGCGAAAGCGCGGAATTTACGCTCATCCCCGTTCGTTTGGGCGTGGAACTCCAAGCGAAGGAAAAGCTCCTCTACAATTGTCTCAAGCTCATCTTTAACGCCTCGAGAGATGGTCTCCTCTGCTCTGCTAATCAGGATGTCGTCTTCTACATTCAGCAATGTGTTGAACTCGTCGGTCCCCTTCTCGTAGATATACGTTTTGTCCGTGGCGAGGAATAGTCGAAATCGTGCAAGCACCTTTTGTAGATCATGGAGGGCGCGAAGAGCTTGCTGGTATGACTTAGCAACAACACGGATATCGTCAAGCCACCTGAAGTAACGATACCTATTAGCCACCATTTCGGTGTCGACGTTGTGAAGATAAATACTGCCGAAGAAACTGCTTGCGTCCAGATTGTGCGGCATGCCGAATCCCTCGAATCCCCACATCCGCAGCAGCTTTAACAAGAACTCAATTACCTCCCTGTCGTTGGCATCCATACGACCCGCCAACATAGACTCAAGGCGCTGGCCAAGTTGTTGGATTTGGATGTGATCAAAGTAGCTTGCAAGGTCAGTGATAAGGACCGCACCTGTGGCGTCATTAAGCGCGGCTCGTCTAAAATCGTTGTAGAAGTTCTTCCATCGATCCATCTTCATTGAGAATGGGTAGGCGGTAAGGTCGTCTGGATTGTCAGATCTGTAGGAGTAGACTTCCGCACATAAACATGAATCGAGTCGTGGTAATAACCTGTGAAGAATCGCCAAGTAGAGCACACGGTGCGCCGGATGAAGCCAAACCGCCTCTCGAAGCATACCGCTCTTCTTTGGAACCATTTCGGTCAGGTGCGGGAGGCTGTCAGCTTGCAGAATCCTGTGCTCACGTTTGGCAAGAAACTCATCAGGGAACTGCTTGAGGTCCGCCCACCATATTGGGTCGGGGTAGAAATCGTCACTGGAGTCTCGCGGCAACCATCTGATCGCCGTCTTAAGGTCAAGTGACTGCTTCAAGAGTTGATAGTTCATGTGTTTGACTGTTGAAGGAAAAGTGGGATCAGGTCTTGCAATGCCACATTTTTAAGCTCAATGAGATCACCCTAAAACAAAAAACCCCATCTCTCCATTTGAGAAACGGGGTTTTTGTTTATAACCTTCCCATGATTCCCTCTTTTTTAGTGATAAAAGGGTTAATCTTTATTGGTATAATTTAAATGAATCCGATATTCACGATACTTGGTTAGAATTATTTGTCAAGGGTTTTCTATTTTTGAAAAATTCAAGGTATTCATTTGCTGTAAGTAATAAAATTATCAAATCGGCAATTCAATATAGCTTGCCACTGTCATTGGTATTTTTAGAAGCGTCGCTCAATGAGAAGCCCATTTCATGAATTGATTAAAAGCTGTTTAAATCATCTATTCTAAATTGAAGCACCAAAAATATTATTTTCTAATCTGCAAGCCGCTTCCTGGTTCTCCTTTTTCATCAAATGTGAATAGACATTCAAGGTGACAGTGGGACTTGAATGGCCTAACTGACTTTAGATGTATTTGATGTTTTCCCCTTGCTGAAGCAAAAGGCTTGATAGGTATGTCTGAGGTCGCGAAATCTTATTCTCGGCAGTTCTGCAGCCTTTAAAGCCTTTTGAAAGTACCTCTTGACCATGTTGCTGTAGTTCATCGCCCCCCCGGCCTCATTTGGAAACATCAAATCAAGATCATTGTTAAGACAGGCAAGTTTCCACTTTTTCAATCCCAGCATCACTTTTGGGCCAAGGTCGATTTTTCGCTTTGAGTATTTAGTTTTGGTATCAAAAAAACGGCCACTGTTAAATGTTCGCTTGAGTATTTCATCGTCAACGAAAACACCCCTGAAAATGAGATTCTGAGTGGAATAATATCAGAAAATTCACATTTGCTAACTGAATCCCAAATGGAAGAATTGATAGACAGTATTATGAATGAGAAACCGTCCAACAAGTTTAATTCAGCCGACGCAAAAAAACCGCGCGGCTGATTAGCAACGTTATGTTCAAAAAAGTTAGCGAAACACGATTGCAGGATAAAGTATGAATCATAAGGCTCTCGACAAAAAGGAAATAAAGGGACACTATACTAGTTTTTTACAATGTAAGCTGAAAGGTTCAGGATACGGTCTAAATTTGGAGCTAAATCTTTATGAGCTTTTTCTTGACAGACAACGATTTTTTATTATATGAAAATTCTCCCCTTAAAACCGAATTTCATTTATTAAGGATATGAAAAAACGTCTATGAAACCTACAGGAAAACAGTTCATAGCAGAATTTATCAATTGCTCAACAGATATTCTAAATGATCAACAGACCATTGAACGGGTTTTAAGTGAAGGGATTGAGAAATGCGGGATGAATCTCGTCAACATAAACAGTCATAGCTTTAACCCGATAGGCGTTACATCTATCGCGATTGTCTCCGAATCTCACATTGCCATTCATACTTATCCCGAAGCCCGTCATGCCTCACTTGATATCTTCACCTGCTCTAATGAATCTCAACTGTCCATCGATCTGCTTGATTTCCTGAAAGGTGAACTTAACCCGGATACGGTGAGAGTCGCCGAGATGAAGAGAGGAAATCCTCTAGAAATAACACACACCGACTGGATAACGGACCTTTCCGAATCCATGGGGTTTGAAGTCCGGTACCATATCGAAGAAAAAATCCTGAATACGCGTTCGGAATATCAGAAGATCAAAGTCATAAAAAATGAAAACTTCGGCAGGATGCTGTTCCTCGACGGAGAGCTGCAGATAGCGGCCGCCGATGCCTATATCTATAATCAAAGCATGGTTTCCCCTTTGATTGAGGCCGGTAACAGTTTAGACAATGTGGCAATCTTAGGCGGAGGGGACGGCGGAGTCCTTTACGAGCTTCTGAAACATAACCCCAAAAGCGTTACACTTATAGACATTGACAAAGAAGTAATAAATACCGCCAAGAAATATCTGACGGATATATGTTTCGATGCCTTTGATGATCCAAGAGTTGCAATTATATATGCCGATGCTAACACTTTCCTCGACGGGGAAAATGACTTTGACGCCATTATTTACGATTTAACGATGCACCCCGAATCTTTTATCAAAGTGGACAGAAAGGTATATCTCGAAGGACTTTTTGCAAAAATCAGAAACAATCTCAAAGAGAACGGCATCATAAGTGTACAGTGCTGTTCCCAATTTGACTGGACAACGCAAGGCATCATTACCGAAATTTTAAATAAACATTTTTCCAACGTCGCATTTACAAAATCCTACATCCCATCTTACTGCGTGAGCTGGATATTCGCATCAGCTAAAAAGTGAACTGCCCACCCCTGCCTGAAAAGCCTTTTCAAAAATAAATATAAGCCGTTGCAGTTATTATCTCAAGCTTTTGAGGGAAAATGCCGAAATAACAACAAAAGCGTTTCCCAAAGGAAAAACCAAATGTCACAGGTTTCAGCTTCAAATATAGCCGTATCTTCAATCCTGGCTCTGGAAAAGAAACTTGACGTGACGGCCAATAATATCGCGAATGTTAACACAGATGAATTCAAGAAGAGCCGGGCTATTTTTCAGACGGGAGATTTACCCGGTGTTTCCGTAACGATAACCGAGGTAGATACACCCGGCACAATTCAACCCGATGAGGTGGAATCGTCCAATGTGTCTCTTGCGGAAGAATTCGTTAACCTTATCACCACGCAACACTCCTATACAGCTAATGTTAAGGTTATAGAAACCGAAGCCGAGATGCGAGAACATCTATTCGATGTTTTCATTTGAAGTTAAATTGCCGGCTATCGGCTACCGACAAGGGTTAAAGGCTTTTTATCTTCAGGTTGTCCCTGAGATATTCCTTAAATACCGCATAGTCCCCGGGCAGCTTCAACGGTTCCCCTACCCTGCTGTCGACATCCTTCATGCTGTCCGGTATCTCAGGAATGATATGGGCGAGTTCTATGATCTTTTCATCGTAGAATTTAGCTGGATGCGCTGTTTCCAGAGATACACACAGCGGAAAACCACCGCACTCTTCAAGATAGATTTCAAGCCCCTTCCAGCCAACCGCACCATGAGGTTCCAGAATAACATTATATTTGTCATAGACTTCTTTGATGGTTCGTATCGTAACTGTATCAGACACGCTCACCGAAAAGATATTTTCCCTCATCGTATTGATTACGGGGTACATATAAACGGTGCCGAGCCTGTCAACGGTACCGCCATATAAATCGAAGAACCTGGCTAAGTTGCTCGGATGGCCGACATTCATCGCATTGGACAAACACGCCCTGGAAGGCGACACCTTCTCATAACTGCCCGTTATTAGATATCGAGGGAATTCATCATTCTCATTGGTAGGCATTACAAGTTTCCTCACCGGTATCCCCATTCTCCTCGCGTACTCGCATCCGAGCGCGTTTCCAAAATTACCCGAAGGAACGGAAAAAACGATTTCTTCTTCCTTTTCGGCAAGCTGCGCGTAAGCGTAAACATAATAAACAATCTGAGGAAGAATCCTTCCGAAGTTTATCGAGTTCGCAGATGTAAGGTTAAAACAGTTAAGTTCCGGATCTGAAAAGGCCTGTTTGACCAGATTCTGGCAATCATCGAACTTTCCCTCAACAGATATAGCCTGTACGTTCTCGCCTATTGTGTCGAGCTGTTTCTTCTGTCTCCCGCTCACCTCATCCCTCGGATAGAGGATATTAACATCAATCCCCGGAACTCCTTTAAATGCCTCTCCGACCGCACTTCCCGTATCTCCCGATGTAGCGACAAGAACATTAAGTCTTTTCCCCCTGTCCCGGAAATGGCTCATCAGCCTTGCCATCATCCTGGCGGCAAAATCCTTAAAAGAGGCCGTCGGCCCCTGATCAAGCCTCATTATATATTTTCGGTCGAAGACCCTCTCCAGAGGAACGGTAAAATTGTACGAGTCCTCAACTATTTCTCTCAACCGATCGGATGAGATTTCATCACGCAGAAATGCCCCGGCTACAAGCATTGCCGTTTCCGGGTACGGCTTCCCTTTCAATGCCACAACATCTTCCACAGAAATTCGAGGTATGACATCAGGCATAAAAAGCCCCTCATCAGGGGCCTGCCCGGCAAGAAGTGCGTCCTTGAAAGAAACGTATTCTTTAAACGGTAAAATTCCGGAGCCGCCGGTGAGGTTTCTGTTTGTGCTGTAATAACGTATTTTGTTCCCCATTTATCAAACACCACCATGTGAAAGCTTAAGAATGGAAGTCCCCCGCGGCTTGTCGCGAGGTTGCACCCGTTGTTAAGTTTAAAATTTTACACCGCGTAGTTCTTCACAAATTTCAGAAACAACTTATGATAATGCATTAAACTCAATTGCTTTTTATAAATCAAATAAAAATGTCTCTGAATGGTACAGCCTCGAATCCTAACTTCACAAAGAACCTTTTGCTGTAATTCCCGTTTTATAGCATGAACGGAGAGGATGGATACGCCGAGGCCGGCAATGATCGCCTCTTTGACCGCTTCAGAGCTTCCCATCTCACAGACATTATTGAACATGGAAAGGCTCACGCCGGTATTTTTACGCAGGTTGTCTTCCAGGATCTCACGGGTAGCCGAACCCTTTTCCCTGATAACAAAAGGTTCTTTTGAAACTTCATCCAGTGTCACATATTTTTTTTTCGCCCAGAGATGGTCTGCCGGCACAGCTAAAACAAGCTTGTCTTCCCAGAGAGATTCAACATGCAATCTTTTGTCAAATGTCTGTTTGCCTATAAAGCCCATTTCTGCTTGATTATCCAGGATCATTTCGAGGGTTTCTTCACTATCAGAGGTCTGAACGTAAGCCCTAATATCCGGAAAAAGTTTTTTGAAATCATTCAAAAGGCGCGGAAGGATATACGTTGCCGGTATGGTGCTGGCGCGGATAAAGATACTTCCCGCTTCATTTTCCTTCATCCTTGAAATTTTTTCTTTTGCCTCATCTCTTAATCTGATGATCTTTTTAGCATAATCATAAAGTATCTTTCCCTCTGGTGTTAAAAATATCCCCCTGTTTCTCCTGTCAACAATCCTGGTGTTGACCGATTCTTCCAGATTTTTAATATGCTTGGTCAGAGATGGCTGGGTCAGAAATACCTTCCTGGCAGCACGGCTGAAGCTTCCTTCTTCAACGATACGGACAAGAGATTCCATCTGTTGAATCGTAATATTCCTGAATTGATCGTAACTCATGGAAAAATTAACTACCATAAATTTCAATTATAATCAACAAAGAATTATAACTATTATGAATTTGACATATTCCTTAAATTTAGGTAGTTACATAAAACCATCAGATACGGGAAAGGAGAGAGTGAAAATGGCGACCAGATTCTGGACACAGAAAACATGGATTATTGGAGGAGGTTTGATCTTTGGGATACTTGCGGCACTGCTCACGAAATGGGGTAATCCGGCAAATATGGGCATTTGCGTGGCATGTTTCTATCGTGACATTACAGGTGGGATCGGCCTGCACAGGGCGGGTGTGGTACAGTATATCAGGCCTGAAATAATGGGTTTCGTATTCGGTGCTCTTATCTCAGCTTTCGCCTTTGGAGAATTCAGAGCGAGAGGGGGCTCTTCCCCGATAATACGTTTTCTGCTGGGCGCTTTTTTCATGATCGGCGCGTTGGTCTTCTTAGGCTGCCCTATCAGGGCGTTGATAAGGCTCGCAGGCGGTGATCTTAACGGTATTACCGCTCTTTTAGGGGTCATTGCAGGCGCAGTTATAGGCATCCAGTTTCTAAAGGGTGGTTATAATCTTGGTCGTGCCGGAAGTATTTCGAAAATATCTGCCCTGATAATACCAATTATCATGATTGGTCTCCTTCTCTTGATAGTATTCAAACCGCATTTTCTCTTTTTCAGTAAAAAAGGCCCGGGTGCGTTTCATGCTCCCATCTTGATTTCACTCATAGTAGGAATGTTTACAGGATTCATTGCTCAGAAGACAAGGATGTGCTTTGTTGGAGGCTGGAGGGACATTGTGCTGGTCAGAGACTTCTACCTCTTCAGCGGAATCGCGGCCTTCTTTGTCGGTGTTCTGGCCTGCAATTATGCCCTGGGCAATTTTGCTTCAGGATTCTACCACTGGGGGTTTGAACATCAACCGGTTTCCCATAATAATCATTTGTGGAATTTCCTGGGAATGGTATTGGCGGGACTAACAGCGACTCTTCTGGGCGGGTGTCCCCTGCGTCAGACAATACTGGCGAGTGAGGGGGACACAGACGCAGGGATTACCGTCCTCGGCCTCATTGTCGGCGCCGCCTTTGCCCATAATTTTTTGCTTGCATCGAGTCCCAAAGGTCCAGGTGAATTCGGGCCACTGGCAGTAATCATAGGGTTAATATTCTGTTCGGCTGTCGGCTTCCTGATGATGGAAAGAAGAAAATAACATGATCTTCAAGACAAAAAAGAAACCCCGTTTTTATGGGGAAGGACTTTTCCTCTTTGAAAAGGTAGAAGACGCCATAAAAGCGGAAAAGGTTCTTAAATCGGCAGACTATATGGCCAAGCTTGTAGCTCCGCCTCCCTCCCTTAGAAAAGGGTGCGATCTCGCCGTTGAGATAAATTTGGTTGAACAGATCGGTATTGAGAGGCTTTTCAATGAGAAAAATGTGGATTATATCGAAGTTGTCCCCTTAAAAGGTGATGGAGAGCTCCTGGAAATCGTAAAGATAACAGATTTTGGGGAAGCGTTAATGGTGAAGGCTGGCAATATGAAGCTCTCATTTGATAAAAACACGGGTATAATCTTAAATGCTTCCGGAGGGGGTTGTCCCGATATCCCCTATCTTCATGCCGAACTCATCAATAAAAAACTAACAGACGTACCCAGGCCTAAAGATATCGGTTTTACTTTATGCGCTCTTATGATGGATAGAGCTTTTGTTGAATGCCTGGATCTCTGGAATGAAGCAAAGGAAAAACAAAATGATGCTTATTTGCGGAACAGTCCCGATAAAGGATTTCCCGCTGACGCTGGGAGAGATTAAAACAAAAGAGAAATCATTGATCATAAGTGATCTCGAAATCCCCTGCACACAGGGTACTGCCGCCCTGATCAGCGCAGGGCTGGCTACCACCGAATATCTGAATATCACTCCACCCCAGGCTTTATTAGTCGGCGACAGTGGTGAAGGAAAAGGAAGCAAATTACTCTACGAGTATTTGATAAAAAATATTTACGAACTTTCACCGGCCGTGCTGGTACTTCACTATTGTCTTCCCATTATGAGCCTGATGAACCGGTTGTGTGAAGCTATAGAGAAATGTACTAAAAAACCGATTATGATTGCGGA
>CAZZBF010000003.1:0-81625 GCA_964652795.1 uncultured Syntrophales bacterium | reverse complement strand
GCCAAAGCGGCCGGATTGGCGGCAAAATTTGACATCTTCACTCCCGATTCCTGTGAAATGGCTTTTTTAGCCGACCCGGACGCCACACACCCTGCCTATATCAGCAGACACCTTTTTGATACAGATATAACCCAGGCCCCAGAACTGGCAGCCACTGCATATCAAAATAAAAGCGCCGCCAGCTTGTTGTTGATTAAAGGAGCTCTCGATTATGTGGTTAAAAACGGGGAAATTTTGGATGTTATTACCGAACCAGATATACCCGGGCTTGAAGCCATAGGGGGAACAGGTGATACAATTACGGGTATGGTTTCCGCTTTTGTTTATGCCGAACTCGAGTTAGATGAGGCAGCGATTATCGCAGCCAAGGCAAATCGAATGGCCGGAAAATACGCAAAGGCTACACCGGCTACCAGAATTCACGAAATTATTTCGCAGCTTCCAGCGGTGTTCAAGGATCATTTATGTGAGTGGAGCGGTGTATGTTACAGAACATTTCCGGATTGACAGTGTTAAAATAACAAAAACCGGGGTTTTTCATAGCGGCTGAAAGCAAAGGCCATAAGCTGAAAAAAGAAAAAGGATATGGAAATGAAGTATGGCGCAAGAAACCAACTGTCGGGACGGGTAATCGAAATCAAGAAAGGAACTCTAATGAGCCAGGTAAAAGTAAAGATACCCGGCGACTGCACGATATCGTCGGTAATGACTCTGGATTCCCTGAATGAACTCGGCATAAAAGAGGGAGATAAAGTCAAGGCAATGATTAAGGCGGTAAATGTATTGTTGGTAAAAGATTAAATTTAACAAGTGAGGAGGGAGCAGCAATGGTTGAGATTGATGTGAGAGGTTTTGGTTGTCCTATTCCCGTGGTGAAGACAAAAAAGGCTATTGAGCAAAACCCGAAAGAAGAAATAACGGTACTCGTAGAAACCGTAGTTTCGAAGGAAAATGTATCCCGGCTTGCAGAAAGCAAAAAATATTCAGTAAGGGTTGAGGAAACAGCCGGGGATGAGTATCGAGTATTGCTCACACCTCCAAAAAATTAAGACGCGATTTTAAAAAGGCAATAAGAATTATGGCTAAAGAAATCGATGTCAGAGGCCTTCCTTGTCCCCGACCGGTCATCAGTACCAAGAAGGCGCTGGAAGAAATAAAAGAGGGCACAATTACCGTCCTGGTGGATAATCCGGAGAGTAAAGAAAACGTGCGACGATTTGCTATAAGCCAGGGGTGCGAGGCTAAGGTAGAGGAAAAAGAGGATATCTTCTACCTGAAAATTACCAAAGGCCGTTCCGGTGAGAAAGAAAAGGAATTAGTAGCAGAGGCTGAGAAGGAATCCGATAAGACAATGAACGCGGATGTTGTCTGCATTACCACCGACCGGTTTGGAACGGGAAGTGAGGAACTGGGAGAAATACTGATGAAAGCATTTCTTAACACCCTGTGGGACTACCAGCCACGACCAGCCAGGTTACTGTTTATCAACAGCGGTGTAATGCTGACCACCGAAGGTTCCGATGTTCTGGAGACCTTGGAGCTTTTAGAAAAAGAGGGTGTCGAAATATTTTCCTGCGGTACCTGCCTGGCCCATTATGGAATAAAAGACAAACTGAGGATCGGCAAAATAACCAATATGTATGAAATGGTTGATGCTCTCTTAACTGCCGGCAAGGTAGTCAATATATAAAAAGTGACTATCTGATATAAACGGAATAATCACCCCGCAAGGGTGCTGCAAAAACCCTTCCATAAGGAGTTTGGCCATGTATAAATTTTTCGGCTTTACCTGAGCTGCGATCGAAATTCTGCCCGGGTTCGGTAGGCACAGGGCCAAACTGGAAACTCAAATTTCTTTCCTTCATTTCTAATCGCCAATTTTCAAATCTTTCCAGTCCGGCTCATCATATACTTCTTTGTGAGACTGTCTTCGATATCAAAAGAAGAGAGCGGTTCAAGACCATTACAGTAAGCTGAAGAATCAACAGAATTGTCTTCAACTGCTTTGATAGACACTTCAACATGAAATATGAAATCCCGCGCCAGAACCGAACCATACTGCTGAATTTACCCACAGGCGGTAGGATATAAGGGAGCTTATAAACAAAAAATTATTCAAGGAGACAGGATGAGCAAAGACCATGGCCTGCGGATTAAAGAATTAATGAACGAGAAAAGGGGAGGTGATTATCATGTTTTGATAAGAATTCGTGATCAGCCCACGATAATTTTAAGAAAAATTTTCCTAAAAAGTATTGACAGAAGGGCAAGACTCAGGTATAGGCTATGTCACAAAAGACATAAGCTAAAAATAGCATAGCATTTTCCTTCCATCTAATAAAGTTGGAAGACTGGTAAAAGTTAAAGATTTGCGTAAAAAATAAAGAGAGGAGGAAATTATGAAACAAATTGAAAACGTTCTAGAATTAAGCAATGCGCCTGATACAAAAGACTACGATAACGCGTTTTTTGTTCAGGTGGACGAGAACAAGTGCCAACAATGCGGTGTATGTGAAACTCACTGCGCGACAGGTGCAATTCAGCCGAGGGATGGAAAGGACGGACCCCGAACGGTGGTCGACCCCGCGGCATGCATGAACTGCGCTCAGTGTCTCATCAATTGTCCATACGGGGCAATTTATGAAGGTGTTTCGTTTGTGGACGAGGTTTTTCACGCCCTGAAAGACCCTAACAAGGTCGTTGTCTCCATGCCCGCGCCTGCTGTTCGTTACGGTCTTGGTGAGCCGTTCGGCTATCCCACAGGAACTTATGTGGGGGGGAAACTCTTTGCGGCGCTTCGAAAGCTTGGTTTCGATCGCATCTGGGACAATCAGATGACTGCCGATGTTACCATTATGGAAGAAGGAACCGAGCTTGTCGGCAGACTTACCGGCAAAGTAAAGAAACCGCTTCCGCAGTTTACCTCCTGTTGCCCGGGATGGATCAAATTTGTGGAGACGTTTTATCCCGAACTGTCCCCCCATGTGTCAACATGCAAGTCGCCCATCGCTATGCTGGGACCCCTGTCAAAGACCTATGGCGCCGAGGTGTCAGAAACACCCGCTAAGAAGATGTATACAGTCTCCATTATGCCTTGCGTGGCCAAAAAGTATGAGGGGCTGAGGCCTGAGATGGCCGACAGTGGCTTCAGAGATATTGATGCCACGATCACAACCCGGGAGCTTGCCTATATGATCAAGAAGGCCGGTATCGATTTCAAAAGCCTTCCCGATGAGAAACCGGATTTTGAACTGGGAGAATCCACAGGTGCCAGTACCATCTTCAGCAACAGCGGCGGTGTTATGGAAGCGGCCCTTCGTCTTGCCTATGAGGTCGTATCCGGTAAAAAACTGAAAAATCCTGACATTAAATCTGTTCGAACTCATAAAGGTGTCAAAGCTGCCAAAATAAAGATTCCTAAATTCGGTGAGTTGAGGGTCTGTGTGGTGAGCGGTCTCAAAAACACGGTACCGATTCTTGAGGATATCAAAAAAGGAAAGTGTAAATACCACTTTATAGAGGTTATGGCATGTACTGGCGGTTGTATCAATGGCGGCGGGCAGCCTCTTTTCCCCGACGCGCGCGAGGCCTCTTTGTTTAGAACAATGATTGCCACGATGAACAGAAGATTTAACATAAGAAGAGTGGCTTAACAGGAGGAATGACATGAAAGATATTGCTAAAATGACGAGACGTCAATTTGTCAAAGTTTCCGGAATTACTGTTGGGGCCGTATTGTATAGTTGGAACTTCGCTAAATTTACTTATGCGGCAGTAAAAGACTATCTTACTGAAAGGCAGAAATCCGTCTATGCACATGACACAAAAATGAAATTCAGGAAGTCCCAGGACAGCCCGGCGGTTCACAAGATTTACAAGGATTTTCTTCATGAACCTTGTTCTCATATGTCGCACCGGCTCCTGCACACCCATTACATTGACCGTTCCAGCAGGGTGAAAAGGCTTAAGGAAAGCGGTCTCAAACTCAAAGTGTAAAATATTTTAATTTGTATAGCAGCCTGAGGCAAGGGATGCTTCTGAACCCAAGGGCGGGAAGAAACAATAGAAAACCCAGCCCGTTCAGTACAAGCTGGGTTTTTTATCGGAGGGAAGAATGGAAAAAAGGAGAGTAGGTATTGTCGGAATTATTATTCATAATAGGAAGGATCGCGCCCCGAAGGTAAATGAGTTACTCACCCAATATGGAGACATTATTGTTGGAAGGATGGGCATTCCATACGCCGAAAGAGAGGTTAGTGTAATCGCACTCATTGTGGACGGTACCGTAAGTGATATAGGAGCAATGACAGGAAAGCTCGGTATGATTGAAGGGGTTACAGTCAAATCAACGATGGCAAAAGAAAATGGATGACCTGCGCCTAGAACATGACTTTCTCGGAAAGATAAAGATCCCCTGTGATGTTTACTGGGGCATACACACACAAAGAGCTCTTTGTAATTTCCAGATTAGCGGTCATACGGTGAATCCATCCCTGATTAAGGCTGTGGCGATGGTGAAAAAGGCCTGCTGCATGGCCAACTCCGAGTTGGAATACCTGCATGGGAAAAAGGCAAAGGCGATAATCACCGCCTGTAACGAAATTATCGACGGCAAGCTCCTAAAACAATTTCCTATCGATGCCCTCCAGGGCGGAGCGGGCACGTCGACAAACATGAATGTAAATGAGGTTGTCGCCAACAGGGCAATAGAAATTCTGGGAGGAGAAAAAGGAATTTATTCTCTCGTTCATCCCCTCGAAGACGTAAACCTCCATCAGTCAACGAACGATACGTACCCTACCGCGATAAAAATCGCCTGTATATACTCTTTGAGAGTTCTCAGTCAAACGATTGCCCATCTGCAGGGCGCCTTCCAGAAAAAGGAGAAAGAATTCGGGAAAATGGTTAAGATCGGAAGGACGGAACTGCAGGAGGCTGTTCCCATCACCCTTGGTGCCGAATTTTCAGCATTTGCCGAGGCTATTTCAAGAGACAGATGGAGGACATTTAAATGTGAGGAACGACTGCGAGTCGTAAACCTCGGAGGAACAGCAGTAGGAACCGGGCTTACCTCTCCTCGGGACTATATCTTTCTGGTCATAGAGAAACTGCGTGATATCACCGGGCTTGGTCTCTCCAGGGGAGAAAACATAATGGGAGAAACAGCCAATGCCGATCCCTTCGTTGAGGTTTCCGGTATCCTGAAGGCACATGCTGCGAATATAATAAAGATATGCAATGACTTGAGGTTGCTGAATCTTTTGGGTGAGATAAAACTTCCTGAGCTTCAGGCGGGCTCATCCATCATGCCCGGCAAGGTCAACCCCGTGATGCTGGAGTCGGCAATGCAGGCGGGAATGAAGGTAATCGCGAATGATTTCATAGTGACTGAGGTAGTAAGCAGGGGAACACTGCAGATAAACGAATTTCTACCTCTTCTCGCTCACGCAATCCTGGAATCTCTGGATATACTTGTCAACATAAATGACCTTCTATCGGAACATGTGAATCAAATAAGAGCTGATGAAGAAAAGTGCAAGGAATATTTTGACAAAAGTCCTATGATCATTACGGCGCTTTTACCTGTTATCGGTTATGAAAAGGCGACAGAGTTAATCGACGAGTTTGTTTCGGCCGGTCAAAAAGATATGAGAAGGTTTCTGGAAGATGAACTGGGGATAGAACTGATAGAAAAGATGTTTTCTCCCTATAGAATAACAGCTTTGGGAAATAGCAATTATGAAAGGAACGCCAAAGGGAGATAGGTTGCAAATTGCCCTCTTCGGCAGGACAAATGTGGGCAAATCAAGTTTGCTCAATCTTATCATGGGACAGGATATAGCCATCACATCGCCCATCGCGGGAACAACCACCGATATTGTGGAAAAGGCGATGGAGCTTCTACCCCTGGGGCCGGTACTTTTTCTCGATACTGGAGGCCTGGATGACGTATCCATCCTTTCGACCTTGAGACTGAAGAAGACGCACAATGTATTCGAGAGAGCGGATGTCGTGTTCCTTGTTGTAGAACCGGATATATGGACGAATTTTGAAGATGAAGTGTTCCGCGAAACGAAGAAGAGAAAAGTTCCCGCAATTGCAGTAATAAACAAGATTGATCAGAGAAAGCCGGCTCCCGAATTTATAAAACTAATTTCAGAAAAGACCGAACATGTGGTTTTTGCGTCCAGCATAGACTGGGGGAAAAGAGATAGTTATATAGAATCTTTAAAACAACACCTGATTGAAGTCTGCCCGGATGATTTCATCCAACCACCACCGATAATCGGAGACCTTCTTGTTCCGGGAGGACTGGCCGTTCTCGTCGTTCCCATAGACCTCGAGGCACCAAAGGGGAGAATCATACTGCCCCAAGTTCAGACTATAAGGGACGCGCTGGATAGCGACGCGGGGGCGCTGATTGTAAAGGAAAGAGAACTCTCCTATACATTGAACACCTTAAACAGGCAACCCGATATCGTTGTCTGCGATTCCCAGGTTGTTCAGAAGATGTGTGCCGACACGCCGAAAGGTGTTCCGGCCACCACATTCTCCATCCTCTTCGCGAGGCACAAGGGAGACCTCGCAGAAGCGGCAAGGGGCGCCGCCTTTATAGAAACTTTAAACCCGGGTGACAAGGTATTGATCGCGGAGGCATGCTCCCATCACCCTGTTCAGGACGATATCGGGAGGGTAAAAATACCAAGGTGGCTAAAACAATATTTAGGCTGTGAACTGGATATTGATGTTTATGCGGGAAGGGATTACCCGGAAAACTTAAGAGAATACAGTCTCATCATACACTGCGGAGCCTGTATGCTCACCAGAAAAGAAATGTTAAACAGGATTCAAAAGGCGTGTGAGGCAAAGGTGCCCATTACAAATTATGGCGTGGCCATCTCCTTTCTGCAAGGTGTATTGAGAAGAACCCTGACCCCCTTCCCCGCGGCACTGGTTGCTTTTGACAAGAAAATGAAAGAAATCGAGGAGGATTTAAAAAATGAACGCAGGATCAGTTCTTAACCAATCAGAGTCAAACTGGGCAAAAAGTGTTATCGAAGAGGATGAGATAACAAGATACATGACCAACGGGAAAGATTTTATATCCGACGATAAAATATGGGGGGAAATTGCAAGGAATAAAAATCCCGAATCTAAAAAAATAAGAGAGATCCTTCAAAAATCCCTTTCCATAGAAACTCTCAGCCGGGATGAAACCGCAGCGCTACTGAATGTGCAAGATGAAGAGTTATGGAATGAAATGTTTGAGGTGGCGGGTGAGGTGAAGAGAAAAGTTTATGATAACCGTATCGTAACATTTGCGCCTCTTTATTTTGGTAATCTTTGTGTTAACGATTGCCTATATTGTGCTTTCAGGAAAGACAATCTAAAGGAAGTGAGAAATCGATTATCTCTGGATCAAGTACGAGAGGAAACAAAGGCGATGATTTCCGTGGGCCATAAACGTCTCATGCTGGATTGTGGAGAACATCCCAGCATGGACGCCGATTACATTGCCGATGTACTTCGTACCATCTACGAAACAAAAATTGGAAGAGGTGAAATAAGAAGAATTAATGTCAATGTTGCCTCAATGAGCATTGAAAAGCTCAGAATGCTAAACGAAGTGGGCATAGGAACATATCAGGTATTTCAAGAGACATACCATCATAAAACCTATAGGGATGTTCATCCCAACTCTGAAGGACCAAAATCAAATTATGGGTGGAGACTCTATTCTCTGCATAGGGCAATGGATGCCGGCATAGATGACGTGGGCATAGGCGTGCTCTTTGGCCTGTATAACTGGAAATTCGAGGTTATGGGTTTGTTGTACCATGCCTTAAATTTAGAAGAGCAATTTGGGGTAGGACCCCATACTATTTCAATCCCAAGACTACAGCCGGCAGAAAACACTCCCTTTATAAGCTCAACCGATTACAGGGTTTGTGATGATGATTTTAAAAAACTGGTAACTATAATAAGACTTTCAGTTCCTTACACGGGTCTTATTTTAACTGCGAGGGAAAGTGCACAGCTACGCCGTGAGGTTATCCCGCTGGGAGTTACTCAGGCGGACGCGGGTACGAAAATCGGCATTGGTACCTATAGTGAGAAATATGATGAACAGGAGGCAAAAAGGCAACAGTTTCTTCTGGGTGATCCAAGAAGTCTGGATGAGTTCATAAAAGAGCTTGCCGAAATGGGGTATATTACATCTTTCTGCACAGCGGGCTACAGATGCGGGAGAACCGGCAAACTTATTATGAAACTCCTGAAATGCGGACAGGAAGGTCGTTTCTGCAAACTCAACGCGGTGCTCACCTTCAGGGAATGGCTGAATGATTTTGCCAGTGAGGGAACAAAGAAAATGGGAGAAAAAGTAATAGAAAGAGAGATGAATGAAATCAAAGAACAAATGCCTTCTATATATCCGAAATTGACGGAATATTGCAAAAGGATTGAAAATGGGGAAAGGGACCTCTATTTCTAAGGAAAATCTGACAGGAAAACTTGCCCGTGTAGCAGACCTTGTTAAGAAAGAATATGGTGTTAACATATGGTTTGCCGAGATATTAGGGAAAAGATGGTCATATATTGCAGGACAGAGAGAAGGGGAAATTTCTCTTTTTCCCTCGGACCGCATCCGGCTGAATAAACGGTTCGGCATTGTTTCGAATAGATGGAAGGAAATCCCCGTCACTGAAAGAGGAAAAATTCTATCGTCACTGAAAGAGCAAATAAAGATATATGGACAGGGATGAGATCTTATACTATTTGCAAACCTCAGCCACAGATGAAGAACTCTTTCAGAAGGCTGATAAAGTCAGAAAGAAACATTGCGGTGATGAAGTACATATCAGGGGTATCATCGAATTTTCCAGCTATTGCTGCCGTAACTGTCTCTATTGCGGACTTCGGAAAGATAATAAAAATCTGAACAGATACCGAATGGATGAGGAAGAAATAATAGATCTTGCCCTGCAGATCATATCATTCGGTATCAGAACTATTGTTTTGCAATCGGGTGATGATTTTTATTTCACTCAATCTATGCTCTGCCGGGTCATAGAGCGCATAAAAGACCATGCTGATGTCGCAATTACCCTGAGCGTCGGAGAAAGACCTTTTGAGGACTACAGGGCGTTTAAATTCGCGGGTGCAGACCGCTACCTGCTCAAGCATGAGACAGCCAGTGAAGAGCTGTACAAAAAATTCCACCCCCGCCAGTACCTGAAACACAGGATACGCACCCTGAAATTTTTACGGGAAACGGGATACCAGATCGGAACCGGAAATATCGTGGGCCTTCCAGGTCAAAGCATAAATGATCTCTGTGCGGATATCCTGCTGCTAAAGGAACTGGATACTGATATGTTATCAGTCGGTCTTTTTATTCCTCAACATGATACACCGCTGTCGCAGGCTCCTCAGGGAAATTTATCATTAGCGCTGAAAGTCCTTGCACTGGCACGAATCGTGACCAGGAACTCTCATATACCCGTGACCACGGCAATTGCAACTGCCGATTCTGAAATGGGGCTTTTCCGCGGATTAAAGACAGGAGCAAATGTCATTATGCCAGACTTCACGCCCGACCGTCACAGAAAAGATTACACAATCTACGACAACAAGGCACACATAACATTAGAAAAAGCTAAAGAAACAATCCTGAAGGCAGAGAGGATTATTTCTTCTTACAAAGGTGATTCTATCAAACACTCACCTATAAAAATTTGAAGCCCCTCTCAACAAGTTGCGGGGAATCTCCGACTGTTAATGAAGATTATTATTTTTATTCGCTTGCTAACCCCGCCACAAGTAGCGGGGAACGAAGTAATTCGGAGAATAATACGCTCGCTGTTCAGTTCAAAGTCTGCGAGAACGGGCAAATAGGTTGTCAATCATAACCGGTTTTCTCCAATACATGCCAATCAGACTCTGCACCTTTCCATATTTAGCCAAGACAAACAGCAGCAGGAATATTCAACACACCTTCCAGATGGTAAAGTACACGCTAAGGAGGAAAAGCCGCTGATAATACGGTTTATCATAATATTTCGCATGATTTTTCCCTGTTCCTTATCAATTCTTTTGTTCTGCGATGACCTAACTTTAAATTAAGGAAACCCGTATGCAAAGGAGGCAAGTCAAGGACACGAAGCGATGCTGTAGAAATCCAAATTACGGCTATCGTGTAACGAAACGTAGAGACAACTTTATTTTATGTTTATTTCGAACACGACAATTTTTTTCTTGACATAATGGTTAAGCTACTGTACTTTCCGCATTATGGAAACCAAGGAAGATCTTATCAAGTCCACTATTCAGAAACTCTTGCGCATTGCCAATATGTATTCACGGATTGAAGAGTTATCTATACCTGTTGATACAGGATTGAAAATCACGACCCGGGAGGCCCATACAATCCAAGCTGTTGGTAAACATGAGCGGATGAGCGTTACACAAGTAGCCTCTTATTTTGGAATAACAAAAAGTGCGGCCTCGCAGATGGTTTCCAAGTTGACCAAGAGGGGTTATTTGTCAAAAAAACAAGCTGTTCACAGTAACAAGGAATTCGAGCTTTCACTTACGCCTTTAGGGTGGAAGGCGTTTCGGGCTCATGATCAGTTTCATGGAAGAGATATGACCGATTTGATTAAACGTTTGAGTGCATTCTCTCTTTCACAAATTGCAACCTTATCGGTTCTGTTGGAGGCACTTGGAAGTGTCATGGACCAGCGTCTTTCGAATCGGACAAGGAAGTAATTTTTTTACCATAATGGTTAAGTACCTTAACTAATGCAGCCGTCGGAGCAATAATATGAAAAATTTAAAAGACGTTTTAATTAATTTCTCAATCAACCATTACAAACTTGCCACACTGGTGATGGTAGTGTTTACAATCGCCATGTGTGCATTCTTTCCGCTGGCAGAGATCGATACGGATCCCGAAAACATGATCCCGAAAGATGACCCCCATCGTGTATTTCATAATCAAAGCAAAAGAGAATTCGCTCTCAGTGAAACCGTTGTTCTGGGCGTTATCAACAAGCACGACTCGGATGGTGTTTTCAATCCGGCAACCTTAAAACGCGTGTATGAACTGACCGAATTTGCCAAAATGCTTCGCTGGCCCGATGAAGAAAATCCTGATCGTTTATCCGGTGTCATTGAGGCGGATATGCTTGCTCCGTCGCTGGCAGACCACATGAGCCAGGGAAGGCCCGGAGAGATCAAGTTCGAATGGCTCATGTCCAAGCCGCCGGAGACCAGGGAAGAGGCCCGGGCCATTCGGGAAAAAGCATTTTCAAATCAGATGCTCGTGGGCAGGATGTTCTCGAAAGATGGCACAGTGATGTGCATATACCTGCCGTTGACGGACAAGCACCTGAGTTACCGTATCTGCAATGAATTGAGCAAAAAAATAGAACAGATGGATGGCGATGAAGAATATCACATCGCCGGTGCACCGGTTGCCGAAGTTGCTATCGGTGTGGAAATGTTTTCCCAGATGGCTGTCGGGTCGCCATTGGCCATGGCGGTTATCTTTTTTCTGCTGTGGGTCTTCTTCCGTAAATTGCGGCTGGTAATCCTCCCGATGATCATTGCAATGTTCTCAGTCATGTCCACAATGGGTTTGATGATCGCTCTCGGATTCCAGATTCATATACTGAGTTCGATGATCCCTATTTTTCTGATGTGTATCGGCGCCGTCAGCTCAATACACATCCTGTCCGATTTTTTTGATGTCTATACAATAGAAAGAGGGCGTACAGAAACCATACGGGACGTTATGAATACCCTCTTCGTTCCCATTTTTTACACATCGTTGACCACCGCCGCAGGTTTTGCTTCGCTGGTATTTACACCCATCCCGCCGGCCCAGATCTTCGGCGCGTTCCTCAGTATCGGTGTTGTAATCGCCTGGCTTTACACCGTTGTTTTTGTTCCTGCGTATATCATGATGATCCCTGAGAAAAGATTGCAAAATTTCGGTATGTATGAACAGCAAAGAGATACACGGAGCCGTATGACCAGTATGTTACATGCGGTCGGCAATCTCACCTATAAACACGCAAAACCGGTTCTTGGAATACTGGTAATCGTGGTTGCCGTTGCAATCTGGGGGACCACCCAGATCCAGGTTAACGATAACTATGCCAAACGCTTTGCGAAGGGGCACCCCATCCGTGAAGCCGATATCGCTTTGAACAAGCGCCTTGACGGAACCTATACGGCATATCTGGTGCTGGAAGGTCAAAAACCGGATACATTTACCGACACGGATATACAGGAAATCTTCCGGGATTTGGTTATCGCCGCCGACAAGATAAAGACCGAATTCAAAAATGCCCCGGAACTGGCAAAGGAGCTTGCGGAAATTATTCCGGGGCTGGCCGGGCAGAGCCGGTCGTACGAAGACTTTCTGAATTCGATAGCAGATTATATCAATAAAATATCCGGGAATGCGTCTGACGATGATTTCTATGTATATGATGAACTGCGGACCTACATCGGCATCAAGAAAGAAGAGCTGAAAGTATTCAAACGTCCTGAGGTTTTGAGGTACATGGCCGCATTACAGTACCACATGGAGGAAAGCGGATTGGTTGGAAAAACCACGTCCGTTGTGGATGCGGTCCGCAAAGTCAATCAGGAAATGATTGACGGAAGGCCGGAAAACTTCCGCATACCGGATACGTTACAGGGAGTTGCACAGTGCTGTATGCAATTTCAGCAGGGTCACCGTCCTAACGATCTGTGGCACATGGTTGCCCCGGATTACATGAATGCCAATGTCTGGATACAGTTAAACACGGGTGACAGTAAGGCCATGAAGGCTGCCATCAAGGCGGTCGACGACTATTTCAATGAAGTTCCGCCACCGGTCGAGTTGAATCACCGCTGGGCCGGTCTGCATTATATCAATCTTGTACTGGAAGACAAATTGATTCCATCGATGCTGCGATCGTTGATCGGAAGCTTTGTGGTGGTCTTTTTTATGATGTCCTTTCTGTTTCGCTCTTTCCGGTGGGGGTCGTTGTGCATGGTACCACTGACGATTACCATTGTAACGATTTACGGCATCATCGGCATCATCGGTAAAGATTACGACCTGCCGATTGCGGTTCTGGGAGTTCTGGCACTCGGCATGGCGGTAGATTTTGCGATTCATTTCCTGCAACGAGGTCTCGGCAAATATACTGAAACCGGTTCGTGGAAAGCAGCAATTGACAAGATGTTCGATGAACCGGCCCGGGCGATAAGCCGGAATGTCTTGGTAATAGCCTTAGGATTCCTGCCGTTGACGGTGGCGCCGCTAGTCCCGTACAAAACAATGGGAATTATGCTGTTCGCGATCATGATGCTCTCCGGTGTAATCACATTGCTGGCCCTGCCAGCGATATTGACTGCAGCGGAAAGGTGGTTTTTCAGGAAGGTTAAGATAAATACTGCCGCATTCCATCCGGCTGAACTTCGAGGCCGGGTTACGGCAAGTGAGAATTTACTCGAAGAAAGCGAAAAATAAAATGAAAACAAGAGCGATGATTGTTGCAATATTCTTTGTATTGTTCGTGGGAGTTGTATGTGGTGAAGGACAGGCGGGAGAACCGACAGTGGATGAAATCATACGGAAGGCCAATCATATGGCTTTATACCAGGGAGCGGACGGCAAAGGCACGGTTATCTTGGAGATACAGGATAAGCAGGGACGGATGCGGATAAGGAAGTTCAACATGCTTCGGAAAAATGTCGACGAAAGAGATCAGGACCAGAAGTATTACTCCTTTTTTCAGGCGCCTGCCGATGTGCGCAAGATGGTCTTTATGGTGCACAAGCATGCCGCCCTTGAAAAAGACGATGACCGCTGGCTCTATATGCCCGGGCTGGATCTGGTCAAACGGATTGCCGCAAGCGATAAGCGGACAAGTTTTGTCGGATCGGATTTTTTGTATGAAGATATTTCCGGCCGCAGTCCCGCCGAAGACACACATGAACTGATCAATAAAACGGATACTTGTTATATCCTCAAAAACGTTCCGAAAAATCCCGATACCGTGGAGTTTAAATATTACACGGCTTACATCGACAGAAAGACATTTATGCCGATGAAAATGGAATTTTTTAAAAAGGGCGATCAACTCTACCGTGTTATCGAGGTGGCGAAGCTGGAAGAGATTCAATCCGAGGAAAACGGCAAAAAGGTGGTATACCCGACGGCGACCGTGTCGATTGCCAAAGACCTGGAAAGCGGTAGTACGACGAAAATGATCTTTTCCAATATCCGGTATAATATCGGACTTGGTGATGAGATTTTTACGGAACGCTACCTGAGAAGACCGCCACGTAATGCAATGCGATGAAAGTTCTTTTAAATCCCGGCAAATTATTTCTGTTAACACTGTTCATTGTCCTGATGTTCCCCGTCCCTCCGGTTCACGCTGCGGAAGCCTATAAAAATCCTTTTTTGGATCAGCTTCCGCCTCTTGAGATACATGGTTTCCTTGAGCTACGGGCGGGCTGCCGTATGCAGAATGACCCGTATGAAAAAGACGCTTCCGTAATGGAGGTCCGGTTGCAGGCCGAACTCTTCACCTACACCGATTGGGCGGAGTTCAAGTACAAGGGGGACGTGTGGGGTGACGGCGTAACCGAAGAAGGCAAATATGACACCCGTGAGGCCTGGATGTTCTCACGGCCGTTTGATTTTATGGATATCAAAATCGGTCGCCAGGTCCTGACTTGGGGAACGGGGGATCTTGTTTTCCTCAACGATATGTTCCCCAAGGACTGGCAGTCATATTTTATCGGACGAGACAAGGAGTATCTTAAGGCCCCGTCCGATGCCGCAAAAGTAAGTCTTTTTGCGGGTCCGATCAATATTGACGTGGTCTATACGCCACGGTTTGACGCGGACAGGTACATCACCGGTGAATATGTTTCATATTGGAATGACCGGCTGGGAAGATGTGCCGGCCGGGATGCGATTGTCACCGCCGACAGACCGGATCACTGGTTCCGGGATGAAGAGATTGCCGTTCGTATCTATCAAAATATCAGCAACTACGAATTGGCCTTATATGGTTATCATGGGTTCTGGAAACGGCCCGGCGGCCAGACACCATCGGGCGTGGACATATTCCCCGATCTGAATGTTTACGGTTTCAGCGCCAGGGGACAGATCGGTCCGGGGATCGGAAATATCGAATATGCATATTATCAATCTGTCGATGACGAAAGCGGTTCAAACCCGTTGGTCAATAACTCGGAAATGCGGTACCTAGTAGGTTATACGCAGGATCTCGCACGAGACTTCAACGCAAGCCTGCAATATTATATTGAGTATATGCTGGATTATAGTAATTACATGACACACCTATCCGGCGGTCCGGCCCGGGATCATGACAGGCATGTCATAACGCTACAATTAACGAAATTGCTGATGAATCAGAATCTGGAATTATCCCTCTCGTCGTATTATTCGCCCAGTGACAGGGATGCCTATCTTCGTCCGAACATACGTTACAAGTACACCGACAAAATAACATTAGTAACAGGAGCAAATATTTTTTCAGGAGAAGAGTCTCATACTTTTTGGGGTCAATTTGAGAATAATACGAATATCTATACGGCTATTCGATATAGCTTTTAACAGCTACAAAGTCTTTTAATTGGCCTGGGAACCCAAAAAATTTCAAAGCCCGCAATAACGGGGAAATAGGTTGTTAATCGTATTTAGCCTTTATCTAATATCTGATAATTCGAGCATGGTTACCTCTTTTTCCGATCTGATTCGTTCCCACAAATCCAGTTCGTAGCTACCGGCTATGTCAAGGGAACAATCTTTGGTCGTCATTGATTACAACTCATAAATAACTTAATTATCATAAATTTCAATTATAATTAGCAAAAAACTATAACTATTATGAATTTGACATATTCCTTAAACTTAGGTAGTCATATAAAACTATATTAACAGGAGTTTGGTCATGTATAAATTTTTCGGCTTTACCTGAGCTACGATCGAAATTCTACCTGGGTTCGGTAGGTACAGGGCCAAACTGGAAACTCAAATTTCTTCCCTTCATTTTTAATCACCAGTTTTCAAATCTTTTCGGTCTGGCTCGTATGTCTTTCTTTGAGTCGGTCTTCGATCTCAAAAGAATAGAGTAGTTAAAGACCATTACAGTAAGCTGAAGAGGCAACAGGATTGTATTCAACTGCTTTGACGGAAACCTTGACATGGCAAAAGAAATTCCATGTCAGGACCGAATCACGCTGTTGAATTCACCCTTGGGCGGAAAGGTATGCGGGATTATTAAATAAAAACTTACAGGAGGAAAAAGATGAGCGAGGATTACAAGAGTATGTGGGAAACATTAGGACTTGATCTCGCAGCGCACGATGCCCTGCTGGAGGTTCTTGGTAAAGGTTATCAGAATATTTATCTCGCCCAGAAGAAGCGGCCGGAGGGCATGGGATATTTTGATTTTGTCATGAGCGAAGTTCACGGCCTGCGGATCAAAGAATTAATGAACGAAAAGGCGAGCGGGCGGAAGGTAATCGGTTCCTTCTGCGTCTTCGTGCCGGAAGAAATCGTGAGAGCTGCCGATGCTACACTGGTTGGTCTTTGTACAGGGGCCGACTTTGCGATGGAAGAAGTGGAAAAGCTCCTTCCCCGCAATACCTGCTCCCTTATCAAGTCGGCCTTCGGATTCAAATTGGGGAAAGTATGCCCCTATCTTGAATCCGCAGACATGATTGTGGGAGAGAATACCTGCGACGGCAAGAAAAAGTCCTACGAGACACTGAGTGATCTCGTCCCTAACCTCTATGTTATGGACCTGCCGCAGGTGAAATCTGCTGAAGGAAGGGCTCTTTTAAAAGCGGAATATCTGCGCTTCAAGGAGGCTGTTGAAAAACTTACGGGCATAACCATTGACACGGACAGACTCAAGAAAGGCATTGAGATCGTCAACAACAAGCGAAAGGCCATTCACAGGCTTTCATATCTGAGAAAGGCAAACCCGGCCCCAATCTCAGGGCTGGACGCGCTTTTAGCCAACCAGGTTTTTTTCTATGATGATCCCGTGCGTTTTACCGACTCGGTTAATAACATCTGCGACGAACTGGAGACTCGTATCGAAAAAAAAGAAGGCGTCATCCCGGAATCAGCTCCAAGAATCTTAATATCCGGCTGCCCCATGGCCGTTCCCAACTGGAAGCTCCCCTGGATTATAGAAACCGCCGGTGCTGTTATTGTGGGAGAGGAGTCATGCGTGGGAGAGCGGGGCACACGCAACCTTACCGATGGTTCCGGTAATACCGTGGATGAACTTATGGAGGCCATCGTTGACCGCTATTTCAAGGTAGATTGCGCCATCTTCACGCCAAATCCGGATCGTCTTGATCATATTGTCGAGATGGCTGAAAAATATCAGGCGGACGGCGTCATCCATTACGGTCTGCAATTCTGTCAGCCCTATCTTATGGAGTCCATGCCGGTGGAAAAGGCCCTCGAGGCAAAAAGTATTCCAACACTTCGTATTGATACGGACTACAGCATGGAAGATGTGGGACAGCTCAGAACAAGAGTGGAGGCTTTCATAGAATTGATTAAGTAGGAGGTAAAGGAAATTGGCATTGAGACCGGAAAGCATGTCTCTGTTTGAACATTTAAGAGAAAACAGCCAACTTGAATGTGAAAAGATGAAGAAAGCAGGGATAAAGATTGTTGGCCTGTACTGTGTCTTTGCTCCAAAAGAGCTGGTTCGTGCATCCGGAGCTATCCCTGTGGGTCTCTGCGGAAAGAATCAGAGCCCTCTTAGCGACGCGGAAACCGTGCTTCCCGCCAATCTTTGCCCACTGATCAAATCGAGCTTCGGGTATGCCATTACAAATACATGCAACTACTTTGGGTTCTCCGATTTTATTATCGGGGAGACCACCTGTGACGGCAAGAAGAAGATGTTTGAACTATTGGAAAGAATTAAGCCGTTGTTTCTTATGCATCTGCCGCCCACATCGGACGGGGATCGTTCCCTGAATTACTGGATTGAAGAGATTGCAAGGCTTAAAGATTTTTTGGAGATTCAGACAGGCACAAGGATATCCGAAAAAGAGTTAAGACATCAGATCAAACTTCACAATAATAAAAGAATGTTATTAAAGAAAATTGTCAGCTTTTGCACGGAGTATCCCGTACCTATTTCAGGCCTCGATATGATGCTGGTGATGGAATCGAAGAATTTTTCCGTTGAGCCCGAAAACTATTTAAATGCCTTACGGGAACTTGCCTATGAGCTTGAGGTCATAAAAAGGAAAGGGGAATCGGTATGCAGTCTCGAAGTACCAAGGATTCTTCTTACCGGTTGTCCGATAGGAAAAGGTTCGGAAAAGGTTCTGCGGTTGATCGAGGAATGCGGGGGTGTTGTGGTCTGCCAGGAGAATTGCACAGGTATAAAGAGTTTTGATCTGCTTGTAAATGAAGATGGTGATCCTTACAGATCCATCGCAAGCCGTTATTTGAAAATTCCCTGCTCGTGTATGACGCCCAATCAGGACCGGATCAATCTTTTAGGCCGGCTTGTTAAAGACTTCAAGATTCAGGGCGTAGTTGATCTAACTTGGCACTGCTGCCATACCTACAATGTAGAATCCTACCTTATCAAAGAATTTCTGGAGAAAGAGCATCAAATACCACTGCTACAAATTGAGACAGATTATTCCTCCTCGGACACGGGACAATTAAAGACAAGGATAGAGGCGTTCTTGGAGATGTTACATTGAATATGAAATTTCTACAAATTAAAGATAAGGAGAATGGAGAGATGAACAAGCATGAAAAAGATCTAACAAGGAGAGACTTTTTAAAGAAAAGTGGAACTTTAGCTGCCGGAACCGCACTGGCTGGGCTGGCTCCGGGTTTTATCGCAAAAATGGCGTATGCCAAAGAATCCACAATTAATTTTGGCTATATATTATCCGACCATCATGCACCATTAATGGTTCTTGCAAAGGACTGGGAATTTTTCCAGGGAAAATACAAAACCTATCTTAAACCGGTACAGGAGTATAAGTTGTATGATTTCTTTTATGAAGGCTCAAAGATATCTAGAGTTAAACTTATCCCCACAAAAAAGGGACCTGATCTTGACAAACTCGTGGCCCAAGGAAGTGTGGATATGGGAATCAGCGGCACACAGGGCATCATTATGTCGATAGATAAAGGAGTAAAGACAAAGATCATATCTCCCCTTCAGACCGCGGGTAATGTATTCGTACTCAAGAAGGAGCTCCCTATGAACAGCTGGAGTGATTTCGTAAATGAAATCAAAGGGAGCAAAAGACAGTTCAAGATTGGAATGCCGGGACCTCATTGTGTGGCAACCATTATTTTCAGATCTGCCCTTGATTATGAAGGTATTACCTATACGGAAGACAGCACAGATAATAAATCGGATATCCTCTTCATTAACATGAAAGGACATGGAAATCTTATTTCTGCATTGGCAAACAGAATAACAGAAGGCATCATTGGAGCCCAACCCTTCCCATCGGTTACCATAAACAGGGGTTTGGGCAAATTGATTCTTAATCTACAGGACGTTCCTCCCAGCAATAGGTGGTATGGACATGCCTGCTGCTCCCTTGAGGCAACCGAAGGGTTTGAAGAAAGGGACAGGGATCTGCTGGGTAAGATGATGGAATTGATTTTACTCGGGGTGAACGCGGCCAATGGGGATAAAGAAATGACTGCAAGAACCTGTTCATCCTGGCTCGGTGTTGAAGAATCAGTAGAAAAAGTGGCGATGCCCACCCTCACCTACACTACAACACCTACACAAGAGTGGAAGAATAGCGTTTACACATATGTAAAAATAATGGACGGCATGAACATCGTCAGCAAAAAGTTACGGGGAAAACGGGATAAGGAACTGGTTCCTCTTCTCTTCGATTTTCGATATATGGATGCAGCGAAAAAGGATTTGAGAAAGAAGAAATTCATTAGTGAATAAAGAACAAGTTTTAGAAAAGGTATTTTCCCACCTCTTACTCCCTTTTTTATTGGCGTTCATATGGCAGATGCTGGCTATTCACATTGATAAGCCAATGGTTCTTCCAAGATTGGAGGCGGTGGGAAAAGTCCTGGCACATCCAGGCACAAAGATTCTGATAACCGGAAGCCTTATTGAAAATATGGGCATAAGTCTTGTCAGGGTAATGTGTGGTTTTTTTCTGGCCGTTGTTTTGGCTGTTCCTCTGGGGATATTGATGGGTTATTATAGATTGGCTGAAAGGTTTTTTGCGTCATTGATTGAATCCTTAAGGCCAATCCCCCCGCTGGCCTGGGTTCCTTTGATTCTATCATGGTTCGGGATAAAAGGCCTTTCCGATTGTTTCCCGGAACTGAGTAGTAGTGTGCTCTTTGGAGGCGTTCAGTTTTCTATGATTATCATCATACTGATCGGCGCCTTTTTCCCCATTTTACTCAATACTATTCACGGAGCCAAAAGCATCCCTAAAATTTATATTGAATCTGCAAGGACCCTCGGTTTAAGAGGCTTTTCACTACTTTTAAAGGTAATTATCCCTGCCAGCCTTCCCTCGATAGTAACAGGTCTACGGATCGGAATGGGGATAGGATGGATGTGCCTTGTAGCGGCAGAGATGATGCCGGGCAGCAATGCAGGCCTCGGTTATCTTATATGGTATGCCTATGAACTTCTTCGCACCGAGATAATTGTGGCCGGCATGATTGTTATTGGATTCATCGGATTTATTATGGATTGGTTTTTCAGGCATGTAGAGAGGCAACGATTTGCCTGGGTCAGCAGGATGAAATAGGCCATGTTAGATATAATCAACGTCACGAAAACATTTAAAAAAACAAACGGAGAAAAATTTCAGGCCATAAATAATGTGAATCTGGATGTAGATGAGAGTGAATTTGTCTGTATCGTAGGAGCATCGGGATGTGGAAAAACTACAACTCTAAAGCTAATTTCAGGCCTTGAGGTGCCGACAGAAGGAAAAATTGTTTTAGAGGGAAATGAGATTAACGGCCCCAGCCCTGAAAGAGGCGTTGTTTTTCAGGAATATACTCTGTTTCCCTGGAGGAGCGTACTGGAGAACGTAACCATCGGACTTGAGGTAAAAAATATCAGCAAGAGAAAAAGGACAGAAACAGCAAAAAAATATCTCGAAATGGTGGGACTCGCTGATTATGCCGATGCTTACCCTTATGAACTTTCCGGCGGTATGCAGCAAAGGGTGGCTATCATAAGGGCTTTGGCTGTAAATCCTAAAATCCTGTTGATGGACGAACCATTTGGCGCGTTAGATACCCGGACGAGAGATTTTTTGCAGAATGAATTGATCAGGATATGGGCAACCGAGCGAAAGACAGTTTTATTTGTCACACACAGTATCAGCGAGGCGGTTTTCCTTGCTGATCGCATCGTTGTTATGAAAAGCAGGCCTGGTAGAATTCACGATGTCATTGAAATTGATGGATCGAGACCGAGAGCTAGGACGAGCAAGGAGTTCAAAGATTACTGCACACTAATTCATAGTATGTTGGAAGATGATTTATGGAAAACACAGTCCTGATCGGGGCTATATTAGTTTTTTCGAGCCTGATAATGGGGTTTTCCGGATTTGGCTTTGCTATAGTAGCCATATCATTTTTGTCTTTCTTCTGGTCTATCAAGGAAACCGTTCCTTTTATACTCACGTATAATATGGCTATTAATTTGATACTGCTTATACAGCTCAGAAGCTACATAAAAATAAAAAGAGTCATGCTTCAAATAATTGGATTCATGCCGGGAGCGTTGCTTGGTGTATTCTTTCTCACAAACATGAGTGATCCCGTACTTAAGTTTGGTGTTGGAGCAATCTTAATTTCATTTTCACTCTGGTCTGTCTTAAACAACAAGGCCTCAATTACCGCAGAAAGAAAATCTTGGTCCTGCCTGGCAGGATTTCTTTCTGGAATTCTAGGGGGAGCTGTCTACATGCCAGGACCACCAGTCATTATTTACAATACCTGGACGCATAACAACAAATTCATATTTAAAGTAAATTTGCAGGTATTTTTCCTGCTTACAAACCTGTACCTTTTATCATGGTACATATGTTTGGGCCTTTTTACATCAAGAATCCTAATCATGAATCTTTATTTTTCACCGCTTATACTGGTCGGTATCGGCCTTGGCATTTACGTATTCAGAATGATTCAGGACCGCACGTTTGATAAGTTCATTTGTGGCTTGCTTTTCATCATGGGTACTTTATTGCTCCTCAAGACGGCGATTTAAAAACAATATTACCGAAAAGTTTGTACCATGATAATTATGATCATCATTTCCGTCAGCATTATCGATTACGTATGCGCGAAGTTAAGGAGTAGATTTATTTGATAGAACCAGGATCAGAGGTGATCTTTTTTGTCCCAAAAAGTATCCTGAGACACTAACATTTTCGTCGAAACTGATGTGTTGAAAAGTCTCGTAAGGAATTTTATTATGCGACACTTAATATTTCCAATTAATGCTCTGCCTTCTTGTCAGATGGTTGACGCTGGTATTGATGACATTCTCTGGAGGGCGGACTTAAAGTTCGAAGCTTTAAGACGGTACTATGAAAAGATTGACTCCGACCTCCTGTTTTACCTTGGTGATATCGCCATTCAGGCAGAGGCTATGGGGGCCACGATAAAGTATTCCAGGGAAGGGATGCCCTCTGTTCAATCTCCGCCTCAAGTCTTTTGTGTTCCGCATCCGACCAATGTCCCCAGGATGAAGGTGAATGCGCAGGTACTGAAGGAGATGAAGAAGGAATTTCCTGACAGGCTAAGAGTAGCTCAGCTTTACGGACCATTCACAGTAGCCGGGCAGGTAGCAGGTGAGGAGAGTATACTTAAAGGGCTTGCGGAAAACCAACAGGAAATCCTTGCTGTCCTTGAAAAAACCTTTGAATGCGCAAAAAGATACGCTCTGTACCTTGTAGAGTCAGGAGCAAACTTGTTATGGGTTTCTGATCCCCTTGCCGCACTGATTCCTCCCGACCAGTTTTGGAATTTTGCCGGCAGTTTCTTGAAAAGGATTTTTGAGCTATTTACCTCTATCCCAACAATCCTTCATATTTGTGGCGATACCTATCGGATTGTCCCGGAAATAGTGAAAACAGGTGTGCGCGGGATCAGCTTCGATAACTGTATGGAGCTTTTAGCGGTGGAGGACGAAATACCCGAAGATGTCTATATAATCGGAAATATTGATCCGGTTGAGATTGTTGAACTTGGATCAGCGGATGATATTATTTCTCAGACCTCGGATCTGGTTTCCATGATGGGCATGAGGGATAACTTCGTTTTAAGCACCGGTTGCGCTGTCCCGCCGTCCGCCCCCATTGAAAATATCAGACTTTTTGTGGAAACCGGCAGAAGGTCTATTAATAGGCTGGAATCTCATATCTCTTTGCTGTCAAAGATGAGCGATAATGTGTATGTGGGTGAGCGCGAGGTAACAAAGAATTTAGTGGCGGCGGGCCTCGAGGCCGGTATTGACCCGTTAAACATTGTTACCGAAGGCTTGACGCGAGCTATTCGGAAGGGTAGCGCCATGTATGAGGTCAAAAAGTGTTTTTTGCCGTCTATCCTTCTCATGGTCGATGCGTTCTATGAGGGATTTCATATTCTGGAGCATAGACTTGAAATCAACGGGCCGAATAAGCCTACCATTCTCATTGGTACGGTAAAAGGCGACATACATGAAATAGGGAAGAACCTTGTGAGGATATTCCTTGAGACACATGGGCACAATGTGGTTGACTTGGGCGTTGATATTGCTGAAGATGCATTCATAAAAGCTTATCAGAAATTCCGCCCTTCAATAATGGGCCTCTCCGCATTTACAACAGATTCAAGAAAAGAAATGGCAAGAGTCATTAATTCATTTTATAAAGAGGGGATAAAAGAGCCCCTCTTTATAGTTGGCGGAGCTGCCGTAAATAGCGAGGTTTCTCGATCTATTGGGGCCGACGGATATGCCCGTGATGCCGTAAGGGCAGTTAACCTTGTTGAAAAACTCCTTAAACAGCCAAGGGGCGACATTTCTTCATAAATGCCAAAATAGATGGGTTCTTCTTCCCCGCAGAGTTTTTGGCTATTTTTCGAAAAAAGTAATTAAAAATACTCTTGCAAAGAAAGAGAGGTTTCTACCATTAAAACTGCCGTTATGTTTGCACTGCTTAGCTTGGTATTTGCGGGGCTGAATGACTTTATCTTTAAAAAGTATTCTGTTAAGCCCCGCTCTCGAGGCATGTATATTTGCGGCATTGGTTTGGTCTGGATATGCCTTCAGGGAATAGTCGTTTTGGTAAACAATAATGCTATAGTATACAATATACCTACTCTTCAATTTGGCTTTTCTGCGGGTATAATCCTTTTTCTATCCAATATTCTCTTGTTGGAAAGTCTAAAGCATCTCGATGTCAGTCTTGGTTCGACTGTCTATCGGCTAAACACTGTTGGAGTAGTGATTTTATCATTTTTTTTCTTGTGCGAACCAATTGGATACATAAAAGGATTGGGAATACTGCTGGCAATCATAGCTGTTTTATTTCTATGCGAAACTCCACTAATGTTTCCGGTCAAGAGAGATCATTTTATGATGTTTTTTGGAGTTGCTATATTGGCCTCCTTGTCCAGAGCATGTTATGGGGTTCTCACAAAGGTAGGTATATTGAAACATGGAGATCCTCAATTAATGCTGGCGATTGTCGCTGTTTGTTGGATTGTTGGAGGTATACTTTATGCTGCATTTATAGAAAAGAATTTACATTTGAGTGTAAAGACATCACTTTATTCCGGGTTATCAGGCATAATGATTTTTTTTATCGCTCTTTTTCTGACACTTGCCCTTAAATATGGTGAAGCTACAGTAGTTATTCCCATTGCTAACATGGGTTTTTTGGTTGCTTTAGGATTGGCCGCTTCAATGCGGATGGAACAGTTAACTCGGGAAAAAGGAATAGCAATCGTTATCGCCTCAGTTGCTATCATTTTTCTGTCACGCGTGTAAACTTATAATTGGAAGAGCCGCTGGATATAATACAGTCTCTCGTTTCTTCGGCGCAGATGCATATTCGCGTGATGCGGTAAAGGCAGTTGGGCTGTTTGAGAATCTTCTTTTACAATCAAAGGTCAACATATAATCAAATGGTAAAAGACGATACTACAGTGTCTCGAAGATTGCTTAAGTACCTTGGGGCTCCGGTTAATAGGCAGATAATAGAAAAGATCTCTTACATATTGGATGAATCCTCAGGCTTATTGAATACCAAAGAGTGGCGAAAATGCATAACAATAGATGAGTTTTTCACACTGTTTTATCCTTATGCCAGCCAAAGCAGCTCAATTACTAAGTTGTTGGCACAGGCAAAGAAAGTCTGGTTGCTCGTGGTAACCCTGGGGGAAGATATAGATCGCAGATCCAGAGAATATTTTAGAGAAAATGAAGTCTTTAAGGGATACATACTGGACCGATTGGGGAGTTTTATAGTGGAAGAAGAGGTGAAAAAGACAGACATGGAAATCTCCCGGCGGTGCGAGGAAGAAGGATTTGCCACCACCCACCGATTCAGCCCCGGGTATGGCGATTTTTCGATTAAGGCACAGCAGATATTTTTCGATCTGGTCAAGGATTCTATCCCTGGATTAAAAATTAGTCATGGTTGCCTTCTGTTCCCCGAGAAGACCGTCACCTCCATAAAAGGGGTGATTAAACCTGGATATTAGATAATGCGACAGAAACGGCTTTCGAGTATAGAGGAGGTTTTCTGAATGAGACTCGCCGGTATCGACATCGGTTCCCGAACCATTGAACTGGTGGTGTTAAACGAAAGAGGAATTATTGAAAGCAAGCGGGCAGAGTCAGGCTTTGATCCGATGACGCAGGCAAAAGAACTCCTTGAAGGGGTTCAGTATGACAGAATTATGGCCACCGGTTATGGACGTCATCTCTTTGAACTTGCCTTTAATACACCCACGGTCACAGAAATCAAGGCCTATGCTGTGGGCGCAAGGTCTCTGTTTCCTGAAGTCAGGACGATACTGGATATCGGAGGTCAGGACTCCAAAGCCATTGCTGTTAGTAATGAGAGAAAAGTCGTCAAGTTCGAGATGAACGACAGATGCGCGGCCGGGACCGGAAAATTTTTGGAAATTATGGCGAACACCCTCGGTTTTAGTTTAGATCAGTTTGGTGTTGAAGCACTTCAGGCAACCAAAGATGTCCAGATAAGCAGTATGTGTACCGTGTTTGCGGAATCGGAAGTCACTTCACTTGTAGCCAAAGGAGTTAACCGGAGAGACATCGCCCTGGGTCTGCACCGTTCTGTAGTAAGCCGGGCCGTAGGAATGTTAAAGAGGGTCTCTGTTAAAGAACCTATCATCTTTGCGGGGGGCGTCGCACGAAATCCATGTGCGCGCTGTCTGTTGGAAGAGGTACTCGACCAAAAGATTATGGTACCCGAAGACCCGCAAATGGTGGGCGCTCTGGGTGCGGCGTTGCTGTCTGGTGAAATCAAGTGATTTTTATTTAGAAAAGCGAATGGCAGGTTTTTATTTTTGTCAATGTTGAGTTGCGTGATTTGCAAGAAGCCATCTCCACTAAATAAAGATTACAAGACTTCCTGTTAAACAGTAAGCGATACGGCGCTATATGACAATTAAGAATTGTTAGGCTCCCCGCCCTCAAGGCAGTGCTTACGGGGTACTCCCCTGTGAATATAGGCTACACGATCAGAAAGATTGGACAATTTTATTTGCTTTTGACATCGAGACTTGTTAGTAGGAATTTGTTACCTAGTGGCGACCATTATAAGTATAAAAGTTAGTCACAGACTTTTAAAAGGGAAAAGTTATACCGGGTATTGATTCTTTATATACAAGGATAATTAAATGGATAAAAGAACGAAAATACGTCTTACGGAAACGGTACATGGTGCCGGGTGAGCCTGCAAGATAGGTCCGGGGGACCTTGACAAGGCTTTACGTGGACTGCCACTCCAGTCCGATCCGAACCTGATTGCGGGTATGGAAAGCGCTGAGGATGCCGGTGTGTATAAGCTGAGCGATGACCTCGCCATTATTCAGACACTCGATTTTTTCACTCCGATTGTTGATGATCCTTACACTTTCGGTCAGGTTGCCGCGGTAAACTCACTATCCGATGTCTATGCCATGGGAGGAAAACCGATTACGGCCATGAATATAATATGTTTTCCGATAAATAAGATGGATATTCTTATACTCCAGCAGGTTCTTCTCGGCGGTCTGGATAAGATGCGGGAGGCGAACGTAGTTCTGGTCGGCGGACACAGTGTGGAAGATGATGAGCTAAAGTATGGGCTATCCGTTACCGGGATTATCCACCCTGACAAGGTACTTTTCAACAGGGGCGCAAGGACCGGTGACAAACTCATCCTGACCAAATCTCTGGGAACAGGGATTGTAAACACAGCCTTGAAGGGGGAAATGGCCGATGATGACCTGGTGGCTCAATCGATAAAATGCATGCTCACTTTAAATAAAAAGGCGGCAGAGTTGATGGCGGATTTTGCCGATATTCACGCTTGCACGGATGTAACCGGTTTCGGATTCCTCGGTCATGCGTGCGAGATGATAGAAGGAAGCGATGTGGGAATGATTATCTATTCATCCTCCGTTCCCTATTTCCGGGAAATCCGGGAATTAGTAGAAATGGGGATAGTGCCGGGAGGCTTGCACAGAAACAGGGAATTTCGCATGCACATGATCAAGAAGGATACCGACTGTCCCGACTGGATGGTGGATATTCTCTTTGATCCGCAAACTGCCGGCGGTCTATTAATTGCTTTACCACCAAATCAGGCAGATGAGTTACTCAAAAAGTTGCACGATGAAGGCATGGAGGAGGCAGCCATTGTTGGTGAGGTAATCTCAGAACCGAAAAGTAAAATCCGGGTAATATAAATGATAGATACTACAATTCCCGGCAGGGGAACATTCAGAATTAAACAACTGGTTTTGGATCTGAACGGCACTATCGCGCTGGATGGAAAGATAATAAACGGTGTGGCGGAAAGGCTCGATCGGTTAAGCGGATTACTTGATATTTTCATTATTACTTCCGATACTATGGGAAGCGCGGAAAGAGTTATAAAAGATCTGAAGGTCAAGTTGCATAAAATAAAAAAAGATAATGAAACTGGTCAGAAACTTGAGCTTCTTAAAAAGATAGGCGAAACGAAAACCATAGCAATCGGAAACGGTTCCAATGATGTTCTCATGTTGAAAGAATCACTAATAGGAATCTGCGTACTGGGGAGAGAAGGAGCATCTAAAGACGCTATAATGGCTTCCGATCTGGTCATCTCCGACATAAACGATGCCCTTGATCTTTTGTTCAAACCGAACAGGCTGGCAGCCACACTCAGAAAATAAGCCGTCACTGTGTACCTTTATAATGGATAACAAGTACGCGGTCGAATATAAAATGCCACTTTACAGAATTGCAGAGTCGAATTTTATAACCGGCATATTGCTTTTTAAAAGCGATTTAAACTTGACATGCTATCTAAACTAATATAGATAAGCGAATCTTATTCAAGATAAAAAACATAAAAAAGAATTAAGTTATAAGGAGAAATTTATTGGCGACACATAAATCCGCAGAAAAAAGAAACAAACAGAATGAAAAACGAAGGATGAGGAACACATCGATAAAGACCCATGTAAAAACAAGGGTTAAGGCGGTTCTCGAATCCGTTAGAAATAAGGATATCGAAGGGGCAAAAAGCGCCCTTGCCGTCGTTATACCTGTCATAGACAAGGCCTCAGCCAAGGGTGTCCTTCATAATAACACTGCATCGCGAAAAATTTCAAGACTGACCAGGAAAGTAAATACCCTTCACGCTTCAGAATCCTGACATCATATATCGATATGCCTTTTTAGCTGTGTCTTCGGCAAGTTTCTTCAGGGCAGCTGTTCTATTGATTTCAGTTGCATTAGGGTTACTTTCATCAACCAGGTAATCTTCATTCTCCGAAAGATTCTTATTCGCCCAGATAATTTTTTTAGTTGCTTTCTCCTCAAACACAATTTCCATTGTCACGGTTACACGGTTTTCCTTAGCGAAATCGGTCGAGCTGTAAGCAAGGTGAGGAGTAACAAGGCTGTTTATACTTCCCTTTAATACAGTATCGGCAAGATTTTTACTGTTCGCCAGCTTGAATCTGCTTCCTTTTCTAAACTGATCAACAAATGAGTTCCTGAAATAGTTTTCAATGTTCGCCTCACTGGTATTGTTGGAAAAATTATCAACAAAAACCGTTTGAAGTTTTTTATCTATATGTTCTCCTGCCGGAGAGAAGTGATATCCGCAACCAGCGACAAGAAAAGAAAATATCACGATAACTGTCGTAAAAATTTTTTTTGATACTTGCCAAATCATAGATAAACTCCTAACCCGGCTAAGCCGGAACAAAAAAAGTGCCGAAAGTGAACTAAAGTTATTATACACGCCTTCGGCGCGACCAAAGTTTTAACAGGCTGCGCCGAAAGCACATTTTAAAACTTTTATGCGCTCGTAAAAGTAACTTTTTACGAACGCTTCAACTTCAGGTATTTTAAGTTATTTTACTCTTAACTAAATCTTGCTGTCTGAACTGATACCAGCATCTCCACAAAAACTTAGATGTCACGAATAAAGTCTAACCCTTTACAACAATATTAACCAGCTTTTTAGGAACGTATATCTTTTTCACCACTTCTTTGTCAGCGATAAGATTGATTATTCTATCATCAGACAGCGCTATTTCTTTTATTTTTTCGTCAGGTTCATCCGCGTCTACCACAATTCTGCTCCTCAGTTTCCCATTTATTTGCACTACTATTGTAATTTTCTCTTCCGCAACAACCGCGTCTTCGTAGTCCGGCCAAGGGACATCGGAAAGTTTTTTACTTTTTCCAAGCACCTCCCAGAGTTCTTCCGCAATATGGGGAACTATCGGGGCAAGCAGAATAATTATATTTTCCACGGTTTCTCTTACGACGGAAAAAGCTTTAGCGTCCGACCCATCAGGATATTTTACCTGATATAACATATTGACAAGCTCCATAACAGCGCTTATAGCAGTATTGAAATGAAATCTTTCTTCTATATCATGGGTTACTCTCTTTATTGTCTGGTGAGTTTTTCTTCTCAGGTTTCTAATATCACCCTCAAGCTCTTCCCTTCCATCGAATGGCTCAACCTCTTTGATGTCATCAAGGTAATCTATGACAACACGCCATACCCTGCCGAGAAAGCGGAACGACCCCTCCACCCCCTGGTCATTCCACTCCAGATC
Source organism: uncultured Syntrophales bacterium (assembly GCA_964652795.1). Lineage (GTDB taxonomy): Bacteria > Desulfobacterota > Syntrophia > Syntrophales > JADFWA01 > JAUSPI01. The sequence goes on along the minus strand of CAZZBF010000003.1, from coordinate 51,219 downwards.
TTTCTCGGGAGGGGAGGCAAAGAGGCAGAACAGCCTGGCGGTATCGGCACCATACTCTTCAACAAGATAATCGGGATCGATCACATTCTTCAGGGATTTGGACATCTTCTCCGTTTTACCTATCGTCACCTTACAACCGCAGTGCACACATTTAGCGTCCTTTGCCTCGTCAGGGTAAAGATATCCGTGTTCTTTACATCTCATGGTTTCCTTACATACCATTCCCTGAGTAAGGAGGTTCGTAAATGGTTCATCTACTCCCAATACTCCGAAATCCCTCAGCATCTTTGTATAGAACCTTGAGTAAAGCAAATGAAGTATCGCATGTTCAATCCCTCCGATATACTGATCCACGGGCATCCAGTAATCCACTTTTTTCCTGTCAAGACCTGGTTTCTCCGAATAATCCGCGCAGCAGAATCTGTCGAAGTACCAAGAAGATTCGACAAATGTATCCATCGTATCGGTCTCTCTTTTCGCAAAACCCCCACACTTTGGACATTTAGTCTCCACAAAGGACTTATGGCTTGCCAGTGGAGACCCCCCTTCTATCTTCAGCTCAACGTTATCCGGAAGGACTACGGGAAGGTCAGATTCGGGCACAGGCACCGTACCGCATTTTTCACAGTAAATTACGGGAATCGGGGCACCCCAATATCTCTGCCTCGATATACCCCAGTCCCTCAAACGATACTCCACGGTTCTTTTTCCCCTGTCAATGGATTCCAGATAATCAGCTATTGCATCGAGGGCCTTCATGTTCTCCATACCATCAAACTGATCTGAATTTACAAGAATACCTTCATCCACATAAGCCTCTGTCATTGTTTCCACATCAAGGGGGTTGTCAGAATTCTGAATAACTACTATCATCGGAAGGTTATATTTTTCGGCAAATTCAAAGTCTCTCTGGTCATGAGTCGGAACCGCCATGACACAACCAGTACCATAGTCGGCAAGGACAAAATTCGCCGCAAAAATAGGCATTTTATTGTTGGTTACGGGATTGAGACAGTAGGCATCAAGAAAAATTCCCTCCTTCTCATAATACTCCGATGTCCTTGTCATCATGTCCTGTTTCTTTACATTTTCAACAAATTCTCTCACTTCTTTTTCTCTCGGTTTTCCTCTTACCAGTTCCATCACGAGAGGCTGTTCGGGAGCAATCAGCATAAAAGTGGCTCCGAAAAGAGTGTCCTGCCTGGTAGTAAAAACTTTTATTGAACCATTACCCTCCGCCATCGGAAAAGTTATCTCAACCCCATGGCTCTTACCTATCCAGTTTTTCTGCATGGTAAGAACCCTTTCCGGCCAGCCGGGAAGTTTGTCACAGTAATCCAGAAGTTCTTCCACGTAAGACGTTATACGAAAAAACCACTGTTCAAGATACTTTTCCTCAACCTCGGTACTGCATCTCCAGCAGAGCCCAGCTTCTACCTGCTCATTTGCCAGGACAGTTTTGCACCTACTACACCAGTTAATTGCCGACTGTCTTTTGTAGACCAAACCTTTCTCAAACATCCAGAGGAAGAATAGTTGCTCCCATCTGTAGTACTCGGGATCGGAGGTTGATAGTTCCCTATCCCAGTCATAGCTGAAACCCATCCTCTTAAGCTGCTTTTTCATGTTTGTGATATTATCGTTGGTCCACTCTGAAGGGTGAATACCGCGTTCAATAGCGGCGTTTTCCGCAGGCATACCAAAAGAATCCCAACCCATCGGATGCAGCACATTGTATCCTCTCATCTTTTTATACCGTGCCACCACATCACCTATGGTATAGTTTCTCACGTGTCCCATGTGAATCCTGCCGGAGGGGTATGGAAACATCTCCAGAAGGTAGTACTTTTCCTTATCGGGGTCCTCTGTAACTTTAAAGGTCTTCTCTTTCTCCCAGTGTCTTTGCCACTTTTCTTCAATTTCGTGCGGTCTGTACTTCCTCTTCATAAATATCTCCAGTATCCAGTGTCATAATATGAGACGTTTGCATACGAAGCAAACGTCTCTAAATCCATTATAAATGGATTTTTAAAACTTAAATTCAGGTAAGATTAATAGAAAGTCTTTTCGGAGCGAGTTCGAAGAATAACGTAGTAATTCAAAGAATCACGCAAGTAATCTAAATATTTCGGGATAAAGATTATGATAGTAACCGGCGTTAAGAAAATCTAACTATTTGAAAAGCGCAAGCACGAATTTTAGATCTTAAGCCGGGCAATAACAGTATCCCCAAAATGGTTCTGAATGAAGAAAACGGACTTTCTACTATTCAGTTAATTTTAAAATAAAAATCCCAGTATTTGACAACCCAGCAAAACTCCAGTCGCCTTTCTACCATAAATCTTCCAACAATTAAAGTGAGATTGTATTCTTCTCTCTGGGGTTGAGATTGTCCTACTTTTTCCAGAACTCCGGGACCAGAAGGACAATAACGGTATAAATCTCAAGCCGTCCGACCAACATACAGAACGACAGAACCCACTTTCCAAGGCAGGGAATTTCACTATAAGTCGAAACAGGACCCACCATCCCGAATCCAGGCCCCACATTGCCGATGGTCGCGGCAACCGATGAAAAGGCCGTCATCATATCCAACCCTAATGAAGACATAATCAGGGCGGCAACAACTGTCAACGAAAGATACAGGATGAAAAAGCCCCAGATGCTTCCCATCACTTCCGCAGATACTTTGTTTTTACCAAGCTTTACCGTGGTCACCGCATGAGGATGTATAAGCCTGTATAGTTCCTTATAACTGTGTTTTATTATGAGGAGTATTCTGAGACACTTTATGCTTCCACCGGTGGAACCTGCTGATCCACCTACAAACATCAATAGAAGTAATATAATCTTGGAGAGCGCGGGCCAGCCGGCAAAATTGTCCGTTGTATAACCTGTTGTGGTAAATATGGAAACCACCTGGAAGGAGGCATAGCGAAAAGCCTTTGCCGTTTCGTCAAAGAGACTCACGCGCAGGTTGAGCGTTACTATAATCGTTGCAATAAATGCGACTATAAGAAAGAAGCGAAGTTCGCTGTTTTTAAAGACCTCCTTAAAGTTTCCTGTCAGAACGCTGTAGTGAAGAGAAAAGTTGATCCCGGCCATAAGCATAAATACGGTAATCACAGCGTCTATGTACGCACTGTGGAAAGAGGCTATACTGGCATCACTTGTAGAGAAACCTCCTGTAGCCATTGTGGTAAAAGTATGGCACATGGAATCAAAAACACTCATCCCCCCGAAAAGAAGCAGAATAAATTCAACTGTTGAGATAATAAAATAAACGATCCAGAGAATCCTGGCCGTTTCTATGATGCGTGGTTTAAGCTTGTCCTTTACCGGACTGGGCAGTTCCGCTTTATATAGTTGCATTCCACCTACACCGAGAAAAGGAAGAATGGTAATTGATAGTATAATAATGCCCATGCCGCCCAGCCACTGGGTAAAAGAACGCCACAAAAGTATGCCGTGTGGAATATCCGCTATACTTGTGATAACCGTTGCCCCGGTAGTCGTAAACCCGGACATTGATTCGAAAAACGCGTCGGTAAACGTAGGGAAGACCCCATATATAAGATAGGGAAGAGAGCCAAACGCGGCGGCAAGTATCCATCCGCCAGCTACTATTACAAAACCTTCCTTGTGGGTTAAAGATATTCTTTCCTCAATAGGCTTGAAGATAACATAAAAAAAGGAACCTGTCGCGGATGTCACCAGCAGGGATAAGATAAGAGTCTTGAAGTCTCCCTCTCCGAAATAAACAGACCAGCCTATGGGAAGGAGCATGGCAAGACCAAAAAAGAAAAGAAATGCCCCTAAGATATGGAAGATGTTCTCGATCTTCATTCAAAATAATCCAGTTTGACTGTCAAGGTCTTTTCCACCTGCGGAATCGCGCTGCGGAGGGTAAAAATCACAACATGGTCTCCCGGAAGAACAACGGAGTCGCCGCCTGGAATGATAACTTCATTTTCTCGCATGATGGCGCCTACTATCGTTCCCTTGGGAAATTTGATATCTTTTAAGGGTTTATTCGTTATTTCCGACGTCTCCAATGCCACAACTTCAAAGATTTCCGCCCTGTCATCGTACAGGGGTGCGGCCGAAATAATCTTTCCCTTTCTTATGTGGTGCAATATCTTGCCGATTGCGGCATGTCTCGGATTTATAACACCATCTATTCCAATTGTCGAAATAAGATGAACGTAATCCGCCCTGCTTATAAGAGATATTACCTTTTTCGCTCCGAGCTGCTTTGCCAGAAGGGCACCCAAAATATTCGCTTCTTCATCATTTGTCACCGCAATAAAATAATCTGTATCCTGAATGTTCTCTTCCCTGAGCAGTTCCTGGCTTGTTCCATCACCTTGAAGGCAAACGGTCTTATTTAATTGGGACGCCAGGATTTCACATCTGTCCTGTCTTTTTTCGATAATCTTGGTGGAAATACCTCTCTTCTCAAGAAGTTCGGACAGCATAAGACCTGTGATTCCTCCCCCCATTATTATAATTCTTTTGGGAGGATCGGAACCTTTCCCGAAAAAATCAAGCACATCCCTTACTTCAGTCGATTCCGCCACGGCAAACAGATAATCGTTCTCCTGAATAACAGAATTACCGGTCGGCACAATCAACTTGTCGCCACGAGTAATAGATACAATCAAAACTTTTTTCCCACCGCTCAGTTCTCTAATTTTACTCAGTTTCTTCCCTATTACAACACTATCGCCATCAATATTTAACCCTACAAGCCTGATGCGACCTCCGGCAAAATCGATGATCTCTGAAGCACCGGGAAACTCCATTAGATTCACGGCATTTTTAACCGCTTCACGCTCCGGATTTATGCAAAGGTCTATATTAAGATGGTTTTTGTCGAAGAGCTCATGGTTTTCGTTTAGTTCAGGGCTTCTTATCCTGGCTATTTTGAGAGGCACATTCGATTGCGTAGCAGCAAGCAGACAGGCTATCATATTTATTTCATCACTATCGGTTACGGCAAGAATCATATCAGAACGATCAAGACCAGCCTCTTTCAAAACATGAGGACTGCTTCCGCTACCCGATACCGCCTGTACATCCAGGCTTTCAGAAACCATCTTTAACTGTTTTTCATTTTTATCCACAATGACAACATCATTGCCCTCTTTTGAAAGGATATCCGCTATGTTATAACCTACCTCGCCTGCTCCTATTATTATTATTTTCACCTTTGCGCATCCTCCAGTAAGGTATCAGATGGTGACATTTGATTTTTTATATTAAATCTGAAATGTTAATCTTAACCTTCTCCTTGACACTTACCTTAAACTTGTGCAAGCCAAGAACAATCTCGTCAAGACAGGAGTCATCACCCAGCACACAGGGTGAAACTGAACTCCATCTCGCGATATTTTTAAAAAGATAATCAAAGCATCCCGTAATCATGGCCTCTGTCATTAGCGGTACTTCCAGATTGCACCTGCCTATGGCCGGGATGTCAAAGGCAAAGTCAACGCAATTTATTTTTGTGATTGTTTGAGAAATATCATATCCTGCCGTATATAACGTATCATAGGTTAGTTCAGTTGCTTGGCCTAAACCAAAAAGCAACACTTTTGAAGAGGGGATTCGTTGATGAGGGGCAATAAGAACTTTTTCCATGAAGATGCCGGTAATTTTACCATTCGCAATCTTTGTTGAAATCATGCCGTTGAGACGCCAATCAACAAGGCCACAGTAACCTCTGGGCGGTCTTTCGTCAGAAAAGAATCCAAGAACCAGACTTTCATGCTTGATAATATCCAGTGGTTTTGTCGATATTCTAATCTGCATTTTCCCTTTGCAACCTTAAGTACAAGGCATCCAGAATACCGTTTATAAAAGAACCTGAATTCTCCGAACCATAATTCTTCCCAAGATCTATTGCCTCATTAAGGGTCACCTTGTACGGAATATCACGGCAGTACAAAAGCTCATATGCGGCCATTCGGAGTATATTCTTATCCACCTTTGCCATTCTTCCGAGAGACCAGTTTTCCGAACAACTGTCAATGAGCTTGTCTATCCCTTCTCTGTGATTCCACGTACCCTCTATTAACCTGGAAGAGAATTCACTTGCTTCTTCGGACACTTCAAAATTGTCCCGGAAAAGCTGGATAGCTTCTTTGGCATCAATTTTTAAAACATCAATCTGATAAAGAACCTGTAAGGCAATCTCTCTTGCCTTTCTCCTGCGACCCATTAATCTTCCTAAATATATGTGAGTTCCTATAATTTCCTGAAAAGATCGACCATTTCTATAGCGGAGATTGCGGCATCCCATCCCTTGTTACCGGATTTTGAACCTGCTCTTTCTATGGCCTGTTCAATTGTATCCGCGGTAATCACACCAAAGGCTATTGGGATTTCGGTCTCTAGTGCCGCAACGGCAATTCCCTTTGAAACCTCGGCACTAATGTACTCAAAATGAGGAGTGGCTCCCCTTATAACGGCACCAAGACATATAACGGCATCAAATTTACCGCTCTTTGCGAGTTTCTTGGCTGTCAGCGGTATTTCAAAAGCTCCGGGAACTTTTACAATATGTATATCTTTTTCATCCGCTCCAGCCCTTTTAAGGGCATCTTCGGCACCACCGATAAGCCTCTCACAAATGAAATCATTAAAACGGCTGGCAACCAAACCAAATTTCATACCCTTTGCAACAATTTTTCCTTCGATAATTTTTGACATCACCATTTCTCCATTTTTCCTTTGTGAAAATAGGATTCAGTAGTAAGGAATCAGCATAAAAAGATTACAAACAATCATATTCCGATTCCCTTCTGAATTTTGAATTCTGGCTTCTGACTTATTTTTTATATATCCAGCAGGTGTCCCATCCTCTCTTTTTTCGTCATGAGATAACGGACGTTATTCTTACCGGGCTTGATTTCTAAAGGAACCCTTTCGATGACCGTAACACCGTAACCTTCAAGCCCGACAATCTTTTTGGGATTATTCGTTATCAATCTCATCTTTTTGACACCCAAGTCAACGAGTATCTGAGCACCTAATCCGTAATCTCTCAGATCTTCCTTAAATCCAAGTTCAAGATTTGCATCAACGGTGTCTCTCCCCAGTTCCTGCAAATGATAGGCCCTTATCTTATTTACCAGACCGATGCCTCTTCCTTCCTGATGCATATATACAATGATCCCTTTGCCCTCTTTCCCCACCATTTCCATGGCAACATGAAGCTGATCACCACAGTCACATCTCTCTGAACCGAAGACATCTCCTGTCAGGCACTCAGAATGGACCCTCACCAGAACTTCATCCTCCGGTTTGATATCACCTTTAATCAGAGCAACATGTTTCAAGTTATCAACATCATTTTCATAAACTATTAAATTAAACTCGCCCCCATATCTGGTTGGAAGAACAGCAGTCGCAACTCTTCTAACAAGGGATTCATTTTGTAACCTGAAGTTGATTAAATCAGCAATCGTTACTATTTTTAATCCGTGTTTTTCCGCAAAGACTTCCAGATCGGGCATCCTCGCCATGGTGCCGTCTTCATTCATAATCTCACAAATAACACCGGTAGGTTTCAGTCCGGACAGCCGCGCAAGGTCAACAGAACCTTCAGTCTGGCCGGTTCTCACAAGTACACCCCCTGTCTTGGCACGGAGAGGAAATACATGCCCCGGGCTCACAATATCATCCGGAGTAGAACCATCGGCAACAGCTGTCAGTATCGTAGTTGCCCTATCGGCCGCAGAAATACCAGTAGTAACACCACGCCTGGCTTCAATGGACACCGTGAAAGCAGTCTGGAAACGAGACGTGTTGTCCCTCACCATTAAGGGAAGATTCAGTCTGTCTGCTATTTCGTTATCAAGGGAAAGACATATTAATCCCCTGCCATACTTTGCCATAAAGTTAATTGCCTCCGGAGTAATATGCTCCGCGGATATACATAGATCACCCTCGTTTTCTCTATCTTCATCATCCACCAGGATAATCATTTTGCCATTTTTAATATCTTCAATGGCTTCTTCAATCATGCTAATGCTCATTTTATCCTTTTTCCTCCTGCACAAATCCATGTTCTACCAAAAATGTCATATCAATTCCTTCATTGCGATGCAAAAGTTTTTCCACATATTTCCCTAATATATCCGTCTCTATGTTCACCTGATCGCCAATCATTTTAAACCCCAGTGTTGTAACACGGGCAGTGTGGGGAACTATATTAACATAAAATCTGTTTCTTTCACACCTGTTTACCGTAAGGCTGATCCCATCAACGGTTACCGACCCTTTTTCCACCAGATATTTATTAAACACCGAATCTATCTCAACACCGAATATCAAGGAATTTGATTTTACGCTCTTTTCGCAGATCTTTCCAACACAGTCAACATGTCCCAGAACGATATGCCCACCTAAAAGCCCGTTCATACTTAAAGACTTCTCCAGGTTTGTTCGGTCACCTTTTTTCAACTTTTTGAGTGTTGTTTTTGACAACGTTTCCGCCGAAACATCAACGGCAAAACTATTACCGGTTTTGTTAGTAACCGTGAGACACGCTCCGCTGACCGAAATACTATCTCCAATCTTAACATCACCAAGGCTCATTAAGGTATCTATCTCCAGAAGAACATCTTCTCCCTTCTTAGTCACCCTGCTGACAATTCCCATTTCTTCTATTATACCGGTAAACATTATATCATCCTATCCGGATATTTCGAGTAAAATCCTCGTCCTTAAGCTAAGACTTTAGTTTGGTTCTCATATTTGGAACAACGCACCCTTGTTCCTAAAGCTGTTAACTTTAATCGACAGCGGTCTATTTATCCTTTTTATCTTTCGTGCTCAAAAGATCCTTTAGTTCGTCCAAAAACTCGCTTACGTCCCTAAACTGCCTGTAAACAGAAGCAAATCTCACATAGGCAACTCCATCAATTTTGTGAAGGCCGGCCATAACTTCTTCTCCTATAATAGACGAAGGAATTTCTTTAGCAGGAAAATCCTGACAGAGCTGCTCGATCCTCTCAACCATATTTTCGATAACATTAATACTGATGGGACGTTTTTCACAAGCTTTCTTTATACCGGAAAAAATCTTTCCTCTATCGAAAGTTTCTCTTCTGCCGTCCTTTTGTACCACCACAGGGAGACTTTCCTCTACAAACTCATAGGTAGTAAATCTTTTCTCACAGGCAAGACACTCCCTTCTCCTCCGGATGGCGTTACCATCCTTGCTTATTCGAGAATCAATAACCCTGTTTTCTGCATTCGCGCAAAAAGGACACTTCATATTTTGATACCTTGATGCCAGCCTCCTTCAACATCTCCCCCGCCAGCTTATCACTATAACCTTCCCGATAAATAATACCTATTATACCCGCGTTTATTATCATCTTTGAACATATTACACAGGGATGATTTGTGCAGTAAATTACAGCATTTTTAGTGCTTACTCCATGAAGGGCGGCCTGAATGATCGCATTCTGTTCCGCATGTAATCCACGGCAAAGTTCATGCCGCTCGCCGGAGGGAACTTCCAATTGTTCCCTTAAACAACCTGTCTCCGCACAATGGCGAACCCCTGTCGGCGCACCATTATACCCCGAAGCAAGTATCCTCTTATCCTTTACTAAAACGGCCCCCACGTGACGCCGCAAACATGTGGAGCGCCTCGACACGAGCTCCACTATGTCCATAAAATATTCATCCCAATCCGGCCGCTCGGTCTGAGTTTCAAGTTTTATGCTTCGGTTTTCAGGTTTTATAACCATTGATTTTATTTCCTCAGATTCCCTCTACCCTTTGCAGTACCCTTGTGTTTTAAATTCTATCACTGTAAAGAGGAAACTTTTCGCAGAGAGACCTGACCTCTTCCCTTACTTCCGCACCACGTTTTTCGTTACTGACATCCTTGAGAATATCGGAAATTAAGCCGGCAACGATTTTCATTTCCCCTTCTTTCATTCCTCTCGTTGTAACAGCAGGCGTCCCAATTCTTATTCCACTGGTAATCTGCGGCCCCTTTGTATCAAAGGGTATGGTGTTTTTGTTAACTGTTATGCCGGCCCTGTCAAGAGCTTCATCCGCATCTTTTCCGGTAATCCCTTTATCTGTAAGATCAATCAAAAAGAGGTGATTATCTGTTCCTCCGGAAACGAGGCGAAATCCAAGAGATTTTAACTCATCTGCCATGGCCTTTGCGTTCTTTACAATCTGTGCCTGATAAACTTTGAATTCATCAGTCAATGCTTCTTTTAATGCCACCGCCTTGGCGGCAATAATATGCATAAGGGGACCTCCCTGGCTTCCGGGAAATACACGACTATTCATGACTTTGGCAAAATCCTCCTTGCACATAATAAGTCCTCCCCTCGGACCCCGCAGTGTCTTGTGGGTAGTTGTCGTCACAAATTCACAGACAGGAACGGGTGTAGGATGAATGCCCGTTGCCACAAGACCCGCAATGTGTGCAATATCCGCCATGACAACCGCTCCCACCTTATCCGCTATTTCCCTGAAGGATTTAAAGTCTATAGTTCTTGGATAGGCGCTCGCCCCCACCACGATTATCTTTGGCTTGTGTTTTTTAGCCTGAGCCTCTACTTCACTGAAATCTATTGTCTCTGTTTCCTTGTCCACACCGTAGGAAACGACATTATATAGTCTTCCGGAAAAGTTTACCGGACTTCCATGTGAGAGATGCCCACCATGAGAGAGATTCATACCTAAAATTGTGTCCCCGGGCTGGAGCACCGAAAAATACACCGCCATATTTGCCTGGGTTCCTGAGTGCGGCTGAACATTAACATGATCAGAACCAAAAAGCTTTTTTGCCCGCTCTATAGCAAGGGACTCCGCGATATCGACGAATTCACAACCCCCGTAGTATCTCTTTCCCGGGTAACCTTCCGCATATTTGTTAGTCATTACGCAACCCTGGGCCTCCAGCACAGCCTCACTGGCAAAGTTCTCCGACGCAATCAACTCAAGTTTTCCCGCCTGCCGTTTTGTTTCTTCTAATATCGCCTTGAAAATTTCCGGGTCAGTCTTCTCTAAAATAGACATTTTAAATATTTTTCCTCCCATGATAAGTTTATTATTAATACCATAAACAAATTTTAATATCTTATATTTCAGATTTCCTCAAGCTTCCCAATCGGCCGACACATTCTTCAAAGTCCGCTGCGGGGAGATGCAATACTTACGTTACATGTAATTGTTTCTCTATGCTGTTGATTTTACTGAGCCGCCTGCTATGTCGTTCCCCCTCAAATTCAGTTTCCAGCCATATTTTGACAATGGTTTTTGCTGTTTCTATGTCCGTTCTCCTCCCGGCCAAGACAAGAACATTTGTGTCGTTATGTCTTCTGCTCATACGTGCTGTATCACTATCAAGACATAGTATTGCTCGCACGTTCGGAAATTTATTTGCAACTATTGTCATTCCGACACCTGAGCCACATACCAATATCCCCCTCGCAACTTCTCCCGAAGAAACTTTTTCGGCAACCTTCGCGCCGAAGTCCGGATAATCCACCGATTTATCATTGTATGTACCCACATCCAGCACCTCCAGACCCATTTCGCCAAGAAATACCTTTACAGCTTCTTTGAGAGAAAAACCGGCATGGTCAGAACCTATAATAATCCTGAGAATATTGCTGTTCTTCATAAGTTTTCAGATACGTTGCTCTTTACCTTTCGAACACCGGGTTCCAAACTTAATATGGAAGGACATAATAAAAGCTCTTTAAAAACGGTTCTTTAAAGATCTAATAATAAAAGAACCGGCTATCCGGCTTTTTCTGCTATTGCCCGGTCATTCGCTTTTGGCCTTTCGGTGACCAGCTCGTTATACTATTCAATAATTTCATTTAAAAACTATCGCCCGTTAGAAACATTTACGGTTTTTTCGATAGAGATAGTGTCTTCAATATTCAATATATTTATATTCCTGTCTATTTTTCTTATAATGCCGGACAGTCTTCTCTTATGTCCAATCTCCATTCTGGATACCCTGCCCATTTCCACCATTTTTTCTATCGTTTCCTGCCATCTGACAGGAGAGTTAATCTGTTTTACTAAAAGCTCTCGGGTATTATCCTTTGAATGGAACACTTCAGGATTGGAATTGGGAATAACGGGGATTTCACAATCTCTCAATTCGACCCCGCGTAGACTTGTTTCAAACATATCGGCCGCTTTATCCAATAGACTGCAATGGCAGGGAACACTGACAGATAACTTGGCAACCCTCTTTGCCCCATCGTTTTTTGCCCTCGTCATAGCTTTTTCAACGGCAGTCGAGTGACCGGAGATTACAATCTGTTCAGGAGTGTTGAAAATTGCCGTAGAAACCAAGCAATCATCCTCACTGATATCATCACATATCGCCTCAACCTGTTTCCTGCTCAGACCGATTATCGCGGCCATGCAACCGGCCCCTGTCGATACTGCTTCCTCATGATATTTCCCCCTATCATAAACAAGCTCCAGGACATCGGCAAGATCAATAGCTTCTGCGGCATAGAGTGCGCCATATTCCCCGAGGCTGAGACCTGCCATCGCAACCGGTTTGACCCCGACCTTTTCTTCAAATACTTTGTACGCCGCAATATTTACCGCGAGAACGGTGATCTGCGTGTTTGCAGTCAGATCTAGTTCTTCCTGAGGACCATCAAAGCAGAGTGAGGCAACATCAAAACCGAGGACTTTATGGGCTTCGGCAAAAACATCCTTTACCGTCTGGAAATGACTGTGTAAATCACGACCCATCCCGACATATTGTGCCCCCTGTCCGGAGAAGACAAGACCTACTTTACGCATGATTTCCTCTCAAGCTTTATTGCTATCTATTAAGAAATCTTTTCGATGGGTAAAACTTCCCGCCCCTTATAAGTACCACAGTGCGAACACGCACGGTGTGGCAACTTCGGCTCATTGCACTGAGGGCACAGAGAAGTTGCTGGTTTTGTGAGAAAATCATGAGATCTTCTCTTATTTCTTCTTGTTTTCGAATGTCTTTTGACTGGATTTGGCATTAAATATCCTTTTCTTAATCAGTTTATCATTAATTGTAAATTTCTTATTTCTCTTTCGAAACCCTAAATTTCTTTAAAACGGCTAATCTTAAATCAACTGCATTCATCTGACATTTACATGTTTCATCATTAAGATTGACACCACAATGTGGACAAATCCCCTTGCAGGAATCACTGCAAAGCGGTTTAATCGGTATCTGAAGCAATATTTGTTCAAAGACGACCGGGTCCAATTCAATGATGTCATTTTTGTAATAACCGGACAAGAGGTCGTCGCTGGTTAATTCTAATTCTTCTTCAAACCGTTCCTCAACAGGAGAGAGAATATATTTGAATTCGGTTTTTACTGGAAAGGTAAATCTTTCCAAACATCTGCAACATTCCAGGTCGACTGTCGTTTCTATTTTAACCTCAAGGGACACAGTCTTGCCGACTTTTTTTGCCAAAAGGGAAACACCAACCCTATGAAGGAGAAAAACAGATCTCTCATCCTCTGGCAATACTTTACGGAACCAGTCCCCATCTCTTGAAAACTCAAGATTGAGACCCTCTTCCGGTATATTTCCAACCTTAACCTTCAAAATTAAATCTCCCCGCAGCAAGCTGCGAGGAACGAAGTAATTCGGAGAATAATGCGCTCGCTGTTCAGTTCACCCTCTCTTTAGAGAAAAAATTTTTATATCAAGAAAGGAATTTAATAGCTAATTAAAAATCTCTATAGTTGTCAAGAAAAATATCCTCATAAAATTTTTTATTTTATAAAAACCAACTTGACAAAAGCCAGATATAAATCATATTAAGGTTCTGTCAATAAACAGAGAGTGTATGGAAAATGCCTGAAAAAGAAGGTAAAAGCGTAAGAACAAGATTTGCTCCGTCTCCCACCGGGGTTTTGCACATCGGGGGTGCAAGGACAGCCCTTTTCAACTGGCTTTACGCCAGGCACAACGGCGGAAAATTCATTCTCAGGATAGAGGATACAGATCAACTCCGCTCGACAGAAGAGTCTACTAATGCCATTTTAGACGCTATGAAGTGGCTCGGCCTCGATTGGGATGAGGGCCCCTTCTTCCAGACTAAAAGGATCGATACTTACAGGAAGATGGTACAAAAACTTTTAGATGAAGGAAAGGCATATTACTGTAAATGTACTGCTGAAGAGTTGGAAGAAAAGAGAAAAAAGGCGCTTTCAAATGGGGAAAAACCGAAATATGACGGTAAATGCCGGGACAAAAATCTTGGCAGGACTGAAAATTCGGTAGTCAGATTCAAATGTCCGCAAATTGGCATTACAATTGTCAGTGACCTCATCAAGGGAAGTATACGTTTTAATAATGAAGAGCTGGACGACTTGGTTATTGAAAGAGGTGATGGATACCCGACGTATAATTTTGCCGTCGTTGTTGATGATGCGGATATGGGGATCACCCATGTTATACGTGGCGATGATCACCTTAACAACACACCGAGGCAGATCCTTCTCTATGAAGCCTTGGGATACAAGCTGCCCCAATTCGCGCACGCACCTATGATCCTGGGAGCCGATAAGGCACGGTTAAGCAAACGCCACGGTGCAACATCTGTCATGGAATATAAAAATATGGGGTATCTCCCGGAGGCTCTTGTCAATTATCTGGTAAGACTCGGCTGGTCTCACGGGGATCAGGAAATATTTTCCCTGGACGAGCTGGTTGATCTATTCACTCTCCAGGTCGTCGGTAAATCTGCTTCGGTATTCAATCCGGAAAAGCTACTCTGGCTTAATCAGCATTACATAAAGGAATATAATACTGAAAGACTCGCCCGGGAATTAAGTCCTTTCCTGAAAAAAACAGGGCTGGACACGTCAGACAAAAATTTTGTGACGAAAGTCGTCCTCGACCTGAAAAACAGATCAAAAACACTTGCGGAAATGGCAGAATGCGGTGTTTTTTACTTTCAAGACGAAATAAAATATGATGAAAAAGCTGCCGGAGAGTTTCTTAATATGGAATACGCCGGGCATCTTGAAACAATCGCGGAAGAGTTGCCATCACTGGAAAATTATACAAGGGAAGGAATTGAAATTTTCCTGAGGAAAATTGCGGAAGAAAGACAAACAAAGCTCAAATTTATCGCGCAACCGCTAAGGGTCGCCCTTACCGGAAAAATAGTAAGCCCCGGCATTGACGAGGTTATGATAACCCTGGGAAAGGATATTGTAATTCAAAGAATAAAAAGGGCTTTGGCATATATCAAAAACCGCTAACATTTTTTATAACCATAATGTCCAGAAAAAATCGCGGAAAGGAGAAAAAACCGCTGTCGAACTAACAGTTGGAGGGATTTTAATCTGCAGCAGACAGCCATCGTAAATCGTGGATTTAACTTGGCCTTGACTTTTCAATTTTTATTGTCTAAGTTCGGCAATTCAAATTTTACTTGAACCGATAAATTTTCTACCGGTAGGATTGAAATTTCTGTAATCTGCTGCACGGGCACGAATCCTGATTTCAGCCATTATGGTCCCATCGTCTAGGGGTTAGGACGCTGGCCTCTCACGCCAGAAACAGGGGTTCAATTCCCCTTGGGACTACCAGAAAAAAGGGTTAGCTGTTACTGCGGCTATCCCTTTTTTTGTGACTAAAATTTAATCTTTCCCAAATAGAGAAATTAGACCAGGGATTGTCTTTTGATCGCGGCACAGATAAAGCATGTGAGCCAGATGAAATTGATCAACTTGCAGAGGTTGATCCCGTCAAAGACCCGTGACATACGAATCGTTCATGGAACAGGCTTTGTGAAGAAAGTCCCTAATTTCAATCCGCTTTTAAAAATTATCCCCCCCCCTCCCGTGCCTGAATCCACAGATATGTTGACAAATATGTTGACAGACATGTTGATAAAACCTGTAAATACCTTATAAACTCCAATTAATACCGGATTGCATATGATTTATGCAGGTAATATATGCTATAATTTCAATCAGTTATGCATATTGGCCGTTAATCAGGTATGTTACGATTAAAATATATTTTATCTTTGTAAGATGGAAGCTTTGCATAATACTCATAATACAAAGCTTACCGCTCACAGAACGGGGGCCGGAGGTGCGTTTCCGGTCAAAAAAGTTCATCCAGCCAGTCCAGGTAAACTGCATTTGAAAAAGCGAGATTGCCTACCTGGCAGTGGGAGTCGGCTCCTTCTTCTTGGGTAAAAAGATGAGATGCAACCGGGCCTGAAACTCTATCACAGAAGACGTTGAACTGTCTCTGCGGTTCTACTCCCTCGCCGATTCCGGCCATTGCGAAACATGGACATGAAATGTCTTCCAGAGCTTCTCCAACATTGAATTGACGCATATATTGGAACGTTTTCTTGAATGATGGCTGCCCAAACCGGCCCATCAGGTTCCCGGTAAGTTCTTTCATCTGGCTTGACATTAACTCTTCAGGGATTTCCGGCAAATCCTGCGGTGTAAAGTCTTCATCATCCGGCATCTCTGCCGGATCAACGCCGACAAAACCAACCATATATTTGTGAAGATCAATTATCGGAGAATTGGCCACAAGGGCTTTTATTCGAGGCTCACGTGACACAGCACGAGTCGCAAAATATCCTCCGAAGCTAATACCCAAAAGTGCTATACGCTCCATGTCTACATCGTTCCTGTCACTCACATATTCGAGCACCGTACCGACAGGATGTTCAAAATCCGGTTCAAAAAACGTATCCGGATGAAACCGCAAGGTGTCCATCTGTCCCGGTCCGGCAAAAAGAATGATGTTGAAACCTCGTTGGAGGGCGGCAAAGCCAGTCTGAAGATACTCTTCCTCTGTGGTACCGTCAAAACCGCTTACAATCATAAGAGTTTTACGTTTCCTGCCGTCTAGCGACGGAGCCATAAAGTATACGGGCAAAGTAATATCTTTAAAGACCAAGGTTTCCGATTCAAAAGTATGATTTACAAACTTCATTGCCTCTTCAAAGCACTCCCGGCTTTTAATACCGAGCTCTCTGTGAATGGGGTCACGGTAATCTGTGTAATATTCGGCAGCACGGTACGAGTTACATGCTTTTAAATACTGCTCACGTGCACTGATCCCGTGACCTCTTGCGGTTCTTTCATCGGCATCTTTCTTTTGCGTCTTTGCCAGCTTTGCGAATTCTTCCACCCAGCTTGACGGAACTCCGTCATTGATACGCTCTGCAACAGAGAAACACTCACCGACAGATGCTCCGCCGTAAGCGGTTGATCCAAGCTGACGAATAAGCTGAAAATCCATCTCAGCATCACTGAAACCTTTTACCCTCGTCTCACTCCGTTTTGTTTCTCCACCCATTATTTACGTCCCTAAAATTACTGATAAAAACAGATTTTATCTATCCACATTATCCCTTTTACCGGAGGGTTATTATGACACGGAAGTCCTATCGATACAATTTCAACACGGTCGAGACGCAACACCTGATCTCCACATTTTGCGCCGTACTTTTCAGCGCCTTTCTTTATCCATCTCCTTCCAACCGTTAAATTGTCAAATGGTATTCTTATCTTTCTCCAGTCCGTATATGTATCAAAATTTCCCGTCCATGCATCCATACTATTAGGATCATCCGGGTTTGATGTCGCAATCCAAACCGTGCCGGTGAGCAACCGAGTTGACTTCACGTAAAATTCAATACCATTGTATAAACACAGATCCCTTTTAGTCCTGTTTTCTGCTCTGGGAAAAACCATACCGCGGGTTGTTTTGAGATTAAACCGCACTTCGAGAGAGTGTCTGGAACCTTCGGCTCCCTCGGCAGTAGCAAGACCGACACGAAAACCGCTTTTTCTTTTAAAGCCGATATTCCACGAAGGATCGACAAAATCCGATTCAAAATCCGCGTTCAATGGTCCGGAATCTCTCATTTCCGAAGGTCTGAATAGTCTTGTCTGCATCGTAATTGCGGCCATGGCCTGCCCTGTTTTGACATTCAAAAGCCTGAGGTTGATATCCCATTTCCCCCTCATCTCTGCCAGTGTTCCTGTCAGTATCAGGTCTGCCATCTGGAGCTGGCCGACTTTATCCATAGATGATTTGCTTGTGAGGCCCGTCATGCCTAATTTAAGTTCTTCGATGATTGTTTTCAGCTTTGCCCTTTCAACAACGTTGAAATGACCGGAATCAATTAGCGCGGATGTCAGTTTTTCAAGTGTAACCCTTCCGGCCTCTTTTTGTTTACCTCGAATTACTTCGAAATCTACAATTGCAATTGTCTTTTGGGGAATTTTCAAACTTACACTGGAACCGACAGAATAGGACTTGGGTTTTTTCAACAGAACCTTTATGATATTTCCATGTACCTCTTTCACGACCGCCGGTGTACCCTCAATTTCCGTTGTTAGCCCTTCAATGAAAAGTCCCTTTCGAATAACCTGTTGGGCTATTTCGCCGATAAACGGGTCTGCCGACTTTTTAAACTCGGGCAACTGCAGTGTTAAGGCAACTTCATTATCCGAGATATTTTGTACCGTCGCTTTAATATAAAGCTGTTCGATTTTTTCGGATTCCTTTGAAGTCCGCATGGCCGCACATGAGTAAAAGAGAAAGGCGGTTATGATAGTAATAATGAAAAATATATTACGATGTGTCATCTTTACTTTCATAAGATTTTCTTTCCTCTAGCAAGTTATAATTTGTAAAACTAATGGGAATTGTAAATAATAAAAACAATAGACGCAAGATAAAACCAGAGGAAAATTTTGAATTTGTTAAAGAATTCCTTCATTTTTCATTCACTCGCTAAACCCGGCTGCAAGCGGCTTGGAACGAAGTTATTTAGAAGGATAATGCGCTCGCTGTTCAGTTCAAGGTATCATTTTTTGTATAGAAAAGTGGTATGGGTAAACAAAAAATAATAGCATACGACAGACGCCTCAAATTTTTCAAGCGAAGGACTTTATCCCGGTACCATTCGACACTTGGCATAGTATAGGCTTGTGCGGGTGCGCTCCCGATCAAAATAAAAGGGGTTAACCCTCGTCAGATCAACCCCTTGATTTTTTATGGTGCCGAAGCCCGGACTTGAACCGGGACGGGCGTAACCCACTACCCCCTCAAGATAGCGTGTCTACCATATTCCACCACTTCGGCACAATGGAGTATCGGAAGCAGACTCCCTGTCTATTATTGCTTTGTGTTCTGAGGGGTATTACCAGTGGTGCCTTGATCAACTGGCACCTTTTGCTCTACTGCTGGCTTGGTGGCAACCCCCTCCATAACTGAACCCTTGTGAGTAGTGGAGTAAGCAAGCCATAGAGACGTTATCATAAATACCGTGGCAACGACGGCTGTCACTTTTCCAAGGAACGTTCCGGGACCGCTGCTTCCGAAAATAGTTTGACTTGATCCACCACCAAATACAGCTCCCATATCCGCCCCCCTTCCCCTCTGAAGAAGAACAATGAGAATCAACATTATGCATACAACAACATGCACAATAGCAAAAAATACATACAATTTAGGAATACCTCTTTATCTTTAGATTTAGATTAGAATTTTATAACTTTAATAAATTTTCCAACATCCAGACTCGCCCCCCCAACAAGGGCACCATCTATATCCGGCTGACTCATAAGGTCAGCTATATTATCCGGATTGACGCTTCCCCCGTAAAGGATTACCGTTCCACCGGAAACATCTGTTCCATGAATCTCCGTTATCATGTTTCGAATAAAACTATGTACTTCTACTGCCTGACTAGGTGAAGCGGTTTTACCCGTACCAATAGCCCAAACCGGTTCATAAGCGAAAATTATGTGCCTTATATCATTAGTCGGAATATCAATCAATCCTTCTTTTAGCTGTTTTTGAATAACGGCAAATGTCTTTCTTGATTCCCTCTCATCTAAAGTTTCCCCTATACAGAATATTGGCCTCAAATTGAACTTCAGGGCAATTTTTATCTTCCGATTTATATCTTCATCATTTTCATTAAAAAGGGTCCGGCGTTCAGAGTGGCCTATTATAACGTACCTGCAGCCAACATCAACCAACATCCCGGCAGACACTTCACCCGTATACGCCCCTTTTTCATCCCAGTGAAGATTCTGGGCTGAAAGATGAATGGCAGATTCCCTCAATACTTCTGCTACGGGGTAAAGTGATGTAAATGGCGGCGCAATTACGATATCAATGTCCGCAGGTTCGGAAATTTTGTTTCTCAACTGACATGCAAAATCGACAGATTCCTTGACGGTTTTGTGCATTTTCCAGTTTGCAACCATACAGGGTTTTCTCATTTTACAGTCTCCCCAAAAGGTACCGACTCGGTCCGTTCAACCATATCCGCGTCAAAAAATTTAGTCAACACTTTTATTGTTAAGTTGGTCGAGTTTACCATAATGTCATCAAGTTAAGCTTATTGCTATTTCAGCAAAACGCATTTGTTTTCCTCCGTAAAGAAACAGTTAACTGCAGTTCACGAAAGATTGCTCGCTCTCATTTCCCCGGTTAAAACAAAAAAAACTTGACAATTATCGAGAGTTGTGATTAAGAAACCGCTGTTTTAACTCAGGAGTTGTAAAGGGTTTTCTTAGTGCAGACACACATAGAATTGAGATATCAACATATATTTTGCGGATGTTTACAGGCCGTTATTTTAAGTTGGCATTAGTTTAGTTTAACCGGGTCAATCTCTATTTGCTCGGTTTTTTAGTTTTTAATTTTAAGGATCTTCCTAATGAGGTAATTGGCAATGGTAAACCTTGATTATACGATCTGGATTCAAATGTTTAATTTCCTCTTCCTGATGTTCTTATTGAATATATTCCTCTATAAATCAATCCTGAAAATAATCAGCAAGAGAAATCAAAAGCTTCAAGACTCTGATGAAGAAGTAAAGAAGCTCAATCAGACTATTGAGCAAAAAATGGCTGAATATGAGGAAAAGGTTCGCCAGGCAAGGCTCAAAGCAGTTGAGCAGAAAAATGAAATTGAGCAAGCGGGATCTGAAGAAGGAGGAAAAGTAATCGAGGAAGCAAAAAGCAAAATCTCACAGATGATTCAAGAACTTCATGGAAAGATTGAAAAGGAAATGGATGAAGCGAGAGATTTCTTGAGAAAACAGTCCCGGAATACGTCGATTGAGATTGCCGAAAAAGTGCTGGGAAGGAGCATTCAATGAAAAAATTGCTTTCAACAAATCTATACAAGCAACCTTTCGTACGTTCCCTGCTACTCACCTTGATGATTCTGGTTGTAACTTCCTCAATTGTTTACGCTTCAGGAGGCTCTGATGAAGGTTCCGGTCATGGAGGACAACTGCTCGATTTCGGATGGAGGGTTATAAACTTTGTTATACTTGTCGGACTTCTTTACTGGTTGCTTAAAGACAGAATAAAAGTTTTTTTCTCCGGAAGGCGTACGGATATCAAACTTTCCCTGGAAGAAGCAATGGCAGCGAAGGAGGAAGCTGAAAAGAGATTTGAAGAATACTCCGCCAAACTGGATAAGGCTACGGAGGAGATTAGTGAAATCTCTGAAATGATACGTGCCCAGGGATTGGCGGAAAAGGAAAAAATTATTGAAAATGCCAAAATAACCGCCGAGAGAATGAAAGAGGACGCCCAGTCCAGAATCGAACAGGAAACCAAGAAGGCTAAAAGTCAATTAAGGGCTGAAGCGGTTGAACTTTCCATTCAAATGGCTGAAGAAATTCTAAAAAAGAATGTTTCAGAAAAAGATCACGAAAATATAGTTGAAGATTATTTGAAGAGTATGTCTTCGCAAACTCGTTCAAGACAGACAGACTCTTAAGCGCATGTAAACTTTCTTTATGACAGGGTGGTGAAAAAATTGATTGGCAGTGGTATTGCAAAACGTTATGCAAAGGCCTTCTTCAATATAGCCAAAGAAGGAGATAACTACGAAAAGTACTACGGTGAATTGAGAAGTTTTTCGTCTGTACTTGAGGGAAACGAAAACCTGAAAGAATTTTTAGCTAATCCCATATTTGACCAGAGCGATAAAAAAGCTATTATCGAAGAAGTGTTAAAAAGGATAGATGTTTCAGGTATAACCGGCAATTTTCTTAGGTTGCTGGTAGATAAACGGAGAATTGATATTCTTCCTGACATCGAAATTTGTTATCGGGAAATTATTGATGACACCCTCAAAAAGGTAAGGGCCGACATTAAAACAGCCTTTCCTTTATCCACGGAATTGTCCGAAAGTATTAAGAACAAATTGGAAGAACTCACCGATAAGAAGGTAGACGTGACCATTGAGGATGATTCAACTCTTCTGGGTGGTGTTGTTGTACGGATTGGTGATACTGTTTACGATGGAAGCATAAAGACTCAACTGAACAACATAAGGAATCTCTTAGGGGAGGATATATAGATGGAAAGAATCAGGGCAGAAGAAATAAGCGAAATAATTTCCAAGCAGATAAAGGATTATGAAAAGAAACTTGATGTAAGCGAAACCGGGACTGTCCTGTCCGTCGGGGACGGAATTGCGCGAATCTATGGAGTGGAAAACGCAATGGCAATGGAGCTACTCGAATTTCCCGGCGGGTTATTGGGAATGGTTCTGAACCTGGAAACCGATAACGTCGGTGTCGCCATCCTTGGAGAAGATACTCACATCAAAGAAGGAGACATCGTTAAGAGGACAGGCAAGATTGCCCAAGTTCCTGTAGGGGAAGCCGTATTGGGGCGAGTTGTTGATGGAACCGGCGCACCGATAGACGGAAAGGGACCCATCGAAACGACTGAATTTAGAAGAATAGAAATGGTCGCTCCCGGTGTTATCCAGCGTCAGCCTGTTAATGAACCGATGTATACAGGGATAAAGGCCGTTGATGCCATGACACCTATCGGACGAGGACAGCGGGAGCTCATCATCGGTGATAGACAGATAGGGAAAACCGCCGTTTGTATCGATGCCATAATAAGACAAAAGAATACTGATGTTAAGTGCATTTACGTCGCCATCGGCCAAAAAAAATCAACGGTGGCTCAGGTTGTGGAAGCTTTGAGAAAAAATGATGCGATGGATTATACATGTGTAGTCTCAGCCTGTGCCAGCGATCCGGCTACATTGCAGTATATCGCCGCGTACTCCGGATGCAGCATGGGCGAATATTTCCGGGACAATAAGCAGGATGCCCTCATTATCTATGATGATCTTTCAAAACAGGCGGTTGCCTACAGGCAGATATCTCTTCTCCTGAGAAGACCTCCGGGTCGTGAGGCATTCCCAGGTGATATTTTCTATAATCACTCAAGACTTCTGGAACGTTCTGCAAGGGTAAGTGAAGAGTTGGGAAGTGGTTCCCTAACTGCTCTTCCTATTATTGAAACCCAGGCAGGAGACGTTTCCGCCTATATCCCCACCAACGTTATTTCTATTACAGACGGTCAGGTCTACCTTGAACCGGATCTATTTTTCTCCGGTATTCGGCCCGCGATCAATGTGGGACTGTCGGTCTCGAGGGTGGGTGGTGCCGCTCAGGTAAAGGCCATGAAACAGGTTGCGGGAACCCTGAAGCTTGACCTCGCCCAATACAGAGAGCTGGCGGCTTTTACACAATTCGGAAGTGATCTCGACAAGGCAACACAGGCTCAGCTGGCAAGGGGAGCCAGATTGGTTGAAATATTGAAACAACCTCAGTACCAGCCATTGCTTCTGTCGGAACAGGTTATTATTCTCTTCGCGGGAGCCAGAGGATTCCTGGATAAATATGAAGTTGAACAATTAAAAGAATACGAAATTCAACTTTCAAACTTTGTGAAGAGCAAGCACCTTGAAATTATGTCTGAGATAGATGAGAAAAAGGAAATAAGCCCGGAACTGGACAAAAAGATGACCGATGCCCTGACCGAATTCGATTCCGTATTCATTACCGAGTAGACATTATTGAGTAAGGAGTAAATATTAATGGCCGCATTAAGAGATATTAAAAGAAAAATCGTGGCGGTTGACAAAACCAGACAGATAACAAAGGCCATGAATGCCGTAGCTGCTTCAAAATTTAAGTTTGCTCAGGTAAAAATGGACAACTTCAGACCCTACGCAAGCAAGTTTATGGAGACACTCAACAGTCTTGCTCTCCGGGTAGATTCTACCTCGCATCCTCTTCTGGCAATACGGGAACCGAAAAGAATCAAAGCAATCTGCATGACATCGGATAGAGGTCTCTGTGGGGGGTTCAATACAAATATAATCAGGGCGACAGAAAGGTTTGTCAAAGAAAAAACGAGTCAAGGTAAAGAAGTTTCGTTAATCGCCGTCGGCAAGAAGGGAAGAGATTCTCTCAGGAGAAGATTAAATGTTGTAGCCCAATACACGGACGTGTTCGGAAAACTTGACATGAGTCTCTCAGCCAAAATAGGGGAAAATGTAATACCTTCTTTTATTGACGAAGAATACGATGAATTATACCTGATTTTTAACGAATTTTTTAATGTCACCGTCCAGAGACCGATGATTGTGAGGTTGCTCCCCCTGCCGTCTGTCGGTAAAGAAACAGAAGTAGAACCCGAAAAAAAGGTTGATTATATATATGAACCGTCTGAAGAAATTTTAATAGAACAGCTTCTTCCGATGTATCTTCGGGTTCTCATTTACAGAGCTCTATTGGAAACTTCAGCCGGTGAGCACGGTGCGCGAATGGCGGCTATGGACAATGCCACCAATAACTGTGATGAAATGATCGACAGCCTTACACTAAGATTTAACAAGGCAAGACAGGCGGCTATTACCGCTGAGTTGATGGATATTGTAGGAGGTACGGAAGCGCTGGCAGCCGGATAAAATCCAGGAACTTAAGTTTGCTCTTTTTGTGGAGGACACCATAAGAATTATCACTTTAGTTTTTTAACCTTATTTGAGGAGAAAGATATTATGAATGAAGGAACTATCGTACAGGTAATAGGCCCGGTTATTGATGTACTATTTGAAGAGGGAAATCTGCCAAGTATCAGAAACGCGATTTTCATATCCAACCCGGCAATCAGTGACGAGGAAGACAATCTGGTTGTAGAAGTAGCACAGCATCTCGGTGACAATGTGGTAAGATGTATTGCGATGGACATAACAGATGGCCTGGTAAGAGGTATGCCGGCAAAGGATACGGGGAATCCTATCAAAGTACCTGTAGGAGAAGCGTGTCTCGGTAGGATACTCAATGTCGTTGGCAGGCCTGTCGATGGTTTAGGTCCTGTAGAGTCAAAAACATATATGCCCATACATAGGGAAGCCCCCACGTTTTTGGAACAGGATACATCGGTACATGTTCTGGAAACAGGAGTTAAGGTCATCGATCTGCTCGTACCCTTTCCCAGGGGAGGAAAGATGGGGATGTTCGGAGGTGCGGGCGTAGGTAAGACCGTTGTCATGATGGAAATGATTCATAATATCGCCATGCATCACGGAGGAATTTCAGTATTCGGCGGTGTTGGCGAACGAACGAGAGAAGGCAATGACCTCTATTTAGAAATGAAGGAATCAGGGGTTATTGAAAAGGCGGCCTTGGTCTACGGTCAGATGACAGAACCTCCCGGAGCGAGGGCACGTGTTGCGCTTACGGCACTTGCAGCCGCTGAATATTTCAGGGATGTGGAAGGACAGGATGTGCTCCTCTTTATCGACAACATATTTAGATTTACTCAGGCGGGTTCTGAAGTATCGGCGCTTCTCGGCAGGATGCCGTCGGCGGTCGGATATCAGCCAACCCTCGCGACAGACCTTGGAGAATTGCAGGAGAGAATCACGTCAACCGATAAGGGTTCAATTACAGCGGTACAGTGCGTGTACGTTCCCGCTGACGACTTGACCGACCCGGCACCAGCAACCACATTCGCCCATTTGGACGGTACCGTTGTTCTCTCAAGACCGCTTGCCGAGCTTGGAATCTATCCAGCAGTTGACCCGCTTGATTCGACATCCCGTATACTCGATCCGAACGTACTCGGTGAAGAACATTACATGGTGGCAAGGGAAGTACAGATGACCCTGCAGAAATATAAAGACCTTCAGGATATTATAGCAATTCTCGGTATGGACGAGCTCTCCGATGAGGATAAACTAACGGTGGCAAGAGCGAGAAAGATTCAGAGATTCCTTTCACAACCATTTTTCGTCGCGGCTCAGTTTACCGGTACTGAGGGTAAATTCGTATCCGTTCCCGACACAGTGAGAGGGTTTAAAGAAATCCTTGAAGGGAAGCATGATGACCTCCCCGAACAGGCCTTCTATATGGTTGGCGGTATTGAAGAGGCTATCGCAAAAGCAGAAAAGATCGCGGCGTAATTTAATTGGAGGTTTTGTAGATGGCTGATGAACTGGTGCTTGAAATTGTTACCCCGGATAAGATGGCGTTCAGCGGTGAGATTTTCGACGTAACAATACCCGGCAGTGAAGGTGAATTCGGTGTATTGGTAGGACATGCGTCGCTTTTGAGCGCAGTTAATTTTGGTGAACTCCAATATACGAAAGACAACAAAAAAACGCGTTATGCCGTCAATACCGGTTATGCCGAGGTAACTTCTCACAAAGTGACGGTCCTCGTGGAATCTGCTGAACGGTCAGATATGATCGACAAAGAACGGGCAAAAAGAGCTAAGGAGATCGCTGAACAGAAACTTTCCAAGATGTCCAAAGATGACCCTGATCAAGAAAAAATAAAAAAGGCTTTGGAAAGAGCGGAGAAAAGGCTCAAGATAGCTGAAAATGCTTAGATGATTGACCAAAAGCGCACCCCTGCACGCCCGTCTTGTAGACAGGGTAAGAAGCGCAACATAAAATAAACACATTGTTCTCAACGGTTCTCTATTTACGATTTCTTACCGAAAAGCCCCGCCTGCAGGCGGGGCTTTCTATTTAAGCGGAACAAAATTTTGGGGTAAATTATTTATTGCATATAGGAGATTAAGTTGCTATAAAAATTACCGCCTCGCAGAACACAAAAAACAAACCAAGGAAGTGCGTGGCATCCTTGGTTTGTTTTTTTGTATTCGTTTTCTATCAACTTAGACAGGAATTGTTTTATGGTGCAAAAAAAAAGAATATTGGCTACTATTTTAATATCTGCTTTCATTTGTGTCCTGGTTATACTTGTTATTTCAAATCCCTGTATGGCAAGCGGCGCGCATGAATCGGTTACCCACCATGGGAGCGATATCGGAAAGATTCTACCCATCTGGTCAATTATTCCCTTTGTCGGGATATTGCTATCCATAGCTGTGTTGCCCCTTGTGGCACCGGATATATGGCATCACCATTTTGGCAAGATATCCGCTATGTGGGCGCTGAGCTTTGCAGCTCCCTTTCTTTTTGTTTATCATGGCATAGCTATATATGAAATACTTCATATCTATATTATCGATTATGTCCCTTTCATAATTCTTTTATGGGGGCTTTTCACCATCGCAGGCGGCATAGTCGTTAGCGGTTCTTTCAAGGGAACCCCCATAGTCAATACAACAATGCTTCTGTTGGGAACGGTTCTCGCCTCATGGGTCGGTACGACGGGAGCCGCCATGGTTATGATACGCCCTGTTTTAAGAGCAAACAGGGATAGAACCAACAAGGTGCATGTTATTTGTTTCTTCATATTTCTTGTGGCCAACATAGGAGGTTCCTTAACTCCTCTCGGAGATCCACCGCTATTTCTGGGTTTTCTCCATAACGTTCCATTCTTCTGGGTCACAACCGGCATATTACCTCACATGCTTTTAGCTTCCGCAATTCTTTTGACCATTTTCTTTATAGTCGACAGCTTCTATTACAGAAAAGAGAAGAAGGATGCGTCAACCACCGAAGATACTGAAAAGAAAACTCCCATAAAAATTGAAGGCATATATAACCTTCTTTTTCTCGCGGGTGTTATTGGTTCGGTTCTCATGAGCGGCTATTGGAAAGCGGGTCATTTTACCGTGTATGGTGTCGAATGGGCTTACCAGAATATTTTAAGAGATATAATAATTATCACAATGGGGATGCTGTCTCTCTTTTTCACACCGGCCAGACTTCGTGAAGCCAATGAATTCAGTTGGTTTCCGATTCAGGAAGTTGCAAAGCTTTTCGCAGGTATATTCATGACGATTATTCCGGCTCTGGCGATTCTGAAGGCGGGAAATGAAGGTGCCATGTCAGGTCTTGTTGCGATAGTAAAAGATCCTATTCACTATTTCTGGGTAACGGGAGCGCTTTCTTCGTTCCTGGACAATGCTCCGACTTACCTTACGTTCTTTAACCTTGCGCTGGGTAAACTCGGGTTGACGGAAGCTATGGTGCCGGGCGCGCTGGCAGCGAATACCGTAACATTAAATCCCTTATTTGTCAGTTACTTGAAGGGGATTTCAGCCGGCGCTGTTTTTATGGGCGCAAACACCTATATTGGCAACGCACCAAATTTCATGGTTAAATCAATAGCTGAAGAAGCTGGTATAAATATGCCAAGCTTCTTTGGATATATGTTTAAATTCTCGATTCCTATTCTTGTTCCAATCTTCATTCTGGTAACTTTTGTTTTTTTTATAATATAATAAATGAGTTGCCAGATATTAGATTGTGTTTGACATTTGGAGCAGTATAAGTGCTTATTCAAAAGAGACTTTTTACCGATGAATAAAGCTCCCCACCGACAGGGCGGAGAGCTTTATTTTTGCAGCTGTAATTTTAATTCTTGTCTTACATATCACTTATAGAAATATCAATAATTTCAAACTCTCTTACACCACCCGGTGTTTTAACACTGACTTCGTCACCTATTTCTTTACCGATGAGACCCTTTCCTATAGGGGAAGTGACTGAAATTCTGTTCTTATCCACATCGGATTCAAAGGGGCCAACGAGTTGATATTTAACGATTTCTTCTGTATTGACGTCTTCGATGGTAACGGTCGACCCAAAAACAACCCTATCTTCGGTAAGTTCTTTAGGATCAATAATAATTGAACTGGCAAGATTATTTGTTATTTCCTGTATCTTTCCCTGAATGAATCCCTGTCTCTCTTTGGCTGCTTCGTACTCCGCATTCTCCGATATATCACCATGGGCTCTGGCCTCTTCAATCTCTCTTATATTTTCAGGTACTACAACTTTTTTTAAATACTCTAATTCTTCTTTTAATTTTTCAAAACCCGTTCTGCTAATCGGAACCTTATCCATAACATCTCCTCTTAGAAAAGTCGTTATCCCATCATATAAAGCACTTCGGATACGTGTCAAGAAGATTCACTCTGTCCGGCGGAAAAACACAGCAATTATCTTTTTACTTGCTTTTTCCTTCTAAATATACTATAGCGAACCTCAATCACACGGGGGGAAAATGAAGTGAATTATTTTCGAATTGCGGAAAGAAGCATCTGTAAACCGGTATTATTTTTATTTTTAATTGCCTCTTTTACATTTTTTCTATGGCACTTTCCCACGAAACTAAATGCCGAAGAAAGTAGCTGTGTGTCATGTCATACCAGCGCAAAAAAGCTTATTGAAATAATCAGAGCCATCGAGGCATCAAAACCAGAGGCAGCATGTGAACCAGCTGAACCCAAGGGGGAGGGGTGAGGAGGAGCTGTGGCTCCGTTGGAGCCATATGAAAAGCTGTTCGTAGACAGCGACTTTATCGAGGAAGATTGTCATGGCGAGATTTCCTGTAACACATGCCATGGTGGCAACCCGGAAGATGATAACTGGGAAACCGCCCATGAAGGCTTGATAAAAGATCCCTCATATCATAGTCCCTCGGAAAGTTGTGGCGAATGTCATGAAGAAATCGTAGAAAAAAATACGACCAACCTCCATGTCACACTTGCTCCTTTCACAAATAAGATAAACCTTAGAGCAAACCCGGACAAAAATGTGCTTGACAAGATTAATAACGCTATGGGCACACATTGTATGTCTTGCCATAGCAGTTGCGGTCAGTGCCACGTCAGCCGTCCCTCATCCGTAGAGGGAGGATTGATTGAGGGACATTTCTTTAAGAAGACTCCACCTGTTAGAACCAACTGTACTTCTTGCCATGGAAGCAGGATCGGAAAAGAATTTTTTGGTGAAAATGAAGGTATACCTGCAGATGTTCACCACGGCGAGCATGGGTTGGGGTGCAAGAATTGCCATTCCGGAGAAGAAATGCATGGAAGCGGCGAAGCTCATTTTGATAGATATGAAGTTACAAACCGAGCTAAATGTGTAAACTGCCACACTGGAGAAGACGACGATAATCCTGGCCATGTGATTCATAAAGATAAGGTAAGTTGTCAGATCTGCCACTCTGTTTCCTATAAAAACTGTTTTAACTGTCATGTTGCCAAGGATAAGACAGGTAATCCCTATTTTGAAAGCGATCCGTCAGTTATGGCCTTTAAAATTGGTCTGAACATAAAACCGACAGAGGAAAGACCTGAAAAATACGTAACTGTACGACATATCCCGGTGAATAGAGAGTTGTTTGATTTTTATGTTAAGGATGGATTGACAAATTTTGATAATGCGCCTACTTGGAAAATGGCTACTCCGCACAATATTCAGCTCTCAACTCCACAAAATGAAAGTTGTATTTCATGTCATAATAACAGTAAACTTTTTCTGAGGAAACAAGATGTGAGGTCTCAGGAAATATCAGCCAATAAAAATGTTATTGTTCCTGACAAACCTTCCATTTTTGACCGGCATGACTGGTTATCACAGGCGGAGCTCCACCTAACAAGAGTTGATTGTTTAACCTGCCATAAACCGTCACTGGAAGCACCCATAAAGGATTGCAAACAATGCCATTCAGACAAGAGCATTCTCTTAACAAAAGAAGAAGGCACTCCTAAAGATACGATGAGCTGGAATTTCACAAACAAGGAACTTATGGAAGAGGGTGCCTATGTCGTGGGCAGCAACAGGATCCCGGCTATTGATGTTCTTGGAATTCTTATAGTAGTTCTCACTTTCGCGGGATGTCTCACACATGGGACACTGCGCTTTATCACGAGAAGGAGAAAATAGGAAGATGTCTGAGAAAATGTATTTACATCCATTAACCGAGAGAATATGGCACTGGATACATGCTGTCCTTATCATATTGCTCATAGTATCAGGCATACAGATACACTGGCCTGACTCTGTAAACTTTTTTGGGTCTTTTTCAAACGCCATAACTGTTCATGAATGGTCAGGAATACTTGTGGTTCTCGATTTCTTTCTCTGGTTGTTTTACAATTTGATTTCAACACGGGTTTCTCACTACATACCGAAGAAAGAGGACTTGTATCCGGGTATCCCCAGGCAGGCAAGATTTTATGCTTACGGTATATTCAAGGATGAGCCGCATCCCTACAGCGCATCCGAGGATAATAAGTTCAATCCACTGCAAAAGATGGCATATTTTAAGTTTATGTTCCTGATGATGCCTATTCTACTGGTAAGCGGTATTTTGTATCTCTTCCCTTCTTTATTCATAGGGTTTATCATCGCTATCGGTGGGTTGAAAGTAATAGCCGTTATTCACTTCATTATGGCAATCATTTTTACCGCTTTCCTGATTGCTCACCTTTATTTGGCCACCACGGGTCATACCATTTTTGCTGATTTTATTTCCATGATCACCGGGTACGCGGATAAAGAAGAACATTAGCAACTATACAAAAGGGAGATTAAAAATGGGGAATAGCTGAAAGCTATTCCCCATTTTAGTTGAACTATGATAATTGTTTACTCTACAGGATAACCAGCCTTTAACCAGGCTTTCCAACCTCCGGTCATACTGACCGCATTTTTATATCCCATTTTACCTAATGAACAGGTACTAAGACATGATCGTCCCCCTGACTTGCAATAACAAATAATATAAGCTGACTTATCAGGAATTTTTTTACCAACTGTAAATTCCAAAAGTCCTCTGGGTATATTAATTGCTTTGGGGATATGGCCTTTTTTGAACTCCTTATCGGTTCTGCAATCAAGAATTATCGCTTTACCGGAATCTATTGCAGCTTTAGCTTCAGCAACCGAAATTTCCTTTACAGTCTTCTTTGCCTCATTCACAAAATCCTTCGCGGTCATATCGGCAAAGGATAAAGCAGAAAGAGAAAAGAACAAAACCACAACAAAAAGGAAAACCAAACTTCTTTTAACTACTACATCTTTACTCATAACTTAAATTCCCTCCATAAATTTTTATCATCGGTGAATAACACATATTAAAGAAATTGCAAGTTATAAAATTAATTCCCCAAAAGCCTGCCTTGTAAAATACGTTCGCTATGTTATACTTCTCAGTGCCTGTGCGGTGCAACCGTGGAAAACTATTACCTACCCAATCTGCAACTTTAACCTTCTATGAAAAAAATTAAAGCCTGATTGATAATGCAAGAACAGAATGATAGATTATTTTTAACACAACAAAATCTACCATTAGCAAGGTGAATAATCATGGCACAACCCGACATACTGGCTGATGAATAACTGTTGATTAAATCATCAGTAATGTTAATATAGAAAATAATATACGAGAAGAAAATGCAAGCTCTCTGTTTGATAACTTCATGTAAATACAGATAATAGCAACACTCACCTCGTAAATGAATTAGGTTATCCATGAATTATTTTTATCGGATATTAAAAAATTTTCTTATTACCGGCCGCTCGATCAGCGCAAAACTCTTTCTTCTTCTGATCTTTCTGCTGGCAATAGCATTCACTATTATTTTATACCAAAACATCAATACTTTTATGTCACACGACAAGGAAAGCGTCATCGCCAACGCAATTCATATAAGCAATATAATCAAGCGCGCCACTCGCTACAGTATGTTAAAAAACAGCCGCGACGACCTGACCAGTACTATTATGAGTATTGGGAAGGAACAGGATATCGACGGGGTCCGTATCTACAATAAAAAAGGTAGAGTTTCTTTTTCCAATAATTCGACCGAGCTGAATCATATTGTCGATAAGCAAGCCGAGCAGTGTTATGTTTGCCATGCGAAAGGGTCTGCAAAAGTAATTCTTCCCACAAAAGACCGCACTCGAATATTAAAATCGAAGGAAGGATACCGCCAGCTCGGTATGATCAATCCCATAGAAAATGAACCCGATTGTTATAATGCCGGATGCCACGCTCACTCTCCTGATGTAAAACTGCTCGGTCTTTTAGACGTTAAATTATCTCTTGAGAAGGTCGATGCCAAAATTACAGCTACCAAACGAAAAATAATTATCTATTCTATTATTCTTATGCTGATAACGGCCGTGCTCGTAGGTTCCTTTATATGGAAAATGATTCACTCCCCCATAAAAAAGCTTGCCAAGGGCACCAAAGAAGTAGCCAAACTTAATTTCGACTACAAGGTCGATGTGAAATCACAGGATGAGCTTGGAGATCTGGCAAGCTCCTTCAATAAGATGACCACAAAGTTGAAAGAATCGTCCGACAAGCTCAAGAAAACCCAATCTTCTCTGATACTTTCAGAAAAGATGGCTTCCTTGGGAAAACTATCGGGAATGGTTGCCCATGAAATCAACAACCCTCTTTCCGGAATTCTCTCCTATGCAAAACTTTCGTTAAGACATCTGAACGAAGAAAGTAATAGCGAAGAAGCGATAGCAATGACGAAAGAGAACCTTTCCCTGATTGCCGATGAGGCAAAGAGATGCGGGGATATTGTGAAAAATTTGCTCCTTTTTTCTAAGAGCACAATAGGCGTTTTAAAGAAGGAACATCTCAACAAAATCATCGATACCAGTGTTAAGGTAATCAATCACAGCGCTAAGATGAAAGGAATAACGATACTGAAAGAATTGGATCAGCAAAATGACTTGATCCAGTGCTATCCCAGCCTTCAGCAGGTACTGATCGCTTTGATTATGAACTCTATTGAGGCTACGCCCAGTGGGGGAAAGGTAACAATTAAGACTTACTGTAATGCAAAAAATGACCGGGTTAAATTCACAGTAACTGATAATGGTAAAGGAATACCTAAAGATATTATTCCCAATATATTTGAGCCTTATTTTACCACTAAGGAAACGGAAAAGAGTACCGGAGTAGGCCTTTCAGTGGTTTACGGAATTGTAAAACAACACGGCGGTAATATTGAAGTAGAATCTAAGGTAAACCGGGGAACCAAATTCACCGTTACCCTTCCCCTGGTACCCCCAAATAAAGATGACAATTAAACAAAGTCATTTAGAAAAACAAAATCAAGGAGATTAGAGATGAAACCTAAAGATATAGCAATAATGATTGTCGATGATGAACCTTCGGTTAGAGATTCCCTCTGTAAGTGGTTCAAGCTTGATAACTACCGGGTTGATACAGCAGAGGATGCAGAAAGCGCTTTAAAAAAACTTCAAGAAAACTCCTGGGATATAATTTTTCTGGATATTAAAATGCCGGGCATGGACGGGATTGAGCTACAAGAACGAATTAAACAGATTGATAAAAGCATTATAACTATCATAATTACGGCATATGCTTCCGTGGACACCGCAATAAAGGCGTTAAAAGAAGGAGCATTTGATTATATCACAAAACCTATAGATCCCGATGATTTAAGCCGTTTGATAAAAAAGGCGGTTGAGCAGAGAAATCTCATCTCGGAGAATATTCAGCTGAGACAGAAAATTGATGAATTATATGCTTTGGATGATATTGTAGGAGATAGTTCAGCCATTAAAAAAGTTATGGAAATGGTAGCCACTGTGGCTGAAACCGACTCAACCGTGATGATCAGGGGAGAAAGCGGAACCGGCAAGGAACTTATCGCCCGAGCAATACATAGCCATAGCAACCGTAAATATTTCCCAATCATTACTATTAATTGCGGGGCATATCCAGAGGGTCTGCTCGAAAGTGAGCTTTTCGGGCACGAAAAAGGGTCCTTTACGGGAGCTGTGTACCAGAGAAAAGGCAAACTTGAAATGGCCAACAATGGCACACTTTTCCTCGACGAAATAGGAGATATCGGTATGAAAATGCAGATGGATCTCCTTCGGGCTATCGAGACGAAGCGGTTCAATCGTCTTGGCGGCAACAAAACGATTGATGTCGATTTTCGGGTAATTTCCGCTACCAACAGAGACCTGGAGAAGGCGGTAAAAGACGGCAGTTTCAGAGAAGATCTTTATTACAGGTTAAATGTTTTTTCCATTGTCCTTCCCCCCTTGCGAGAAAGAAGGGATGATATTCCCTTATTAGCCCGCTATTTTGTAAATAAGTGCTCACAGTCCATGAATAAAAATGTTACTGATTTATCTCCGGAAACTCTGGATGTGCTTACAAAATACGATTGGCCAGGAAATATTAGAGAGTTAAGAAATGTAATCGAACGAGCTATCGTCGGGACAAAAGAAAAACGAATCGAAGTAGATAATCTCTTCTTCACCTTTCCATCCCAATTGAAACCCTCCGAGGGAGATTCTCTTGAAGAGGTGGAAAAAGCTCACATCAAAAAAATTCTGGATCAAACAGGATGGAACATCTCACGCGCAGCCAAGATTATTAAAATCGACAGAGTTACTCTTTACAATAAAATCGAGAAGTACCAGCTTAAAAAATAACCCTGATGTCACTTGTCCGTTATGTCATATATATATATTGTACCCATAAAGTTGAAAGATCCTTCTTGTATTGAGCCTCTAAAAAATTCTATTTCGCGTACATTCCAGTTGGATACCAAGATTCGTGAATCTGCAATTGACTTATCTTCCGCTTTTGATCCCGCCCGCAACCAGTACAATTCTTCCCTTATTCTTCTCCAATTAATCACGAATCCTCCCCGGGATACACTGAAGATACTGGGTGTTTCCGATGTGGATCTGTGTATTCCCATCCTTACTTTTGTCTTCGGCGAAGCCCAGCTTAACGGAATCGGTGCGGTAGTCTCATTACACAGATTAGATAGCCAATACTATGGTTTGCCAAAAGATGAAAATTTATTGAGAGACAGATTAATTAAAGAGGCAATACATGAGTTGGGACATACCTTTGGTTTGGTGCATTGTGAGAAACCTCACTGCGTGATGAATGTTTCTACTTATGTAGAGGATATTGATCAAAAGACTAAAGATTTTTGCTCTTCTTGCTTTCGGAGCATTAAAACACAAAAATTTAGATAAACGGGTAATTATAAGCTTAAGAAAAACAAGTTTTATCCTGATATCCAGCCTATGTTTCACGGTTTAAAACCTTTGAACTGAAAAGCGAGCGCATTATTCTTTCAATTACTTCGTTCCCCGCAGCTTGCTGCGGGGGGCTTCAATCTTTTAGGCGGTGGTTAATTTTCATGTAATAACCCTTATCGGCATAAACTTTTCTGACGGGCTGTTATGTATTATAACTTGCTGCAACTCAGAAAGAAACATATCTAAAGATATCCCGCCATGTGGGCGGGGGAACTTACTTGCTATCACGCCTTCAACAACCGCCGCGTATTTCCACCAGCTGGTCTCGCAAGCCGCTACGCGCCTAACAAACAGCGGATGCAGCCAGCAGAGCGCAAAGGCAAATAAGCTTGCCCAACCGCTTGCGGCTGATCCACCGTCGCTTGTCCTCATTTCCCAGGCGTTATTCCCCCTTCATTCTTGTTATGCCGTCGAACACTTCCTGCACCGAGGCTTCTTCTTCTATCGTGGACAGGTCGCCGATATCTTCTTTTAGCCACAGTTTTTTCAACACCCTTCTCATTATTTTCCCGCTTCTCGTCTTGGGAAGCATCTTGACAAATTCAATATCCCTGAATACTACGAGGGGGCCCATCGTCTGCCTTACATGGGCAATTATTTCTTTCTTCAGTTCGTCAGAAGGCTCGTATCCTCTCTGCAACACGACGAAGGCGGAGCAGACTTCCCCCCTGAGATCGTCGGGCACTCCCGATACCGCGGATTCCCCAACTGAAGGATGACCGTTAATGTGATTTTCCACCTCTATTGTCCCCACCCTGTGGGCGGAAATCTTAATGACCTCGTCGGACCTTCCGGTAAAGTATATGTATCCGTCGGTGTCCATATACGCGCCATCGCCACAGTAATAAGTGCCTGATGATCCCGGAGTTTTTTCCCAATATTCCTCTCTGTATGATTCCGGATCTCCGTACAATGTAGGTGTCAGTCCCGGGAATGGTCTTCTAACCACCACGGTGCCTTTCTCTCCGGGCAGCAGAGAACGACCCGTTTTCTCATCTATAACATCTGGAATCAGTCCCGGTACGGGTACACCGGCAGATCCGGGTTTTATAAGCATCAGCTTTATACCATACGGATTCGCAAACATCGGACCGGATGATTCTGTCTGCCACATATGATCAATTATCGGTATACGTTCCTTGAAGACATCTTTGTGGAGCCATTCCCAGACCGGCGGGTTCAACACCTCCCCTGCCACGACCACTCTTTCTACCGATGTGATATCATGTTTATCCGCATGTTCAATTCCCAGCATCTTCAACGCTCGCGCGCCGGTGGGAGATATCCACATTCCGGTAACATTAAATTTTTCGACTGTCTCCCACCACATATACGGCCGGGGATAATCAGGAGTCCCATCATAAAGGATGGATGTACAACCGGAGATAAGCGGTTCATAAACATTATAACTGTGTCCCACTATCCATCCGATATCCGATGTACAAAACCATATGTCTTCCGGCTTGCGTCCGTATATCCAATGACTCATAAAGTAGATATACATCTGATAGCCGCCGTGACATTGCATGGTGGGTTTGGGCTTTTTCGTTGTTCCGGATGTCGGTAAAACGAAGAGGGGATCGTTCGCCTCCATCTCCGTGTAATCGGAACTTTGTCCGTTGCCTTTATTGATAAATTCCTCCCAGGTAATGTCTCTCCCCGCTTTCATAGCAACCTTTTCCCCCTCGACGCCAAAGGAGCGGACTGCCACGGTGCCGATACCCATGACGGACTCTTCAAGACCCTCATCAAACAATTCCTTGAGTCGGACAATATTTCCCCTTCTTGATCCAAAATCCTGTATTATAGCGACCTTGGGAGTAGTGATCACTATCCTGTCGGCTATGGCTCCCGAGGAGAAACCCGCAAAGACCGCAACGTGTATCGCACCGATGCGGGCGCACGCCAGCATGACTGCGGCGGAATCGATCCCTATCGGCATGTACATCATCACTCTGTCACCTTTTCCCACGCCTAAGCCCCTTAAAGCGGCGGCATACTTTTTGACTAAACCAAAGAGTGCTTTATAAGTAATAGTATCTGTGGCGTCTTGTTCCGCTGCAACTTCGATGAATGCTGTTTTTTCCCCATAGCCCTGCTCGATCTTATAATCAAGGCAGTTGTAACAGATATTTGTTGTTCCTCCGATAAACCATCTGAAGGTGGGATATTCCCATTCGAATACCTTATCCCAAGGTTTGAACCAGTGAATATCTGTCATGGCCTTTTTAGCTGCGTCTCCCCAGAACCCTTCTGGATCGTTCTTAGCCCGTTCATACATCTCTTTATACTCTTTGTATTCCGTCAACATATTTTCCCCTCCTTGTTTTAAGGTTAGTCTATTGTGATCGCTCACATATTCATTGTTTCCTTCTGAATAGGTTATTTGCTTCTTTCCAAAGATTACACCCCCTTTATTTCTGATAATTTGGTCATACGTGACGGTAGATTACTTGTTAATAAACGCAAAATTAAAAGGAAACCGTCATCATTGTTATCGAACTGAAATTCCATCTCTTTCAAGTAAAGATGGAAATGATATCTCGGAATTACACTATATCGATATAATCAGTTCTTTGAAAAAGTCCATCACCGTTCAATACAGTTGACGTGTTTCCTGCTTCTTGCCTTAGACGTCCCCCGTTCTCCTTTAACTGCAGCATGATCGCTTTTTATAAACAGTCTCGTATGATCTCTAATATAACTTGGTTTGGATACTGAATACTTCCATTACACTTCAGCATCAGGCGTTACTTAACGACGAAAATTTGAACTGAGCAGCGAGCACAAACCCCACTTGCTTGCGGCGGGGTTAGCGAGCGAATAAAAAATAAATATTTTCCTTAACAGTCGGAGCTCTCCCGTAACAAGTTGCGGAGGAGCTTCAATTACTTTGTTCCCCTCAGCAAGCTGCGGAGAGATCCAATACAGCCTATTCAACTTTTATTCTATTTTGGTTTTATATTTCTGCCTCTCAGGAGGAGAGGGTTTCTTACGAGTTTTTTGTACCGATTTCTTGAATCCTTCGGCTCTGTTAATGAAAAAATCTAAAATTTGAGAATACTGTTCAGGATTCAACAGGTTTTCTAAGCAGCCCATCCGAGTCCCACCATCCTGCATAGTGGGACCCAAATCCTTTCCAGCGTCTTTCAGCATTGAATTTCTTAAGGCAATTAATTCCCTTTCTTCTTTTTGATACCACGAGAGGACTTTTCCCCCAAAAAGAAGATACTTCAGGTCATGCTCAAGATTTTCCGGCTTTACCTCTACCAACCAACCCTCTCCCAGTGGATCACTGGTTATCAGTTTCGGCTTCTTTTTCAGGTTAAGGTTTGATAAACGAATTGATCCGCTCAGGGGAAAACTGACAGGCAAGATTTTATTTTCTCGGATAATATGGGCGAAATAGTCACCCCGCTCAATAAAATCTCCTACTTCAGGCATAATAATCACCTTGGGTTCCAAGATAAACCGTGCGAAGAAAGGATCTATCCCTATCTTCACCTTTTCGGGAGTTTTCACCCTTATCCAGCAATGATTAACATGGTAAAAGACTGTTGCGTCGATCTGGATGGAAGAATCATTCGCAGGCGCTCTTTCTTCACAATCAGTTTCAGATTCCCGGAAGCCATTTTTTGTAACTGCTTCATTTCTCATCGCCTGGTCAAAGGGACAGTCTTCACACTGATAGTGACGATCACAGAGTTTATAAGATATTAAACCGGTAGCCATCCAGATACATTTCAGTTCTTCCCGGGGTATGACGCGAAACTTTATATCCTCATTATTCATGTGCTCGCTCCTAACGCCCTCAAAATCGGATCTTTGTTTCTACACCCTCTAAACAAACATTTGCCCGGTTAATATTAACAGAGGTTATAAGACGTAAGTTGGTCTCCATCGCATCTGTTAATGTTATGAAGTCAAGAAGAATTCTCTCGCTATTTCATCCCATTTTTCCTGATTTAGATTTCTTGCTATACCATTAACCGGAACACCACCATCCTGATATAACGTGCCAAGGTTATAGTTCATCCGGGAAAATAAATCTTCCTTCACTTCTTCCATCCATCTTCCGGCAACCTTACCTGATAGTAAATTCTTCATATTTGCCGAAATTTCTGGTACCTGAACTTTCATTAACCAGGCATCACCGTAAGGATCTTCATTAATACTTTCCGGTGAGTCCACAAGCGTCCTGTTTATGGCTAAAATTTTCCCATCGACCGGTGAGAGCATGTCAATAGATTTGGAATCTACTTTCAGGGTCCAGCCTTTCCCCCCTTGGGTAACTGCAGACCCAATTTCCGGCACCTTGATTGAATCAATTTTTCCCACCAGTTTCTGGGCGAAATCATCAATGCCTACTTTTACCACATCTTCATCTTCCATCTTTGCCCAGACATGCCCTTGATGGAAATACATATCTTCGGTTGGAAAACGAAACCACTCGCCGATAGCAGGAACAATATTTTCAACAACCTCATAAGCTTTCTTTGCGGGTGTACTCAACATCTTCCAGAACAAGATGAATGTTAGAAGAATACTAATCACCAACAAATATTCAGGTCCTTTTGTCGCAAATATATCGACGTATGTAAAACCTTCCATAATAAAATATCCTTTCGTAATTAATGACAATCAGCTTCACATTTTTTAAAATCCCAACACACCGGTTCACCTGTCTCTATTAACCATTTTTGTGCCACCATCGGCCATTGTAAGTCCCAGTTTCGGCTGAAAAGCAATAACTTCTTCTTTTCGCTCCTCTTCTTCAACTGCCCATGCAGGCGATTCATTGAATATAGGCACTCTTAATGAAATCCACCTGAATGCCCATATGTTAATAAATATGAAGGTTAAAGCTACAGTAATCTCCATAAGGGAAGGAAAATACCTTTGACTAAGAGGTATCCACCATTTATACGCAATAACCGTGTAATTGAGACGGTTAATAATAATACCGAGCATACTTAAAACAGCGGCTACCCTAATTACGGTTAGATTCCTATGCCTCGCACCCTGGAGAAACAAAAAGCAGGGAATAGCTACCAGTCCTACCACTTCGGTAAGGTACCAGTAGCCCATTGGCGTATTCAACAGCGACCAGTTCCTGCCATGGATTAACAGAAGAACTTCCAAAAAAAAGTAAACAAACATTGCACCCGCACATATTTTTCCCAGACCCACAACGATATCATTGTAAGATGTACGATACTCGTAGCTAAGCCGATCTTTGAAAACCCTGCTACTTATTGATCCCTCAAATATTACCAGAGAAATTCCGGCAAATACGCTGGAGACAAGAAAGAGCACAGGGACAAATTCCGAATACCACAGGGGATGGATTTTCCCCTTGGCCATCATAAACAATGCCCCGAGACCTGATTGATGAAGAGTGGAAAGAGTAATTCCAAATATCACCGCTCCGAGAGTAATTGAACTAAGAAATTTTCTCACCCTCTTCCATCCAAGCCATTC
Source organism: uncultured Syntrophales bacterium (assembly GCA_964652795.1). Lineage (GTDB taxonomy): Bacteria > Desulfobacterota > Syntrophia > Syntrophales > JADFWA01 > JAUSPI01. The sequence continues at coordinate 9,548 of CAZZBF010000003.1, read as the reverse complement.
GGCAAACGCCGGTGAAATTTCAATAAACTCCGCTATCATGTAAAGGAAAAAGTGCCAGGCGACTAAAAACAATATAGAACTTACACCAAACTTATTTCCCACCATGACGTTTATCATATTCCATGGACGACCTACATCAACCGCCAGTGCTCCTGCATAAAAGACATAGGCAAGAAATCCGTTGAGCACAGTCGCTCTGATGATGGGATGGTATTTTTGGGATCTTAGTACATATACCACGAAAGTGAGAACATAAGCACCACCGGCAAATGCGACACCTACCATTACATTGAATCCAATCCATATACCCCAGGGAAAATCCTGAGAAAGATTGCTGATCTCGGCGAGACCTGCCAAGTGAATTAAAATGAAAACAACGCCCATAATAATTATAGGAGCAGAAATCATATTGAATGGTGTCAAGACTTTTCCTTTCGGCTTTAACTCACTCAAAACAAAACGAACAAATTCTCTAAAATTTTTTACTTCTACCGTTTTCCCGCTCATCTTGTTCCCCCCTCTTTTCCCTTTATTTCATCTCTCCATCTTGTCGCGTAACTAATTCCTGAAAGTAGCGCAGGCCATATAAGAAGGACAAAGGGAACACTATAAAGGAAACCGGCAGTATATTCCGGATAGGGGGTTGTTCCGAGATCGGTTCTAAAACCGATCTGTTCAAATGGAACCTGCGATAGGTAAAGATATCCGGTACCTCCCACTTCGTGTTCACCGTAAATATGGGAAACATATTTACCGGGGTTCTGATATATTCTTTTATTTGCTTCTTCGATCAGTTCTCTTCTCGAACCGAAAACCAACGCCTCCTCGGGACAGGCCTCCACACAGGCAGGCTCCTCCCCTTCTTTTAATCTTTCCCAGCAAAGGCTGCATTTCTGAACTTTAGGATTGAATTTGCCATATTCGAATTTTGGTATGTCAAAAGGACATGAAACCATACAGTATCTGCAACCCATACAATTCTCATTCCAAATGACCGGACCCTGCTCCGTTTTGTACATTGCATCCACCAGACATGCCGCCGCGCAAGCAGGCTGATTGCAATGCATACATTGTCTCTTAACGAAAATTTCTCCCTTTTCCGTTTCATAACGATTGACTACCGTCCATTGAGAATCAGTCGTTTGCCTTTCTGTTTCAAAAACAGATTCATCTTCTATGTCCGGAACAGGTAGATTGTGCGCCTCAGCACATGCCTCCTCGCAACTTCGGCAGCCGACACATCTTTTGGTGTCGACTAAAACACCCATAAATTCCTTTTTATTGAAAATCTCTTCAGTTTCAGTCTCACCAATTTGCTTCGCATTAAGTTTGCTTGGCGTCAAAACAGCTCCCGATGCTGCTCCTGCTATCCCTGCTCCTAAGCCCTTTAAAAAATCTCTCCTGTCGATTCCCATCTGCATCTCCTTCCTCATCCTGTAAGGTCCGTATGGCGGTAATAATATGAGAGATTAACTTTCTTTGTCAGAAGGCTCTTTCTCTTTTATTTGGCTACCACCATCCGCCATAGTAAGACCTACTTGCGGAATCGATGCATAATGAAAATCATAGTTGTCAACCAAACCTGCTTTTTTTAACCTGTGTCTTTCAAGCTTAATTTTCATAACAGAGACGAAAGATGCTACCGGAAGATATACAATGTAGAAAACATACCATATAGCAAAGGTAAGAAGGGCAAATCCCATTACTATCGCTACACTTATACCTGCAGGAGTCTGCATTAATGAAACTATTACCTCTTTCATGACCTCAACCTCTCTTTCTTTATTCGAATATTTTTACCTTGCTAAATAACAATATTTGTGCCAAAACCGGGATATCTTGTAAAGAAGCCGATTTTACACAAACACACCAAATAAATATAATAAGTTAGCTTAAAAACGCGACTGATACCTGCCAAGCAATGCAAAGTAAACAACAAACCGAAAGTGTTTAATTTTTAAACATGCTACTGTTGAGATATTAAACATTTTTCGGTCAATTTTTTTTAGAAGAACTCAACCAAGTAACGACAGAAAGTTTTTAGGATTATTGCAAAGGCGGGATTGAAGCTTACTGCAGTCAGCTTCGGGAAACGAAGTAATTGAAGCTCCTCCGCAACTTGTTATGGGAGAGCTCCGACTTGTTAAGGAAAATATTTATTTTTTATTCGCTCGCTAACCCCGCTGCAAGCAGTGGGGTTTGTGCTCGCTGCTCAGTTCGAAGAATAATGCGCTTGCTGTTCAGTTCACTTGAGAAGAGGTTAATGGCCTGACACCCTTTAAAAATCTCCCAAATTGAAACTCCACATATTATATTAACAATATATCTGATCGTGGAATGCATGCTATCCTTGCGGTACGTCTTAAAATATGTTAAAAGGTGTTTCACCCCTTGAGAGGAAACTTATGATCGACAAATATAACAGAAATATCAACTATTTAAGAGTTTCAATTACCGATAGATGTAACCTCCGTTGTGTGTACTGCATGCCCAAGGAGGGAGTGTCTGTAATAGGTCACAATGATATACTAAAGTATGAAGAAATATTAAGAGTGATTAAAATTGCCGTGCAGACAGGAATAGAAAAAGTCAGGGTGACTGGCGGAGAACCATTGGTAAGGAAAGGGGTTGTCGATTTCCTTGCGTCTCTTAAACGAATGGACGGGCTGAAAGATATTACCTTGACAACGAATGGCATACTGCTTGAGAACTTTGCTGAGGGGCTTTTCAATGCAGGTATACGGCGAATAAATATCAGCCTCGATTCCCTCAATCCGGAAAAATATGCGAGCATTACTAGGGGAGGAAACCTGAAAACAGTTCTCGGGGGAATCGACAAGGCAGAAAAGACTGGATTTTCGCCAATCAAGATCAATGTCGTGGTAATAAAGGGTGTGAATGAAGATGAGGTTCTGGATTTCGCGAAAATCGCAATAGGAAAACCTTATCAGGTGAGATTCATTGAATTGATGCCCGTCGGTAAGGTGGGTGCTGATAATAATGATAAATATGTATCTAACGATTCCGTGATGGGAAAAATAAAGAAAGATCATATACTTGAACCAGCATCCGGTACTGGCAATAATATGGATGGTCCCGCATGTATTTACAGGATACAGGGCGGAAAAGGAAAAATTGGCTTCATAAGTGCTGTGAGTCACCATTTTTGCGAATCATGCAACAGACTCCGTCTCACCGCCGACGGTCATCTCCGGGCATGTCTGCTTTCTGATGAAGAGATCGACCTTAAGGATTCACTCCGCTCCGGGTGTAGCGACCAGGAATTGGAGGAATTGATAAAAACGACCATCGCCAAAAAACCCGCTCGATATGATACATCCATTTCTGATAAGGTCCACTTCAAAAAATGCGTAAGAGATATGCGCTCAATAGGAGGCTAACGTTCCTATTAGACTCACCCGAGATTATATTTACTTAGTAAAATATTTTTTATAGCTGTCTGAGGAAATTTGATGATCTTTGATGAAGAAACAGCGCGATCATACGATAACTGGTTCTTGACACCTATCGGACGTTATATAGACAGAAGAGAGAAAGATCTCATCTTACATCTTATAGCGCCAGAGGAGGGTGAGAGACTCCTCGATATAGGATGCGGAACAGGAAATCATCTTCGCTTTTTAAGGAGAAAAGGGTGTAATGTAACCGGGATAGAAGCATCTCCCTTCATGATGGATATTGCCAGAAAAAAGCTGGGACAGAGAGCGGATTTCCATATGGGGAAAGCAGAAGATTTACCTTTTTCAGACAACGAATTTGATATCGTCACTATGATTACTTCTCTTGAATTTATAGATAATCCCCAAAAAGCAATAGACGAAGCGATCAGGGTATGCAGGGGCAGGGTTTTTATCGGAGTTTTGAATAAATATGCCATAATCGGTATGCAACGCAGGATCGGAGGAATTTTCAGACAATCCATATTCAACAGTGCCCGCTTTTTCGGTATAGGAGAACTTGCCGGAATGGTCAGAACGTCTCTTCATGGTGTAAATCTTCGTTGGGGAAGTGTACTTTTCCTCCCTTTAGGCTGGTATTCATTCGCAACCGGCTTTGAGGAAATTATTCCGGTTATGCATAATCCCTTCGGCGCTTTTATCGGACTGTCATTCCCCGTCGTATTTACCCACAGGACTATACAGGATATAGTAAAAAGTCATATTAAAGTCGGAAGAGAAGGAAAACAAAAAGTCCATGGAGCCTTCAGGGAGATTAAAAAATGACAATGGAAGCTATGCTCTATAAAAAGCTGGAGGGTGGCGCTGTAAGGTGCTTTCTCTGCGGGCACAGGTGTAAGATTCCTCCGGCAGGACGTGGGATATGCGGGGTACGCGAAAATAGAGACGGTGTCCTATATACACTGGTTTATGGAATGGTCATAGCTGAAAATGTTGATCCTATCGAGAAAAAACCCCTTTTTCATGTCTTGCCCGGATCGAAATCCTTTTCTATTGCTACCGTAGGTTGCAACTTTTCATGCACCTTCTGTCAAAATAATGATATTTCTCAGACGCCAAGGGAGACAGGGCATATAATAGGAAGAGAAATCGCTTCTCAGGAGATTGTCGAAAAAGCCGTCCGGACAAAATCTAAAACGATTGCCTACACATACACTGAACCCACCGTATTTTTCGAATACGCCTACGACATTTGCCGAATCGCCCACACGAGAAAGATTAAAAATGTCTTTATCACCAATGGTTTTATGACCGCAGATGCTCTTGATAAAATTTCACCCTACTTGGATGCGGCCAATATAGATCTCAAATCCTTCAGTGACGATTTTTACAAAAAGTGGTGCGGGGCAAGACTTCAGCCCGTTCTGGATAGCATAAAAAATATGAAATAATTGAACATCTGGGTGGAGATAACGACCCTCGTTATACCCACCTTAAACGATTCCGAAGAAGAATTGAGGCAGATAGCCGAATTCATTTTTTCACTGGGAAATGAAACTCCCTGGCATATCAGCCGCTTTCATCCCCAGTATAAGATGGCAAATCTACCATTAACCCCGGTAGAGACGATACACAAAGCAGTGGAAATAGGTAAGGAAACAGGGCTTAAGTATGTTTACAGCGGCAACGTTCCCGGAGATATCGGCGAAAAAACATTCTGTTACAGCTGTGGAGCGCTCCTCATTGACAGGTATGGTTTTTCTATAAACAGGATTTCTTTGCGGGAATCTCGCTGTCCCGAATGTGACACGCCCCTGGATGGAATACTGTAAACAATGAAGAATGATAGTATAGTAAAGAATAAACCTTCACTTTTTTTCATTTATCACTCTTGATTCCTATTTTTCCTCCCAGTTAATGTCCTCATCCATATAAGATATTGAAAGAACCTCCCTGGCTTTTTCCAGGCAGTTTGAAGGAACCATTACCCTCACCTCACCCAGACCGTCAACAGTAACAGCGTAAATGGTACCCGCCGCTTCGTACTTCAATCTGGTCGGGATTCCTTCTGTCTCCAATCTTCCAACTACGATATTGGCATTTGTCATTCCCGATGCTATATGTACGACTTTCCAATCCTCTTCTTTCATGATTCACCAGATACCGCTCGTGAAAGTTGGCAACGGCAAACCGAAAGTATTGAAAAATACAGTTTTCCGATGCTTAACCTTTCTAAAAAACCCCTTTTTCTCTTGTCCATAGTCTTTTTTACCGAACCCTTATTTCTATTCGATAATCCTTCCTCCATGTCAAGAAGAATTTAAACCCGAAGTTTAACGTAATTATCTCCCATGCAGTCTGATAAATCTTTAACATCCGCTTATTTCGTCCTAAATTACATATAATATCGCAAAGGGTGTGCTAAAAACGATCCAGTATCATTCAAGCTATTCGGTTAGCGAACGGCTGTAGCAAATGCCAAATCTGCTTCGGAAAATATCTGACTTATCATACAACATATTGTGGCCTGCTTTTCATAGAATACAATTTGTAGTATTTTTTCTTTACAAAGGAATTTTTCTTTGTTAGAATTCCAAAAATTATGGGGTTTTTTATCCTCCGCTATTGTTACGAAACTTTAGTATGAGTGTCCTTAAATGAAACTAAGGAAATTGGAAATAATAGGATTCAAGTCATTCAGGGATAAGAGCATTCTTGATTTCTCAGATGGGATTAGTGCTATTGTCGGCCCCAACGGATGCGGGAAGAGTAATATAGTTGATGCTATCCGATGGGTTATGGGTGAACAGCGGTATACGTTGCTCCGCGCAAAGAAAATGAACGATGTCATATTTAACGGAAGCAACAATGCCTTTCCCGTCGGTATGACCGAAGTTTCAATGACCCTCGCGGCCGATGGAAGGAAATTTCCCGGTGACTTTGACAGCTACAGTGAGGTTATGATTTCAAGGAGAACCTTCCGTGACGGCGAAAGTGAATATTATATCAATAAAGTACCCTGCAGACTGATCGATATCAGGGAATTTCTTATGGACATAGGAATTGGTGCGAGGACGTACTCTCTGGTAGAACAGAACCACATCGCAAATCTTATTGAGGCCAAACCCGAGGACAGACGGCAATTCATTGAGGAAGCGGCAGGTATCTTGAAATATAAGGGCAGAAAAGAAGCCGCTTCTCGAAAGATGGAATCCACACGGCAAAACATCGTTCGCCTGGCCGATATAATCAGCGAAGTAAAATCACAGCTAAATTCGATATCGAGACAGGCGAAAAAAGCAGAAAGATATAAAACATTAAAGAAAGATATAAAAGAAGCTGAACTCGCCCTTGCGTTGCAAACATTTTCCGACTTGGCCGAAAAACAGCAATCGTTAGAAAGCGCGCGCGATGCGGTTGTTCACAGAAAAACCGAGGCCGAAACAACTCTAAAAAATCTTGAAGCGTCGATAGAAACCATAAAAGCAGAAATCCTGGAAAATGAAGAATCGGCTTCAAGATTACAGGAAAAACTCTATGAAATAAAAGCTGAAGTAAATGTCAAGGAACATGAAATTGAGTTTTCAAGGGGAAAGATCGCCGACATATCGATGAGAAAGCAGAAAAACATAACTGAGATTGAGTCACTGAAAAGCAAAAAGGAACATGCGATAGAAGAACTGAACAGTCTTAAGTTGAAAATGGCCGGGTCGGACGAAAAAATTGCCGATGTCAGGAAGTCCGTCGCTAAAAGTCAAAAAAGGGCAGAGGAATTAAAGGATATAGAAGCGGCGCTTCACGGCAAACTGGAGGAGAGCAAGGTTGAGTATGTTGATATTCTTACAGAAAAGGTAAGACTCAAAAATATGCAGGCCGAACTTTTAAAGAGAATTGACGATCTCAAACGAAGATTAGAAAGCTATACCGCGGAAAACGAAGAAAGCACGAAAAAGCTCGACCTGACAAGCGATTCTCTTGCTCAATTAAAATCCGCTCTTGAATCTGACGTGGATAAGTTTGACGGCTTCATAAAAAAAGAAGCGGTTCTTACAGATGAGCTTCAGAAGGCAAAAGAAGACCTACAAATAATTGATCAGAGAACCAGAAAATTCAAGGAAGAAATAGGAATAAAGTCGTCTCGACTCTCCTCTCTGATGGAATTGCAGGAGGGCTACGAGTGGTGCGGTGAAGGAACGCGCTCTTTCATGAAGGCGAAAAAAGGCAGTTCCGGTGAAGTATTGGCCATGGATTGCGGATCATCTCCAGAGTGTTTCTGCGGGCTGGTAGCTGATTATATAGAGGTTCCGAAAGAACACGAAGTCGCTGTAGAAGCTGTCCTGGGAGAGAAGCTTCAGTATATCATCGTAAAAACCCAGGAAGATGGTATAAAAGCGATCGATTATTTAAAGCGCCGTTCACTAGGCAGAGGAAGTTTTGTTCCTCTTCAGGTAAGAAATAATTCTTCTAATTCAGTGCATTTCCATCGGGATATCAAAGAAGTGGTCAGATTAACCGAAGTTGTCAGGATAAAGAAAGGTTTTGAAGGTATTGCCAATTATCTTCTTGGAGATGTCCTATTGATTCCGAATTTGACGGTCGGTGTGTCTCTTTGGCAGAGAAACGGTTTTGAGGGGACTTTTGTCACACCGGACGGTGATATTATAAATCCCCATGGTGTCTTGACCGGCGGAAGCAAAAAAAATGGCGACAGCAGTCTCCTTCGGAACAAAAGAGAGATAGCGCAGCTCGAAAAAGAAATCGGAACCATGACAGGTATTCTTAAAGAAGATGAAGATCGTATAAGCAAAACAGTTTCTCTTATTTCACAGTGGAAAGAAGAACTGGTTGAATTGAAATCCACTCTGCACAGATTAGAATTGAACATAAACAGCAAACGGAAGGATATTGAACGTTTTGAGGGGGAACGGAAGTGGGTTGAGCAAAGGATAAACGTCCTCGCCCTGAACAGGGAAAACCTGAAAGCTGAAGAAATTCAGGGAATGGAAAAGATAGCCGCTATTGATAACGATATCGCTTCCCGTGATGAAACCGAAAAAGTAGCCAGTAGCCGTATTGCCTCGATGCAGGAAGAATGGGAAAGATCAAGGATAAAGTTGGAAGAAGTGGAAAGGAGATTAACCGAGGAGAAAATTCTTTTAACATCCCTTGAAGAAAAGAAGACTGCGAACCTCAATTCCCTGGCTCAATTGAATCATGCGATAACTGATATATCAAACAATATCGATTCAAAGACTAACGAGTCAAGAGAGCTTGAAAAAGATACAGAAATTATAACGGAAAATATTGCCTTGGAGCAAGGCTGCCTCAGACACCTCTATTCGGATTACGATGCCACCGAAGTCGAGCTCGACAAGAAAAAGAACATCAGGGAAGAGAAAAACGGATTTTTAAAAAACAGAGAATGGGATGCCGGTAAGATAAAGAAAACCCTGGATAGTTTAACAAAAGAGATAAATGAACTGGAAATGGAATTCCGCGAGGCATCCCTTCACGCTGATACTTTAAAGGAGGGCATGTATAAGAAATACTATGTTGACCTGAATGCCTTAAAAACGGGTTTTAAAAGGCTGGCTGAATCTGATATTGAGGATTTGAAAAATAGACTCGAGAGAAACAGAAAATATGTCGAAAATTTCGGAGAAGTTAACCTGCTGGCTCTAAGCGAACATGAGAAGCTTAAAGAAAGATACGATTTTTTGATTTCACAGGTCGCTGATTTGAATTCATCACTGGACACGCTCCAGAGAACCATATCAAGGATCAACAGAATTACCAGAAAAAGGTTCTCGGAAACCTTTACCCTCGTTAACCAGCAGTTTAAAGAGGTATTTTCCAGGCTCTTTCAAGGGGGCAAAGGAGAACTTAGACTTACCGATGAGATGGACATGCTCAATGCGGGTGTGGATGTAGATATCCAGCTTCCCGGTAAAAAACCTCAGAATATTACACCTTTGTCAGGCGGTGAAAAATCCCTTGCCGCTGTTGCCCTGATTTTTTCCCTCCTTCTGTACCGTACGAATCCATTTTTGGTGCTTGATGAAGGTGATGCGGCACTGGATGATGCGAATATAGCGCTGTGGAATCAATTAATAAAAGATATTTCAGCAA
>CAZZBF010000002.1:65029-102581 GCA_964652795.1 uncultured Syntrophales bacterium | reverse complement strand
CACATTCGCGTTTCTGACATGTTTGTCCGCGGCGATGAGCATCTTGATGGTTTGTTCGGCTATGTATTTCCCCATCCCGTCGTTGATACGGCGTCCGGCCAGAATTACCTGTGGATGATAGCCTAATGATTCCGCCTTGAAGGTTAAATAGTAGGGATCCACTCCGATACAGTGACCACCTACTAGGCCTGGACGAAAGGGCAGAAAATTCCATTTTGTGCCTGCCGCTTCCAGAACTTCAAGAGAGTCGATTCCCATCTTGTTGAAAATGATGGAAAGCTCATTTATGAGGGCGATATTGATGTCTCTCTGCGTGTTTTCGATTACCTTGGCAGCCTCCGCCACTTTTATGGAAGATACCCGATGAATCCCGGCATTTACAACCCTGCCGTAAATTTGGGTGAGCAAGTCGAGAGTTTTTATATCGGATGCGGAGACAATTTTAATAGTCTTATCTAACGTATGGACCTTGTCACCCGGATTAATCCTCTCGGGGGAGTATCCAACGGAAAAGTCTTTACCGAATTTCAAGCCGGATTCCTTTTCCAGAATAGGGACACAGATATCTTCCGTTACTCCCGGATAGACCGTCGATTCAAAAACCACACAGGAGCCTTGTGAGAGATATTTGCCCACAGTGACTGAAGCGCTTCTGACATATGTAAGATCCGGTGATTTAGCCTCGTCTATGGGTGTCGGGACAGCCACGATGATGAATCTGCATGAAGAGAGTGCTTCGGGATCGGATGTAAAATCAACAGTTGTTGATTGCAGATCTGAATTGGCTACCTCCATGGTGCTGTCATGTCCGGTTTTAAGTTCTTCTATGCGGTTGGGATTTATATCGTAGCCCGTGACAGAAAAATGTCTTGCGAGGTGAACGGCAAGCGGAAGACCGACATAACCGAGGCCGACCACGGCAATCTTTTCTTTCTTGTTCAAAAAAGATTCGAATGATAGTTCATTTTTCATCGGCAAGACTCACTTTTTCCAGTGCCGTAGCGCAGGCACTGAGAGTTGTTTCGATGTCTTCATCTGTGTGCGCGAATGAAAGAAAGGATGCTTCAAACTGGGATGGGGCGATGTTTATCCTGTTTGCGAGCATTTCCCTGAAATACCGCGCGAATAGTGCGGTGTCGCTTTTGCCGGCGGTTTCGAAATCGAAGACCTCGTCCTCCGTAAAAAAGATCGTAAACATTGATCCGACACGGTTTATGCTGACGGGAATCCCTTTTTGATCAAAGAGTTTTTTCATTTCATGGCAAAGAAAGCCCGTTTTCCGGTCGATTTCGTTGTAATCCGCGTTTTCCTTAAGGATCTTCAATGTCGTGACACCGGCCGCCATGGCCAGGGGATTTCCGGAAAGGGTTCCCGCCTGGTAGACTGGCCCTGTCGGTGCAAGAGTTTCCATAATGTCTTTTTTCCCACCGAAGGCGCCGACGGGGAGACCGCCCCCGATTATTTTTCCGAGACAGGTAAGATCAGGGTCGATACCGGCGATATTTTGGAAGCCTCCATAGGTCAGTCTGAATCCCGTGATCACCTCGTCAAATATAAGAAGAATGCCACGGTTTACGGTTATATCTCTCAGTTCTTCAAGAAATCCTGCTTTTGAAGGGACGACACCCATGTTTCCGGCGACGGGTTCAAGTATCACGCAGGCTATGTCTACTCCATGCGTGTCAACGGCGGATTTAACAGCTTCGATGTTGTTATAGGGAAGAGTTATGGTTAGCTCCGCCAGCTTTTTCGGTATACCGGGACTTCCCGGAATACCCAGTGTGGCGACTCCGGAGCCGGCCTTAACCAGAAGAGAATCTGCATGGCCGTGATAGCAACCCTCGAATTTTATAATTTTTTCCCTGTTGGTGAAGCCGCGTGCGAGCCTTATGGCGGTCATTGTCGCCTCTGTTCCGGAGTTGACCATTCTTGCCATTTCAATAGATGGGAAGGCGTTTGAAATCAGTTCAGCCATTTCGACTTCGGCATCTGTCGGGGCACCGTAGCTTGTCCCCCTGTCGGCGGCTTCTTTTATCGCGCGGGTGACGTCAGGATGATTGTGACCAAGTATCATCGGTCCCCATGACGAGACATAGTCTATGTATTCCCTTCCTTCCACGTCGAAAATCCTGGAACCGGAAGCGCGGCTTATAAAAATGGGGTTCGAATCAACGGCCCTGAAAGCCCGAACCGGGCTGTTAACGCCTCCGGGTATGAGATTTTTTGCCTTGGCGAAAAGAGATATGGAATCTTTCATCAAAAATACTCCATGCTGCTTTTCTTGAATTCTTCTTCAGTTAGTAAGACCTTGAAATCCTTTATCCCCGTTGCCGCGATAAGTTTTTCGATAAGTTCTTCCTGTTTATTTTCCTTGAGATGTATCATCGTATAAATGTTGTACTTTTCTTCAAAGGGGGGAGTTCTTTCATAGCAGTGGGAGATTTCTTCAAAAGAAGCAAAAGTTCTGCCCGTCTCTTCGCATTGCTGTTCGGGAACCGCCCAAATGACCATGATGTTGTTTGTAAAACCTACTCTATGATGTCGTAAAGTTGCGCCGAATTTTCGGATAATTCCCCGTTTCATTAGCCCCTTTATCCCGGCAACCACGTCCTCTTCGCTTATTCCTATCTTTTTACCGATACGCCGGAATGGCCTTTTAACGAGGGGAATGTCTCCCTGGATTTGTTGAGCTATTTTTATCTCTGTTTTTGAAAGCATTGTGTATTTGTATTCGATTCACTACGAAAAGACTTTTTGCGAACTTGTGAACTTTATGTATCACAACAAATATTCCTTGACAATTTTTTTGTCATGCGTATAACAAACAAAATTGGGTGAGTGCCTTACTGAAGAGAGGCATTTAAAAGAAAGCCCGTAAATATGAAAGGAGGCATAAATGAAAAAAGGTGTGTTAAGTGTTATCTTAGGTTTACTGTTTGTAGTGGCGTCGGCTCCGTTTGTAATAGCTGCTGATGCCTCTCCGGCGGCTGCTGTGGATTACACAAAAGCGATTGTTTTGGGCTGCGCTCTTCTTGCTGCCGGTTTAGCTGTCGGGTTTGGCGCTATCGGTACCGGCATAGGGATGGGATCCGGAATCCAGGGCGCTACCAATGCTGTCGGTAGAAATCCTGAAGCTCAGGGCAAAATATTGATCACCTTGATGGTTGGTCTGGCCATGATAGAGTCTCTCTGTATCTATGCACTGGTTATTTCCCTGATATTGCTTTACGCCAATCCACTATTGAAGCTTATTGGCGGTTAATTAGATTACGGCTTTATATGAAAAAAGAGGGGAGGCGATAATACTGGACTTCCCCTCTTTTTTTCGTTAAAAACATATCATGTTTAGTGCCTTCCTGATCAATGATCCCTTTGGTGATCCCGGTGTATATGTAGAGTTCAGGTACAGAAACAGGGCAATCCTTTTCGATCTTGGCGACATTCGTTCACTTCCTCCCCGAAAACTTCTCAAGATAAACCATATTTTTGTTTCCCACACGCATATGGATCATTTTATAGGATTTGACCATATATTGAGGATTTTATTGGGACGCGACAAACACCTTTCACTCTTCGGCCCGCCTGGTTTCATCGATAATGTTGAAAGCAAAATAGCCGGCTATACCTGGAATCTTGTTGAAAATTACACAAACGATTTTGTGCTTTTGGTTACGGAAGTTCATCCTGGTCATAAAATAACGAGACGCTATCACTGTCAGAATGCTTTTAAACCTGAGACGGTCAGTGACAGTGAGAGTTTCGATGGTACAATCGTAAAAGAGAGTTTTTTTAACGTTACGGGAGTTTTTCTTGATCACAAGATACCCTGTCTTGCGTATTCCCTTAAAGAAAAGAAGCGTATAAATATCAAGAGGAACAAATTGGAAGAGATGGGACTTCCCGTGGGGGCCTGGCTTGTCGATTTGAAAGACAGTATCCTGAGAGGTGACCCGGATGATGCACCGATCAGAATATGGCGAAGAGATAACGGCAAGGAGGTTTTAGAAAAAATAGTACCTTTGGGTGAATTGAAGGAAACTATCGTAAAAATTACACCTGGCCAGAGAATATCATATATAGCGGATGCCGCTTACAGTGAAGGTAATATACACAGGATAATTGAGCTGACCCGTATGTCCGATATTATTTTTATTGAGGCCTGTTTTCTGCAGGAAGACGCGGACATGGCAGCCCGTAAATATCATCTTACCGCCATGCAGGCGGGTAGTCTGGCGCGAATGGCGGGGGCGAAAAAGATGGAGATATTTCACTATTCTCCGAAGTATAAAGGGTATGGGAATCTTCTGACGGAAGAGGCTATGAAAGCCTTTGAAGGTAAATAATGTAGAAGACTTTGCAAAACTTACCATAAGCTGAGCAAAGTTTGGGGAAATATGATTCTGAGTGCGAATTAAGATTTTTACGGTAACGGATCAAATCGCAGCGTAACGTCCGCAAATCCAATGTTTGAGCTCGAAGAGCGAGTTTTGGATTTGCAGTGAAGCGAGATTTAGAACCGTCGAAAAAATGTTTTGAGCAACGAAGAATTATATTTTTCAAGGTTTTCATATAAAAAACGGTTGATTGCCGGAAGCTTAAGATATTTTTGAGATCTGGAATCCTTTTAGCTGGATGGCCACCGCTCGCTGAAGAAGATCAATAGATACGACGAAGAGTTCCTTTTTATAGTCAACCTTAACCACAATTCCCTCAATACCTTTAAATGGGCCGTCCATTATCAGAGCTGGTTCACCTGCCTTCGGATACTGAAAATGCTGTATCTCAACCTTTGATTCAACGAGCCGCCGTATGGCATCTATCTTTTCATCCGGGACAGGTATCGGTTCATGGCTGTTCGGTTTTCCCAGTATTCTAACCACGCCGAAAGTTTTGAGAACATCCAGTTTTGTGTAATTGTCTAAGGAAGGTATTTCCGTAAACAGGTATCCGGGAAACATCGGTACCATAATTTTCTTTTTTCGATCCTTTCTTCTGCTCCATACCTCTATCTTGGGTAAAAAAACATGAAAGGATTTTTGAAGAAGACCTAAGTGTACTTTATCTTCATGACGGCTTCTTGTATGTACCGCGTACCAGGACATCTATAACCTCACATCAATTACAATATCGTTTCCTTTTCTAAAAACTTTCCTTGAAGATAACTTAACCGCATCGTCCATTTTTTTTATTCCCAGGTCACCCACGGCGGGAGTTCCTGTTCCGATTATCTTTGGAGCCATAACTATTACAAGCCTGTCGGCGATTTTTTCTTTCAAAAAGGAGGTAATGATTTCGGAGCCTCCTTCTACCAGCACGGAAGAGATTTCTTTCTTCCCGAGTTCTATCAAGAGTTTTTTCAGATCGACGTGCTTTTGCTTATCGTTATTGATGACAAGAATTTCGATTCCGGCATCTATTAACTGTGAAAATTTTTCTTTGTCGCAGCGTTGGGTGGTTGCTACAATTGTCTTGGCGTTCTCTTGGTTCTTCAGGATACGCGCGTTTGCCTGTATGCGGAGCGTTGAGTCGGCCACAATCCGAAGCGGATTTTTGCCCCGTGTTCGGCGTACGGTAAGTTCCGGGTCATCGGTTATAATTGTTCCCGCGCCGACCATGATGGCGTCATGAGAGCTTCTAAGTTTGTGGGCAAACTTAAGAGAGGGTTCCGAGCTGATCCACCTTGAATTTCCGGTTGATGTGGCAATTTTCCCGTCGATGGTCTGGGCAAATTTTAATGTGATGAACGGTATATTGGTTCGTATAAATTTGAAAAATATTTCATTGAGTTTCCTGCATTCCTCTTCAAGTATTCCGACTTCTGTTTTTATTCCGTGACTCCTGAGTATATCTATGCCTCTGCCGGAGACCAGCGGGTTGGGATCGGCAGTCCCGATAACGATCCTTGAGGGGTTGACCCTTATGATTTTGTCCGTGCATGGAGGAGTTTTGCCCCAATGGCTGCATGGTTCCAGCGTCACATAGACAGTTGAGCCTTTAATAGTTTCCGAAGCGCTGTTTATCGCATTGATTTCGGCGTGGTTTTCCCCGAATTTTTTGTGATACCCTTCGCCGATAATCCTGCCGTCTTTTACTATGACCGCACCCACCATCGGATTGGGGCTTACATGCCCTTCTCCTTTTCCGGCAAGTTTCAGGGCTCTTTTCATGTAGAATTCGTCCGTCAAGATTCAATTCCTCTTCTTTGCTTTTTTTTAGATATCAGAGACTAACTTTTGAATCAATGGCAAATATAAGACAATTGTTGTTAAGGGATGAGAAAGTATGATATAAAAATCAGGCTTGCTTATAATGAAAGGAGAACGTAATGAAAGGTGTTGTTTTGGCAGGTGGTCTGGGAAGCAGGATGCATCCACTGACAAAAGTTACCAACAAGCATCTTCTCCCGGTATACAGGGAACCGATGATCTATTATCCGATCAGGACTCTGGTTAATGCCGGTATAGATGAGATATTGATAGTAACCGGTGGGAACAATGCCGGTGATTTTCTTAAACTTCTGGGAAACGGCAAAGAGTTCGGCCTGAAACACATAAATTACACATACCAGGAAGGGGAGGGGGGAATAGCGGCAGCCCTCAGCCTCGCGGAATTTTTTGCGGATAACGGGAAAATTATCGTTGTTCTTGGCGACAATATTATTGAGAATAATATCAAAAAAGCGGTTGAGGCTTTCAAGGAACAACAGAAAGGGGCCAGGATAATGCTGAAAAAGGTTCCTGATCCCCAGCGGTTCGGGGTGCCTGTTTTTGAGGGAGACAGGATTATTGGCGTCGAGGAGAAGCCGTTGGCTCCAAAATCTTCTTACGCGGTTATCGGCATTTATATGTACGACAGCGGGGTTTTCGATTTTATAAAAACACTGAAGCCGTCTGAGAGGGGAGAGCTGGAAATTACGGATGTTAATAACTTCTATATCAGGGAAGGAGAGATGAAATGGGATGTTCTTGATGGCTGGTGGAGTGACGCCGGGACATTTGAATCTCTCCAGTACGCGGGCAACATGGTGGCAAAGACGGGGGCAAATAAGGTATGATTGAAGGCGTGAAGGTTAAGAAATTGAAGGTGATACCGGATGAACGGGGAAGGCTGATGGAGATCCTCCGCCGGGACGACGAGATGTTCGTTGAATTTGGTCAAGTTTACATGACGACCGCCAATCCCGGTGTGGTGAAAGGGTGGCATTATCATAAAAAACAGTGTGACAATATGACGGTCGTCAAGGGTATGATGAAGATCGTCCTCTACGACAGCCGTAACGATTCCAGTACACATGGTGAAATCAATGAATTTTTTGTCGGGGAGCACAATCCCCTGCTTGTTCATATTCCGCCGTATGTGTATCACGGCTTCAAGTGTGTTTCCGTCGAAGAAGCCATTGTGATTAATACTCCGACAGAAGTTTATAATTATGAAGAACCGGATGAATTCAGGGTGGACCCGCACAACAATGATATTCCATACGACTGGAGCAGAAAAGACGGATAAAAATAAAATGGGAACCATGGACCCCGAAAAAATTTTAAAAGAAATAGACTTGTTTAAATCTATTGGCCAGGATTATCGCAAACGTTTGAGCAGCGTGCTGAGGCGGCGTTCTTTGAAAAAAGGGGAAGTTCTTTTTCGTAAGGGCGATGAAGGGAATGTCTTCTATATTGTTAGAACGGGCAGCATCAAGATTGTACTTCCTTCCAGAATGGGGGATGAGGCTGTCCTGGCAGTCTTCTCCGCCGGGGACTTCTTCGGAGAAATGGCTCTTCTGGACGGGATGCCGCGTTCGGCTGATGCTGTGGCACTTGAGGCATCTGAGTTATTCGCTCTGAATAGAAATGATTTTATCACGTTTCTGGGGAATAATGAAGAAGCTATGCAGGCGATTCTTTCCCATCTTTCAATGCGTTTGCGCAAGACCGATGATTCTCTGGAAGACGCTTATTTTCTCAATATCTCCGCCAGATTTGCGAAAAAACTCGTTGAATTAGCCAGTACTTACGGTAAAAAAGAGGGGGACATTATACGGATTGGTTTACGTCTGAGCCAGAAGGATCTTGCCAGCATGATAGGCGCTACCAGAGAAAGCGTTAATAAGGAACTGAGAGTGTTGCGTGAAAAGGGACTGGTCAGTACTGAAAAAGATGCTCTCCGCGTTCTTGACCTGGCGCGTCTCGAAAGACGTGCCAAACTGTAATGAAACTATTCAGGATCATCAAATATGGTATTCGGTGTTGTGTGAAATATTTCACACCAAAAGCATGAAACACTTCATTGTATTCGTTTTCGGTCTTTTGTATTATAAATCAACCTGATTACAATTTAAGCTCTGTTCAAATTCAATTTAAATAATATAAAGAATAATTATGGATAAAAAATTTGAGGTGTCTTCATTGCCGTTAGAAGATATTATTGGGAAAGAACTCGAAGATATCGTTACCCTGCTCTGCTCCACCGGCACAAAAAAGAGCAGATTGTACGAGGAGATATTGTCTATGGTTGAAAAGGGCATGATTAAAATCGCCGTGAAACGTTCCGATAACGTGAAGATTACTACTGCAGATTTTCTCGGGATAAACAGAAATACTCTCCATAAGAAAATTGACAAACTCGGGATCGACTGCGGGAAAATCCAAAAATGAGTAATCAGGAAGGTAGCATTTTTGAGCGGACATCTTATGAGTATCTTTTTTGTGATTTTGGGTGCCTGTGTTGGAAGTTTTTTGAATGTATGTATATATCGAATTTCTGAAGGGAAATCTATTATATTTCCTAAATCCTTCTGTCCAAACTGTCAGCACCCCATCAGGTTTTATGATAATATACCGATAATAAGTTATCTTCTTTTGAGGGGGAGGTGCAGGGATTGTCATGAAAAATTTTCATATCGCTATCCTGTTGTTGAGCTGATAACCGCCCTGTTGTCGTTGCTTCTATTCTGGAAGTACGGTTTCTCTTTTCAATATCTCTTTGCATTCATATTCACCTGTGCTCTTATAATTATAACCTTTATAGACCTGGATCATCAGATTATTCCGGATGTAATCACTCTGCCGGGGATTCCGCTTTTTTTGATAGTAACGTTCCTTTTTACGGATGTCTCTTTTCTTGACTCCGTTTTGGGAATTTTAATTGGCGGAGGGGGTTTTTATCTGATTGCCGTTGTATATCAGTTTATAACGAAAAGAGAGGGGATTGGCGGGGGCGATATAAAACTTATGGCGATGCTCGGGGCCTTTTTGGGCTGGAAATCTCTTCTGTTTATACTTCTTGTGAGTTCTTTTCTCGGATCGATTGTAGGCATTGCCATGATGGTTGTGCACGGGAAGGATTTGAAATACGCGGTTCCTTTTGGACCGTTCCTGTCTGTTGCCGCCGTGGCCTATATGTTCTTGGGTGACTATTTTATGAATTTTTTAATCTTGAGGCAGAATATTTATTAGGAATAACATGAAAAATTTTACTGAAAAGGGTTTCACTCTCGTGGAGCTCCTGGTAACAGTCGCACTTATAATGGTTATGGTGCTTATTGCGGGACCTGCCCTTCAACGACATGCCATAAACGCGAATCTGAAATCTGCTGCAAGGGATATCGCGTCTGATTTTATGTTGCTGAAGGAAAGAGCGGTATCTGAAAATGCCGAATATCAGATAGATTTTGACGCAGCAAATGATAATTACGAAATTAAGAGGTGGGATACAGGTACCTCTGCCTTTGTGTCTCTTTCTCCCGCTCAGGTTAAAAGCGTCAAGAACTTTGGGCAGGATATAGATATTACAAGTGCGGTTTTTGGGGCGGGTGATAAAGCTACTTTTAAAGTAAGAGGGACTGTTACACCATTGGGAAGTGTACAGATGACTAACAGCAGAAATTCCACAGCCTCGATAACCGTAAACATCACAGGAAGAACATATGTCAGTTTTGCCATACAATAAAAGAGGTATAAGCCTGGTAGAGGTCATGATTGCCATTTTTCTAACCACCTTTGGGATTCTGGCGCTTCTTTCCATGCAGCCTATGTCGTGGAAAACGGCAATGCAGTCCGATCTTATGGGCAAGGCCGCGGAAATATTGCAGAAAGAACTCGAAAGCAACGAGATGTTTATAATGAACTCAAATAATACTATTACTACGGGTACGACTACTAAAACTGTTTATGCAAGTGGTCAGACTACTCTCCAGACCGATGATACGGCATTTTCTGTTCAGACGAAGATTGTAAATAACGGAGATGGGTCATGGACCGTGGCTGTTGCGGTTACCGGTCCTGACAACAAGACTATTTCAGATAGTATTATTGCCACGAGGCAACAGGCATACAGTCCCTGATAATAGAGTCCATGATAATAGAGAACCTGATAATAGAGAAACGGATATGAACAAAAAAGGATTTACCCTTGTGGAAATTTTGATTGCCGCCTCTGTCGGCTTGATTGTCCTGGGTGCGATTTACACCGCAACGAATATGGGGCACAGATCGTCCGTTAATGTTGAGAGAAAAATTGTCGCCCAGCAGGATGCAAGAGCCGCCCTCGGGATTATGGCCATGGAGATCCGGATGGCATCTTATAACCCGAGTTTTGCTCTTAGCAGTTTCTGGCGTGATCCCGCTAATTGTAGCACTCCTCCTGTCGGTTCATCATACAAAGGAATTCAGGAGGCGACGGCGAATTCAATAGCCGTGGAGATGGACATAGATAACAGTTCCGTAATCGGGGATAGCTCAAATGAAATTATACGGTACAATTATGATACGGGCAATCTGCGCATTACCCGGGAAACGAACTGCGGGGGCGCGCAGCCTTTTTTAGGAAATGTAGCGGGGCAAAGAGAAGTAAGGGTCGTAAATAGTACAGCGGGTATTTCACTTTTCAGATACTATGATGTAAGTGATAATGAGCTCGTTCCCGGTACGAATCTCCCGGCGAACATTTCTGAAATTCGGAAAATAAACATAACACTTGTTGTCGATACGGAAGATATAGACCCAAATCTGGGTAAGAGAAGAAGAACATTTTATTCGACAAGCGTCATACCGAGGAATCATGCGATCAACCAGTGATAACAATAGATTTGGTGTCAACTTTGTGAATCTATCGTCTGAAAGGGGATTTGTGCTTATCGCGGCTGTTCTTGCCTGTATGATCCTTCTCGCGGTCGGGATTCTTGCTTTGACCATGTCCGGTCAGGATGTAAAAATAAGCTCCAGGGTTGTCGGTGAAAAAAAGGCATTTTCCGCGTGTGAGTCCGGTGTGCATAAGCTGACCACGACTCTTGATCCCGAAAACCTTGCCGGTTCGGCGGTTACCAATGTTCAGGTGGATTCCACCAATGATTCGGCCTCTCTTTACACGATAGGAATGCCGTCTCGTCCTTCCACCGGTCCCGGAATGCTGCCCCTGTCAGGTTATTCAATCGGCGGTGGTCAGGTATGGGGGCAGACTTTATACAATGCGACGGTTACCGGAACAAACACGGATTATGACAGCCGTGTTCAGATCAGTATAGGCATTGGTTATGGTCCTATCGAGATGACTACCATTTCAAGGTAAGATAATAAAAGAGGTTTGAAAAATGTCAAAGCAAAAGAGAATAATCTTTATCATGATCGGCATTTTCGTTTTTTGTTCTTTCCCGGTCTATGCCCTGACACCTGACAAAATGGACACGAGCAAGATAGAAAAAACCGCGACATCACAAAGCGTGAAAAAAATCGTAAAAATCGCGGGCGTCGTGGAAAAAATCGACGGAGGGTATCTGTACCTCGTCAACGGACAGAGATACAGTCTGAGCGGTGTTGAAGTCGTCGATTACAGCAGCAGGGCGAAAAATGACAAAGATCTGTCCAAGACAAGAAAAATTGCCGAGATGACCTTTATCGGCGGCTCATTAAAAGAGGTAGTAATTCGTTAGCGTTATCGGACAAGTGAGGCTTTGCCATGAAAAATATAAGAGAAAAAACCGGCATTTTATTATTGATGTGTGCCGTAACCTTAGCGATATTCATATTACAGACAGTCCCTGCCCGCGGCGACGACGTGGACCTTTTTACGGCGAAAGCCCCCGCCAATGTGCTTTTTATTCTCGATAATTCCAACAGTATGGATGAGGATTTTGTCGGCAACGCCATCTGTTCATGGGCAACGGGCAGCAGGTCAGTCGAGGGCAGAAAGGCGTTGATCTCTCTTGTCGATACGTACGTAAACGACATGCGGATAGGCCTGATGTCTTACAAGCTTTCCAGCGCGAGCAAATACTATCTACATAATGCCGCGTATTTCGCATCCTATCAGGAGAAATCATACTGCCCTGACCCGCCCCCAGAATGTGAAGAATACTGTAAGACGGGAGATTCCGACGCGAAGACCGCCTGTGAAACGGCGTGTCAGGCCCAGAACCCTTCATTCGACGCGGACTACATGGATGAAATAATCGCTTACTATTCGGTTGGAAGTGAAGAGAGAGACCGCTACTGCGGACTCTGCTACCCGAAAGAGAACCGCTATATAAACCCGACAGACACATCCAATTACATCTATTACAAAATCCCGGGAACGTTGTATGACAGCGGCAATGATGGTACTAGATTTTGTTATTCATCGTACTACGACCCAATCGAGGGTAATTACGATTACTATTCCATTTACACTACCAAAACAGGGACATCGGATGGTAATAGTGGATATTCCGGTTCAGCCGGCGGTGGTAGCTTTCAACCTTCGGACGAAGACCTGGCACTGGGGTACGAGGATTTCGGCAGGAGGATGACCTGGTACTACACGGGGAGGACGTGGTTTTCAAACAGCTCCCCCGGCGGCGGACAGCTTCATATCGCCTGTGACGACAACAATACGTCAAACGATAATCACAAAGACGCTCTCCTGGCAAAACTAACAACCCATGAAAATGACGAGACCGGTTACATGAGCTGCACCAGTACCAGCAATCCCAATAGCTGTTCATATATTGTAAACGCGGGTCTCACACCCACTGCCGGAACGCTCCAGGAAGCCTACGATTATTTCACCGGAGACGGCAGTTACAGCTCCCCTATTCAGTACTGGTGCCAGAAAAATTTTATCATCTATGTGACCGACGGTCTGCCGAGTGTAGATGAAAGCGGAAATACCGGCTTGGATGCTGATGATCTTATGCCCGCGGTGCTGGCGAAAATTGACGCTCTAAGAGATTTTTCGGTAACTATAAGCGGCAAAACATACGATTTTGACGTGAAGACCTACGTGATCGGTCTCGGCCTTACCGACGAGGCTAAGGAGAAGCTTGATCTCATGGCGGAGCACGGAGGCACCGCCGTCGACGGCAAAGCGTATTACGCCGATGATATCTCCGAACTCGTTTCGGGACTGTCGCTCATACTTCAGGATATTATTGAAAACAGTTACTCATTCGCCGCGACTTCTGTCTCATCATCGAGAGTGGCCGATGAGAATTACATGTACGAGGCGTCTTTTCAGCCTATATCTGATGATCCTTTCTGGACGGGTCATATTAAAAAGTACAACATTAACTCTGACGGTTCGGTCGGAAGCGAGATATGGGATGCCGGAGATATCCTGAGGGATATGAATCCCGACGCGAGGGTAATAAAAACTTACAAATCGGGCGCGCTGACGGCATTTACCACCGGAAATATTACCGCGGCTGATCTTGGTGTTTCAACGGATGCCGGAAGAGATGAAGTTGTCGGATACATTCGCGGTGAAAGTGCCTATAACCCCGATAACTGGAAACTGGGTGACATATTCCATTCGTCTCCCATCACGATCGGAACCCCCTCCGGCACATATTACGATACAAGGGATGTGAATCAGGCCTATGAAACATTCAGGACTAATAATGAACGAACAACGACTAACGGGAAACGAACTGTCATCGCCGGAGCAAATGACGGGCAGCTTCACGCGTTTTCGGCGAGCTCCGGAGCGGAGAGATGGAGTTTTATCCCGCCCAATCTTTTACCCAAGCTTCAAGACATTGTTCACACTTCACACCCGACGGCCTTAAGCCATCAATATTTTGTGGACGGGTATATAACCGTCGCGGATGTTTGGCTTGGATCGGGTGACGGAACGGCAAAAGTAGCTGCTGACTGGCATACGCTTGCGATATTCGGGCTCAGAAGCGGCGGCGCTTCGAATCTCTGGAGTTCTTCGTCGTCATGTGACTCCGGGTTTAGCGCCACTTATTCGGCGACATATCCCTATTACGGTGGTTTTTACTGCCTTGATGTCACCAATCCGGCGAATCCGGCCTATAAATGGCGCGTCAACCCTTCCGCCTCAGAGGCGCCGTACATGGGAGATCCCTGGGGCAAGATTTATCCCGGAAAGGTATTGATTAGCGGAAGCGAAAAATGGGTCGGGTTCCTGGGCGCCGGGTACAATGACTCGGATTGTTCCGGCGGCGGAAGCTGCGATACCAGAGGCAAGGGATTCTTCATTATTGATCTTGACGACGGTGATGTCTTGTGGAGCGCCACGTATTCAGGTTATTCAGACATGGAATACAGTTTCCCCGCGACTGCGGCCATCGTAGATACTGATAACGACGGTTTTATCGATACGGCATATTGTGGGGACCTGGGGGGCAATATGTGGAGGTTCAAACTCTGTGCCGCTGCCGACGGAACGAGCTGTTCGAGCTCAAACTGGAGCGCCAGCATGTTATTTGATTCCTCATCCGGAACCATAAGGCCGATTTATACTGCTCCTGCCGTAGCCAAGGATTCAGCCGGCAATCTGTGGGTATATTTCGGAACCGGCGATAAAACCGATCCGACAGGCGCGAACGCCCAGGAAAAAATGTACGCCGTCAAAGATAATGATCGCACGAGTACCTGGTCTATCAGTGATCTTGAAAATATTACATCGGGAACGTTTAATGATTCTTCGACCAACCCCGGATGGTATATAAATCTTACCGGATCGGGTCAGAAAGTACTGGCTGCACCTACCGTTTTCGGCGGTGTCCTGTATTTCACGACATTTACTCCCGACCAGAGCGGTGACCCCTGCGCGTACGGAGGCGAGGCAAACCTGTTTGCGGTAGACTATGTCACGGGTGCGGGTGAGCTTGAGGGAGACGAGAGAAGCATGGTCGTGGGATCGGGAGTTGCGACGGCGCCTGTTCTCTCATTGAAACCAGGCTCAGGAGTATCTCCGGACATTTACGTTACCGTCAGCGGCGGAAGTGGCGGGGGTGCGAACACATTGAGGGTAGACTTTGCACCGCCGAGCCTTGTGAATCGAACAAATATACTTTTCTGGCTGGATCCTCGTCTGCAGTAATAGTCTGGGAAGACTTTATCGTTCTGCGAAATATCCTCCTGTCTCCCTTTGATAAAGGGGGATCCAGGGGGATTTTTTGTCGGCAACCGTCAAAAATTCTTGACTTAATAGCCGTAAAATTATAGCGTGACATTCAATGTTATCGAAAAGCGGAGGTTGATGTAATGGGAACGGAGAAAAGATACTGTTCAATATGCGCGTGGAGGGGAAACTGCCAGAAGAGGTTTAATGTTAAAACTGATTCAGTAGGTAATGTTTTCTGTCCGGATTTTACCAGGGATCTTTCGATAAAAGACGAAGATATTGATGAGGTAGAAAAGAAAGAAAAATCATAGTAACCGTTCATGGATTTTCCTCTTTGTGAATGGGAAAGTTTCGCCATTGATTTGGTAGAATTGCGAATCAAAACCTATACTTAAATCCGGCCTCCCTGAGGTTGGGCGATTATATTAAGTTTCAGAGAAACAGGTTGGCCTTTCGGCCAACTTTTTTAGTATGAGAAAGGCAATCTGTCAGCTATCAGCATTCAGCCAAGGGGAAGACGTTTAGATGAAGAAGAAGTTAATTAAATTACTGGAAAATTCTATTAGAACCTGTTCCGACAAACAGATGTTTGAGATAGAAAATCTCCCTTTTATAGAAGTGGAAACTCCGAGGGAGGAATCCCACGGTGACTATTCATGTACCGCGTCCATGGTCATTGCTTCAAGCCATGGTGGAAATCCTCGAAAAATAGCGGAACAGATCGTTGAAAATATCGATGATACCAACGAGCTGCTCTCCAAAATAGAAGTTGCCGGCCCGGGTTTTATCAATTTTTTTATTGAAAAAGATGCGTGGGTTTCTCTCCTGGAAGACGTTGATAAACAGGGTGATCGTTATGGAAAATCCGATTTTGGAAGGGGCAGGAAGGTGCAGGTAGAATTTGTCAGTGCCAACCCCACCGGGCCTCTTCATATAGGACATGCGAGGGGAGCCGTTATTGGTGATGTGGTTGCTAATATACTGAAATCCTCGGGATTTTCCGTGGTTAGAGAGTACTATATTAATGATGCGGGCAGCCAGATGGATATTCTGGGGAAATCCGTTTTTTTTCGTTATCTGGAGCTGCTGGGAAAAGAAATTGAGTTTCCGCCCGAGTGTTACCAGGGAGACTATATTAAAGAGCTGGCGGAAGAAATGTCTGAAAAGTATGGTGACAGGTATCTTGAAAAAAAAGAGGAAGAAACCATACCTGTTTTTACGGATTATGCCGTCGATTCTATTTTGACTGGAATAAAGGAGGACTTAAGGGCCTTTGGTGTAGTTTTTGACAGTTATTTCAGCGAAAAAGAACTTTATAAAGATAATGAAGTCACAAAACTGCTCGCGGAACTTCAAGAAAGGAAGTTTATTTATGAAAAGGGAGGTGCTCTCTGGTTCAAAACAACCGATTTTGGCGATGAAAAGGATAGGGTAGTTGTCAGGGAAAACGGAGAACCGACCTATTTTGCCGCGGATATTGCTTACCACCGCGACAAGTATTTAAGGGGCTTCGATATGATTATAGATGTATGGGGCGCTGATCACCATGGTTATATTCCCAGGGTATATGCCGGCATCCAGTCTCTTGGGAATGAAAAGGAAGTCCTTAAGATTATTCTTGTGCAGCTTGTCAATCTTTTGAGGAGCGGAAAACCGGTGGCTATGTCGACACGGGGTGGAGAATTTGTGACTTTGAGAGAAGTTGTCGATGAGGTGGGAAGGGATGCGGCAAGATATAACTTTCTTATGAGACGATCGGACAGTCATCTTGATTTTGATCTGGAGCTTGCCAAAAAACAGTCGAATGAGAATCCTGTTTATTACGTTCAATATGCGCATGCCAGGATATCCAGCATCATGAGGTTAGCTGATGAACGAGGTTATAAAATTCCGGGCTTCGGTGATGTGGATTGGAGGATTTTAACCCTTCCGGAGGAAATAACTCTTATTAAGGAGATTGTCAAATTTCCGGAAGTGGTTGAAGGAAGCGCAAAAGTGTTTGAGCCCCATCGTCTTACATTTTATCTTAACGACCTTGCATCTGTTTTCCATAGTTATTATAACAAAAACAGGGTGATTTCAGATGACTTGGATCTAAGCATGGCGAGACTTTTTCTTGTTAAATCTGTTCGGATAGTTTTGAAAAACGCTTTAATGCTCTTGGGTGTCTCGGCCCCGGAAAGAATGTGATAAATAGGTACAGCTGTCCCTATTTAAGTTGTCGGAGGAGCTAAGCATTAATGTCTTCCCGAAAGTTAAAAGATTTCGAATTCAGGCTCGGCAAGCTGGGCTTGGGCTTGTTTATCTTCGGGACTTCTGTTTCTCTTTTATTTGCTTTTATTTTTGGAGTTATAGTTGGGAAAAATATTGAAAGCTACCCGAAGAAGATCGTAAAAAGTATTCCCAATATAACAAGGCAAAAAATTATCAGGAAACCATTAGTTGTTGAAGAGACAGCAAAGGAGGAGGAAAAAGATTTCAAACTCACCTTCTATGAAACCCTGGGCCGTAAAAATGATGAATTGGGGAAAAGTGAAGAGAAAAAAACTCTTGTTGAAAATAAATACATAATACAGGTAGCATCGTTTAAAGATAGAAAGAAGGCGGAAACGCTCAATAAAAGATTGTCTGATATGGGTTACGACTCCGATGTTGATGAGATTAAGTTGAAGCTAAAAGGAATATGGTTTCGTGTTCAATTGAAGGGACTTATGAATTATAAGGATGCGAAAAAGGTTGTGGCAACCTTAGAGAAAAAGATTAGAGGCATGAAGTGCATGATTGTGAGGGACAAGA
The DNA here is from genome assembly GCA_964652795.1 of uncultured Syntrophales bacterium. Classification (GTDB taxonomy): domain Bacteria; phylum Desulfobacterota; class Syntrophia; order Syntrophales; family JADFWA01; genus JAUSPI01. Next base: position 84,443 of record CAZZBF010000002.1, on the reverse strand, counting down.
AGTAGGATAGTGACACGGACAAAAAGGTTAGTACGTGTCACCCAATTAAACCCTAAAACTTGAAGTGATAATAATTATGTTTGAAAGTCTGACTGAAAAACTGGAAGGAATTTTTAAAAAGCTGAAAAAAAGGGGCAGGCTTGATGAAGAGAATATCAAGGATGCGTTAAAGGAAATCCGGATGGTGCTCCTTGAAGCTGATGTTAATTTCAGGGTAGTCAAGAAATTCATCGAGGATGTCAGGGTGAAGGCGGTGGGGCAGGAAGTTCTCACAAGTATTACACCCGGTCAGCAGGTTGTAAAAATCGTCAATGACAGGCTTGTCGAGCTGATGGGGAGCAAGAGCAGCCAGTTAAAAATTGCAGACAGAACTCCCGCGCCGATTATGATGGTTGGTCTTCAGGGGTGTGGTAAAACTACTACGACGGCCAAGCTTGCCAGTGTATTGTTGAATAAAGGAAAACGTGTTTGTCTTGTTCCGGCGGATGTTTACCGGCCTGCGGCCGTCCACCAGTTAAAGATACTTGGAGAAAAAGTTGGAGTTGATGTCTACGATTCAAAAGGAGTGGAAGACCCTGTCAGGATTTGTGTTGAGGCCGTCAAAGAAGCGGGTGAAGGTAATTATGATGCAATACTTATTGATACGGCGGGAAGGTTGCATATTGACAGTGAGATGATGAATGAGTTGGAAAAAATTAAGAATGTGGTAAATCCGTCGGAAATATTGCTTGTTGCCGATGCCATGACCGGTCAGGATGCGGTGTCGGCAGCGGGAAAGTTTGACGAACTGCTGGGTATTGACGGAGTGATCCTGACAAAGATGGATGGCGATGCCCGGGGCGGGGCGGCATTATCCATCAGGGCGGTAACAGGAAAACCCATAAAGTATATCGGTGTGGGTGAGAAACTTGATGCCCTTGAAATATTTCATCCGGAACGTATGGCATCGAGGATTCTCGGTATGGGGGATGTCTTGACTCTGGTTGAGAAGGCGCAGACTGCGTTTGATGAGAAGGCAGCCAGGGAGCTGGAAAAGAAAATCAGAAAAGATTCCTTCACCCTCGAGGATTTTAGGGGCCAGCTTGTACAAATAAAAAAGATGGGTTCCATGCAGGATATTCTGGGCATGATTCCCGGATTCGGCAAGATGAAATCATTGAAAAACGTGAACGTGGATGAAGGTGAATTGGTCAGGGTGACAGCTATAATTGACTCAATGACGAGAAAGGAGCGTCTTGATTACCGGATCATAAATGGACAGAGAAGAAAGAGAATCGCCAGAGGAAGCGGTACTGCAGTTCAGGATGTCAACCGGTTGTTGAAGAATTACGTTGAAATGAGAAAAATGATGAAGAAAATAACGAAAGGTGGCATGAAATCTTTAAAAGGGGGTAATTTCCCCTTTTAATAATATACAATATATGTTAGAAAACACTGGGTGAATTAGTTGCCGCCAGTTAGTTTTTAATAAAAACAGAGGCTTAGGAGTCAGGTCTTCAAAAACCCATTTTTTCAAGGATTTCGAGATAAATCTTCTTTTCTTGTTATGTTGAAGGCTGGATATTTATAATTGTGTTAGAATATTTTTTAGGAGGTGATATAGTTAATAAATGGCTGTAAAAATAAGATTGGCACGAATGGGTGCAAAGAAGAAACCTTTTTACAGAATTGTTGTTACCGATGTCGAATCTCCCAGAGATGGGAGATTTATTGAGATTGTTGGAAACTATGATCCTAAGAAGGATCCGGCAGAAGTTAACTTTAAAGAGGATCGCATTGTCGATTGGCTGTCAAAGGGTGCCAAGCCAACATTGACCGTTTCCCAGTTACTAAAAAAAGGGGGATTATTGTAAGCTGAAAAAATTGAGGCAGTCTGAATTGAATAGCTGCTGAAAGTGAATCGCGAGTGTATCTCCCGCGGGTTTGCTGCGGGGATTTTCAAATGGTTGCTCGAGTTATCGTCTATCAAACAGTTCATATTACAAATAACCGGTGGAGGGTGTTACTATGAAAGATTTGGTAAAGTACATTGCTCAAGCATTGGTAGATAGCCCGGACGTGGTGACGGTTTCCGAAGTGGAAGGTGAAAAGACTTCCGTGATCGAACTGAGAGTCGCAAAGGAAGACCTGGGCAAGGTTATCGGCAAACAGGGAAAAACCGCGAAGGCTATGAGGACGATTTTAAGTGCAGCATCAGCTAAGCTTCGCAAAAGGACAGTATTGGAAATTATTGAATAAAAAGTAAAATCCTATTAATTTATGGATCTTTTTGAGATAGGCAAAATTGTTAAGCCTCATGGGCTTGACGGCCGCGTGAAGGTGATTTTGTATCTGGAATCGAACACGGTACTTGAATCGCTGAAGGAGGTTTATGTCGGGCGTGAAAAGCAAGAAACTAACCTCAAAAAGATAAAAAACATCAAAATCAACAAAAAACACTTTTTACTTGAACTTGAAGGTGTAGAAAGTGTTGTTGCCGCAAGCGTGCTGGTAGGATGTAAGGTTTTTGCGCCTTCTGAGAAGCTGGGAAAGTTATCAGATGATGAATATTACTGGCGGGACATTATTGGGCTTGAGGTTGTTACTGAAAATGGTGAGATTATTGGTAGGATCGAGAGCATTTTACCCACGGGTAGTAACGATGTTTATGTATGTACCAGTGAAGAAAAAGAAGTTCTTTTGCCCGCGATAGCTGACGTAGTCCGGAAAATAGATATAAAAAATGGCAGGATGGTTGTCAGACTGCTTGAAGGTTTATGACAGACTATGATCAGGTTTGATATTTTTTCTCTCTTTCCCGGAATGTTTGAATCCCCCTTTAATGACAGCCTCTTAAAAAAAGCCCTCGAAAAAGGATTGATTGAAATAAATCTTCATGACATTCGCGGCTATGCTGATGGGAAGCACAGGATGTGCGATGATTATCCTTATGGCGGCGGCGGCGGAATGGTTATGAAGGTGGAACCGGTTGTAAGGGCAGTAGAATCTGTTGTCCCGGTGAGGTCGAGTGCATCCGTTGTTTTGCTGACACCTCAGGGCGAGACCTTCAATCAGGTAGTTGCGGAAGAACTTTCCCGGTTTTCTCAAGTTGTTCTTATCTGTGGTCATTATGAAGGCGTGGATGAAAGGATAAGAGAAAATCTTGTAGACAGGGAGATTTCGACGGGTGATTATGTCCTGACCGGAGGGGAGCTGCCGGCCATGATTGTGGTTGATGCGGTTTCCCGTTTGATTCCAGGCGTTTTGAGTAACAGAGAATCTGCTTTGCTTGATTCTTTTTCAACAGGCCTCCTGGAATATCCTCATTACACGCGTCCGAGAGAATATAGGGGGTGGGAGGTTCCCGATGTGCTGTTATCGGGGAATCATAATGAGATTAATAAGTGGAGGCGCAGGGAATCACTTAAGAGGACGCTTAACAGAAGACCTGATTTGTTGAGAAAGGCGGAGTTATCGGAAGAGGACAGGAAAATTCTTGAGGAACTTAAAAAAGGAGTCAGAAGCCAGAATTCAGAATTCAGAAGGGAATCGGAATAACTTTATTTATAATCTTCTTTTATTCTATCTTCTGATTTTTCATATCCATGAAAAATATTTATATCGCTCTTTTGCATTATCCTGTTTATAATAAAAAAGGAGATGTTATTACAACCGCGGTTACCAATATGGATATACATGATATATCCAGGTCCGCGAAGACTTACGGCGTAAAACGGTTTTATATAGTCACTCCGGTTAAAGAACAGAGAGCACTGGTTAAACAAATAATACGTCACTGGCAAAGGGGGTATGGCGCTTCTTATAATCCGTTGAGAAAAGAAGCTATGGATATTGTTGAATTAAAGGATACCCTTGAAGAGGTGTTGGAAGATATCTCGGCGGAATCAAAAAATAAGATCAGACTTGTGGTAACAGGTTCAGGGCTTCGGGATAAGTTAACTAAATTCTCGGAACTTAAAAAAAGTATAGTGCAGAGCCAGAATCCCTGCCTTCTGGTTTTTGGAACAGGTTGGGGCATTGGCAGAGAAGTGATTGATGATGCCGATTTTTTCCTTGAACCGATCGAAGGACCATCTAATTATAACCACCTGTCTGTTCGATCTGCAGTAGCCGTTGTATTGGATAGATTGTTAGGAGAGAGGAGTTAGAAAGAAATGGATAGAGTTGAGATGCTTGAAAAAGAACAGATGAGATTAGATATTCCTTATTTTAAATCAGGTGATACCGTTAAGGTGTATGCGAAAATTGTCGAAGGCCAGAAAGAGAGAATACAGGTTTTTGAAGGGGTTGTAATAAGGAAAAGGGGGGGAAGTAACCGGGCAACTTTTACTGTGAGGAAAATGTCCTATGGTGTGGGTGTTGAAAGAACTTTTCCCCTTCATTCGCCTATAATAGACAAGATCGATGTTGTGAGAAAAGGAAAAGTAAGGCGTTCCAGACTGTACTATCTGAGAGGACTTAGAGGCAAAAAGGCAAGAATAAAAGAAGCCGACAGAAGATAGAAAACTATAGGCATTTCAAACTTTAGGCACTTAATGATGATGTACAGTTTTGAACTAAGTGCTCATCGTAACGGCTTTCAGGTTGTGGCTGGTGTTGATGAGGCGGGGAGAGGCCCTCTGTCAGGTCCTGTTGTTGCGGCGGCCGTCGTTCTTCCCCCAAGTTATAAGAATGATGAAATTCGTGATTCAAAACAACTTTCTCCTCAAAAGAGAGAAAAACTATACGAAACAATAAATAGTGATGCCCTTTCAGTCGGGTTAGGTGTTGTAGAATCGTCTGTCATTGATTCCATAAATATTCTTCAGGCAACATTGCTGGCAATGGAAGAGGCGGTTACAAATCTTTCCCTTGCCGTCGATTATCTTTTAATTGATGGCATCAATAATATTAACATATCCATTTCTCAACAGACCATTCGCAAAGGAGATTCCCTGAGTATTTCAATTGCTTCAGCTTCTATTATTGCCAAGGTGTCCAGAGATAAAATAATGGAGATGTATCATCGTCAGTTTCCTCAGTATAATTTCCTTAAAAATAAAGGGTATGGTACTCTTGAACATCGTGAGGCAATAAGGAAATACGGGTGCTGTAAAATTCACAGAAGATCCTTCAAGGGAGTAAAAGAATTTCTCTGATCAATGAAACAAACAACTACTTCTAAGATTCAGACAGGTAAAATGGGTGAGAATATTGCGGCTGATTACCTGAAAAAAGAAGGATACAGAATTGTTCAAAGGAATTACAGATGCGTTTTTGGAGAGATTGATATTGTCGCGATAGATAGAAATGTCATAGCATTTGTAGAAGTCAGAAGCAGAAAATCGGATAACTATGGTTGTCCGCAGGAATCGGTTGGACATAGCAAGAAAATAAAAATTTCAAAAATAGCATTGAATTATTTGAAGGAAAAACAGTTAGACGACTGCCGCGCAAGATTTGATGTTGCGGCGGTTAAAATTTTACCTGAGGGTAACGAGGTAAAACTTATTAAAAATGCCTTTGATCTGATGTATTAAACCTTAAACTTGAAACCATGGAAAAAGGAACATTATATATTGTTTCAACTCCTATAGGTAATTTGGAGGATATGACCCTCAGGGCACTGAGAATTCTGAAGGAAGTGCAGCTTATTGCGGCGGAAGATACCCGTAGGACAAAGAAACTGTTAAACGCGTATCAAATTCGCACCCCACTTACCAGCCTTTATGATCATAACGAGTTGGAGAAAAGCAATTTTTTGATTTCCAAGATCAGTGAAGGGATGAATGTGGCGTATGTGTCTGATGCCGGAACTCCAGGCATATCAGATCCCGGATATATTTTGGTGAATAGAGCGATTGAAAACCATATCAAGGTTGTTCCTGTTCCCGGCATATCAGCCGTTATAACGGCGCTAAGTGTTTCCGGTTTACCGATGGACCATTTTGTTTTTAACGGTTTTTTACCTTCCAGAGCGAATAAGAGAAGACAGTTTTTGGAGTTACTGAAAGACGAAAGCAGAACGATGGTTTTTTATGAATCTCCGAAGAGGCTGCTTTCTACGCTTCGGGATATAGAAAAAATTATGGGAAACAGGGAAATAGTTATTTCCAGAGAACTGACAAAGGTTTTTGAAGAGATATTAAGAGGAGATGTCAGGAAAATTATGGACTCGCTGCAAGAAAGGGTGCTAAAAGGAGAAATTACTCTTGTAGTTGAGGGAAAAGAGAAAACCTTTCGTCAGTTTTCGGATGAAGAGATACGAATCAGGGTTGAAAAATTATGTGAAGGGCTTGAACTTACGACAAGAGAGATAGTAGATATGATTTCCCGGGAAACAGGCGTTTCAAAGAGCAGGGTTTACAAGCAGGTTTTGAGACTGGCTGAAGATGTATAGCGAGTACGTATTCTCTCCTCAAAACACTTTAATGACTTTATTAGGAAAGCTGAACCTAACAGCGAGCGAATACAAAATAAACATTTTCCTTGACAGTCGAAGATTTCCCGCGACCTGTTGCGGGGGAGCTTTAATTTGTTAAAACAATATTGTAAGTTATAAGCTCAATTAGATTAGGGAGAACATCATGGACAAAGATGAGAGACCGGAAGGAAGTATGGAACCTGTTGTTGAAAGGTCGCCTTTCATTGATGAACCGTTACAGGAAGTGGATAAAGATTTGTCGTATGAAAAAAATCCTGATGAAGAAATCATTGATTTAATTGATGAAATACGTGATGATAGGGAAAATCTTGAAGCCGTTAAGGACAATAATGAGCGGGTACTTAAAGATGATGAAGAGATCTATGACCTTATAGATGTTGTTGAAGAAGTTCCTGAAGGGGCTTTAAGGGATGAAGAGTTTAATGATCAAATCGTAAAAAAGGTATCGGAAATTGCCGAAAAAATTGCCAGAGAAATGGTGCCCGAAATTGCCGAAAGGGTTATCAGGGAAGAAATCGAAAAATTGAAGAGCGATGAATAACGGTCAGGAGATATTTGTTTGAAGAAAGTAACTTTTCATGCGATAATTTTTTTTGTTGTTTGTGGCCTTTGGTATTCTCATGCCTATGTTGCCGGAAATGGAGTTAAAATCCGGACGGTTTATGCGGAAGACGGGATTAGTATGGCCAATAAGGAGATACCGAAAGTCATGGTTCTTATCGCGGAACAGAACTTCGGGCAGGATTATTCCGGCTACCGTTGGGGTACGATTTGTGATGAAGTTATCAGGACCAGTTTTTCACAGAAAGGATTTACATTTATCGACTATTCAATACCTGAGGGGGAATTTGATCTTGAGAGATTTTATCAGTTCGGAGATTTGAATGATGAGATTGCCGTATCTTTAGGAACTCAGGGAGGTGCGGAACTTATCATTGTTGGAAAGGTTCTGGTAAAATGTACGGGAAATGTGGCCGGTACTACCATGAAATCTTTTCAGTCTAACATTACGGCCAAAGCTATAAGGATAAATGACGGGGATGTTGTGGCTTCGGCAAGTGTTCAGGAGACGGCCATCCATATGGATGATTTGACTGGAGGGTCCGAAGCCATTGAAAAAGCGGCCACGAAGCTGGCGAATCTTTTGGAATCACAGATTATAGCAAAGTGGCAAGAAGAAGTCGGTTCAACCGCGACGATTTTCATGACTGTTCGAGGAATGGAAAGTTGCTCCGATTTCGTTCAATTTATAGAGGCATTGAAGACAGAAGTAAGAGGAATAAAAAATGTTTACCCGCGTAGAATAGAATCGGACGCGGTTAAATTGAGTTTGGATGTACGGGGGAATGCCCAATATCTTGCCGATGAGCTTTCTGCACAAAAATTAAGTAGATTTTCACTTGATATAACAAACATCAGCCCAGAAAACATTGAGCTGAGATTATATAGATAAGTTGAGGTGTGCGAATGTTCCTTAACAGTATAAAAAAGGTTTTTTGCCTATTAGTAATTATCTGTTTTATTTCCGGTTGCTGGTTAAGATTTTCTTCTCCGGTTGTTCCTCCATCCAATGAGAAGAGTCCGCGGCTTGTAGCGGTACTGCCCGCATATAATAAGACATCCGATGCACAGGCAGCTCAGATTCTGCGAAAAAAAATCTTTGAAGAATTGTATTTTAAAGGTTATCCAAAAATACCGTTAGAATTTGTTGACGAAAAGCTTTCTAAAGTTTATAAAAAAAACACGAAATATGCGGCAGGACAGATACCGCCTAAAGCAATAGGCGAATTGCTTGGTGTTGATGCAGTAATGTACTGTACTCTGATTGAGTGGAAAACCTCTTTCGTTTATTTTTATGCCCCCACGGCGGTTTCCGCTTCTTTTGAATTGAGAAGTGCAAAGACAGGTGAGACACTCTGGAGCTCACATTATAGAGTGGTGAAGAAGAACTATGGATTTTCTCAGAAAGAACTTGAAATGAAATCATGTCAGGTTTATGAAAATGCTGTTGATGAAGTGGTAAAAAAGGTTATAGAAACACTGCCCGATGGTCCTGATGCTGTATGAATAATTGAAGCATTTGGCAATCAACGTTCAGCGATAAGATAAAATTATATTTCCAAAGCTCAGTATGACAGGGACTTGATTATGAAAAGCTTTCAGAAAGCCATTTTTTTGTTCTGTGCGGGTTTTTTTATTTTTATTGTCTTATCGAGTGATGTTTGTGCCAGAAGACTCATGGTGGTTAAAATCGGCAAAGAAGAAGCAAAGGTAACCCTTATCGAGGGTGTGGCCTCTGTTATTCCGGGAGATGGAAAGGAAAAACATTCTTTAAAAGTTGGAAATATCCTGAAAGGCGGGGACCGGGTGAATACCGGGCCGAGATCAAGACTGGAAATTTTTTTGAAAAATAATACTGTTCTTCGCTTCGCAAGCAATTCTTGCTTTGAAATTTCTCAAATTAGCTGGAATGAGCAATCAAAGGCTGAGAATGTTAAAGTGCGTTTAATTCTGGGCAGGACCTGGGCGAATGTTAGCAAAACATTGGGCGTAAAGACTGATTTTGAGTTATCCTGTGAAAACGCTGTTGCGGGTGTCAGAGGAACCGTATATAGAATGAACGTAAAAGATGACAAATCAGTTCTGGTAAGGGTTTACGATGGGGAAGTGTATGTTACGGGAGGTAGAAAAATTATTAAACCGCCGGAAAAAATCGAAGCTCCTAAAAAGATACCAGGACCGGTAGCAGTTCCAGGGCCTGAAAAAGTTACGTTAGAAGAGTGGACATATATCCTTAAATCGATGCAGCAGGTCGGTATAAAGGCGGATGGTACGGTAGAGAGACCGCGGGATTTTACTCTGGAAGAAGATAAAAATGAATGGGTTGTTTGGAACATGTCAAGAGATGAATTGTAGTAATTAAAAGATGAATATACCAAATTTCTTAACCCTGATAAGAATATTTCTTGTTCCTGTTCTTGTTATATTCTTAATTCAGGGTTTATTTTTTAATGCACTTATCATTTTCGTCGTTGCGGGCATTACTGACGCCGTTGATGGTTTTCTCGCAAGGATATTGAAGCAGAAAACAGTTTTGGGTTCGTATATGGATCCGCTGGCCGATAAAGCCCTGATTACCAGCTCCTATGTGACTTTAGCAATCCTTGGAATGATTCCTCCCTGGCTTGCCGTGATTGTCGTAAGCAGGGATTTTATTATATTATTCGGCGTTTCCGTGCTTTCTTTTATGTCTATTTCTTTTGATGTTCGTCCTTCTTTCGTAGGTAAGGTAACAACTGTGTTTCAGCTTCTGTCTGTTTTTTCTGTCCTTGTGTTAAGATATTTACCGGGAGATTTTTATTGGCAGTTGGTTGATATGGTCTTTTGGGCTACAGCCTTTTTTACAGTTGCTTCCGGTTTGCATTATGTTGCGAAAGGCGTAAGATTCATAAATAATAGTACTGAATAATTGTGGACAACCGGCAGTTGGAATTCAGATGTTGGATAGACAGAAAAAAGCAGTATTCTTAACGGTTTTTTAGCTGAAGGATGACCTTTCAGGTAATATTTGTCTTGACATAAAAACGCTTTATTGTTAATCAGTGGCGGATTTCATGTAAGACATTAGCAGATCCTGCAAATGTCTTGAAACCCATTAGAAATTGGGGTATATCCACCTAGGGTGGAATCCTTATTTGAAAGTTTGTAGGCACGTAGCTCAGGGGGAGAGCATCACCTTGACGCGGTGGGGGTCCAGGGTTCAAATCCCTGCGTGCCTACCATTTATAGTTAACAGTTGCAGGAGATGTTTGGGAAGTTTTCAAGCATGTCAGAATTCATCGGTGATGAATCTCACAACTTATTGAATTAGCTAAATATTTAGAGGAGTATCTCCTCAAAGTGAGGCTTTTTTCAGAAGTTTTGACAAATGGTGAGTTGGAAGGGGCATCAGCAAGTTTGAAATCAGCGATGCCCTTTATTTAAATACAGGTATTATCAGAAAAGCTTGTAAGAACCTGTTTTTCAGTTTTTCAAGGGTTTAATCAGTCGCCTGTTTTGAGAAGAAGGGTCTTTGTCTGTGATAGTCGTGTTTTTGTGTATGTGCGGGTATCACCTTAAACAATTAAATTTTGTTTAAAGTGTAAATGAACTGAAGTGCCTGAAGCTAAAGAACTTAATCAATTAACTTTGGTCACTTTATGCGTTTTTTTATACTTTGCCGGTCATCCGCATCAGGTTTAAGATGTGTGTATATTTTTCTGAAACGGGATATTTTTCATGAAGAAGATCAAAATCAGTTTACCGGATGGTTCGATTGTATCTTACTCTGAAGGAGTAACAGTCAGAGAAATAATTGCGTCATGGAAGGAAGAGGTGCTTACTTCCGCAGTAGCTGCAAAAGTTAATGATTCAATGGTGGATTTAGATTATTCCGTAAAGGATGATTCTTCCGTAGCTGTCATTGATGTTAAATCGAAAGAAGGGTTGGACATACTCAGGCATAGCATATCTCACGTCATGGCTCAAGCCGTTCAAGATACCTTCGAAGGAGTTAAGGTAAGCATCGGTCCTTCGATTTCCGATGGTTTTTACTATGATTTTGAGTACGCCGAATCGTTTACTCCCGATGATCTTGTAAAGATAGAAAAAAGGATGGAAGAGATAATCGCTGCCGACTCTTCCTTTACGCATGAAGAGGTCTCGAAAGAAGAAGCTATCTCACTATTTGAGAAGAAAGGGGAACAATACAAGGTTGAGCTTCTGAATGATATGCCGGAGGATGTAAAGGAAGTGAGTCTTTACAGGCAGGACGGATTTACGGATTTGTGTCGCGGACCACATATACCGTCCACAGGCATGATTAAGGCGTTCAAGCTTACAGGTGTTGCAGGTGCTTACTGGCGCGGGGATGAGAAAAACAAAATGTTGCAACGTATCTATGGTACAGGTTTTGCGACTGAAGAGGAACTTGAGAACCACCTTTTAATGCTTGAAGAGGCAAAAAGAAGAGATCACAGGAAACTGGGAAGGGAATTAGACCTTTTTCAGATGAATGAAGACGTTGGGCCGGGCATGATTATATTTCATCCGAAGGGGGCTATGTTAAGAACAATCATTGAGGATTGGGAAAGAAAGGAACACTTGAAGCGGGGGTATGAAATTGTTGTAGGACCCCAGATGTTAAAAGATGAGCTCTGGAAGAAATCGGGACATTTTGATCATTACCGGGAAAACATGTATTTTACCGAGGTTGAAGGTCAAAATTACGGCATAAAGCCCATGAATTGCCTTTCTCACATGTTGATATACAAGTCCAAGATAAGGAGTTACAGAGATTTACCGGTCAGATATTTTGAACTTGGTACCGTTCACCGCCATGAAAAAACAGGAGTTCTCCATGGTTTAATGAGGGCTCGTCAGTTTACGCAGGATGACGCACATATATTATGTACGCCCGAGCAACTGAATTCAGAGATCAAGGATGTTGTCGATTTTGTCGATTTTGCGATGAATGTTTTCAAATTTGAATATGAAGTTGAACTGAGCACAAGGCCGGAGAACTCGATAGGTTCCGATGAGGATTGGGATCTGGCTACTTCAGCGCTGGAACAAGCGCTTAAAGACAAAAATATGTCTTATGATATTAATGAGGGAGATGGGGCTTTTTATGGTCCAAAGATAGATTTTAAACTGAAGGACGCCTTGAAAAGAAGCTGGCAATGTGCGACAATACAATGCGATTTTACCCTGCCTGACAGGTTTGATCTCAACTATATCGGGTCTGATGGTGAAAGACATAGACCGATTATGCTGCACAGGGTCATTCTCGGGGCGATAGAAAGGTTCATGGGGGTGTTGATTGAGCATTATGTCGGTGCCTTTCCTGTATGGTTGTCACCGGTACAGGCAGTTTTGCTTACGGTTACCGAGAAACATATACCTTACGGTGAAAAAGTTTACAGGCAACTCGTTGATGAGGGTATCCGGCTGGAAAGGGATTTCAGAAACGAAAAATTAGGATACAAGATAAGGGAAGCACAAATGCAAAAAACCCCCTATATGCTGGTGATCGGCGATAAAGAAGTCGATTCTGGCAGTGTTTCTCCCAGGCAGAGGGACGGGAAAAATCTTGGATCAATGAGCGTGGATGATTTTGTTTTCCTGGTTAGAGAAAAGTGCAGTAAGTATGAGTAAAGAGTGAACTAAAGTGCCTAAAGTTGAAAGGGTTCCTGTATAACCTAAATTTGCTTAAAATCAGGAGGTGAATTATAACTAAGAATTTAAGAATAAATCGTGGGATCAAGGCTGACAGTGTTAGAGTTATTGATTCTGAAGGAAAACAGTTGGGAATATTACCTCTGGAGGATGCCTTGATCGAGGCTGATAAGACTGGTCTTGACTTGGTGGAGGTTGCCCCAAATTCTTCGCCTCCTGTGTGCCGGATCATGGACTATGGAAAATTCAGGTATCAACAGAGTAAAAAAATCCAGGTGGCTAAAAAAGGCGCGGTCACGATTCAGGTTAAAGAAGTCAGGGTTAGACCAAAAATAGAGGAGCATGATTTACAGTTTAAACTTCGTCACATAAAAAAATTTCTTGAGCAAAACAATAAAGTAAAGATAACCATGATGTTCCGGGGAAGAGAAATAGTATATACTGATCTGGGCAAGAAGATCATGGAGGAGATAAAAAATGAGCTGGAAGATACGTGTGTCATTGATAAGTATCCACGGCTTGAAGGAAGAAACATGGTGATGATAATATCTCCCAAAAAATAAAGACAATTAATATTTTTAATCACCGATATTTGAATGGTAAATGATCATATTATGAGACAGGGGTGAGTTGATGCCAAAGATTAAGACACACAGAGGAGCGGCCAAAAGATTTGGCCTGACCGGAACAGGAAAGATAAAGAGAAGAAAGGCTTTTGCCAGCCATATACTTACCAAGAAAACGTCTAAAAAGAAAAGGACTTTGAGAAAGTCTACCATTATGGATAAGACAAATGTAAAGAATATTAGAAAGTTGATTCCTTATGCGTGATCTGAGTGTCTAAAGTAAGAATTACGCTGGAGTGAACTGAAATTGCCGATGTCATTCTTGACTTCTGGCATTTTAGTTTACCCCCCCTTAGATTTAATTTGGGGTTTGTTAGTGAAAAATACCGTGCCGGATTCTTTCCTTTGAAAAGATACGGATTAGGAGATAAAGATGCCGAGAGTAAAAAAAAGTGTGAGTAGCAGGAAGAGAAGAAAAAAGATCATTAAACAGGCAAAAGGATATTTTGGCGCAAGGAGCAGATTGTACAAGACTGCTACGGAAGCTGTTGATCGGGCTATGAAGTATGCCTACAGGGATAGAAAGGCGAGAAAAAGAGACTTTAGAAAGTTGTGGATAGTCAGGATAAACGCAGCCGCCCGTATGCACAATGTTTCATACAGCAGATTGATTGATGGAATGAACAAGGTCGGAGTGGAAATAAACAGGAAAATTCTTGCAGACCTTGCGGTTAACGATCCCATGGGATTTTCGGAAATTGTCAGCATTGCAACGGGTGAACGGGCGACATGAGAGAAGACCTTGAGGGGCTTCAGAGGAAAGCGGAAGCTCAACTCAATTCCGCAAAAAGTAAAGAGGAAATCCTTGAAATACGCACACAATACCTTGGGAGGAATGGTTATCTTACTACACTTCTTCGTAAAATAGGGAGTGTCTCACCTCAACAAAGACCGCTTCTGGGAAAACTCGCAAATGAGATAAAAAAAACTCTTTCCGTAAAAATAGAAAATACCCTGGAAAAAATTTCCTTACAGGAAAAAAACGAAACACTTCTGCATAACAAGATTGATATAACTCTTCCGGGCAGGGGAGTGAAATACGGGAAAATTCATCCTATAACCAAGGTGTCCGATGAAATATGTGAAATTTTTTTTGGACTCGGTTTTTCCGTGGCAAAAGGTCCGGAGGTGGAACTGGATTACTATAATTTTGAAGCCCTTAACATCCCCCAGGATCATCCCGCCAGGGACATGCAGGACACATTTTATGTAGAAGACGATATCGTTCTTCGCACACATACATCTCCAGTTCAAATCAGGATTATGGAAAAGCAACGGCCGCCTGTCAGGATTGTGTCGCCAGGTAAGGTTTATCGACACGATTCAGACATCTCCCATACCCCGATGTTTCACCAGATTGAAGGTCTTTGGGTTGATAAAGGTATTACTTTTAGTGACCTTAAAGGTGTTCTGACATACTTTCTCCAGGAAATCTTTGGTGAAAATACTCTTCTTAGATTTCGTCCCAGTTTCTTCCCTTTTACGGAACCTAGTGCGGAGGTTGATATTCAATGTATAATTTGCGGCGGTGCTGGGTGCCGTGTATGTGGTCAGAGCGGATGGCTTGAAATCCTTGGGGCGGGCATGGTTGATCCCGAAGTTTTCAGGGCGGTTGACTATGATCCGGAAGAAGTAACAGGATTTGCCTTTGGCCTTGGTGTCGAGAGGATTGCCATGCTCAAATACAGCATATCGGATATCAGATTGTTTTATGAAAATGACCGGAGATTTTTAGAACAGTTTTAACAGAAAATCAGCTGCCAGCGTTCAATTAAAGCGGCCGTGAAAAGGAACTTTTCTCAAAATTGACTTTGGTTTTCAAGTTTTAAGTTTAAAGTTTTTATCTTCCAATCAAAAGGGATAGAGAATGTTAGTAAGTCTTAGATGGCTTAAAGATTATGTTGATGTTGAATTAGGATCCGGAGAACTTGCCGACAGGTTGACCATGGCGGGACTTGAGGTTGATTCTGTGAAAGAGGTGGCTCCTGAATTTACGAATGTTGTCGTGGCAAAAATTCTTTCTATAAGGTCTCATCCGGCTGCCGATAAACTTTCTTTGTGCGAAGTTACGACGGGAGATAAAGTTCATTCCGTCGTGTGCGGTGCGAAGAACATGAATGTTGGGGATATTGTTCCCCTGGCTTTGGTAGGTGCGACAATACCGGGCGGTTATACGATTAAAAGTTCTATAATAAGGGGAGAAAAATCTTACGGGATGCTCTGTTCCGAAGATGAACTTGGGCTCGGAGAAGATGCTTCCGGCATAATGATACTTTCCGAAGGGCTTTTCCCGGGTGAAAATTTAACAGATGCACTGGACTTGAAAGACATTGTTTTTGATATCGGAATCACGCCGAACCGTTCTGATTGCCTTGGTATTATAGGGATCGCAAGAGAAGTCGCTGTCATAACAGGTAAAAAACTCAGGTATCCGGGAATAGTAATTGCGGAATCGGAAGAAGATATCGCTGATATTACTTCCGTAGAAATACTTGATCCGGATCTCTGTCCAAGATATACCGCCAGATTGATCAAGAATGTCAATGTCGGACCGTCTCCACGCTGGATGCGGTTAAGGCTTGAAGCCGTTGGCCTGCGGGCGATAAATAATATTGTTGATATAACAAATTTTGTGATGATGGAATTTGGTCAGCCCTTACATGCTTTTGATTTTCGTTTTCTCGAGGAAAGGAAGATTATTGTCCGTGGTGCACAAGAAGGAGAGGGATTTGTTTCTCTTGACGGAAAAGAAAGGATACTGAGAGCGGATACCTTAATGATATGTGATGGTGTAAAACCGGTCGCGGTTGCCGGTATAATGGGGGGATTGAATTCAGAAGTTATAGACGACACGGAAACGGTACTTCTGGAAAGCGCTTATTTCGATCCGACCTCGATTCGAAAGACCTCCAAGTGGCTGGGAATGAGCACCGATGCATCTTTTAGATTCGAGCGCGGGGTAGATCCCGAAGGTGTGGTCAGGGCGTCAGCCAGGGCGGCCCAGTTGATTGCTTCACTTTCGGGTGGAAAGATTTGCAGAAATTATATCGATCAATATCCCAGGAGGATAAAATCCTTTAAAAATGTTCCTCTCAGAGTAAAAAAAGTAAGTGAAGTCCTGGGAGTTAAAGTAAAAGCCGCTGAAATCAAGAAAATCTTGAGAAGCCTGGAGATGAGCGTAAACATGACGGAAGGAGGAAAATATCATGTAACCCCTCCTACCTTCAGAGTTGATATTTCAAGGGAGATTGACCTCATTGAAGAGATCGTTAGAATCCACGGATATGATAGTATTCCCATAACTCTTCCGGCGGTTTCCATGAGGTCCGAGGTAAGAAGCAAAGAGAACACTCTTGAAGACAAGATAAGGAATATTCTTAACGGACAGGGATATTCAGAGGTAATAAATTATAGTTTTAGTACGCCAGTGGCGGCAAATATATTTGGCCTGAAAAAAGATGACGAAGGAAGAAAGTTTGTTATTATTAAAAATCCGCTTACGGAAGACCAATCTGTTATGAGAACGGGTCTGGTATATGGTCTTCTTGATACAATGAGAAAAAACGTAAATGTAGGCTGTTTTGATCTCAAGATATTCGAAAAAGGAAAGGTATATATATTAGAGGAGAAAGGAAAACTTCCTCTCGAAAATGAGAGAATTGCGGGACTTATTACAGGTTCAAGGTACGACAATCTCTGGTACTTTAAAGGACTGCTTTCCGATTTTTACGATCTAAAGGGATGTGTGGAAAATCTTTTTGAGGGGCTTATGATAAAAAATGTAAAATTTAAAACGGATGCTAAGATGTCGTTCCTACATCCAGGAAAATCATGTGGAGTTTTCGTGGATGATAAAGAAATTGGATTTGTGGGAGAGGTTCATCCTGAAGTTTTAGAAAAGATGGATTTGAAAAGAAGTGCTGTAGTTTTTGAACTTGACTTTGACTTTATCGCAAAACTTTATAATAATACCGAGAAAGCTGTCTACAGGGAAATTCCCAAGTTTCCATCTATCACAAGGGATGTTGCTTTTTTAGTCGGCAGGGATGTTGAAGTCGGAAGGCTACATAACCTGGTTTTCGAGGAGAACGAAGATTTGCTTGAAAAAGTAGTAGTTTTCGATGTATATCAGGGTAAAAACATTCCTGATGACATGAAAAGTCTTGCGCTGAGGTTTACATATCGTTCTCCTGATAAAACACTGACGGATGATGAAGTAGATGAGGTGCATGACAGGATAGCGGAAAGAATTGTTTATTTAACCAAGGCCAAAATCAGAGGGAAGGAAGACTGATAATAAACTAATTCAGGAGGCAAATGTGACTAAAATAGACATAGTTCAGGATGTATGTGATAATTTAGGTTTATCAAAAAAAGATTCGGCGAGAATAGTGGAAGCGGTATTTGATATAATGAAAGAAAATCTCGCGCGTGGTGAAAAAATAAAGATTTCAGGATTTGGCAGTTTTGTTGTTAAAGAAAAGAATGCACGTAAAGGGAGAAATCCTCAAACCGGGGATGAGATTGAGATTTCCGCCAGAAAAGTTTTAACATTCAAGTCGAGTCAGGTGCTTAAGGAAGCCCTGAATGAATAATCTGCTATTGTGTGAAGCAGATAACTTGAGGCACAAGAAAATTAGAATATCAGAATACAAAACTAATAAATAAAATATCGTCTTAATTTTAAGTTATTAAATTTAATGTTTGATGGAAAGCCGCAATTATATGATTGAAGCCGGATCAAATTAAAGTAGCAAAGGCGAGGTTTTCTCACTCTCCCTCAGGGAGACAATAATGTACGTAGAAATTCCCGACAAATCGTATTTCCGTATCGGTGAGGTTAGCAGAATACTCGGTGTGGAGCCTTATGTTGTGAGGTACTGGGAGTCTGAATTTAAGACGATAAAACCTGTTAGAACAAAGTCTGACCAGCGACTGTATAGAAGGAAAGATGTTGAAGAATTAGTGACGATCAGGAACCTATTGTACTCTGAACAATTTACTATAGCTGGCGCAAAGAAAAAATTGTCCAGGCTGAAGAGGAAAGATAACGGTATATCCGAAGATGGCTACAGAGATCTTTTGATACGTATCAAGAAAGAATTGTTGAAAATAAGAGAGATGGTAAGCTAAGGGCCTGTCATGAAATAAGTGGTGCAATTAGGCGCTCAGATTTAGGTTAGGTTTAGTCGATACGATTGAGTGAAACCGCAGGAATAGCAGGGCTCTTTTGAGGATTTTGCGATTGAGAATCGGCTAAAGATGGCCTGAAGATGAGATGCATAAATGTAGCAGTTTATTTCGTGGCAGGCCCTGATGAGCATTCAGCTATCAGCCCCCAGCTTTCAGCAAAAAATAGAAGATCAATCAGATAGGGGTAGCCGTATGGTTACCCCTTTTTTTGTTTTCTGATCGCTGTTTGCTGAACTGAACAGCGAGCGCATTATTCTACGAATTACTTCGTTCCTCGCAGCTTGCTGCGGGGTTAGCGAGCGAATAAAATCAACAATTCGCCAAAGAAGAATAACGTCAGTAAATTTTCTTAACAGTAGGAGATTATTCTTCGAATTACTTCGTTCCCCGCAACTTGCTGCGGGGAGCTTCAATGCTTATAATTATCTTTTTGATCTTTTTGAGGCTTTTAACGGATTAATTTTTTGTGCAACTACCGCTGTGTCTTTATTAAGGTGTGATGCCATAGGACATCCACCGATAGCCCATTTGCTTGCGGGATCAGGATAAATCATGCAGTATTTTCCAGTAGGACACTCTATAATCTTTGCGCAACCTTCACACTCATCAATAATTGGATGACAACTACCCCCATTAAACCTACATCCTTTCTTACTCATAAAAGCACACTCAACCCCGACTTTGATACTTTGACAAACCATTTTAACCACCCCCTTTCTCGAATGTTTGAAAGCAAAAAAAACGCCGGTTAACATATCATTTTAAACCGGTGCGGCTTCTTAACAAAAAAAAATGTTTAATGTCAAGAAAAATTTTGATAGATGTATCATGATGAAATGTTGACTTGATATATTAATCATGTTAGGTCAGTGCGGCAAAAATTGAAGGCATGACGGAAACAGGGCTTATAGAGGTGGAAAACAATATGTCGCAGGCTGTTGAACAAGACAGGGGG
>CAZZBF010000002.1:51284-65019 GCA_964652795.1 uncultured Syntrophales bacterium | reverse complement strand
AAGATCCCTTCTTATTCAATGTTCACTAAATTTCTGGAGAATGCAAAATCTTGGGTTTGTCTTTTCCGTAGTTCCTCTTATCAAAAAATTGGGGAAAGATAGAAATCAGGTTTCCAACATGTTGACAAGATATCTGCAGTTTTTTTATACCCATCCCTATATGTCCGGGCCGGTTATTGGATCTGTATTGAGATTAGAGGAAGATTTTTTTGAGGATGGTAATTGTCCGCAAGCGGATAAGTTAAAAAACTCTCTCATGGGACCGTATGCGGCAGTAGGAGACTCTTTTTTCTGGGGTTCTCTGAAACCTTTTTCATCCGTTGTAGGGGTTGCCCTCGCAATCAAAGGATTCCTTCTGTCTCCTTTAATTCTCCTTTTGATGTATAATCCTTTTCATATATGGGTCAGATTCAAGGGATTTCTTGAGGGGTATAGAAAAGGAAGAGAAGGCGTTGATTTTATCAGAATTACGGATCTTCCCAGATTATATAGAAAAATTAGATGGTTATCTGTAATTTCACTTGGAATCCTCGCATATCTTGCCTCTACAGTTCACTCATTTTCCAGTGTGTATTATTTTCAATTAATGGAAAAGGTCTTGATATTGATAATTATCGGCCTTGCTTTTTTTATAATAAAAAAGGGAATATCTTTCGTGTATATACTTTATGGGGTAACAATAATATTTTTTATGATATCATAATATTTCTGTTATATTATGGATAAAACTATGGAGAAAAAGACCTTTACAATAAAGAATGAATTGGGCCTTCACGCGAGGGTTGCGGCCATGCTGGCTCGTGAGTCTGGCAAATTTAAATCAAAAATATTTTTTGAAAGAGATGGAATGGAAGTTAACGGGAAAAGCCTCTTGGAAATTCTGACACTCGCCTGCCCAAAGGGGAGCAAGATAACGATCAGAGCGGAAGGAGAAGATGCACATGGTGCCGTTGAGAGTCTTGGAATTCTGATAGAAGATAAATTCGGAGAAAATTGATGAACGTTAAAGAAGAAAAAAGAACAATTATACTTAAAGGTATTGGCGTATCTCCGGGTATAGCTATCGGAAAGGCCTATGTGCTTGATCGCCTGGACGACAGGAAGGTCTCCCGATATAGATTGGATGACAACAAGTTAGTTGCCAAAGAAACAAGAAGATTCAGGAAGGCTTTGAAAGAATCGGAAAAACAGCTTTTGGAAATAAAGAAAAAACTAAGTGATTATAAGGGTATAGAGTCATTTTATATTATTGATGTGCATATCATGATTCTCAAGGATCGTATGTTGATTAATGATACGATACGGAACATAAAAGATAAGAGTGTTAATTCGGAATGGGCACTCAGAATGACTATCGACAAGTATAGAGAAATATTCAACACGGTTGAAGATGATTATATCAGAGAAAGAATTAGTGATGTGGAGTATGTAGGACAGAGAATTTTGACAAACCTCGCAGGAAAAAAGCGTGAAGTGATTTCTAATTTCGGTGAAGATGTTGTAATTGTCGCGAGAGACCTTTCTCCAACAGATACAGCCCAGATGAAAGTCGAAAAGGTTTTGGGTTTTGCCACGGATGTTGGAGGCAAGACGTCCCATACAGCCATTGTGGCAAAATCGATCGAAATCCCTGCGGTGGTTGGATTGGAAAAGGTTCTAAGCGAAGTTAGGAACGATGATGAGATTATTATTGATGGTATTTCCGGCTTGGTAATTGTCAATCCGGATCCTGATATATTAAGAAGATACCAGGATAAAAAGAAGCTTTACCATGTTATTGAAGAAAGCCTCCTTCAATATGCGTCTCTTCCTGCCATGACGAAGGATAATTACAGGGTGAAAATAGGCGCGAATATTGAGTTTGTTGAAGAGATTCCGTCGGCTGTTGCTCATGGAGCGGAAGAGGTTGGTTTATTCAGGACTGAGTACATTTATATCAATCAAAAACAGCTTCCTACTGAAGAAGAACATTTCCTAAGTTATAAAAGTGTAATAGAGGGCAAAGGCATTAAAGGGGCAACCATCAGAACATTCGATCTCGGGGGTGATAAATTTTTTTCCGATTTCAAATTGACTGGGGAGACAAACCCGCAGATGGGATTAAGAGCTATAAGATTTTGTCTCAGAGAAATCGAATTATTTAAAATACAGCTGCGGGCTATTTTACGTGCAAGCGCTTATGGTAAGACAAGGATCATGTTTCCCATGATTTCAGGTTTAGGAGAGTTCCGGAGCGCAAAGGAAATTTTTAACGGAGTGAAAGATCATCTTTTAGCAGAGGGTATTCCGTTTGCTAATGATATTGAACTCGGTATAATGATAGAGATTCCGTCCGCTGTCATGGTTGTTGATGAATTGGCGAGAGAAGCGGATTTCTTTAGCATTGGCACAAACGATCTTATTCAATATTCTCTCGCAATTGACAGGGGTAATGAACGGGTTTCTTATTTGTATGAACCTCTTCATCCCGCCGTGTTGAAGTTGATAAAACAAGTTGTTGATGCAGGTCATAAAGCCGGAATAAAGGTTGCCATGTGCGGGGAAATGGCGGGAGAGATTGCTTATACAATGATTCTTCTCGGACTTCAGCTGGATGAACTGAGCATGAATCCCTTGGCAATACCGCGTGTAAAGAAAATCATACGCGAATCCAGTCTGTGGGAGTCCAAAGAGCTTTTAAAGAAAGTCATGGCTTTTTCCACGGCGACTGAAACTGAGGAGTTTGTGAGAAATTATATGACTCAACGATTTCCGGAAGATTTTTCGGTTAACGATTAGTGATATTGAACAGGAAGTAAGAAGAAGATTTGTCAAATAAGAGCAGTGGTTCCTCAATTTGTGAAGCTCTTCCCGCCTGCGGAGCGGGGCTTACGAGTTCACTCCCGGTCAAAAGAAATTAATGACAATTAAATCGAAAGTCGAATCATGGACTACCAAAATCGGGGAGTATTACTGTGGGTCTCTGAACGAACAGAACAGATTTTCATTGTTTGGATTATTCAGAGGAAGACTATGTGAAGTAAAATTAGCTGAAGAGCATGTTGAAGAGCTGAAGGATCTTTCAAAGAAGGGAATTACGGTTTACGTTCTTAAGAACAAGAGCCAGCTGAACTGTCTTATTTTACGGGAACTTTCATTAGAAAAAAAAATTCAAAAACCCGTTTATTGTCATGGAATTAATATGATCATTTGGCAGCCTTTATCCTTGGCTGCCATGGTCTTTCTTTCCCATTTTTTTCATTTTATCTTCAAAAAAACCATCCTCAATCCAGATAGAACAGAATATTTGAGACGCGTAACAGCAAATAAAAACAGCGCTATCATATACCTTCGTGGTTCGGAATTTATGGGTAGCAGCTATGTCAGGGACCCTATTATCCATCTGATCCGTGCACAACAGGATCTGGATGTTCCAATCTATCTGGTACCGGAACTGGTTGCATACGGTAGAAGAAGGCAGAAAAAGGATAAGACACTGACAAACATATTATTTGGACAAAAAGAAAATCCTGGTGCGTTGAGAAGATTGATTACTTTTCTGAGAAATTTTAAGAGAGCATCAGTGATATCTGGAAGACCGATCAATTTGGCTGAGTTTCTCGACGAAAAAAAAGATCTTTCCAGTGAAGATGTTTCTTATAGATTGAGAAGGGAACTTATCAAAAGAATTGATGAGGAAAAAAGAGTGATTGTAGGACCGGTTTTGAAATCTAGGGAAGAAATTATCGGAATGGTTCTGAGAGATAGTGAACTTATAAGATTCATGAAAGATGTGGCGGCAGAAAAGAAAAAAGATTATAGCGGAGTTGTTAAGAGTGCAGAAAAGCACCTGAGAGAAATAGCGGCTGATTACAATGAAGCTTACATAGAGATTTGGTATAAAGTGCTGACCTGGCTGTGGAACAACATATATGACGGTGTTGTTGTTGAAGAGAAAGAACTTGCAAAAATAAGAGATGTTTCGAGGAGAATGCCGTTTGTTGTAATCCCCTGTCATCGGAGCCACATGGATTATCTCCTTTTATCTTATGTCTTCTATAAATATAATCTTCAGATGCCCTTTATTGCCGCTGGAACAAATATGATGTTCGGGCCTTTCGGTCACATTTTCAAGAAATCCGGGGCATTTTTTGTGCGGAGGAGTTTTAAAGGGGATGTTTTTTACAGAGAGGTTTTTGCTAAATACTTGAAAGTATTGCTAAAAGAGGAACTTCCCCTTGAGTTTTTCATAGAAGGTGGAAGAAGTCGGACAGGCAAGATGGTTATGCCAAAATACGGGTTGCTTTCTATGATAATTCAGGCCCACAAAGAAGGTGCCTGTGATGACCTGGCAATAATTCCTGTGTTTATAGGATATGACCGGGTGTTGGAAGAGAAGTCATATATGGCCGAGCTCGGTGGCGCTCCTAAAGAAAAAGAAAAAATGTCGACAATCATCAAGAGCAGAAAGTTTCTGAAAAAACGGCACGGCAGGGTCTATATTAATATTGCTGAGCCGATATTACTCAAGTCTTATTTTGCTTACCATGAAAAATCTTTTGATGACATGTCTGCTTATGAGAGACAGCGTTTATACAGAAAGATAGGATATGATATCGTCAGTGAAATAAGTGAAGTGTCTGTGGTGACACCTTCTTCTCTTATTGCCCTTGGTCTTCTCAGTCATTACAAAAAGGGCGGCATATCCCACGATGACTTGGTTGGCATCGTAACCGAATTTTATGACTATCTTGTCTTTAGAGACGTAAGCTTTTCTTCTTCTTTTGCCAATAAAGAAAAAGCAATGGAGAATATCCTCAACTTATTTGAATCATCCGGATTCATATTAAAAATGGGAGCGGAAGCGGATGAGGAAGAAGAATTTAGAGGAATTGTATATTCAGTCGTGGATGACAAGAGATTGAACATCGAGTATTACAAAAACAATATTCTCCATTTTTTTCTTTCTTTCTCCTTTGTCGCGACTTCCATTCTGTCAGGCAGTGAGGACATTATGTCCCTTTATCAGATCATGGAAGATTACAAATTTTTTAAAGGACTTTTCCATCATGATTTTATTTTTGATTACAGAAAAGATGATGTCGATGAGGTCAACAGGGTTTTATCTTATATCCATGACAGGAATATAATTGTTGGTGAGGAACGGGACAATGAGGCTTGGATCGAAGTGAAGAGGAAGGCAAGAAAAAACTTGAAGCCTTTTGCCGGTCTTATCCATAATTATCTCGAATCTTACTGGGTAGTGATTAAGGAATGTTCCTATCTCGAAGAGACGAAAAAATCGGACAGAGATTTAATCAAAGAGATTCAAAGATTGGGAATAAAAATGCATAAAAAAGGTGAAATATTAAGAGCGGAAGCCCTCTCTAAAGCAAACTATCAAAATGCCATAGCGTTTCTAATAGACGCAGAAATATTGTTCAGAGACGGGGAAACATATTATCTCACCAAAGAGAAAACTCAGCTTGAGGCGCTTCGCCAAAAGTTATTCAAATACCTGTAAATTTGATGCACTCGTAAAAAGTGAAGCTCCTCGCCCACAGGGCGAGGCGGCTTCCCGGTGAGGAATCTGTTTGTTTTATATTACCGACCCCTTGCGGGATGCGCTCCCGGTCAGTTTTCTTTGCTCAGAAACACTTTGGGGATGCTGTTATTGCCCGGCTAAAAATCTAAAACTCGTGCTTATGCACTCAAACAGTTAGATTTTCTTAGCGCCGGTCACTACCATCATCTTTTCCCCAAAATGCTTCGATGACTTGCGTGATTCTTCGAATGCGTTCCGAAAAGACTTTTTACCAACTTGTCAAATTTGTCTCTTAGAAATTATTAAAATCAATCGTATGAAAGCAGGGAAAGATGTTGCCATTTTGCGGGATCCCGCCTCTCATTTGAAATGCCTTCAATATTCGATATTATTGTGCTCAGTTTTTGTTCCAATACTTCATAGGAGAAAAAGCGGGATGCGAGCTCGTAATTGTTATTTACCAGCTTTCTCCGTTCTTCCGGGTGTTTTAGTATATGCTTTATTTTTTTAACAGCCTCATCCGTTACATATCCGTCTATACTAACGACGTTGAACCCTATCGGCTCAATATCCTGGTGGTAAATCGAGTATCTGTTAACGAGAATCGGTTTTTTAAAAAAGATTGCCTCAAGAAACGCATTCCCGAACCCTTCGTATAGTGAAGGGTAAGTGATAAAATCTGCATGGGGATAGATGTCCCATATTGTATATATTTTCTTGCCATCCGCGGTTATTCTTCTCTCACTTTCGATAATGTCAGGTTTGATGATCAGCGGCACATTCAGAAGCTTTGCATAGCTGATTATCCTTTTGAGGTATTCATCGCCTTCGTCACCTGCGGAATGAGTTACCACGAGTTTGATTTTTGGGTCTTTCATCCTGTTGACGACTTCGATGGAGTGTTCGATTCCTTTTCTTGCGACGATACGTGTAGGTTGCAGGAAAAAAAGATCGTCTTCTTCAAGCCCCAAATCTTTTCTTATGTCTTTATTGAACTCATCAATAAATGGTGCACTTGCCGAGTATTGAAAGACATTCGGGATAATACGAGAAGATATTCCGGTACGGTAGCTCAAGTTACTGTTGGCCTGCGAATTAATCACCACGTGATGTATTGATGAAAGGTTGGGAGGAAAGGCCATTGAAAGGAAATCCTGGACACAATTGACTATAAACCTGTCCCTTTCCCAGTAAAAATCGTGGTGATGAGCTATTGTGGGGATGCCCGTTTCGGCTATCAATTCGGTAATGGCCAGTCCCAAGGGGATATTCATCGGAATGGTAAGGGCATTTTCAGTAATAAGCATATCAATTGAAAATTTATCTATGAAGCTGTACAAATCGTTTTTTAGTTTTTTCCTCATGCCGTGTATCTGACCGGTGATCTTTGATGTCCGTGTGGACTTGCCGAAGCATTTCTCCTGAATTCTTCGTATATCTGGATGGTCAAAGAAGGCCTCCGGTACTGTCATGGTCCTTTCCGGTTGAGAATCGGATGTTCCCACAAAGAAATAACAATTGTAACCCATTGTCGTTAATACGTGCGTCCACTTCTTAGTTTCAAGAGTTACTCCGTCTGTGCCCTCAAACCTTGTTAGAACAAATCCTATGTTTTTAATTGTGGTAAATGTAATCATCTATGCCTCCTGAAAATACATTGCAAACGGGTTTCCCCAGACTTGCTGTGCGAGGGATTTCGCAAACTGAAGTTAACCGGAACAGATTACCCGGAATAAAGAAAATGAAGCTCCCCCGCAACAAGTTGCGGGAAATCTCCGACTGTCGAGGAAAACGTTTATTTTTTATGCGTTTGTTGTTCCGTTCGAAGAATAATATGTTTGCGGTTCAGTTCAAGTTATTTGCGTTGTTCGAGAGAACGTTCCTCGATCCCGGCTGTTAGACCAGGAACTTCAGTTTGAGATATTTACTTCAATCTGTAATAGATCTTCTGCCAGAATAAGATCTCCTTGATAGGTTTCACGACATTCGGCTTCAATATCAACCATATCACATTCAGGGTAAAAATGCGTGAGAACAAGCTTCTTAGCATTAGCCTGAGAGGCAATTTTACCTGCCAGCGAAGGTGTAAGATGTCCTGGAACCTTCATGCCGTCAGGAAAAGAAGCTTCACATATTAAAAGATCAGCGTTTCTGGCAAGTGTAACGGCATTGTCACAGAAATCGATATCCCCGGTATAGACTACGGCCGTTCCATCCCGTGTTGTGATTCGAAAGCCGATACTGCTTTCTATATGTTCCATCGGCATTGTTTCAACATCGAAAAGATTGAGTGAAAGATGATCAGGTGCGGTATTATCAAATTCCATTAAATTTAACAGGTTGCCTTCTAACTCAATCCAGTGTCCATATACCTTCTTCAGCCCGTCATAGAAGCTCTTAAAACCTGTGGCACCGGCTACCGTAAAAGATGTTCGTCTGCGGTATGTTTCGGGGTACTTGGTAGCAAAAAGAAATGGGACAAATTCACCGGTGTGATCGGGATGAAGGTGACTAAAGAACAGGTATGATATCTCTGATATCATTGTGCCGGCTTCAAGTAATCGTTTCATTGTGCCGGCCCCCAAGTCAAATAAAAGTTTTGTATCATTTATATCCATAAGGATGGAACAGGAACTTCTCTTTAAAGAGGGCACACAGGTTCCTGAGCCGAGTATTGTTACTTTCACAGCATCCATTGTTTTTTCACTCCGTTGAAAGCAGCTTTATCAGAACCTTTCTCGTCCTTGGGCCATCAAACTCGCAGAAAAATATAGATTGCCAGGTTCCCAGTACAAGCTTGCCATCTTCTATAAATACTGTTTCAGAAGCCCCAACCAGAGAAGACTTGATGTGAGCGGCAGAATTGCCCTCAATATGCCCGTAGTTATCATTGAGCGGTATAACCTTGTCCAGTTCCATTATAATATCTCTTGGAACGTCGGGATCGGCATTTTCGTTTATTGTTATTGCGGCG
Organism: uncultured Syntrophales bacterium; assembly: GCA_964652795.1. Lineage (GTDB taxonomy): Bacteria > Desulfobacterota > Syntrophia > Syntrophales > JADFWA01 > JAUSPI01. Next base: position 56,521 of record CAZZBF010000002.1, on the reverse strand, counting down.
GTAGTATGGGGTGTGAACACATGGCAGATGCCGTTTTTAATCTCTCTTTCATTTACTATTTTTCTGACTTGGTTAGTAATATCTATCATTTCAAACCTTGAACCGGTCTTTACAGTAATTTTTCTCATAGGTATTCCTTCTATCATGTATTTCGGTGTTGCCAAACGAAAAATTAATTATATTGTAATATTTCTTGAATAGGACAATAATATCTGTATCTTGTCAAGCCAAAATGCACATAGTTTGCGAAATATAAGGTTTTTCCTTGTACTGATGGGTGTGTTGGAGTATGAGCTTTTATTAGAACTTTTGACAAGTACCCGGTTTTATGTTACCGAACCCTATTAAGCATATTTAAGGAGGTACAGAAAGTGTTTTCCAGATCCTTATTATCAGTATTATTTTTCAGTATACTGATCGCTGCTTCAGCTTTTGCCGAAACCATGTTTGTTACCGACCAATTCAAGATTACCTTACGTACAGGTCCGTCTGATGAAAATAAAGTTATTGCCATGCTCAGATCGAATGAGGAAGTTGAAGTACTCGATAAAGGGGAGGATTGGGTTAATGTTCGGCTAAAAAATGGGAAAGAGGGTTATGTCTTGAGACGTTTCTTGACCTCAGAAGTTCCCAAATTTGCTGTAATTGTTGGACTTAATGACAAGGTTGAAAAATTAAAAAGTGAAATTGGTAGTCTTGAAGAAAATAAGGAGCAGCTGGAAAGATCGAATTTGGAACTGAAATCCAGCCTGTTTTCCAAGGAAAATGAATTGACGAATGTAAAAAGAAGTTATGAGGAATTAAAATCGGGTTCAGCAGATTATGTTGAGGTAAAGGAACTTAAAGACAAACTGGAGAGCAGAAATAAATACCTCGAAAGTCAGACGGATAACCTTCTGAAAGAAAACAGGCAACTCAGAAAACAGACAAATAAGCTTTGGTTTGTCAGTGGAGCCGGCGTTTTGCTCCTTGGATGGATTTTAGGTCTGATTATGGGTCGAAATCAGATACGCCGGAGAAGGGATTTTATCAAGGTTGATCTGTAATGCAAATTTATTGAAGCTCCCCGCCCGCAATTAGCGGAAAACAGGCTCGCTGTTAAGTTCAATCAAGCTGCGGGAATGATGTAATTTGAAACCCGCATTCAGGGTTAAAACCTCTCGCGGGTTTTTGTTTGAGATGTAAAAAATATTTATATCCGTAATAATTTAATTTTTAAATCTTTCTTTCATCTGCATGATTTTCGTGTAGGATTCATTAATCCGTTCAGGACTTATTTTACCACTAAATACCAGTTTCTTTATTATCGCAGTGGCACGTGTCGCGATATCTTCTTCAAAGACCGAATTATTGGCAAAAAGGAGGATGTCGACACCGGAAGAAATTGCCATTTTTATGGCGGTTTCAAGGCCGTAAAATGATCTGATTGCCTTCATCTGCATATCGTCAGAAATAACAATTCCTTTATACTTCAGCTCCTTACGGAGTATCCCCTTGATAGTTTTGGATGAGAGGGTAGCCGGCCATTCAGGATCTATTTTTCCGTTAAAAATGTGGGCAGTCATTATCATATCGCATTTTCCGGATTTTATTATGGCCTTAAAAGGTTTAAGTTCATCCGGGGACCAGCTGTTTGTCACATCTACAAACCCTTTATGGGAATCGTTCAATGAACTGCCATGTCCGGGGAAATGTTTTATTGCTGAGATTACTCCGAAATCGTGTAAATTATCGATGAATATGAGCGAATTCTTAATCACAATATCCGGATCGGCAGAAAAACTTCGTTCTAATTTTCCGATTACGGGATTATCTGGATTTATATTGAGATCAACTACTGGCGCGAAATTCAGGTTAATTCCAAGATCGGCAAGGGTTTTTGCCGTTATTTCCGCGAACTTTTCTGTTGTGTCGGGATTGTCAATTGATCCAAGATATTGTTCCGATACGGAGGGGGGAAATCCAGACTTTTCCTTTAACCTGTTAACCTTTCCGCCTTCCTGATCAATCGCGATAAAAAGGGGAATTGTAGAAGCTTTTTGCAGGGCGGCAGTTAAGTCTTTGACCTGTTTTGGGGACTTTATGTTTCTTTCAGGTGATTTAGACGGGACGTCGTAATCAAAGAGGATAACACCGCCGATATTTCTATCTCTGATGTCTTTAATTATTGGACTTTGATCATCTGCTTCAAATCCCCGGAACCCGACCATTAACATCTGGCCTATTTGTATGTCGAGACTTTTATTTGAAGATTCTGCGAGTTCTTCACTTGCTGAAGATGGTGGCGGTATAAGTGTCCATAAAAACAACAATAAAAGACAAAAGCCATACCTTAAAACACTCTTTTTTTTTATGAAAAATCCGGTTTTACGCATCATATGAAATTTCAGTTGGTATTCTTTTTCGTATTTTTTACGAATTATGTTGACGTGTAATATTATCTACAAGAGGTTCCTTGAAAAATTACAATAACGGGATAGTGGTGTCTTGTCAATAAAGTATATTGAAGCTCCCCGCAGCAAGCTACGAGGAACGAAGTAATTCGTAGAATAATGTGCTCGCTGTTCAGTTCAAATTAATGATTTGCAATACCTGTTTATTTTCAATCCAGGATTTACAGCATCTATCTATCTGCTCAAACTTAAAAATTTTTGCTGTAGTGTTTGTTTAGTTCTCAACTTGTTTTATGGTCTTGAGAGATTCTAAAAGTTCTTCTTAACTGCTCTAATTATTGCTCGATTTGTGCAGTTTACAGAGTTTTGGAGGCCTTCTTTTGTCCTCTATTACAATATGTAATTTTAACATACCATTAAATTACGTTTAACATTTCTTTAAATTTCCCCTATTTTCACTGTAAATTTTAAACAAACAGGTCAGAGAGATTAACTATAATTACTTAGATAAATTAATAACTTATAGTCAATTTAACGAAAAATACTCAAGTTGGCACGATATTTTCACTAAAATATAGGCAAAAGCAGAAAACATAAAACAATGAAAGGAGACATAAATCATGAAAAAGACAATTTCTACGATGTTAATCGCGGGTTTTGTGGTGTTGACTACGGCTACTTTCGGATATGCCGAGTATGTAGCAACAGGGGCTAGCAATTTTCCATATTTTAATCTGGGATGTTTGATTGTTGGAGGTCTGATAATCATTTCTCTGAAACACAAATATGAAAAAATGTATCTTAGTGAGGCTATCGGTTCTTTTGCTCTCTATACGGTTCTTGTTGTTCTCTTTACTTCACCGGTAATAAATGTCATCAAAACTGTTGTAGGCTAAAACAAAATTTTTTGTCCTGCGCAGGATGTGGAACTTGCCTTCAAATTTATTTGGGGGAGGAGTGAAGAAATGTTAATAATAAAAAGAACAAAGAATAAGACATCAGCATATTCCCAGATACTGGTTTTAAGCGCGTGGGGGTTTGTCATTGTTATTTCCTCATTTCTCTTTCTCTACGTAGGGTATTGGTTGGATGGTAAGCTAAATACGGCACCTTCCTTCATGTTGGGATTATTCATGCTTGCTATTTTTCTCTGCGTGGGAAGGTTATATCAAGAAGCATGGTTGAAAAAGGGAAAGTAAAGACATTGGGAATGAAATCTGTGGCGGGGAATATTCATGTAAAAATACTTTCAAGTTGTTGATGCGAAATGTTTCTTGCCGATATTATTTATCTTAACCCCGTTTCTTAATTTTTGTAATTAATTTATGTTATAATAGTAGAGATTTCTGAAAGTTTATATATAAAGTCAAGGGTATATTGTTCTTATTTTATGTTCCGTAAAGACACTTTTTCTAAGTCCCCTTTCACTTGAATAAACTGGTCATTCTTCTCAACTTACAATCTATGTCCATCTATGTCCATGCTTTCCATTATCTGTATGTTCTGAATTTAACAGCAAGCGCATTATTCTACGAATTACTTCGCTCCCTGCTGCTTGCGGAGGGGTTAGCGAGCGAATGAAGATAACAATCTTTCTTAACAGTCGGAGATTCTCCGCAACTTGTTGCGGGGAGCTTCAATTCCTTAAAAACATTTATATTATTCCGGTATTTTTGCATTTTTTTATCAGACCTTCAATAGTCATATAAATTTCCGCGAAGCATAGCCTGTACAGATAATCTGAAAGCCCATGAGGATCCTTGATATCTTCATATAATTCATGTTCATCTTCCGAAAATGATTTGAGAAGAAAGATTTTACCTTCTGCATCGGGATATTCGTCAGTAATAATTTTTTTATGGGTTTTTTCCATTACAATTATCTTGTCTGCATCTGCAACCATTTCATCCGTTAACAACTTCGATTTATGTCCATAGCCATTAAATCCCTTTTCAGTTAATATTTTTACTGCTTTTGGATCGCCATGTTCTCCCTCAATATTATAGACGCCCGCTGAGGAAACCTCTATATCAGTGCAATTATTTTCTGTGAGTTTTTTCTTCAAAATTCGCTCTGCCATGAAGCTTCGACAGATGTTACCTGTACAGACAAATAGTAATTTCATTAGTCTAAATCATTTGGTTATTATAGACATGTTTGGATTTGCCTTACTAAGCTTGACATGTTTTCTTTTATGTTCTAACGTCTGCAAAACATATTAGCAAGTAAATAATCATGTACAAGTTTTTATATTTATTCACTTTGGAAGATAAATGTCATGAAAATTTTAAAAATCGGGATAGCTTTTCCTGATCAATGAAAACCGTAAAGACAGGTATGATATAATTATTATAGAATAAAAGGCGTTTTGCTATCTTAGATTTCTATTGATAATATTCTGAATCTGCTTTAATATAGTAAAATTATGGTAATGAACGAAGATAATATGGAAAATCATGAAATAAAAGAACTCCGGGAGAAGCTTTCTCTTCATGAAGGATTGCAGGATATTGCCAATCGCATCCATTCTGCCGAGAATATAAAACAGATACTGGTAGACCTCAAAGACGGCATTTTAAATCTTCTCAATGCATATTCAAACACCATATACGTAATGGATCAGGCAAGAAATGAAATCTATTCGATGTTTCTGGCAGGAACCAAGTTAAAAGAAATCAGGTTGCCCGTAAATAATAAAAGCATTGCCGGCTACGTGGCTAACACCGGGAAAATTGTTAATATCGCTGATGCGTACGACACAGAAGAATTAAAAATGATTGATGAACAACTGACATTTGATGACAGTTGGGACAAAAAAACAGATTACAGAACCACGCAGATAAT
>CAZZBF010000002.1:0-51274 GCA_964652795.1 uncultured Syntrophales bacterium | reverse complement strand
TTTACGCCAAGACCATGATGGGTGTTATTCAGATAATCAACAGAAAAGGAGGTGGAAGATTTTCTGCTGAAGAACAGATCTTCCTGGAAAAAATAGCCGATGTTCTGGGGATCGCCTTCTTTAATCAGAAAAGAGTTCAGGCAAGAAGAAAAAACAAATTCAATTATCTTGTGAACCATGAATTAATAAAGGAAAGTGATCTCGAAGGTGTATGGGATGAAGCCAGGAAGAACAGGGTAAACGTTGAAGATCTGCTGATGTCAAAGTACAAGATATCAAAAGAAGACATCGGCAAATCCCTGGAAAATTTTTATTATTGCAAGTTCATACAATTCAATGACAAATACCCGATACCAGCGGACCTGCTGAAAAATTTGAGAAGAGAATATCTCAGTCGTGAATTATGGGTTCCTTTAGAAAAAAAAGACGGAAAGGTCCGGATAATAGTAGATAACCCTGACAATATACTGAAGAGGGACACGATTGAAAGTCTCTTGAAAACAAAATCGGTTGAATACAATGTTGCAACGACGGGAGATATATTGAAATTTATTAACCATTTCTTCCAAACGCATCAAGATGTTACATCTATAAGCGAGATCCTCGGAATGCTTGATGAGGAAGAGGAATCCCTGGAGGATGAAGGGGATGTAGTTACGGAATCAGATAGCGTAATAATGCAGCTGGTCAACAGGATTATAAACGACGCATACATGAAAAATGCATCCGATATTCATATTGAGGCTAATGCGGTTAAAAAGAACGTTGAAGTAAGATTAAGGGTTGATGGTGATTGTTCGATTTATCAAACCCTTCCGTATAATTACAGGGCAGCGGCTGTTTCGAGGCTCAAGATAATGTCCAATCTTGATATAACAGAACGCAGGCTTCCCCAGGATGGCAAGATAAAATTCAAACGGGGGAAAGGTGAAGAAATAGAGTTGCGCGTGGCCACAATACCCACACAAGGTGGCCAGGAAGATGTGGTAATGCGGATTCTTGCCAAGGGTGACACGATGCCGCTTGAGAAAATGAATATGTCGCCACGCAATTACAAAGAATTCCTTGAAACTATTATAAAACCTTATGGAATGGTTCTTGTTGTCGGTCCCACAGGTTCAGGTAAGACCACAACCCTTCATGCCGCACTGCATCATATCAACACACCGGAAAAAAAGATCTGGACAGCGGAAGATCCGGTCGAAATCTCACAGTACGGCCTCCGCCAGGTACAGGTCAATCCTAAAATAGGCTTTGACTTCAGTCACGCCATGCGCGCTTTTCTGAGAGCTGATCCCGATGTTATTATGGTGGGGGAAATGAGGGATTTTGAAACAGCCAAAATCGGCGTCGAGGCATCGCTTACCGGACATCTTGTTTTTTCCACTCTGCACACCAACAGCGCCCCGGAAACGATTGTCCGGCTTCTTGATATGGGAATAGACCCCCTTAATTTTGCCGATTCTCTTCTTTGCATACTTGCACAAAGACTGGTAAGAACGCTCTGTAAATGCAAGGAAGAATATCATCCTCCAAAAGAGGACTATGATGAAATATCGAAAAGCTATGGTGAGGAGCTATTCTCAAAACTCAATATTTCCTACAATGATGACTTCAAGTTGTATCGCCCGAAAGGTTGCGATGAATGTAATAATAGTGGATACAGGGGCAGGACCGGCATTCATGAGGTGCTGGTTGCAACGGACAGCATCAAAAGGTTGATTCAGAAACATGCCTCGGTTGAAGAAATACGCGATACGGCCATCTCCGAGGGGATGACCACTCTGCTCCAGGATGGTATATCAAAAGTCATCAACGGCCAAACAGACTTTAAACAGGTATACAGAGTGTGTATGAAATAATTACTTAGTGGATATCAGGAAAGACTTGACACTCCGTACCCCTTCCACACTATTAACATGGGCTATTATTTTGCGGATTTCAGCCCGGGAACCGACAATACCGAGAAGCACCGCGTTACATTGAACCGATTTTATTTTGATGTTTGTCGACCAGATTTCCTTGTCTTTGATGAGCTTTGCCTTGGCTTTTGCGATTATTGAGAGATTGTCCGATGTTCCGCAGTTATCTTCCTTTTTCTTCGGAAGCATATATGTCGTCACAGATTTGACACCCTCTACACCCCTGGCAATTTTTACGGCCGTGTCCTTCTGATTTTTATTTTCATACTCGCCAACCAGGTACACGCGACCGTTATAACAGTCTGCGGAGATGTCAAGAACTTTAATGCTCGCGTCATCAAGAAATCTCTTTGATATGGTTACCGCGATTTTATCATCACTGGCAATGGTGCTTACGTTGCGTTCATCCACGGCTGCCTTATAAACGGTAGTGCATCCGCAGACGATTGCCATTATGGCGAAACATGATATTAGTACAACATATTTTTTCATAGTATTACCTCCGCATTTAATGGGAAAACCTATTTTACGGGCTGAACTTTTAGTAACTTGTGACTCGTTAATACCGGTAATTTAGGATTTACTTGTCACCCTTCATCCTGGTTTGCCATTCATTTATTATATGCAACGCCTCCATCGGGGTCATATTGACAACATCAAGCCCTCTGATTTCGTTTAAGATATGATCCTCGTCGTCCATAAAGAGGTTCAACTGTCCTTTTTTATCTTTATCCTTTCCGGGTGCTATTTTGGGCATTCCAACCTCGTCCAGTTCCCCCTTTTCCAGATTTCCCAATACTGCCCTGGCCCTCAAAATAACCTCTTCGGGGACACCTGCGAGGCGGGCAACCTGGATACCATAACTCCTGCTCGTACCCCCGGCCACAATCTTTCTCAAGAATATTATTTTTTCACCCCACTCCTTCACGGCAACATGAAAATTCTTTACCCCTTCCCCGGTCAGGGCTATATCAGTCAACTGGTGATAGTGGGTGGCAAAGAGGGTACGAGCACCGATGTAATTGGAATCGTGAATATATTCGGCCACCGCCCATGCTATGCTAAGGCCGTCAAAAGTACTTGTTCCCCTTCCCACTTCATCGAGAAGGATTAAGCTTTTTTTGGTGGCATTCTTCAGGATATGAGCAACTTCGTTCATCTCAACCATAAAAGTGCTTTCTCCTCTGGCGAGACTATCCGTTGCTCCGACACGGGTGAATATTTTGTCGACAACTCCTATCCTTGCCTCGGATGCCGGCACGAAGCCACCCATTTGTGCCATAAGTACTATAAGTGCTGTTTGCCTTATGTAGGTTGATTTCCCTGCCATATTGGGACCGGTTATAATTAGAAACCGGCTTTTTTCGCAGTCAAGGCAGGTGTCATTCGGCACAAAACCCTCAGACGATATCATCCGTTCCACAACTGGATGCCTGCCGTCCTTTATTTCAATTATATCTTGATCATCCACTCGGGGACAGCAGTAATTGTACTTTTCGGCCACCTCGGCGAGAGATACTACGGCGTCAATATCGGCAAGCAATGAGGCGGTTTTCTGAATCCTCCTGATTTCTTTAGACACCTGATCCCTTATTTTCACAAAAAGATCATATTCTCTCTCTTTCTTCTTGTCTTCGGCATTGAGCACAGTGTATTCATATCCTTTGAGTTCCTGGTTTATATATCTTTCGGCATTCACCAGGGTCTGTTTTCTGATGTAATCATCTGGAACTAGGCTGGCATTGGTTTTTGTCACCTCTATGTAATACCCGAATACACTGTTGTATCCCACCCTGAGAGAATTGATTCCGGTACGTTTACGTTCCTTTTGTTCGAGGGAGGCTATCCACCTTTTCCCGTCCCTCGTAAGTGAAATCAATTCATCCAGTTCACTGTCGTAACCTTCTTTTATAATGCCGCCGTCACGAATTATGAGAGGAGGATCGGAAACAATCGAGTTTTCTATCAGGAAAGCGATCTCTTCCATTTCATCAAGACCCTCGTAAATTGATGAAATAAGAGGAGAATCCGCGTCGGAGATCAGTTTCCTGATACCGGGCAGTACCTTGAGAGAGGTCATAAGGGCAATTAGATCACGACCATTGGCAACTTTCATGGATATCCGGCTTCCCAGTCTCTCCAGATCGTAAACATCTGAAAAAGCTTTCCGCAGATCATCCCGCAGCAGGTGACGGTCCTTTATTTCAGATACAGCCATCAGCCTTTCTTTAATTTTCTCCGGATCAACGAGGGGATAGGAGAACCACCAGCGGAGCCTTCTGCCGCCCATGGCGGTGACAGTCTCATCAAGAACATTGAAGAGTGAGCCAGCCTTTTTGTTATCGGAAATTGTGGTAAAAAGCTCCAGGTTTTTTCTGACAATATCATCCAGAACCAGATAGCCGGCTGTATCATACCAGTTAATGCTATTGATATGGACGAGACGGTCTTTTTGTGTTTCTGTTACATACCTGAGTACCGCTCCGGCCGCTTCTGTCATCGCCGGGTGACCTTCGACATCGATTTCCGTTAAAACATCTTCGGAAAAATATTCTTGAAGAGCGGCAAGAGCCGCATCATGGGCAAAATAATCAAAAGGAAGGTAATTTACAATGCGTCCAGAGAACGCCTTGAGAAAATGAGTTTCTTTTAAATTTTCTTCCGCAACAATTTCCCTGAAATCAAGACCGGCGATCTCATTGAGGAAGAACTCTCTGTTGCTTGATTCCGTAACACGGAACTCGCCGGTAGATATGTCAATAAAAGCGAGACCAAGGATGCCGTCTCTTATTGAAAAACCCGCCAGGTAATTATTTTCCTTGGCCTGGAGGTTTTCAGCATCGACGACCAGCCCTGGGGTTACTACGCGGACGACCTCTCTTTTAACTATTCCTTTCGCTTTCTTCGGATCTTCCACCTGTTCGCAGATTGCTACTTTAAACCCCTTATCGATGAGCTTCGCAATATAAGATGAGGCCGCGTGGTATGGAATGCCGCACAGAGGTATACTGTCCTCCTTACCTTTGTTCCTCGAAGTCAGAGTAATCTCCAAGACTCTGGAAGCGGTAACGGCATCATCAAAAAACATTTCATAAAAATCGCCCATCCTGAAAAAGAGGATGCAGTCATTATGTTTTTCCTTGATTTCCACATACTGTTTCATGGCCGGTGTGAGATTCATAACTCCCACCTGTCTTCGTCTCTTTTCTTCAAGTCGATGTATTCCACACGACCCTGCTCATTGATGAATGAACTGAGAAACCAGCTTACGATACTTATTATGAGAGAACCTAATACCGCCGACCAGAATCCATGAACGTCAAAGCCGGAGATCACACCGGAGGCCATTTTCAGAAGGAGCGCGTTTATAACGAATGTGAAAAGTCCGAGGCTTAATATATTGATGGGAAGCGTGAGAATGATCAGTATCGGACGGAAAAAGGCATTCAGTATACCCAGTATGGCCGCCGCGAAAAAAGCTGAAAAGAAACCGCTCACATGAATTCCATCAATAATATAGGAGGCAAAGATTATTGCTGTCGTCAGAATCAACCACCTGATAAAAAGTCCGGTCATCATTGTCCCCCATAAAGTAAATGGTCTGATATGTAGTTACGTACGGGTTCCGGTACAATATACCGTATCGATGTTCCCTTCGTAATCCTGTTTCTTATATCAGTGGATGATATGTCAAGAAAAGTAACCTCTCTGAAAAAGATGGAAGAACCGGTAGGAGCTTCAAATCCGTCTGTATCCTTATTGTATCTAAATTGAGATGCAAAATCGCGAGGAAAAATTCCTTCAAGTCCTTTGATTGTGTAACCCGGTCTTGTCATGACTATGAAATTGCATAAAAATAACAAATTTTCCCAATTCTTCCAAAGCTTTATGCCATGAAAGGCGTCCTGCCCCAGAATGAAAAAGAGTGTCAAATCTTTGCCGTATTCTTCAAGAAAGTATTTTACCGTCTCGATAGAGTAAGATTTACCTTCTCTTCTGTTCTCTACGTCGGATGCATCAAATGACATGTTTCCGGAAATAGCCAGTCTGACCATTTCCATACGGTGATGAAAAGGTGATATATCGCCGCGAGTTTTGAGGGGAGGTTTGGAGGCAGGAATAAATATTATTTTCTCAAGCTTGAAGAGCTCGAGGATTTCTTCGGCACATCTCAGGTGGCCGAGATGAATCGGATCGAACGTTCCTCCCAGTAATCCCCACTTCATGACCTTATCTGTCCGTCACCATATATAATAAATTTGGTTGCTGTCAGCTCTTCAAGGCCCATCGGCCCGAAAGCGTGAAGCTTCGTAGTGCTTATTCCTATTTCCGCCCCGAGGCCAAGTTCGAAACCGTCGCTGAATCTTGTAGATGCGTTGACGAGAACGGTTGAGGAATTGACTTCGTTCAAAAAGCGCTGAGAATTGTTATAGTCTCTGGTGATGATTGATTCGGTATGTAGAGAGCCGTACTTTTCTATATGTGCTTTTGCTTCATCAATGTCTTCAACGACACGTACCGCCAGAATAAGGTCTAAATATTCTTCATACCAGTCTTCCTCTGAAGCCTCTTCAATATCAGGCAGAATTTCCCTGGTCTTATCACAACCTCTTAGCGTGACCCCCGCCTCACGGAACTTTTCCTCCATCACCGGCAGGAATTTTGTCGCGATATCCTTGTGGATCAGAAGGGTTTCCATAGCGTTGCAGACTCCGGGTCTCTGGGTTTTGGCATTTATGCATATCTTTTCGGCCATATCAAAATCCGCGCTGGCGTCAACAAAAATATGACAGACGCCTTTGTAATGCTTGATGACCGGTATTTTGGATTGATTTACGACGGCCCTGATCAGTTCTTCCCCGCCTCTAGGTATAATGAGATCTATGTATTTCTCAAGCTTGAGTATGATGTTTACCGCCTCTCTGTCAGTGATCGATATGACTTGTATGGCCGCTTCCGGAATTCCGACGCTGCGCAAGACCTTCCGCAGTAATCCGGCAATGGCGACATTGGAATTTATCGCTTCGGAACCCCCTCTGAGGATGACGGCGTTTCCGGACTTGAGACACAGCGCGGCAGCGTCAGCTGTAATGTTCGGGCGAGATTCGTAAATAATCCCTATGACGCCAAGCGGAATTCTTTTCCTTCCCACGAGCAGATTATTGGGTCTGCGCCACATCGAAGTTATCTTACCGACAGGGTCAGGCAGAGCCGCGACTTCCTTAAGGCCATTTGCAATTCCCTTTATCGTAGCGTCGTTAAGAGTCAATCTGTCTATCATTGCCGCTGAAAGCCCCTTTTTGTTGGCATAGATAATATCCTTCGCATTTTCGGAAACGAGATAATCGGTTTGCCTTATGAGTTCTTCCGCCATTTGTAAAAGTGCCCTGTTTTTCACATCGGATGAGATGTTGGCCAGAATATTGGCGGCACTTCTGGCATTTTTTGCTATTTCAACAATTTTTTCCTTGATGTTCATAGACCTTCCTTTCTTAAAGTAATATCAGGAGGTTGAACTGAACTACGAGCGCGTTTCCCGCTGCTTGCGGCGGGGTTAGCGAGCGAATGAAAAAACTTTTTCCTTAGCAATCGGAGATTTCCCGCAACCTGTCTGCGTGCAACGCACAGACAGGCTTGTCGCGGGGAACTTCAATGTACCGGAGGTGAGGGATTATGTCAAGACGATTCAATGGGTTCTTATTTCTTGATAATACGCTTTTTTTTTGCTATCTTCCAAAAACTTTTAAACTATTATGGATACCATTTATATCAAAGCAGGAAAATCTGCGTATGAAATTATCAAGGATGGCGGTTTTGATTTTAGCCATGTTACCACCTGTGTCGGGCCTGCTGTGGGTCCAAGGTGGCTTGTAGTCAGCGGTTTTGATTTGGCCCTCCTTGAAAATAAGGTGCTCGGGGAATTGAAGCCGGTGCTTTTGGCCGGTTCATCCGCCGGTGCGTGGCGTTTTTCCGCCTGGGTGCAACCGGACCCTATTGAAAGTTACCGCAGGCTCATCGAAGCATATATCTCCATTAAGTATGACAGGACAGACACCCCAAAAACCATTCAAGAAACGATACGAAATGCCGTAAATAGTTATCTTGAAGATGATGCGATCCCGTTTGCACTGACCGGTAAAAGATATCGTCTGGCAATTGCGACGGCACGGGCGAAGTACCTTTTTGCCTGCGAAGGACAAATACAGAGAGCGGGATTTGGAGCAGCCTTTTTGCTCAATGCCATTAACCGTTCCTGGTTACGCGGTCTTGTCCAGCGGGTGATTTTTTATAATGGACCGAGGCCCCCGCATTTTTGTCTCCAGGATTACTTTGAAGGACAGACCATTTTGCTCAACGAGGCTAATTTCAAATATGCCGTTCTCGCGTCGGGAGCTATCCCCATGGTCATTGCCGGCATTAAAAATATTTACGGTGCGCCAACCGGCATTTATAGAGATGGGGGATTGGTCGATTATCATATTAACCAGAAATACGCAGCGAAAAAAGAGGAAATTACACTCTTTTTTCATCATCAGGAGCGTATTATACCCGGATGGCTTGACAAAAAGCTGAAATATCGCAGGCCATCGGAGAACATGCTGGAAAATGTTGTGATGGTTTATCCATCCGAGGGTTTTATCGGGAAATTACCGGGTGGAAAAATACCCGATCGTGACGACTTTAAAATATTTGTCGACGATCCTGAAACCAGGATAAAGAACTGGTGGCGTGTGGCTGAACTTTCCGCCCCGCTGGGCGAAAAATTCCTGGAACTGGTGGAAAATAAAAAAATTAGACATATCGTGAGAAAAATGTAATAAAAAAATTTACACTTTTCTTTAAATTGAGATTTTTATGGGTATATTAAATATAAATGATCTTAAACCCGGTATGGTTTTGGCGCAGGCTGCCTTGAATAGGCATGGCACTGTGATTCTGGGTGAAGGCAGTGTACTGACCGAGAAACACATCAATTCTTTTAAGACCTGGGGAGTTACCGAAGCTGACATAGAAGGTGTTGACAGCGAGCAGGTGGTAAAAAAAGAAATGGAGGCCCTGTCGGATGATATTGTTGAATCTATTGAAAGGGAACTTGAAGAATTCTTCCCACCTTTTGAAGCTAATCCCGTTATGGGGGAAATATATAAAATTGTTAAAAAGATTAGATTAAGACAGGCCGCAAATCAAACCAGTATTGATACTGATGAAATTAAAAAAGATTGATAGAATAATAAATTCCGTTGGTGATTTACCAACTTTACCTACTATTTATATGAAGCTTTCACGTCTTCTGAATGTGCCGGATGCATCAATCAGAAAGATAAGCTCCATAGTCTCCGAAGACCCGGCTGTGTCGGCTATGGTACTCAAAATTGTCAATTCCGCTTTTTATGGTTTTCCTAAAAAAATAGGAGATTTGCAGCATGCCATCGTGATTTTGGGCCTGAACGAAATAAAAAACCTGGTGCTCGCAACCTCTATGTATAAACTTGTAAAACAATTCAAAGCGAGTCGGGCATTTAATATGGAATCGTTCTGGAAACATTCCATAGGATGCGCTGTCGCATCGAGGGTTCTGGCTGAAACCGCCCACATAAAATCTCCGGAAGAGGTTTTTGCGGGAGGCCTGCTTCACGACATAGGAAAACTGATTCATGCCATGTATTTACGCCAAGAGTTTGACGATGTCGTAAAAAATGTTATTGAGACCGGGTCTCAGATGTTTGTATCGGAAGAAAAAATACTCGGTTTTAATCATGCTCAGACCGGGAGTGCCCTGGCGGGAAAGTGGCGCTTGCCCCGGGAAACAGTAAATATGATAGCCTACCATCATTCGCCCGATATGCCGGAGATCCTGACAAAAGAGGTCGCTGCCGTTCACATCGGGAACACTATTTGCATAGCCCTTTACATGGGATCAGGCGGAGAGAAACGGGTGCCTATTATCAATCAAAAAGCATGGGACGTCCTGAATATTAAGTTGAGTGATCTTGAATATGTTATGCAAAGATCGACTAAGCTTTTTGAGGAAAGTATTTCTATTATGGAATTTAAATAATTCGTTTACCACCATGTTTTTCACCACCCGCCCAAAAAACTGTCAAAGAACCGTAAATCCTTTTCGAAATGTAAAATTTCAAGAATAGGGAAGGGTTTGGGTGTGTAGAGGGTTTATCGAAAATGCAAAATAAACAGATGCGAATCGATCAAAATGAAATTGAATCAATGGTCAAAAAACTGCGCTTTCTGGAAGAATCAAACAGTGCTCTTATTGCCATTCAGGATAAGCTTGACCGGTTAAGTAAATTCCAATCCGAGATGCTCTTATCTTATGATATTCATCACATACTTGAAATATGGCTTGCCAGGCTCAGGGAATTGGTTAAAATCGAGGTTTGCTCCGTCTTCCTTGTGGAAGAGGAAGGCATCGAGTTCATCCACGAGATATCCAAACCTGAAAATTTTTCGGCCATTATTCAAAAGGAAGTCAATGCCCAGATTAGCCTGGGAAACTTCGGACAGACCATCAGCAACGGTATTCCTCTAAGTGTGCCGGCTGAAGTTTTTGGAAAAGAAAGCAGCCGGCTTCTAAGCGTAATGATAGCCCCCCTTTCCAACCTGGAAAGGACTATAGGCGCACTTATCATGGTCTTTGAAGAAGATAAAGATTTCATAAGACAGCAAACCTTAAAACTCCTATATATTTTGGTACGTTACTTTTCTTTATCCCTGGAAAACTCATACCTTCTTAACGATCTCAAATCTGCTTACTTCTATACCGTCAAAGCCGTTACCAACTCCATAGAGGCGCGTGATCCGTACACAAAAGGACATTCTGAAAGAGTTGCTCAATATTCTAAAGCAATAGCCGAGGAGCTTAAATGGGACAAAAATGAGATAGAACTAATCGATTGGGGTGGAATGCTTCATGACGTCGGCAAGATAGGTATCTACGATTCTATCCTGAAGAAGAAGGGAAAGCTTACCGATGATGAATACAATAACATAAAATTACACCCCTTGATTGGCGCTCAAATAGTCAAAGATATTTCTTTCCTGGAATCTATAATACCCTATATCCTTGAACACCATGAAAGATTTGACGGCAAGGGTTACCCCAAAGGTGTGGCGGGGGAAGATATTTCTATCAAAGGAAGACTGATAGCGGTGGCTGACAGCTTTGATGCAATGACCACTGATAGACCATACAGAAAAGCCTTAAAACCGGAAGACGCTCTTAAGGAGGTATTAAGAAATAGTGGAACTCAATTTGATTCTGAAATCGTGCAGGCATTTGAAATGGCCTGGAAGTCTGATAAAGTAATACCTCGAGAGCTTCAATAAATCAAAGAATCCTAATTATAAGGGACTGTAAATGTGTCAGATTATGCGCAATAAGGCAGATAATTCTCTCTTTAAAAGCATACTGGGAGTTGTAAAGCAACTGGAGATTGTGACCTGTTTGGAATTCAACCCGGATATCCTCATTCCGGAACAGAGAATAAGAGATTTTTGCTCTGAGGATAAATGTGAAAATTTTGGCAAGCATTATATGTGTCCGCCGTACGTCGGATCGTTAGAAGAACATAAAGAACAACTGAAAAAATATAAGTACGGCGTATTACTCCAATATTCTAAGCACCTTAATGTCAATAAAGATCGTGAAGGTGCGGAAAAAGCCAAGGTGGAGTTCCACCGTAAGATCCTTCAGCTTGAGGATTTTCTGAAAAACAACGGGATAAAAGATATCTGGGGGATGATTGGAGGGAGTTGTTATCTGTGTCGTGAATGTGAGGCCAGGTTTGGCCGGCCGTGTTTGTATCCCGACGAGGCAAGAGTGTCATTGGAATCGATTGCGATTGATGTCCTTGCCCTCTTGGATAAATTTGGTTTGGACAATAAGTTCTACTCCGACAAAATAACATGGACAGGCTGCATACTTATAAATAGCGAAGATTTCTTATAAGGCGTATGGTTGTTTCATGTATTGCCGGGGATGCGTTCCCGGTCACTTGCGGCAAACAAGCGATCAGAGGAATGAGTAAATATTATATCTTCGAATACTCTCAGGTGGTTTCGGGGTGTGTCCCACTTGATCTTTTTTATCTGGCGGCTGACAGTTAAACACTTATCTTTTGAAAGCATTGAAAAAATGGGTTTTCAGTTTTTCAAATAGTTTCTCTTATTTCTCCCTCATATCATAGACTTCAACTCCCGGCGGTGGTATGAATGTAAAGAAAGTATCGGGGAGTTTGGAATTTATCTTCATATCCTTGAATGTAATACGAGTAAGGTTTCCATAAACGTCTGTGAGAGAAAACTCCATTATCTGAAAATCGCTTTTATTTACGACAAGCAGTATTTTTTCAATACCAGCCTTAACACCTATGGGGATTAAATCGAGAAGATAATTTCCTCCTTCATCAGTTGGGGTGGTTTGGTGAAAGTTGATTTTAAAATCGTCCGTGAGTTTTCCTATTCCGGAAAGGAATCTTATTGTCAGCTTTGAATTGAAAATCTTTTTGGCGTCCTGGATATACACAAGACTGTCCTCCGCGATATAGAGCCATGCTATTTGGGGATTTATTACCAGTTCTTTTAAGTCAGGCTTAGTGTAAACCCAGCGCATTCTTTTCGGTTTTTTGAAATATACTGTTCCTTCTTCCGTCTCGGTTTTTTTAAGAGATTTAATTGTTGCTCTCTGAATAAACCTTGCCTCGATACTTTCCGCCCTTTCATAGCTTTCCTGCAGTTTTTTTATTATATCACTCAGCGATACGGATTCCGCATGTGCCGGTAAAATAAAAGAAAATATCAGCAAGCATCCCACTGGCAAAATTTTTTTAAAAACAATCATAGTAAAAATCCTTAGAATGGCACACTTTTTTCAAACAGTTAATAAGTATGGTTAAAAACAGAATAATACGTGACGGTTAGAAATAAAACCTCGTATCTTATTGTAATAATTTAACTTATGCTGTGCTTAAATTACATGCAATCCGGTATAAGATTGCAAGAACTTGATACTTACGTCCTTTATTAACAGTGTTACCAACAAGTATATCCACATGCCTGTGGATTGAGGCTACGATATCTTTAACCTCCAGCCAAACGGGTCATCTTTTTCTCCGTATTGGATCTGAAGTATCTCATTGTACAGCCTTTCTGTCAGATGACCTGTTTTTCCGTCATTGATGATATGTTCTTTTTCTTTGTAATATATCTGTCCCACAGGAGAGATAATCGCAGCGGTTCCTGAAGCGAAGACCTCCTTCAGACTTCCATTCGCGGATGCGGCAATGATTTCATCGATGGATAATTGTCTTTCAGACACATTGCATTTCCAGCTCCTTGCTAACTGAATGACTGAATCTCTTGTGACACCGGGAAGAATAGATCCTGAAAGAGGAGGAGTTATAAGCTCTTCGCCTATCACAAAGAAGATGTTACTTGTTCCGACCTCTTCAACATATTTTCTTTCAACGGCATCCAGCCACAGCACCTGTGTATATCCCATTTCACCTGCCAGTTTACTGGCATACAGGCTGGCGGCGTAATTACCGGCCGCTTTGCAGTATCCTATTCCCCCGCGGACCGCTCGGACATATTCCTCACTGACATATATTTTGGTTGGGCTGAAGCCCTCCGGGTAATATGCTCCCACTGGTCCAACGATAATAAAAAAGAGATATTCACCGGAAGTGTGAAGACCGATAGCCGTCTCAGTGGCTATCATCGTAGGTCTTATGTACAAAGAGGTGCCGCTACCGTGAGGTATCCAGTCTTTATCCAGGATAACCAGTTTCTTCAGCGCTTCCATGACAGCGTTAATTTCCACTTCGGGCATGCATAGCCTCTCGGCAGAGGCGTTAAAACGTTTAAAATTCTCTTCAGGCCTGAAGAGGTAGATTGAATCGTCTTTTCCGCGGTACGCCTTCATGCCTTCAAAGATTTCCTGACCGTAATGAAGACACATTGCCGAGGGGTCGAGACTGAGCATTCTGTAAGGTTCTATGGCAGCGTCATGCCATCCCTTTTCTTGGTTGAATTTCATGATGAAAAAATGATCGGTGAATATCTGACCAAACCCCAATTTGGATTCATCGGCAGGTTTTGCTTTCATTTTTTCAGTGGCAACTCGCGTAACACTAATCTCCATACCTGTTATCCTCCCTTGTAATATAAAGATAAAATGTAGCTGCTCTGTACTCCTTTTTTATTCATTACATTGCGGACCAATAAGACACACCAAGTGTGTCTGGCGAGTTCCGCGAAGTTCTTTGATGTGCCAAAGCGAAGCAACTATATACACAACAGAAGACTTATGTAAAGTATTGAATGTAAGTACATGCTCCCAATATTTATTTCAGGCGGGGGTATTGTCCTGGATACATACTATTGTGTTAATCATAATAATTAGCTGAAATAATGTTATTAAGCGTGCCCGCAACTTTCGATATGCTATACCTCGTATAAAAAGACAAAGATATATGAACATGGTCTGTCGCAACTTCCAAAGAAAGATCTATCTCAATAATGGATTATATGTCATATTAAGGCCTGCCTCCGGCAGGAAGAAATTTTATCTCCGTTTACGAAACGGGATATTCAGGTTTTAATATTTCATAAATCAATGGTATGCTGATTTTGAAAAGCGCCTAAAATAAACCTTGAACTGAACAGCGAGCGCATTATTCTCCGAACTGAATAGCGAGCGAATGAAATCAACAATTCGCCAAAGAAGAATAACGTCAGTAAATTTCCTTAACAGTAGGAGATTATTCTGCGAATTACTTCGTTCCTCGCAGCTTGCTGCGGGGAGATTCAATATGTTCACACCTGGAGGAATTTTATGAAATCAAGAAAGATATTGTACAGTCTGGCAATTTTTATTCTTGGTTTTCTATTCTGTTCGATTTCGGCAGCCGAACCGGAATCACAAGTTTGGCAAAAACTTGATGACGGATTATATCTCGGAGAATTCGAATATCCCAAACAATCGCCCATCGTCGATTATCCGATAATAGTTCTGAAAATTGACCCGAAACTTTACTCCTTCAAGCTTTTATCCGCCTCCGAATATGATGATAAAAGAAGAACCGCGAAGCAGTGGTGCAAAGAGTACGGCCTCATAGCCGCTATTAACGCCAGTATGTATTGTGAAGATTACATTACGAGTACCGGATATATGAAGAATTACAGTCATATCAACAATGCAACCATCAATCCAAGGTTCGGGGCATTTATGGTCTTCAACCCTGCCAATTCATCAGTTCCTTCAGTTCAGATCATTGATCGCTATCATCAGAACTGGCGTGACCTGATCAAGGATTACAGCACCGTTATACAGAACTACCGTATGATCACACTTGAGGGGAAGAACGCGTGGAATAAGAAAAAACAGGAAAAGGTTTACAGTACAGCCGCTATCGGCATTGATAAGAACGGCGATGTTCTGTTTATCTTCAGCAAAGTGCCCTATTCGACACACGATTTCAACAATATCCTGCTTGAGCTTCCCATAAATATAAAGAATGCCATGTATGTCGAGGGAGGATCTGAGGCAACACTTTATTGTAAGGTTAATGAAGAGGAAATAAAATGGTTTGGGAACTATGAAACCGGTTTCAACAAGAATAACAAAAATGAATCCGTCTGCCAAATTCCAAATGTAGTTGGTATCGTGAAGCGCTGATAGTAGGATTTATTTTAGCTTATATATTATGTGCCGGGCTAAATCATCCTCCTGTCAAGGCTTCTGTACTGGATGGCTTCTGAGATGTGGTAAGAGAGGATATTTTCTTCTTCTTCGAGGTCTGCTATGGTTCTCGCAACCTTCAAGATTCTTGTGTAGGCTCTGGCGCTGAGTCCAAGTTTGTCTACCGCCATTTCAATCAAGCGTTCCGAATCCGCGTCAATCCGGCAAAATTCCTTGATTTGCCTGTTGGACATCCGGGCATTACACATGGTATTTTGGTTGTTGAATCTTTTTATCTGCAAGCCTTTTGCACTGTTGACCCGTTCACGGACTGAAGTGGAGGTCTCTCCACCGGACTCTGCGGTTAAATCCCTGTATCTTATGGATGGGACATCTATGTGAATATCGATTCTGTCAAGGAGCGGTCCGGAGACCCTGGCCTGATATTGACGTATCTGCTGGGGGGTGCACCTGCACTCTTTACGCGGATCGGTATAGTATCCGCACGGGCAGGGGTTCATTGCTGCTACCAGCATAAACCTTGCCGGGTATGTAGCAGTCAGGGACGATCTTGTGATGGTGACATACCCGTCCTCCAGAGGCTGTCGTAGAACCTCAAGAACATTCTTTTTGAATTCCGGGAGTTCGTCGAGAAAGAGCACTCCATGATTGGCAAGGCTGATTTGACCGGGTCTGGGAATATGACCGCCTCCTACGAGCCCCGCGTCCGAGATGGTGTGGTGAGGTGAACGAAAGGGCCTTGTTACAATGATTGCTTCTTCTCCGGTGAGAAGCCCCGAAACAGAAAATATCTTTGTTGTTTCAAGAGCTTCCTCGAAGGAAAGATCCGGAAGTATGGAGGGAAGACGTTGCGCCAGCATGGTCTTCCCTGAACCGGGAGGTCCTATCATTATTATATTATGTCCGCCGGCGGCGGCGACCTCCATGGCTCTCTTTGCCTGATCCTGTCCGCGTATTTCATTAAAGTCGAAGGGATAATGTAGGCTCCTCTTGAATATTTCGGATACGTCAACTCTTGTCGGTTCAATATCTTTTCTGTTATTGAAAAATTCGACGACATCCGGGAGATAATCAACGGCAATAACATCCACCGTCTCTACCATTGCCGCTTCTTCCGCGTTTTCCCTTGGCAGGATGATGCCTTTTATCCCCATTTCCTTTGTCTGGAATGCGGCGGAAAGGGCTCCATGAATGCCTTTGATACGTCCATCCAGTGAAAGCTCACCCATGATAACATAATTTCGGATAACATCTTTATCGATCATCCCTTCTGCCGAGAGGATGCCTACGGCTATTGGCAGATCGAAGCTGGTTCCCTCTTTTTTAATATCGGCAGGGGCAAGATTGACAGTAACCCTGTCCGCGGGAAATTTATAACCGGAGTTTTTTATCGCGGCCTTTATTCGGTCCTTACTCTCCTTCACGGAGATATCGGGCAAGCCCACGGTCGAGAATTGAGGCAGTCCCGATGATATGTCTACTTCAACATCGACAGGATAGGAGTCTATTCCAATGATAGTTGTGCTGATTACCTTTGCAAGCAATTAAGTCTCCTGTTAATACTTCTTCCGATTAACAAAAAGATTTGATTTTAATCTAATGGCCGATGCCTTTTCTCAAAGGTTAAAAGAATTGATTTTAACCCTGTGCCTTTCGCCTGCAGCATGTTTCCAGATGGAAGTAAATTAGTCAATAATAAAGTTTAAGTTTGGGTCCGGTATAATTCTTCGATTCCATTATATTTAATTGCATTACCGTGAAATCGTACGAATGGTAAGCACCCTTTTGAGGTAGGAACCTTTTTTAGATTCCTTGCCAAGGGTGAGGTCTGTTACAGCCACCCGGTTGATAACACGTATTATGCTTCCCCACCATACTTTTTGGCTGTAGCCCCATGTTTCATGGATTACGTAAGGGTGACCGTTCACCGATCCAAGAAATAACATGATATGCCCTTTTAAATACAAGAGAGTTATCCCGCCGGCAGCTTTTTCGATTATTGTCTTTAGTTTTATCTCCTCCGGCGACTTTTCAGAATATTTGCCGATAAGAACTCCGGCCTGGGCCTGTTTGGAAGAATTTCTCGGAAGCGATATCCCGACTGTCGCAAAGATTTCCTGTATAAACCTGGAACAATCCTGCTCGCCGTACATTCCCCCCCAGCCGTAAGGTTCATTGAGCATCCTGAAGGCCTGTTCAATGATTGCACGAGGTGTGTATGGAAGGTATCCTTCATGGATTTGATCTTTACTTATATAGCCTGCTTCAAAGGAAACGGTCCCGTCTTTTTTACGGACCGGCAGAACGATCTGAACAGCGCCATTATCTATTTTTCGGGAAAGGGGGAACGTTACGCCCATCCTTACATAGTCAAAATGTTTGGTGAGTGTTATATTTGTGAACAGGTCTCCTTTTGATTTTGTTACCACCACAAAAGGTGAAGAGTTGACAAATCTTTTCAGATCTTCCAGGCCGCAAATGGCGACTTTATCCGCTTCTACCCAGCCGTGATGAAGCTCATCGATTACGTAATACCATTTGCCATCCAGGCTTGTATGCAAAACCGCAACGGGTGTTCCAACGTCCATGGCGTTGTTCTGAAGTCTGTCAAAATCTACGCCCATCGGTGTAGTATACAATCCCATCTTTGTTGGTAAAACACGCTGGTCGGCAAAATGAGAGATAAGACCGTACCGCACGATTATTTCGGTGGGAATTGCCCCGCGATTCATGTTTTCTTTCAACTTCCGAAAAAAATTGGAATCTGCTCTGGTGGAGTTCTTTATATAAAGGATCCTTTGATTATAACGATTCAGGTCTTTATCCAGTAAAGAGATAAGATCGTCACGGCAGTATGGAGAAGTAAGTTTCGTTATATCTTTTGTCAGTTCCAGTTCGTTTTCAATGTAAGAATTCAGGCTTCGTATTTCATTGCGGCTGAGAATTATTTTATCGGGAAAATGGTGGAGGCCTATCCAGAAGCCGGCGGTTTTCATATGACGTTCTGTTCCGGGCAGAAGGGTTGGAGCCGTATAGTAAAGTTTTTCTTTAGGGGTACACCCTAATGTAATTAAAAACAAAAGAAAAACAAATGTAAGTCTGTGAGGTATGGAGCAAATTGGAATATCTTTCATATGTTATTATTCCTCGCGGCACGCGGTTTTTGATGGCATGCGTTTTCAGTCATTGAAGATGACTGCTAATAATTGCAGATAGTATTTCAGCCGGATGTTCATTTTAACGATTTAAAATTATTTCTATATCAAAACCTTCATAAAATTTAAAGGAGTATATGGAAATGATTAAGAGTTTCTCATCCATATCCTTTTTCTTTTTGAAAGGTTGAAAATGCGGGACGGATATAATAAAGTTAGCCATTCCTTTGAGGAGACTTTTTCCGCTTCGGTGGTATTTATATAATATTTTCTTTCGCGAATCGGTTTATAAGGAAAAGACGAGGCAGGCTTTGCGGTAAATTGACTTCACTTCAAAATATATCAAAACAGTACGGAAGGAAACACCTTTTCAAAGACATCTCCCTCCATATAGGACGAGGCGAATGCATCGCCCTCGTGGGAGCGAACGGTTCCGGCAAGACAACTCTAATGAAGATAATCATTGGCGAGGTTGAACCCGATTCAGGAAGTGTTGCCAGGTCTCGCTTAAGTACGGCAGGGTATCTCCCGCAGGATGGCGTGTTTCATAAAGGTAAAACGCTATATAAAGAGGTGGAAACAGTCTTTGGCGAGCTTATTTTTCTGCGTGACAGAATAGAAGAAATCAGCCGCGAAATCTCAGTCCATACAAGCCGGGACAACCGGGAATCTCTTAAAATAGAGGAGCTGGTCGAGGAGCTTGGCACGGTTCAGCACATTCTGGAGCATCGGGAAGGGTATAATACCGAAACAAAGATTAAGCAGATCCTCTCCGGCCTTGGTTTTAAAGAAAATGATTTTAATCGCATGACGGAAGAGTTCAGCGGCGGCTGGCAGATGAGAATTGAGCTTGCCAAACTTCTCCTTCGGGAACCGACCATTCTTCTTCTTGATGAACCGACCAACCACCTTGATATTGAATCTCTGGAATGGCTTGAAAATTATCTTATGTCATACGGGGGTTCGATTGTCCTTGTTTCTCACGACAGCCGTTTTCTCGATAATCTCGCCGTGCGTGTTGTTGAGATTTCCATGGGGAGGGTTACCGAATATACGGGCAGTTTTTCCTCTTATGTGGAGCAAAAAAGACAACGGCTCGCCATCTTGCATTCCACCTACGAAAACCAGAAGAGGCTGATTGAAAAGACGAACCGGTTCATAGAACGGTTTCGATACAAAAATACAAAGGCTAAACAGGTCCAGAGCCGTATAAAAATGCTCGAAAAAATGGAACTCATCGAGCTTGAGAAGAATGAGAAGACGATATCGTTCGATTTTCCGCAGCCGCCGCGTCCTGGAAGGGTCGTAATGGCGCTCAGTAAAATCAGAAAATCATACGGGAACAATCCGGTATTCGAAGGACTTGACCTTACGATTGAACGGGGTGACAGAATTGCCTTTTTAGGCGTTAACGGTTCGGGAAAGTCCACGCTTGCTCGGATCATAGCCGGTTCTGAGCCTTTCCATGATGGCACAAGAAAGCCCGGCCACAATGTTTCCATCTCTTATTACGCGCAGAATATGGCTGAAGAACTGAATCCGGACAAAACGGTTTTCGAGATGGTTAATGAGATTCCTGCCCCTGTCTCAGGGAAGGAGCTGAGAACCCTGCTCGGTTGTTTTCTCTTTGCCGGCGATGATATCTCCAAGCCAGTATCCGTTCTTTCGGGAGGCGAAAAGAGCCGCCTTGCCCTTGCCAGGATGCTTGTAACACCTGCCAATCTCCTTGTCTTTGACGAGCCGACGAATCATCTCGACATTCAATCCAAGGCCGTTTTACAACGGAGCCTTAAAAATTTCACGGGAACTTACATTATCGTATCCCACGACAGGGACTTTCTTTCGCCTTTGATCAATAAAGTCGGCGTTCTCAAAAATGGTGAACTTGATTTATACCATGGTACTGTTGACGAGTACCTGCAAAAACACCATGCAGACAAAGACTATACAGAAGAGACGGAAAAGAAAAGATCAGCATCTCAACCCGAAAAAGAGCAAAAAAGGAAAGAAGCGGAAGAAAGACAGGAGAGGTACCGTAAACTGAAGCCGCTCAAGGATGCTTTGATCAAAGTCGAAGAAGAGATTGCGTTGATGGAAGATAAAAAGGGCCGGATCGAAGCGGCTTTTACCGACAGCAGAACATATGAAAGTGAAAATAAAATCCAATCACTCAATATCGAACATGATAAAATTATCTCCCGCCTGAATGTCCTCTATGATGAGTGGACAGATATCGAGGAAGAAATCGGAAAAATTATGGGATGAGTTTGATAAAAGAATTTAATTTTCATATATTTCTGTGGTAAAAATTACTAATAAATAATTGTGTAGGGGGTAGGGTAATGGGTATCTTCTTAAGTTTTTTGCCGTGGATTGTTTTCTGGGTGCTCAGTGGTCGAGAAAATTATCAGATTGCTGCTGCGGCTTCTGTCGTCACCGTTGTTTTCCTGTGTATTCGGGACATTCAAAAACGTAACATTAAGATCCTTGATGTGGGAACTTTATTATTTTTCGTATTCCTCATGCTCGTTGCCTATACGTCTGAAGCTGCTTGGATAGATAATCATGCGGCACCTTTAAGCTCCGCGGCTCTGTTCCTGATCGCTTTGACGTCGATCTTGATGAAAAAACCATTTACCCTGCAATACGCGCGCGAGCAGGTGGAACCTAAATTCTGGTATTCTTCCGTGTTTTATTCCACGAATCTTACCATCAGCTGGGTTTGGTGTATCGCGTTTGCTATCATGGCAGTTACTTCCTATATTATTGTCCTGAATTATCACACCGTGATCGACCGGGTGATTTACATACTTACCTTTGTCGGAGCCGTTAAGTTCACCGCCTGGTATCCTGATTATGTAAAAAAGAAGATGAAAAATGAGAGTCAGGTTCCGAAATCACCTTAAAAACTGTATTTGAAGGCAGTTATAAGTCTATCGTTGCGTGACCATCTGCCATAGAAGCTGTCATCCTTGCCATTGAAAAATTCGGCGGCGACTGTCCAGACAAGCCCCGGCCGGATTTTATATTCGGACTGAATTCTATTGTATCGGTCTGACGGATCAAATCCAAAATCTGAAATGTATTGAAAACTTAAATCCTCACTGTATTTAAAATTTACTTTCGTAAACATATTATTATGTCCCAGTCTGCTTTTTCGGGAACTTTCCGTATACCCTTCGGCACATTGTTCCTTTGTAATGATTTCAACGGCATATTCAATGGTTATGTCAATTTTTTCGAGAAAAACCTTTTTAGCCAGTTCATCAACTGTATAGGTAAAGCCTCCTACGAGGCTGACGTAATTGTCGTCTTTTCCGTCATAACTTAAATTAAACAGACCCTCACCATGGAATTCCCATTTTTTGTAAGCGGTAGAGAAACCGGCGGCGTAATTGCCTACCTTTACGTTTTCCTTTATGAATGCTGTTTTGAATCCCCGCTTTTCCTCTCTCAGGACGAAATATGGGTTCAGGCCGTGAGATGCCGATAAGAAGAGATCCCAGCCGCGAAAGGTCGTCTTGCCCCTCGCAAAGTAACTGACATTATTAATTGAAATGTTGGGAAAGTCTTCCTCGACTTCCTTGTCCCATATGTCTTTTTCGTAGATGTCGTAATCTCCCGTTGAACCGGCCCAGCGAGAATGTCTGCTCGGCTGTTTCACTCCATTGAATACGGGGAATATAGCGGCCGTGATGGTGAACTTTTTAATGTAGTAATCGAGCTTCGTTTGCCATATACCAAAATCTTTCGGATCCATCGGGTCATTCAAATCGGTGAAATGGTACCTGTCGGCAGGGGAGAAGAGTGTCGAAATCCCATTCTTGAATATCTTTTTACCCAGTGTTACGTCAAAACTGTCCTGGAAAAGGGTAAGATACAATTCGTTCAATTCCAGATAGCGCCGTTGACGGTCTTTATCCTGGAGCCACCGAAAAATGCCGTCATAGGTATCCTGTTGGCTTCCAGCTTCTAACCAGCCGGAAAGATTAAGACGCAGTCTGTCATTGCCGGTCCATGTGTTAAATCTCAAAAGGGCTTCTCCCACCGGATTCCTTTCATCGATACCTTCCCGGTCTTCCGGTTCCCGGAAGAAAACGTGGCCGCGCAGTCTGAGACTTCCTCCAAAGTTCTTCCAAATCTGGGTGAGATATTTATATCGATCCTCGTTTTTTTCAGCCGGAGCCGCCTCCAATTCGTCGAGAAGATCAAGATCACTGCCGGATTTTTCTTTTGTGGTTGACATTTCCTTGTCCAGGTCATTTAAGAGATCAAGATCATCTGCACCCATCGCTTGCTGAGAACTAAAGGCGAGCAGGAAAACTAAGAAAATTGCGGCTAAATATTTTATACGTTTCATAATCATCTGTACTTTTTTAATCTATTTTATTTCAAGAAGGAGCTTGTCTGTTTCTGCCAGACGTCCCCCTAAAATCCGTGACAGATTGAGAAACAAGCGACTCGCAATGCGGGGATAAATTCTTTGAATTCTTTTAAGACCGTTCCAGTCGATTTCGAGATAACTGATCGGTTCTAAAGCACGTACATCGGCAGATCGTGGGCCTGGTTCTACAAGGGCTATTTCACCGAAAACATCACCAGGATTGAGTTTGGCAAGAAGAACATCCTTTCCGTTTGTTTTATTCTTTGTCACAACTTCGGCACTGCCTTCGAGGAGGAGATACATGCTCGATCCCTCTTCTCCCTGTACCACGGCCAATTCTCCGGCCTGATTGGTAAGCATCCTGCCCAGCAGAACGATTCTTTTCATCTGCCAGGGTCTGAGATCACGTAACAGAGCCGCATTTTGTATAACGGCTTTTTGAAGCTGAAGGCCTAACATATCCCACAGAGTCATAAGCTGGGTTGAAGAGAGCAGAATCGGTGTAATAAACAGATCACCGATAATAGCTAAAATCATAACCATTGCCGAAAGTAGGCCGAAGCTTATGACGGGAACGAAATTGGAAAAACCTAAAACGGCAAATCCGAGAGCAAGAGCGACAGACGTTGAAATGACCGGTTTTGCTTCAGAGTGCAAACACACATCAACGGCTTTGTCCTGGCTTTGCAGCAGTCGCATTTCAGTGTTATAGCGGCTCATGAGGTGTATGGTGTCATCCACGGCAATTCCGATGGCGATTGCCGCAACCATGGCGGTTCCTGTATTTAAGGGGATGCCGAAGATGCCCATAATACCAAAGTTAATAACGATGGGAAACAGATTTGGGATGAGGGAAAGCGCACCAGCCTTGATGTTTACAAATAAGATAGACATGATAATGAAAATAAGAACAAAAACAAGAGAAAGAGATTTTACCTGTCCTGCGGCCATGCTGTCAGCCGCCGTATTAATGAGGATGTTTTCGCCGGTAAGCCCCCATAGGAAATGGGGATTCACGGTCTTTTTAATCTTTTCTTCAAGATCGTCAAGCGCCTCGGCGAGTTCATACGATGAGCTGATATTATGTCTCACCACTATATTTGCTTCACTGAAATCCGCGGTAACGTAATGGGAAATATCATTCCTGTGCAGGAACAGAAGATACTGCGCAATAAGGTCAGCTGAATCGGGCAGCTTGAAGTATCTTTCATCGCCGTTGTTCATTTCCCTGTGTATGAGTGAGATGTCATCGACCAGTGACTTTGTTTTGTCGAACCGTCCTTTTTCGGAGATATATTTTTGTATTTTAGCAATTTGAACGAGATTTTCAGGCTGCTTAAAAGTATCGGCAAAACCGCTGTTTATACGGATAAAGAAGGTTTGAGCACCTGATAAATCTTCATGGAGTATCTGGCTACGTTTGCAAATCGCCGAACTCTTTTTAAAGTAGCTGAAAAGATCGTTGTCCACATTGACCTTCAATGTAAAAAATCCGATTAATGGAACTAGGCCTAAAAGAGAAATTAAAACCAGCGATTTGTTAGCGCGAATAATTTTTATTATTTTATCGGCAATCATACCGAAGAAGCGGTCTGTAGCGCTCTTGTGTTCTCCGGATTTTTTGACTTTTGTGGAACCGAAGAAATGGAGATAAACAGGGGCAAGAAGACAGGTGGCGACAGGATTAACGAAAAGACCGAAAGTGGCTGCAATACCGAATTGTTTAAGCAGAGTTATCTGATTTAGCGTTATGGAAAGAAACCCGATAAAGGTCGTAAGCGAGGTAAGGAGGACTGCCGTGCCGACTTTGCCCGACATGATTCTGATAGCCTCGGCTCTGTTGCCTCCCGTTTCTTCTACACTTTCCAGATATTCGGAAAGGATATGAATGTCTTCTGTTGAACCAATAACAATTATAAGGGCCGGTACGATAACGGTAAGCACATTGAGAGGAATATTCACCTGGGCCATAAAACCGGCAGTCCAGATGATACTTGTGCCCGCCGTGAGCATGGGCATCAGGGCTCCGCTGGCCGAACGCATAAATATAATCAACGTCATAAGAAGGACGAACGCTGACAGTGGCACCAGTTTGACCGTGTCACCTATAATATTATCGCTTATCAGACGGCGGGTAAAGGGAAGACCAATCTGGAACGCCGTCTCAAACTGGTTCTGGAAGGGCTCGATTATTTCATCTACAGCCCTGGAGAATTTAATGTTGAAGTCGGGATCATCAGTGTTTCCTTCCACAAAGAGGTTTATCGCAGTAGCAGTACCGTCTTTTGAAATCAAACTGTTCAAAAAAATAGGATTACGGAGGGCGTCTGCTTTAACACTGTCGGCCTCTTTTTGAGTTTCGGGTGGCCAATCCATCAGGGGATTGGTTTCAAGCGCCCCGTCAACTCCCTTAAAGTTGCTTACGGAGTATAAACTTTCAACCTTACTGACTCCGTGTAATTCTTCGAACTTGAAGACCAGATCATCTAACAGTTTAAGTTTTTCAGGGGTAAAAAGATTTTTGTCCTGGATAAATATGACGGTGATATTGTCCGTCCCGAACTTTTTGAGCGTTTCTTGGTAATAGGTCTGTGCGGGATCTCCCTGGATCATCATGCCCTCTGTTGAGGCATCGATCCTTATATTGCGGGCGCTGTATAAGGCTAAAATTGTGGCGATGGCAATTCCGACGATCACAATCCACGGGTGAGCTTGGCTCCACAGCATAAATTTACGCATAAACAGGACCTCCGGCCATCATCATCTGGGTGATCTTTCCGAAGAGTTTCTCGCAGAAGTCGCGTTTCACTTTCAGAAAAATGTGAAGCTTCCCGCCCACAGTGCGGGGCATGCGGGTGCGCTCCCGGTAAAATTAGCAATTCTTACTGAGTGTACTTGCCCGAAAGAATGAAGCGTTCTGTGAAGATCAAGTCCTTTACGGATGAATTAATCTCTCTCGACGTAATACCCGTTAAGGTTTTATGTTTCCTCTCCAGATGGCTCATCAGGGTCTTTTTTGCGCGCCATACGGTTCCCGAAACATTTTCCATGGCATGATTGGTCTGTTTTTTCTGCAACCTTTCTCTACGATCGTAGAACTCAACCTTAAGGGTATATAAGTGTTTATTTTCTATCCACATAATCCGTTTGGAATAGCCGCTTTCCCTCTTTTTTTCTTTGTTGGCCGGAGTTGCTTCAATTACATAACAATCTAAATCCTTCTTGTCCTGATTCAGTTTTTCCGAACGGAGAATCGTATAGTTGAAGTTATCGATATCTTCCGGTTCCATGTCTTCATATGTAAAATCTGTACCCATGAAGTAATTTTTCTTGCTTCCCTTTGCGATGCGCTGCATTTTTTTCTGTGCCGGAAGATAGAGCCACTGGTCGTTTTCCCGTTCTTTCTGTTCCCACGTGAGAAGAGCCGTCCCTCTAATGTCGGCGGGATCAAGGAACACGATAAGATAACGATGAATATCATTGCCCACTTCTTTCGCGTATCGTTTGACCAGCCGCTTTTCCTTGCTTCCGTCCTTGTCTACGAGGAGCATAATTTCGCTTCCAATTTCACTTTTTACTTTATGCAACTCTTTTTGTTTTTCCATGACCTCGCGTCCGGTCATCTCTGCGGCCTGTGCCAGAAGTGGAACAATCAGCCACAAGATAATCAAACTTGATGTCCAAAATTTCCTCTTCATATTTCTCTCCTTATTTTGAAAAAGTGCCGGTTTATATTAATAAAATTACTTTGGAAATCAAATAGCTATTATGTGAGAATATAGGGAAAATATCATATTGTGTCAAGATTAAAGCATTCGAATGGATATGAGAAATGGTTCTACCCATGGGGGTGCAAGAGGGGTTCAAACCCTGTTTTTGAGGATTTCTAAGCGGTCGATTTAGCCGGCCGTCTGTTTTTATCCAGTTCCATTTTGCGCAGGCGGATGTTCAGCGGTGTTACTTCAATCAGTTCGTCCTCGGCGATAAATTCGATGAACTGATCGAGTGAGAGGCGCCGCGGCGGTCGCAGTGTTACCGTGGCTTCCGACGTGGAACTCCGCATGTTCGTCAATTGCTTTTCCTTGGTGATATTTACGTTAAGGTCGCCCGGTCTGTTTCGCTCACCGATGATCATTCCGCCGTAGACGTCCGTTCTTACCTCGACAAGCAGCTCCCCCCGGTCCTCCATGGCCAGACTTGCATAGGCTGTGACTTTCCCGGCTCTGTCGGCTACCAGGGCGCCGTTGGCCCGTTGAGGAATATGGCCGAACCAGGGTTCGTATCCTTCAAAGAGCGTATTCATAACGCCGGCGCCTTTTGTATCCGTCAAAAAATGGCTGCGGAAACCGATCAATCCCCGTGATGGTATGACAAACTCCAGCGTCACGCGCCCACTGCCTTTATTGATCAGATTTGTCATGCGCCCCTTCCGTACGGACAGTTTTTCCGTAATGATACCGATAAATTCTTCCGGAATATCGATCAAAAGCCTCTCAGTCGGCTCAAGTACTTTTCCGCCTTCTTCTTTTGTTATTACCTGCGGTTTGGATACCATGAATTCATATCCTTCCCTGCGCATCGTTTCAATCAGAATGGCCATCTGCAACTCTCCGCGACCGCAGACTTCAAACATGTCCTTCCGGGAAAGGTTCCTGATGTTCAGCGCGACATTTCGAAGAGTTTCTTTCTCAAGGCGGGCAAGCAGATGACGCGATGTCAGATATTTGCCTTCGGTGCCGGCGGAAGGACTGTTGTTAACATAAAATATCATCGAAACGGTCGGCGCATCGACATTAATGCGGGGCAGGGGAGACGGGTTTTCCATTGAAGAGATAGTATCTCCGATAGTCATATGTTCGACGCCGGCAACGGCAACGATATCCCCGGCTTCCACTCTGTTGACCTGTACCCTTTTTAACCCGTCGAAGGTGTACAGGGCAGAAAATTTTATCCCCGGCGTAACTTCCTCCGCTCCGCATAGGGAATAATTGTTATTCATCTCCAGAACGCCGTTTGCCAGCCTGCCGATGGCGACCTGCCCGACATAAGGATCATGATCGAGATTTGTTATAAGAAACTGCGGGACTTCGTCGTTATCTGCCTCGGGCGCGGGTATAGTGGCAATAATTGCCTCAAACAGCGGTCGTAAGTCAGCGGAGTCGTCAGTCAGTGTTAGATGCGCAACGCCTGTTTTAGCGTTTGTGTACAGTATTGGAAAATCTATCTGCTCTTCGCCGGCATCGAGGTCGATAAAAAGATTATAGGCTTCGTCGACGACCTCTTCGATTCTGGCATCGCCGCGATCGATTTTGTTGATAACCAGAATAATGGGCAGCTTTTTGGCAAGGGCCTTCTTGACAACAAATCGTGTCTGAGGCAGCGGGCCTTCGCTGGCATCGACGAGCAGTATCGCTCCGTCGACCATATTCAAGCTTCGTTCCACTTCGCCGCCGAAATCGGCGTGGCCGGGTGTGTCGACTATATTTATCTTGACGCCTTTGTACCAGATGGCCGTATTTTTTGCCATGATCGTGATCCCCCGTTCTTTCTCGAGGTCCATCGAATCCATGACGCGTTCCACCACCTGCTGGTGTTCTCTGAAAGTGCCGCTCTGTTTGAGCATTCCGTCGACGAGCGTTGTTTTCCCGTGATCGACATGGGCAATGATTGCAATATTTCTGAAATTGTGTTTCCGCATAATTGTCCCTTTTTCTGTTGTTCTGTCAAACACTGAATCTAATATTCAGAACATCGCCGTCCCGGACGATATAATCCTTTCCTTCCAGGCGAAAGTGGCCGTTTGCCCGCACCTCCTTTTCCGATCCGCATTTGATTAAATCGTCGTATGTAAAACATTCCGCGCGGATAAAACCCCGCGCGAGATCGGAATGGATGGCACCGGCCGCGTTAACTGCCGTATCTCCTCCGTGAATACTCCATGCCCGTACTTCATCTTCACCGACGGTGAAAAAGCTTACATACCCGAGCGTCCTGTACGCGAATTGCGATAATCTCTCCCTGGCCGACTTTTTGATACCAATATCTTCCATGAACAATTTTGCCTCTTCATCGTTGAGGCGGGACAATTCCGTTTCGAAACGGCCGGCGAACTCGATGACGTTGTACCGCTGTTCGATCTTGTCCATGATATCCTTGTTTTGTCCAAAGATGGTTTCGTCCGAGTTCAGTATAACAAGAAACGGTTTTTTCGTGAGAAATTGAAAACCGCGTATTGTTTTTTCTTCATCTTCGTCAAGCTCAATGCTCCGGATGGGGTGGTTTTTGTTGAGTTGTTCTATAACTTTACGGAGCGTTCTTTCTTCCAGTGCGAGCGCGTTCGTTTTTTGCCCACGTTTCCGGAACCATTCAAGCCTTTCAAGCCTGTTTTCCACGATTATAAGATCTGCAAGGAGAAGTTCCGTATCGATTTCATCAATGTCGCGAAGCGGTGTGGGGTTTCCCGTAAGGTCATCATTAAAGTTACGCACCACCAGGGCAAGGGCATCCGTATTTTTGATCCATTCCATAGAGTTTCCTGAAAAAGAACCGTTCTTTGCAGAACCTTCCGTAAGTCCCGGGAAATCGATCATTTCAATTGCCGCGCCGGTGGTCTTCTTCGGTTTGTACATGTCTGTAAGTCGAATCAGGCGATCGTCGCCTACCTCGACGACGGCTACATTCGGCTCTGCCTTTGCGTCAGAGTATGCAGTAATGTTGGCTTCCTTTTTCGTAAGAGCGTTAAAAATTGTCGTCTTCCCCGAATTTGGCAAGCCGATCAGTCCAATTTTCATATGATTGGTCTCCTATTTATGTATCGGTTGTTTCGAAAGACCGGCCACCATATGGCTTTAAAAATTTTTTGTCAAGGGATTTAAAGAGGGGAGGGTATTTGGTATCAGAAAATATGGGAAATGGAGATAAGATCCCTTTTTCGCGTCGGTTAACTGAACAGCGAGCGCATTATTCTTCGAATTACTTCGTTCTCCGCAACTTGTTGCGGGGAGCTTCAATTAAATGTCCTGTCCCTGGAATTCCAAAATTATTATTTAATGTATCGCAATCAATATGTGCTATTTGACCTCTTTTGACATCGAAATCTCCGTATAATCCGTAGCACAAGCAACACCTGCGGCCGCTTTTAAGAGGGATTTCTGGCTTAATTTCTTTCGATAGTTTTTTCCTTGACATCTTTTTGCTAAAGCTAACGTCGCTAATCAGCCGCGCCGCTTTTTGGCGTCGGCTGGAGCGCCTTGTTGGGCAAGCTTGATCACGTGCCTACCCTGTGCCCTGTTGTTCGCACATTAGAACGGTAAAGGAGCAACCCCATTGCCGCGAAAGCCGCGAACGATGCTCCTGCAATAAATGTAGCCGAGGCGCCGAACATGCTCCACAATGACCCTGCAATGACACTTGCCAGCAATAGCGCCCCTCCACTAACCAGATTAAAAATCCCGAAGGCCGTACCGCGCAGATCAGCAGGCGCAGTATCGGCAACAAGTTTCGAGAGCAACCCTTGGGTCAATGCCATGTGCAGGCCCCAGAAAGCCGAGCCAAGCAATGCGATCCCAGGCGACGCAGCTATTGCCAACACGATATCAGCAATGACGAGTATCCCAAGTCCCATCAATAGAAGCGTTCGCGCGGAAATTCGATCAGCCGCCGCGCCTGCTGGATACGCAAATATGGAATAGACAACATTCATCACAATCATGATTACGGGCACGTAGCCGATAGCCAGCCCGACGTCCTGGGCACGCAGAATCAGAAACGCCTCACTAAAACGAGCGAGAGTAAATACTGCTCCGAGCGCAACGACAAGCCAGTACCGCAGCCGCAAGCGTTTGGCATTATTCAACGTCAGGAGATTTCTATGAGCGGCGGCATGGTCTAAGGATTCGGGTTCGTGTACTCCAACGATCAGCAGAAATACCGCGATGAACGCCGGTAGGACCGCTACCCACAACACGGCTTTGATGTCGTTTGCGAGCCAAATCATAAATGCGACTGCGAGCAGCGGACCTACAAAGGCTCCTGCCGAATCGAGCGCCTGGCGCAAACCGTAGGCCGCACCCCGAAGCTGCACTGGTGCAATCTCGGCGACGAGAGCGTCACGTGGCGCACCGCGAATGCCTTTACCGACGCGATCGACAAAGCGTGCTCCGAACACCCACCCAATCGATGTAGCAAGTGGAAATATCGGCTTGGTTATGGCCGCCAATCCGTATCCAACCACAGCCAGAAACTTTCGTTTCCGGAAGTAATCGCTGATCACTCCCGAAAACACCTTGGTGATCGCAGCTGCTGCCTCGGCAAAGCCTTCAACGATCCCAATGGTGACCATGGATGCACCGAGCGTCGTTGCCATGAATATCGGCAAGAGGCTGTGAACAAGCTCGGATGAGCTGTCCATGAACATCGAGACAAATCCAAGCGCCCAAATGCCTTTCGGCAATTTGCGGTAAAAGCCCTTGTTGGAACTTATCGATTCAGGATTACTTGGTTGTAATGAGGTCATGAGTGCCGTTTTCTATGCTGCCCAACGAAAAGATCAGCGGGGAGCGCAGCAAGTCCGCTGGATTTAAAGGTTATGTGGTTTTTTATTTATAACATTTTTCTTGCTTCGTCTAATTCGATGACATCGGCATTGTGAGTGATACTGATTTGTTTATCACATCCTACACATTGGAATGCTTTTATACTAGTAGCCTCTGGATTATCGGGTTTCCATGTCACATAGTGGGACAAAGGAATGCGACATGCTGGACAATATGCCTCTTTGTTCTTGTCCCAAAGAACACCAAATTTAGGAATAAGTTTGTTTTTTAACTTGAGGTAAAAGATAAATGACAGAACTGATGATAGAACGAATAATAATATGGCCAACGTTGTTATTTTTATGAATACTTCTTTGGGCAATTTTTGAATTACTTCTGGGTAAATTATTGGGAGGATGTCCTGATAAATTGCTCCAAGCAGTAGGATTAAAAGTCCAAATAGTGATGATAGTAAGTATTTTGTGGATGATTCTTTTATGGTGTCTATAATTTTCATATTATCCTCTCACATAACGAAAAGATCAGCCGGAGCAGCCCAGCGGGCTGCGATCGGCTGTAGCGACGGGTTAGCTGCCTTTTTCTTCTGCTTCATCTTGTTCTGGATTCTGCTGCGAATATATAAAATCCTGTATTCCCGAACGCCATTGTGTCCAGTTACGCACCTCTTTAGCATGGTTTTCTAAGGACTCGCTACTTGCACCAAGTGCAACGGCTTCTCTAAGTAATTGCAAAGCCATTCTTTCGTTACAATAACTCAAGCGATTTCTTAGTATACCCCTGATATAGTAAATACGGGATAACGCTGGATCGTCCTTCTCTTGCCGTTTTGTACTGCATATACCGCCTACACGCTTCCATGCCAACTCCACTGATTCATGTGTTGGTTCTTCATCCTTATATTCAACGTATTGCTCTACGGCAACTTTCATGGCTTCCATTATTTCACCAATTTCGAAACGGCGCTTGAGGCTTTTGAGACCTTTAAGCCCATTTTCATTTAGGCTGAACCCTGGAATTTGTTCTGCCCAGTACTCTGCTAATTGAGTAGCAACATTATCTTCAAGATCAAGCAGCCCCTTTTGCCATTGGAACATCATTTCTATTTGTTCTTTACGCTCTTGAAGCATCTCTAGTTGTTGACGCTGTTTATCTATGACTGTTTTGTCAGATAGCTGGCGGTCTGATTTACCGGAATTGCAATCGAAACAGGAAGTAATTAAGTTCAGTAAATCGTTTGTGCCACCCTTAGCAACTGGTTCGATGTGGTCTACGTGTAGAAGTATGTCGGGGGCTTTTCGACCGCAATACTGACAAGTAAATGAATCACGTTTGAATACTTCAAAACGCAATTTTTTTGTGAG
Organism: uncultured Syntrophales bacterium; assembly: GCA_964652795.1. GTDB lineage: Bacteria > Desulfobacterota > Syntrophia > Syntrophales > JADFWA01 > JAUSPI01. The sequence goes on along the minus strand of CAZZBF010000002.1, from coordinate 18,177 downwards.
TGGTTTACGTTTATCCATAACATTCTCTATCTAACGCCTAGGGTAACCTGCTGCGCCATCCGAGCTTGCCGCGTCAGCGCCGCCGACGTTCTCGCAGTCAGGTTGACCCCTTTGTTAGAAAATTATTTTATAATTAATCCGATTGCAGGAAAGGCTTGAGTTTTTTTTCAATAAAATGACTTGGTCTCCAACCACCAAGCATTTTTTCTGTAACAAGAGTGTCAGCAAAAGACCCAACTGCTCCAGCAACAGGAGCCACAGCGGTTACCACGGAACCAAGAACATACCTAACAACCTTGCTTGGTAGTTTCGATATCCATCCTTCTGAAGTTACATCTTGGAAATATGCCTTTACCAATTTTTCATCAGGATTAACACCTCGGGTCCACTCTCTAAATTTCTGAGATTTATCCAAAACTTTCAAGAATTCTGGGAAGGTGCGCTCCTCACTATTCAATACTTCTCTTAACGAAGGAGCTTGATCAAGAACTATATTCTGAAATTCTCTCAACTCCTTTTTATCAATCCCTATTCGTCTTAGTAACTCTTGGTGTTTTAGTCTAATTATTGCTGATGAGATTTCAGAAGTATGGAAATCACCACCATAGTGAGAAGCTAAAACAGTATCAGCCCTTGCCTCTAAAATATTATTTATAAAATGAGCAGGCGTAACCTCCGAAAGTTCAGGAGTATTTTGTTTACGTTTCGAATTAATTGAGTTGAAGTCGATATTTGTAATAATTTGGAATTTTTTATCCATAGGAGATACTTTAAAAGTGAAATCATATGGAACTATATCACTGTCAATTTCTCGAGCTAGAACCCTTCTCATGGCCTCATGAATAAACTCTTGATCGTTTATGTCAGCCAAAGCAGATTTCACTATGCCGCCATTAACAAAATAGTTGCCAGACAACTTTTTTATGGGGACATGCCGACGGAAACGTTCCACTAATTTTCGAGCTTGTTTCTTTTTATATCCTTGACGCTCAACGATACGTTCCAGGCGGTTTTTACTACCTTTTAACTGACCTACTGTTTGATCTCCGGCGAACATGAAGGCGACAAACTCATGAATTTGGAGAGGCCCAACAGTATCAGTTCTTGTACCAAGAGTTTCTTCACTATAGACAGCAGAAACATTAGGGCGAGACAGTAAAGAAAGCAGAGTTGGCATGCCAATCTTTTTGATAAGTCCAATCAAGCTACCATAATCGAGTACAAGGTGGACATTTTGATAAAACAAAATAGCCTCCGCAATCTCTCCTATCGTAAGAGCTGAACCAACATCAGATCGGCGTAAGACTATTTTTTCAAACAAGTTAATTTCCTTGGTTTTCTAACGCTGGAGCTGAGACGCGGGAAACGCGCCAGCGTTTTCCCGTCGATTCTCCAGCGACTTGTTAGGATATTAGATTGAGCTTGTTAATCAAGTCTCCGTATGTAAAGAACGGGGGGCTGTCAGAGGTCGGGCCAAGATAAATCCTTGATTATTCAGTTTTAATGTTCCAGAAATAGCTGTTTTCAATGTCTATACCGTCCTTTTCGGCCTCGAAAAAAGTATTATAGTTAACAGGACTTTCCCGGAGTTGATACTCTTCACTGCCTTCTATAACATCCCGCCTTTTGGCTCTGACACCCAAACGTGCTTTCATTTCCTCAATAAAGGACTTGCTCCCCACAGCAATACTGCCCGTCCATTCGTCTTGACGCTTTCTCACCCCGTCTCCCAAGTACTCCTCTACCCAACCTTTGTGACTTCTCCTCAGCTGATCATAGGAATCTGCTCCAAGTAGCCCTTGCAGTCTATCATAATCGATCAGTACGTTCTTCCTTCTGGGCTCTTGGATCTCATTGTAACCGCAGAAAGGCCACATGGTCGGATGGTTCACCACACCGGCACGTACCATGTTGGTATCAATGTAGACCATGCATCGTGCCAGATGATCTCCACTCTCCACTGCGGTTGCATGATAACGATCTTCCCAGTAAGCGCCCTTTCGACCTTTTCTCTGATTGTATTCCTGTCCCGTTCGTCCAGCCATCAGTTGAATTGAATTGGGGATCACATTTCTGCCCATGTCATCTACGACGAGCAGGTGAATGTGGTTGGAAGTGACCATGTAGTTTAAAATCGTCAAGCCATAGCGCTTCCTGGCTTGATACAGCCACTGTAAATACCGACGCCGATCTTTGGAGAACTTGAGGAGAAATTCTCTTTTATGGCATCTATGTGTGATATGCCAGATGTAGCCCGGGATATAATGTCGCTTTGCTCTTGCCATAGCCCTTTGCCAAAAACAAATTTTTTGCCCTCGAAAAACGTATTATAACACAATTTCAGAGGGTTAAATTATTGCTATTTGTTTTGATATCATATACTTACTTTGGCCCGACCCCAATACACCCACCTTGAACCCCGCGGTCTCTTCGTGATTGTGCTGCTCCTCCTTTCTATCGTGTGTAGCTATTGTGGAGCATGGTCGCCAGGTACACTAATGTCCAGTTTTTCTGGACTCGTCAAGGGCATCTTCTTAACCTCTTGACGGTGTTTATAAGCAACCACAAGAGTAGTGAGGATCCCAAAACCGACAGGTCCCCAAGTGAACATTCTGTCCCAACAGGTCACGGATTGGCTGTCTTCGTAATACTTATAAGTCAGACGAGCCGCGTAAATCGCAAGAATCAAGATACCAAGCGCGGCAAACCTGGCCGCAACTGCGAGATCTTTGTGTTCAGGTTTAACGGGCCTAACACCAATCCAGAGCTTAGCTGACGCAACAGCAGCAAGGAAGCCCCATGCAACGGTCCACTGGAAAATCTTAATATCGTCAGTGCAGTTAGACATTGAGCAAAGACCTGCGACCATCACGAAATCAACAAAATAATCAAAAAGCGTACAAGATGGATAGTGAGAGCAGAGATGAACATACCACCAGTAAACGCAGATAATCACGGCCAACGTGAGCAAGACAGATATGCCCAGTTCCAAGGTCCATATTTCATGACGGTGCACGGTGTTTACCCAGAAACCAAGTGCGACACCAAACATGACTGACATCATAGTTAGGTGCGAATTGTTTAAGGACAGTTTTGCGGGATTGTTGTCTGCCATTTTCTCTTCTTTCTCCAATATGTTCAATGCGGAACTAAGCCGCCGCGAAGCGGTCGGTCTTGAGTGACTGGTTCTACCCGAGCGGAGCGAGGGCAGTCACTCACGGCTTAGTTCCGCATTCTCCCCGAGCGAAGCGAGGGGAGAACGGGCTCTTCAGGCGCAGCTTTTAGCTGTCGGCTGAAAGAGCAAGGTTATGTGGTGAACATCACAAAAAATTCGATCAATCAGCTTGTATAGCTATCTATATACCCCTCAAAACCATCTAAATATATGTCAATCTCCAGTGATGGGAACAATTTTTTATATTTCATTAAAATAGTGTTTCTCTTCCTGCCTTTGTCCTCGTTAGGTTGACAAAGACTTACAACCTCTAATTTGGTATGCGGCTCCAATGACTTTGAAAATAAATCTATCACCCTTTTGTCATATTCTGGAAAAGAATAACCGATTACTGTAGCAATGTTAGCACGTCCTAATTCTCTCTCAGCTAAGGACCAAAGAGGTTCAATTATGCTTTTATATTTTTCATGCGGAATAACGATGAACGGCTGGATAGGTTCGCTACACTTCAACGAACAAGTCTTATCATCGTAAGAATGCCTGAACATGTGCGGGAAGTAAAGGTAAAGCCGATTACAGGATGGGCAAATGCCCCAATCAAGAGAACCGTTGAGTTTTATCAGCTTTATAGGATTTGTACGTGCATAAATTCTTTGGCGATTAGAATCAATCCAATCAAATTTTAGCAAATAGTCGAAATAAACATCATTTTTAAAGTCTTCATGCAAAAGGAAATCAAAATTAAACGAAATTATTGAGACTATCCGTTTTGGGTCATTTTTCAGAATTTCTTCAATGAATTTTTTATAAAGAAGATTTTGGCTTCCAATGCTTGATTCAACTAAGTGTTCAAAAATCAGCTTTCTTACAAGTTCTATCCCGAGTTTGTTGCCATTTCGGTGCAAAATTTCAAGTAACTCATCGATATAATGTTTCTTTTCGATCCTATCGTATAAGTGGAAAATCTCTTCACCTCTGTCGTCCCATTTTTTCGTAAGGTTTTTAAATTCAGGGTAAATCGTTGAACAGAGTTCAAGAAATTTTCTGAAGTTTATAAAATTTTCATTTTCCTCGCTAAGATCTGGAACACCATTGTTGATAGGAACCAATAACCCGCAATCAGGATGGTAATTCCATACTAAATCTCGTCCAAGGGGGGTATTTGCTGAGGCAGCTGATGCTCCGGCTCCAAAAACAAACACATGATTCATGTTGCCCCCTTAAATTAGGTCGGATAGTTGATTGAGTTTAAAAATTTAAACACATAACCAATTAGTATATAGTTTCAGTATAACTTTCTGAAAATAAAAAAACTTGACAAAGAATATCTTGATTTATTGTAGTTTCCCAACTGTATAACTTCAAATACGCGTGTTTTGCAGCAAGATGAGAGATTTAACGAAACAACGAGCACTACTCAGGATGAGGATATCGGCATTAAATACTAAAAAAGGGAATATTTCAACAAAAAACCCGGACTTAAAATTAATCAGTGCCGATATGGTAAAAATCATTTACGGAAGCGGTCTGTGCTTGTCGGGGTGTGTTTTACGGGCGTGTCCCCATTATCTGCACGTCTCCCGAAAATATTCTGTGTGTTTTTCCCTCACTATCCATCAGGAGCAATACTCCATCATTATCGACATCGAGGACTTCTCCGATGAACTTTTCACCGAGTACGTCGACCATAATCCGCTCTCCGGCGATATCGGCGAGTTGTTTCCACCGTTGCATAATGGATTCAAACCCTCTTTTTTTGAAAATCTCATAATACTTTTCATACCATCGGAGGTATTCACGGATAATAGGGGCTCTTGAAAACTGTTTTCCTGTCTCAATCAAAATTGAGGTGGCCGTTTCTCTTATATCCTCAGGAAAACTTTCATACGGCGTGTTAACATTCAGTCCGAGGCCGACTATGATATAGTCCACCTCGTCCATTTCCGTGCTGATTTCTGTAAGTATACCGGCTATCTTTTTCCCATTCACGAGGATATCGTTGGGCCACTTTATCCTGATTTTTAACCGGGTAAGTGAGAGCAAAGCCTCTGATACCGCAACTGCCGTCATCAGGGTGATTCTCGGTAACTCGATAGGGGACATGGCCGGCCTTAAAATAAGGGAAGCGTAGATTCCATCGCCCGATGGTGAAAACCAGCTTCGACCCCTTCTTCCCCTTCCGTTCGTCTGTTTCTCCGCGACGACCAAAGTTCCTTCAGGGGTTCCCATAGCTGCCAGTTCTTTTGCCTTTATGTTGGTCGAATTTATTTCATTAAAGTAGACAATATTTCCTTTCCCGAAGATCCTGGTATCAAGCCCTTCCTCAATCTCGGCCGGCAATAAAAGGTCGGAAATTCTACTTAGAAGATACCCTTTTTTCGGAGAGGATTCTATATGATAGCCCTCTTCCTTCAGTTTTTTGATATGTTTCCAGATGGCGGCGCGGCTTACCGAAAGCTTGTTGCTCAGTGACTCGCCGGAAACCCAGTTTCCCATCTCCTTTTTAAGATATGATAGCAGTTGCTCTTTCGTAGTCATGCCCCAATACACCACGGGCGGGCCCTATTGTCAACCCTTAATTTAATTGTGGTTGACATATGTTTCCCTCTTTGATATAAGAGCGCTCCCTGAGTCGGAAAACATAAATACGAACCACCGAAGGATGAAATTATGTTCAACAAAAAGATAATTACCATAACTGAAAAAATTATGGAAGATGCCGGAAATTCCATCTCTTATAAAGAAGCCTGTGAACTTTCCGCGCTTCCTTCCGATGATACTGTCGACCTGATAATGTACGCAAGTAAGATCAGAGGTAAATACAAGAAAAACAGTAACTTTACGTGCTCCATAGTAAATGCCAAATCCGGTTTTTGTTCCGAAAACTGCGCGTTTTGTGCCCAATCAGCACATCATAAAACCGAAATTGAGACATACCCCTTGTTGAGTGAAGAAGAACTTGTGGATAATGCTCTTCGGATGCATGAAGCAGGTGCCACAAAATATTCTATGGTAACCAGTGGCTACATGCTCACAGAGGAAGAAATTGGAACGATCAGCCGGGCGGCATCGATCATCAAGGAAAAAACCAACCTTCTGATTTGCGGCTCACTGGGCATGCTTACCAGGTCGATGGCAAGACAACTGAAAGATAATGGTATGACAACCTATCATCACAACCTCGAGACCGCACGGAGCCATTTTGACCGGATCTGCACAACCCATGATTATGACGAAGATATCGAAACGGTAAAATTTGCCCAATCAGCCGGTCTCAAGGCCTGCTCCGGGGGTATTTTGGGATTGGGTGAAACGTGGGAGCAGCGTGTCGAGCTCGCCTTTACATTAAAAGAGCTTAACGTCGATATAATACCGATAAATTTTCTCAATCCCGTCGCCGGCACCAGGATGGAGAATATGCCTTTACTGTTACCTATGGAAGCATTAAAGTGCATCGCCCTTTTCAGATTTATTAATCCGGAAAAGGACATCACTATATGCGGTGGTAGAGAAGTAACTCTCAAGGATTATCAATCATGGACATTTTTGGCCGGCGCGAACGGGTTGATGATAGGAAACTACCTTACCACGCAGGGCAGAAATGCCGAAATGGATACTACTATGATCAAGGAGATGGAGTTTATTTAAAATGGGAAAAACGGAAGAACGTAACAGGCAGCTCGAAATTGATGACAGAAAATATATCTGGCACCCATTTACCCAGATGCGCGACTATGTGAAGGAAACCCCGCTTATAGTCGAAGAAGGGAATGGATGCGTTTTGAAGGATATTTACGGAAATGAATATATAGACGGCATATCCTCTCTCTGGACAAGCGTGCACGGACACAGGAAAGAAAAGCTGGATACTGCCATAAAAAAACAACTGGACATGATTGCTCATTCCACCCTGCTGGGACTTTCCAATATTCCTGCCATCGAATGCGCGAAAAAATTGGTCGAAATTACACCGAAAGGGCTTACCAAGGTCTTCTATTCGGACAGCGGTTCCACTGCTGTTGAGATAGCGCTCAAAATAGCCTTTCAGTATCATCATCAGGCAGATTCCGGTGATAAGAATAAAACTAAATTTATCTCACTCGTAAACGCGTATCATGGGGATACCATAGGTTCGGTAAGTGTGGGTGGAATCGATCTTTTTCACGCGACGTATAAATCCCTTCTCTTTCCCTCTATTCACGTCGAGGCGCCTTACTGCTATCGATGTCCCTTCGGAAAGACCCAGGATGCCTGTGACTTTGAATGTTTCAAGAATCTGGAAAAGACGATAGAGGCACACTGCCATGAAGTTGCCGCCTTTGTGATTGAACCCCTTGTGCAGGGAGCCGCGGGTATGCTGGTTCAGCCTCCGGGTTATTTGAGAAAGATCAGGGAACTGTGCACCAAACACAATATTATAATGATTGCCGATGAAGTGGCGGTAGGCTTTGGAAGAACCGGCAAGATGTTTGCCTGCGAGCATGAAGGGATAACACCGGACATAATGGCCATGGCCAAGGGGATTTCGGGAGGTTATTTGCCTCTGGCCGCGACTCTCACCAGCGAAGAAATCTACGAGGGATTTTTAGGGAATTATGATGAATTCAAGACCTTTTTCCATGGACACACTTATACGGGAAATCCGCTGGCCTGTGCGGTTTCTCTGGCCAATATGGAGGTCTTCGAAGAAGAGAAAACGCTTGAGAATCTTCAAGGAAAAATCGAACACCTGACAAATAGATTGCGGTCATTTGTATCACTCGATTGCGTGGGCGAAATTCGTCAGAGGGGATTTATGGTGGGTATAGAGCTTGTCGCTGATAAAGCGTCGAAAGAACCGTATCAACCCAAAGAAAGAATCGGCCACAGGGTGATAATGGAAGCGAGAAAACACGGGATAATAATTCGCCCCCTCGGGGATGTGATTATACTTATGCCCCCGCTTTGCATCTCAGAGGATGAGCTCGATAAACTCTGCGATGCCGTGTACGCATCAATTTCGGTAATTACAGGGTAAAGTCATCATGAATCGGAGCGGCCCCGTTAATCATAATAAATACGAAGGAACGTTTTACTTTGATCCGGCCGACAAAATTTACGAAGATCATTTTCCCGGGAACCCCGTGGTTCCGGGAAGCTTGATAGTCCACGCGTTCTCGGAGGCGGGAAAAAAAACAGGGTTTGTTGCCGATTGTCTAACAATAGAAAATTTCAGATTTCGAGAATTCGTTACTCCAGGTGAGTATTCCTACACACTGGAAGTTCTGTCGGACCGGTTAAAGTGTCGGCTTTATCGGAGCGGTGAAACGCTTGTTACAGGAATTTTTAAAAAATGAAGCTAAAATTTTTCGGTAATAATGTCCTAGTTCTGGGCGGCAGTTGCGAACTTGCCTTAACCCTTGCCGAATACATTATAGAAGCGTCTCTCGTTCCTGTTCTTACCTATAGAAGCGAAAAAGGAAAGACACGCATATCGAAGAAACTGGAGTCTTTCAGGGGTAAATACCGATCGTTTTATCTCAGCCTTGGCGCCCGGGATTCCCTGGATTCTTTGTTCGAGCAGATCGGTGACGACATCGATTTTCTGGTCGATTTCGTCCAGGAAGATTTTGAAAGCTATGTGGCATCGGCGGACGAGGACAGCATACGTCGCTATTTCGATGAAAACATTTCTTTTCGTGCGGAAATTCTGAAGAGGACATCCAGGTTGATGCTGAAGAAGAAACGGGGACGTCTTATCTTTGTTTCTTCATCGGCCGCGGACAGACCCAACCCTGGACAGGGTTTTTACGCGGCCGCTAAACTCGCTTCGGAGGCGCTTTACAAAAACCTGGGGTTGGAGTTGGGAGACCGTGGCATTACCACCGTGACATTGCGCCCCGGATACATTGATGCGGGGCGGGGAAGGGAATATATCAAGACGAAAGGGGAGGACATTGTAAGGATGGTGCCCATCAAAAGGGCACTGACGGCAGCCGAAGTGGCGGAGACGATTCTCTTTTTTCTCTCCGACAGCGCCGCGGGCTTTAACGCGACCGAGATTTCTCTGGATGGCGGGCTGACGGCAGGGAAATAAAAAAAATGAAAGGCATTGAAATGGAAATTTTAAGCAAAATTCAGGAGATCCTGGCGGAAATACTCGACATAAAAGATCAGGAAATCACGCCTGAAACCTACGTTATCAGAGATCTCGACGCAGAATCGATCGATCTTTTAGAGCTTGCCGTGGCACTGAATTCCGAATTTAATATAGAAGTTAAAGACGATGAACTCTTTCTCAGAACATTCAGATTTTACATGACCGAGGCGGAAGAGCAGGGGAGCGATACGGTACAATATCTCGTCGGTAAATTTCCTTTTCTCACCGAAGAGAGGGTGAAAGATATCATATCGGACCTCGAAGGCGGCCCCACGCTCAAGGTTAAAGATTTAATCAGTTACGTGGCCTGGCGGAGCCAATAATGTCATTCTGAACTGAAAAGCGAGCGCATTATTCTTCGAATTACTTCGTTCCCCGCTGCTTGAGACTGTGTCATAATAGGGTTAACTGTCATTCCGAACGAATTTGAGGAATCTTAACATGTCAGATTTATTAAGGATTAAGATTTCTCGCCTTACTCGAAATGACAAAAAGAGGAATTGCGACACAGTCTCCTTACGGCGGGGTTAGCGAGCGAATTAAATTAACAGTTTTCCTTAACAGTCGGAGATTCTCCGCAGCTTGCTGCGGAGACCTTCAAATAAATTCAGAGTAACAAATTTGTAAAAAGTTCGTTTTCGTCGTTCAGAACCATTTTGGAGATGCTGTTGTTGCCCGGCTAAAAATCTAAAACTCGTGCTTACGCACTCAAACAGTTAGATTTTCTTAACGCCGGTTACCACCAGCATCTTTTCTCCAAAATGCTTCAATGACTCGCGTGATTCTTCGAATGCACTCCGAAAAGACTTTTTGCAAATACATCAAAAATAGCACATAACAGTGAAATTTATATGACGTCACACATAGAAGAACTTATCAATAAAAGAAGAAGCATAAGAAAATATCGAAGCGATATTCCCCCGGCCGAGTGGATCGATTCTATGATTTACTGCGCGGCGATGGCACCTTCTCCCAAAAACAGCCAACCGGTCAGATTTATCAAAATTACCTCCACTGAAAGCAGGAATAATCTTTACCTGGCTATGGCCGATGAGTACAAAAAATATTTAGAAAAAGCTAAAAGTAGCAGCACGCCGAATAAACTGAAGAACCGTATCAACATGAGCTGGCGATTTTCGAAGTTTATGTTTGACGCGCCTGTCCTTTTTGCAGTGGGGACGGTTTCTTCGGATAAGCTGTCCCGGGCCGGAACGGACAAAAAAGCCGGCAGAGGGGACACCGATATTGATATCACAGTGGGCCTTGCCGTAAAGGGGTTTCTTCTCAAGGGGCAGGAACTTGGTCTCGGTACGTGTATCATGACGGCACCTTTTATATTCTGTCGGGATGTGGAAAAGACCCTCGGAATAGAGGATGTGAAGGTTAAATGCTTTGTCACCGTTGGTTTCCCGGATGAACAACCACACGCACCCGAAAGAATAGATGCTGCCGATATTTGTGGAGAGATTTAAGAATGGCGAGAAGAGTTGTAATTACATCAATCGGAGTTATTTCTTCTCTCGGTTCCACACCGGAGCAGATAATTGACGGCCTGAAGAACGGAAAAGTTTCTTATAAAAGGTCTTCTTTTGATGAGAGCGTGGTTACCTGCCCCGTAGCGGGCTTTGATATCAAAAAATTTACCGGTCCGTTTAAAGACAGACGTTATCTGAACAGGGGGGCGCAGTTCTCAACGGCATCGGCCATGGAGGCCGTGAAAAACTCGGGACTCGACGAAGAACTGCTCGAGAAGGCCGGGCTTTTTACGGGAGCCGGTCCCAACCTCGACGTCGGCGGAGAGTTTCCTCAAATTGAGGAAGGGAGGCTGGATCGGAAAGATCTCATGGCTCTCTGGATTTTAAAGTTTCTGCCCAATACTGCCGCTTCTTCCATCGCCAGATTGACGGGAATTCACGGTGAGAACATTGTGTCAACCGCCGCGTGCGCCGCATCTCTTTCGGCCATAGGAGAGGCCTTCCGAAAGATAAAGGACGGGTATCTCGATCTGGCATTTGCCGGTGGAGGTGATTCCCGCTTAAGTCCCGGAGGGCTGCTCGCCTACAAAAAGGCTTACGCTCTCTTTGCCGGAGATGGTGATCCTCAAAGTGCAAGCCGTCCCTTTGACAGTAAAAGAGCTGGATTTGTTCCAGGAGAGGGGGGCGCTTTTTTTCTACTTGAAGAGATAGAACACGCGAAGAGACGCGGAGGAAAAATCTACTGTGAAATCTCCGGTTTCGGGAGCTCAATCGACGGTTACGCTATGACCGCCCCTGACCCGGATGGAAGATGGGGAGAAGAAGCGATACGTGCGGCATTTTATGAGGCGGGAATTTCCCCCGATCAGGTTGATGTTGTCTCTGCCCATGGAACCGGTACGCTTCTTAATGATGTAATGGAAGCAGCTATGATAAATCGCGTCTACGGTAGCCGCACCCCTGACGTAATTGCGCTGAAATCATGGATAGGGCATATATCGGCCGCCTGTGGCGCTCTGGAACTTGCCATTTCTCTTATCTGCATGCGAAATAATTATCTTCCCGAGATAAGAAACTTGGACGACCCCTGCGATCCGAAGATCGGCTTTGTTCGAAAGGGAAAGACCTGTTCTATAAATACGGTAGTGGTGGAAAACTTCGGCTTCGGCGGTCATAACAGTGTCTTGGTCATTAAAAAAGCTTGAGTTTTAAACATGAAGTTCTATTTCTCAAACTTTTAAAGTGTGATGTTATGGTGAACGAAAGCAACAGACTAACAATAAATACCGGCCTCCACGGTTTTCTGCTCATTGATGGAATTACCGAAGTCGGCGAGAAACACATAATCGGGACCAAAAATTTTGTCGGCGAACCCGTTTATTTAGGGATTGAATCTCTCGCACAGTTAGGAGCATACCATGTTCGCTTTCTAACCCGTTTTGAGAGGCATGCATTTCTACTGAAGATAGCACGTTGCAGGATATCTGCAAAAAATGTAATAGAAGGCCAATATTTTCTTTACGGGACACTCAAAAGCCAAAGCGACACCGCGTTTGCTTATAAAGTCGAGGCTAAAAAGGATGATGAAACCTATATCGAGGGCGACTTTTTATACGGAACAATTGATTACAGCGATGTCTTTAAGGAAGAAATATTACAAAACCATTACAAAGAGGTCTTTTCATGTTTAAAAAACGGTATAAGAACAGACTAATCCTTCAGCAACAGGCCGGTCTCTACCGGAATCCGCCTGAGATAACGGGTAGGGAAGGGAAATATCTTATTGTCGACGGCAGGAAAGTATTGAATTTCGCGTCCAATGACTACCTCGGCCTCAGTACCTCAGATGAACTCCGTAAGAAAGTCTCCAGAAATTTCCGGAAATACAGCACCTCATCCTCATCATCACGGCTCGTTTCGGGTAATTATTCGATCATAAACCGGGCCGAAGAGAAGTATGCTTCCTTTTTCGGCTACGAAGATGCTCTCTTTTTCCCAAGCGGCTATCAGACGAATCTGGGAGTCCTGTCCACGTTATTCGAAAAGGGGGACAGTGTAATATTCGACAAACATATTCACGCCAGCAGCGTAAAGGGAATGACCTTGAGCGGGGCTAAATTCAATGGATATAATCACAACTCTATGTCTCATCTTAAAAAAAGGCTGGACAGCAACAGGGAAAATCAGGTTGCCGTATTGACCGAATCACTTTTCAGCATGGACGGTGATCTGCTGGATATCAAGGGTTTTGGGCAACTCAAAAAGAGCTATCGGTTTCTTAGTGTCGTGGATGAAGCTCATGCGTTCGGCGCCTTAGGTGAAGGCGGAAGAGGTGTTGCTCGTGAGGTGGCGGATGTTGCCGTTGGAACCTTCGGTAAGGCTCTGGGTCTTTTCGGTGCGTTTGTGCTCCTGCCGGGAGAATTCAAAGAATATCTTTTCAATTTTTCTTCACCGCTTATTTATACGACCACTCTTCCGGAAGCGCATGCCGCCTCTGCGATTGATCTGCTGGAGATTGTTTCCCGTTCCGAAAAGAGAAGAAAAAACTTGTGGGAAGCAGGTCTATTTTTAAAAGATGGTCTGAGACGCGAGGGGTTCAGTCTAACCGGAGACGCTCATATAATTGCCCTTGAAATCGGTGAAGAAGCCAGGGCGGCAAAGCTGTCCGGGAGTTTACTTGAAAGGGGTATATTTGTTCTGCCTGCCCGATATCCTACGGTACCGATCGGCAGGGCGATACTGCGGATCAGTATAACTGCCCTGCATACTGAAGAAGATATGAAAGACTTTATTGGAGCGCTCATGAAGGGTCTGCAAAAGCTATGATCGGTCAAAAAGAAAATTTATTTGTCGTCGGAACCGATACCGGTGTGGGAAAGACGGTACTTTCTCTGCTCCTCATGCAGTTCTTCTATGCTGAGGGATACACGCCGTTTTATCTCAAGCCGGCACAGACCGGATGCGTGGATCCCTACGATACCGATAGCGATGCTAAATTTATATACCGGCATGTTAAAGCCCTGAAAGGTAAAGATCCGGCCGATTCGGTAATATATTGCTTCAGAAATCCCAAGGCCCCATATTTCGCGGCCCGTGATGAGGGTAAAAAAATAGATTTTGCTGTAATAGAGGAATTTGTTAATGAAAAGAGTCTTTCATACTCTCCGGTTATCCTTGAGGCAGCCGGTGGGCTTCTCGTGCCGGTCAATGAAAAACAACTGGTGATAGATATGATCGAACTGACATGTGCCAGATCTATTGTTGCCGCCAGAGCCGGGCTGGGAACGATAAACCATACACTTCTTACCCTTGAAGTAATGAGCAATAGAGGCATAAAACCTGCAGGGGTTGTCTTGCTGGATTATGAAAAAAATGGCACACCGGAAGAGATGATAAGCGAAAATATAGAGGCCATTGAAAAGATATCCGGTGCAAAGATAAGCGGAGTAATCGGTAGAATTAATAATTTTTCAGACCCGGATCAGGACTGCTATCGTCCTCTTGAGAAAATATTTCCGGCTTCGTAAAAGGTGATGAAGAGCGGAGCTTTCGGGCGCGCTACCGATCCACCTACTGTGTTATTTATAGGACTTTTTAAGAACTTATCGGTATTTTGAAAATAGGGAAAATTTGGAGGATGGGGAGGTCGGATAACCTCCCCGATTTTGGAGTTTACTTGCCTGGTCAAGGTTTATGCCTGAGATCACATTTTCAACCTTCACCCGTTCGGTAGTTTTTCATGTTTTTTTTGGTAGTGCTATGTTTCAGTGCATCTACTATGCCATAATAATTTAAGGAACGCTAACACGCAGAAAACAAACAATATCTTTCAACAATCTCATCAAACTAATGACATTCCCATGATAGATTTAAGGAAATAAATGTCGATTAAATTGAATGAGTATTCGACAATAATTTTGCAAATACAAGCACTTATATCACAGGGGACCTTTTTGTAAATTTCGACAATTTTGTCGAATGTATGCCGAAATCACTGAAGGAAAACGTTGACTTTTAGAGTGATTCTAATATTATGATATAAAAAATCATGAAGCTGTCAGGGATGAAAATGGAAACTGTTGATAGAGACAGGAAAATGATATCAAAATATATAATGCCCTTGACGGTGTCGCTCGTTATCGTTGTTTTTATAGTGCTTGTTGTGCTCATGGGGATCATGGAACGAAAAAGGCTTGATAAAACGCTGATTGGTTTCATGGAGAACAGAGGACTTGATATCATTACAACAGTCGAAAATGTAACGCAGGAAAATATAAATTATCTGCGCCGGGCCCTTAAAGAACCTAAAGGGGGCGGAAAACTTACCGGTAAGGCGCTTTCGTATCAGGAATTTCTTGTAAAGACTCTTGGAGATCTCGCGGAAAAAATAGATAAAGAATTGAAAACGGAACATCTAAGCGCAAAGGACCTGGGGGAAATAGCCGACCGTTACAATATTTCTCTTATCACTTTTCTCAACGAACGCGGGAAAATTGTTTTTCAGAGCAGAGAATTTCTTCGGGATATCAACGTGCCAAAGGTCCCATTAATTATATCGAGGAACGAAGATATAATTTTGTATTTATTGAATATATTCGGGAAGCTCGATGAAATTAGTTATATAACCTTCCCCCGGGAAAATAAAAGGGGCACCATTATTATTGCTCTGGATGACAAAAGAACAAGGTACTGGAGCACCAAAATAACTGTTAATAAGGTAATTGAAGACGTGGGATGGGGGCAGGGCCTGTCCTATTTAATGGTTATTGATGAGGAGGGAAGGGTGCTTGGGCAGGCTGGTAAAATTCCACAAGGATTTGGAAAGGCAAGTTCAATTGTCCAGGATGTTCTGGCAGGGAAATCAAAGATCGCGAGTCATGAGTTTTTATTTGACGGAAAAGAAATTCTTGAAGTACTCACAAAATTTAGCCTGAATAAAAAGGTGCTTGGATATGCGCGGATCGGCCTCGAGATGGATAAGGCTAACGAAATCCTCAAAGAAAGTGAAAACCGCATGTTTTTTTCCATGGTATTCATCGTACTGATCGGTATTACGTCGATATGGGCACTTTACTGGAATCAGAAAAGGCATCTGGCAAGAATAGAAGAAATGGGGGAACAGCTTCAGCGAGCCGAAAGACTTTCCGCTCTCGGTCAACTCGCTGCCGGAGTAGCTCATGAAATCCGCAACCCGTTGAATGCTATCAGCATGGCCAGCCAGAGACTCCAGCGGGAATATTTCCCCGAGGGTGAAGAAAGGAAAAAAGAATTTTACCACATAACAAAAATTATCCGTGATGAGATCAGACGTTTAAACGGAATCATAGAGGAGTTTGTTACCTTTTTCCGAAGCCGTCGACTGGAACTTCGCGACCACTCTATCGTAAATGTCCTGCAGAAGATAGTTGATCTTATGGAAGAAGAGGTAAAGGTCAGGGGTATCAAGATAAAAACAGTCTGGAATGGTAATGATGCCCTGGTTCCCATGGACATTGATAAGCTTGAACAGGCGCTTTACAATATCTTTAAAAATGGGATGGAATCGATTTCCGGTGCTGGAACCATTACAGTTTCTATTAGGCCGGATGGGACGGATAAGGTAAGGATTGAGATTTCGGATACGGGTTCCGGATTAACACCCGAAGAGGTGGAGCGCATTTTCAATCCTGAATATACAACGAAGGAGAAAGGGCTGGGTTTAGGCCTTCCGCTGGCTCATGAGATTATACGGGGTCATAGAGGGGAAATTCGTGTAAGAAGCAAGCCCGGTTCAGGAACTATTTTCGAAGTCCTGTTGCCGGTAAAAAGGACAGAATAATTGGTAAGGATATTTTAACCATGAATAAATTACATATCCTTGTTGTTGAGGATGGCCAGTCACAAAGAGAGATGCTTAAAGATTTTCTTGTACAGCAGGGGCATGTTGTCGCGGAAGCCGAAGACGGGGAAACTGCTGTCAATAAGGTATTAGAAGGCTATTTTGACCTGTTACTCCTTGATTATAAAATGCCTAAAATGGATGGAATAGAGACGCTCAAAAAGATAAAGGATATTAACCCGGAAATTGAAGTGGTTATGATGACCGCTTACGGAACCGTAGAGACAGCAGTGGATGCCATGAAGGCCGGTGCCATTGATTATATTACCAAGCCCATAGAGCTGGATGAACTCAGTATTCTTGTCGACAGGATTTCGGAGCGGCTGACTCTTATCAGAGAAAATGAAATTCTCCGCGAGAAGCTATGGAAAAAGGGGGTTATTACTGACAAGATAATATACGGAAGCCCTAAGATGGAAAAGCTGATCAATATGGCCGGGAGGGTTGCTTCAAGCCGTGCTACTGTCCTGATACAGGGTGAAAGCGGCACCGGCAAAGAACTCTTTGCCAGATTAATCCATAATCTAAGCCCACGTTCGGAAAAGCCGATGATTGCGGTAAATTGCGGGGCATTGCCTGAAAACCTGCTCGAAAGCGAACTTTTCGGTTATGAAAAAGGCGCATTTACAGGGGCGACCTCAAGAAGGATAGGTCGATTTGAAGAAGCCGATGGAGGGACTATTTTTCTGGATGAAATTGGCGAAATGTCGCTTCCCGTCCAGGTCAAGTTTCTCAGATTTCTCCAGGAACATGAATTTCAACGTTTGGGGGGAAACGATACACTTCGTTCAGATATTCGAATAATCAGCGCGACCAACCAGGACCTTGAAACGAATGTGAAGCAGGGTACTTTCAGAGATGACCTGTTTTACAGAGTCAATGTGGTTGTAATGTCCATTCCGCCGCTGCGAGAAAGAAAAGAGGATATTCCTTTATTGATTGAACACTTTCTGCGCCGCTTTGCCGCTGAAAATAAAAGGGAGATAGAAGATTTAAGCAGCGAGGCGAAAGACCTCCTACTGAAGTATGATTACCCGGGCAATGTCAGGGAACTGGAAAACATTATTGAAAGAGCGGTGGTTATCTCGAGGAATCCGGTGATATCCATTGAGGACTTACCCTTCAGGGAGGTGTCTTCCTCTTACGAAAATGACCGGAAAACACTGAGAGAATCGCTCGATATGCTGGAGCGTGAACGAATCCAGGAAGCGATGGAAGAAACCGGCCACCATCAGACAAAGGCCGCCAAAATGCTCGGCATCAGCGAGAGGATGTTACGGTATAAACTCCAGAAGTATGGGTTAAAGCAGAATTAACGGGGATTAGCGGAAAATCTTTAGTAAAAGTTATAATTACTGATGCATTCGTATAAAATGAAGCTCCCCGCCCACAGGAGACTGTGTCGTAATTCCTTTTTTTGTCATTTCGAGCAAAGCGAGAAATCTTAATGCTTAATAAATTTAAAATGTTAAGATTCCTCACATTCGTTCGGAATGACATTTCACCCCAT
>CAZZBF010000001.1:135681-146736 GCA_964652795.1 uncultured Syntrophales bacterium | reverse complement strand
CGGTGCGGTAAGCAGGAAGTATGGAACAAACGGGAAGAAGAAAGTTACTGACAGGGAAGGAGGTTTCAAGGGTAAAGAAGTGGCGCTTCTTGGCGAGAAGGAAGTCAGACCTGATCAGGTTATTCCGATGGGAGAAGGGAATTTTAAGGATTTCTGATCTTTTTACCATAACAAAAACAAATTAACACGAAAATAACAGGGGAGGTTATAAATAATGCAGGCCCAATTGGCGGAAACGAAGGTAAACAAAGTGCATTCAACAAACAAGGAAGGTAAATACCTTACCTTTGAGCTTGGTGGTGAAGAGTATGGTCTGGAGATTCTCAAGGTAAAAGAGATTATCGGTATCATGGACATCACGTCTGTTCCCCAGACACCGGAATATGTGAAGGGAGTTATAAATCTTCGAGGGAAGGTCATTCCTGTAATAGATCTTCGTCTGAAGTTCGCAATGGAGTCTCTCGAATATAACGAACGAACATGCATAATTGTGGTTGATATCGCGGGTAAATCGGGGAATAGCGTCATGGTGGGAATCGTGGTGGATTCTGTTTCTGAGGTATTGAATATTAGAAATGATGAAATAGAAGATACTCCCAGTTTTGGCGCAAAGCTGGATACCGAGTATATTCTGGGAATGGCCAAGATTGAAGGTGAGGTGAAGATTTTGCTGGATATTGACAGAGTTTTGTCAACCAGTGAAATTCCTGTGGTGGATTCTATGAATAGTTGAAAAATAAATTGGGGAGGAAAGAAAATGCGGAAAATGAAATTAGGTACCAAACTTATTATGATCGGAACACTGATCATGCTGTTACCGCTTCTCATTTGCGGTTTTATCGCTGTGGGCAAGTCTACCGTAGCGCTTAAATCTTTAGAGTATGAACAGGTGACCGGTATAACAAAAGCCATAGCCAAGGGAATAGACGATGTCCTGAAGGAAGAGAAGAAACTTGCAAAAGATATGTCGTTTGGGAATGAAGCTGTGGTAGCGGCTACCGCGGTAGCGGAGAAAGGTGCTGAAAACTCCTCCGAGGAGATCAATGCTTTAAACAAAAAACTTACAAGGTTTGGTAAGACCAAGGAATTAGGCGAAGATTACCACGTAACCCTTGTCGCGGGACTGGATGGAAAGGTTTATTCTGCGTCGCAGGAAAAGTATATAGGGATATCGATTGCTGAAAGGGGATATTTTAAAGATGCTGTCTCCGGGCAAGTGAATGTAGGAAACCCTGCCCTGAATAAGGTTACCGGGAAGCCATTTGTTCCGGTTGCCGCGCCTATATATTCAAAAGAAGGTAGAATTGTCGGAATGATTGCCAATATTACGGACATAGGATTTCTTTCTGATTTGATTGGCAATGCGAAGATAGGCAAAACAGGTTACGCCTTTGTGACCAATAAAAAAGGGTTGATGCTTGCCCATCCTCTTAAAAAACACATACTCAGTCTGGACATTTCAAAATTAAAAGGAATGGAGACTGTTTCCAGCAAGATGACTGCCGGGCAGAGTGGTGTTGAGGCATATGTATTCGAGGGAATTCCGAAAACCTGTGGCTACGCGCCCGTAGAGTTAACAGGATGGAGCGTGGCATTGACCCTGCCGGATGAAGAATTTTTAGCTCCCGCGCATTCGGTACGTAATATTGTGCTTGCCGTTGGTGTAATTTTCTTCATTGCCGCCTTTGTAATATATTTCTTCTTTGCGAGGAGCATTTCTGTTCCCATTACGAGGATTGTAGAAAGTTTAAATGAAGGCGCCGATCAGGTAGCCGCTGCTTCATCTCAGGTATCGACAGCCAGTCAATCACTTGCCGAGGGTGCTGCCGAGCAGGCTTCAGGTTTGGAGGAATCGTCTTCATCCCTGGAGGAGATGGCCTCGATGACAAAGGGGAACGCGGACAATGCTGCTCAGGCGGATGGTTTGATGAAAGAGGCCGGTCAGATAGTTGACAAGGCCAATGGTTCCATGCATGAGCTTACCACATCCATGTCGGAGATTTCGAAGGCGAGTGAAGAGACATTCAAGATTATAAAGACGATTGATGAGATTGCTTTCCAGACAAATCTTCTGGCGCTTAACGCCGCGGTAGAGGCAGCGCGCGCCGGTGAGCACGGTGCCGGATTTGCAGTGGTGGCAGAGGAGGTAAGGAACCTTGCCATGCGTTCCGCCGATGCCGCGAAGAATACATCAGACATGATTGAAGGCACGGTTAAGAAGGTAAAAGGCGGATCGGACCTTGTGGCCAGTACAAATGAAGCCTTTACTGAGATGTCGGCAAGCGTATCGAGGGTCGGCGAGCTTGTTGGCGAAATTTCCGCCGCGTCTCAGGAGCAGTCACAGGGTATTGAGCAGGTTAACAAGGCGGTAGCGGAGATGGATAAGGTAACCCAGCAGAATGCCGCCAATGCCGAGGAGTCGGCTGCTGCGGCGGAGCAGATGAGCGCCCAGGCGGAGCAGATGAAGGTATTTATGGGTGAGCTGTCGGCTCTGGTGGACGGTAACGGTAACGGAAACGGTGCGGTAAGCAGGAAGTATGGAACAAACGGGAAGAAGAAAGTTACTGACAGGGAAGGAGGTTTCAAGGGTAAAGAAGTGGCGCTTCTTGGCGAGAAGGAAGTCAGACCTGATCAGGTTATTCCGATGGGAGAAGGGAATTTTAAGGATTTCTGATCTTTTTACCATAACAAAAACAAATTAACACGAAAATAACAGGGGAGGTTATAAATAATGCAGGCCCAATTGGCGGAAACGAAGGTAAACAAAGTGCATTCAACAAACAAGGAAGGTAAATACCTTACCTTTGAGCTTGGTGGTGAAGAGTATGGTCTGGAGATTCTCAAGGTAAAAGAGATT
This sequence comes from uncultured Syntrophales bacterium, assembly GCA_964652795.1. Taxonomy (GTDB): domain Bacteria; phylum Desulfobacterota; class Syntrophia; order Syntrophales; family JADFWA01; genus JAUSPI01. Next base: position 143,879 of record CAZZBF010000001.1, on the reverse strand, counting down.
ATCGGTATCATGGACATCACGTCTGTTCCCCAGACACCGGAATATGTGAAGGGAGTTATAAATCTTCGAGGGAAGGTCATTCCTGTAATAGATCTTCGTCTGAAGTTCGCAATGGAGTCTCTCGAATATAACGAACGAACATGCATAATTGTGGTTGATATCGCGGGTAAATCGGGGAATAGCGTCATGGTGGGAATCGTGGTGGATTCTGTTTCTGAGGTATTGAATATTAGAAATGATGAAATAGAAGATACTCCCAGTTTTGGCGCAAAGCTGGATACCGAGTATATTCTGGGAATGGCCAAGATTGAAGGTGAGGTGAAGATTTTGCTGGATATTGACAGAGTTTTGTCAACCAGTGAAATTCCTGTGGTGGATTCTATGAATAGTTGAAAAATAAATTGGGGAGGAAAGAAAATGCGGAAAATGAAATTAGGTACCAAACTTATTATGATCGGAACACTGATCATGCTGTTACCGCTTCTCATTTGCGGTTTTATCGCTGTGGGCAAGTCTACCGTAGCGCTTAAATCTTTAGAGTATGAACAGGTGACCGGTATAACAAAAGCCATAGCCAAGGGAATAGACGATGTCCTGAAGGAAGAGAAGAAACTTGCAAAAGATATGTCGTTTGGGAATGAAGCTGTGGTAGCGGCTACCGCGGTAGCGGAGAAAGGTGCTGAAAACTCCTCCGAGGAGATCAATGCTTTAAACAAAAAACTTACAAGGTTTGGTAAGACCAAGGAATTAGGCGAAGATTACCACGTAACCCTTGTCGCGGGACTGGATGGAAAGGTTTATTCTGCGTCGCAGGAAAAGTATATAGGGATATCGATTGCTGAAAGGGGATATTTTAAAGATGCTGTCTCCGGGCAAGTGAATGTAGGAAACCCTGCCCTGAATAAGGTTACCGGGAAGCCATTTGTTCCGGTTGCCGCGCCTATATATTCAAAAGAAGGTAGAATTGTCGGAATGATTGCCAATATTACGGACATAGGATTTCTTTCTGATTTGATTGGCAATGCGAAGATAGGCAAAACAGGTTACGCCTTTGTGACCAATAAAAAAGGGTTGATGCTTGCCCATCCTCTTAAAAAACACATACTCAGTCTGGACATTTCAAAATTAAAAGGAATGGAGACTGTTTCCAGCAAGATGACTGCCGGGCAGAGTGGTGTTGAGGCATATGTATTCGAGGGAATTCCGAAAACCTGTGGCTACGCGCCCGTAGAGTTAACAGGATGGAGCGTGGCATTGACCCTGCCGGATGAAGAATTTTTAGCTCCCGCGCATTCGGTACGTAATATTGTGCTTGCCGTTGGTGTAATTTTCTTCATTGCCGCCTTTGTAATATATTTCTTCTTTGCGAGGAGCATTTCTGTTCCCATTACGAGGATTGTAGAAAGTTTAAATGAAGGCGCCGATCAGGTAGCCGCTGCTTCATCTCAGGTATCGACAGCCAGTCAATCACTTGCCGAGGGTGCTGCCGAGCAGGCTTCAGGTTTGGAGGAATCGTCTTCATCCCTGGAGGAGATGGCCTCGATGACAAAGGGGAACGCGGACAATGCTGCTCAGGCGGATGGTTTGATGAAAGAGGCCGGTCAGATAGTTGACAAGGCCAATGGTTCCATGCATGAGCTTACCACATCCATGTCGGAGATTTCGAAGGCGAGTGAAGAGACATTCAAGATTATAAAGACGATTGATGAGATTGCTTTCCAGACAAATCTTCTGGCGCTTAACGCCGCGGTAGAGGCAGCGCGCGCCGGTGAGCACGGTGCCGGATTTGCAGTGGTGGCAGAGGAGGTAAGGAACCTTGCCATGCGTTCCGCCGATGCCGCGAAGAATACATCAGACATGATTGAAGGCACGGTTAAGAAGGTAAAAGGCGGATCGGACCTTGTGGCCAGTACAAATGAAGCCTTTACTGAGATGTCGGCAAGCGTATCGAGGGTCGGCGAGCTTGTTGGCGAAATTTCCGCCGCGTCTCAGGAGCAGTCACAGGGTATTGAGCAGGTTAACAAGGCGGTAGCGGAGATGGATAAGGTAACCCAGCAGAATGCCGCCAATGCCGAGGAGTCGGCTGCTGCGGCGGAGCAGATGAGCGCCCAGGCGGAGCAGATGAAGGTATTTATGGGTGAGCTGTCGGCTCTGGTGGACGGTAACGGTAACGGAAACGGTGCGGTAAGCAGGAAGTATGGAACAAACGGGAAGAAGAAAGTTACTGACAGGAAGATTTTCAAGGGTAAAGAAGTGGCGCTTCTTGGCGAGAAGGAAATCAGGCCTGATCAGGTTATTCCGATGGAAGAAGGGAATTTTAGGGATTTTTAGGCGTGTAGGGCAAGGCTTTAGCCCTGTGCAACACACGGTGTAAAGCAAAAGCCTTGCTCTATACAAACAAGTTCATCATGACAAAGATTTAGGTTTCTGGTTAATTCGCCTCGTTTTTTTTACCCTAGGTCTGTCCGCATGTCACGCAGAAAGGCCGAGGGGAATGAAGTAATTAGAGCTCCCCCGCAACAAGTTGCGGGGGAGCTCCGAGTGTCAAGGAAAACGCTCATTTTTTATTCGCTCGCTAACCCCGCCGCGTGTAGCGGAGCGCGAAGTAATTTGAAAAATAATGCGTTCGCCGTTCAGTTCGAAGAATTGTTGGTTTTATTCTCTCTCCGTTCAGTTCATGGTTGAGACACCTTTTTTTGTAAAAGGGAAAATAGTAGGAAGACAAAATGAACAGGGGAAAAAGAATCTTATTCTACGTTACAACATATGTGTGCAACATCTTAATGTTTTTAACCATTACTATGGGGATCGCCTTCGGGGCGGATCTCTCCCAAATCAAGAAAAGCGGAGTCTTGAGACATTTAGGAGTGCCCTACGCTAATTTTGTCACAGGCAGCGGGGACGGTTTAGACGTGGAGCTGATAAAGCTTTTTGCTGAGCACCTGGGCGTGAAATATGTTTATGTCAAAACATCGTGGAAAGATGTGATAGGTGACCTGAGTGGAAAAAAGGTCATAGCGAGAGGTGAAGATATAGAAGTCATCGAGGATGTGCCTGTTAAGGGTGATATAATCGCTAACGGTTTTACCGTCCTTCCCTGGCGCCAAAAAATCGTGGACTATTCTATCCCAATCTTTCCAACCCAGGTTTGGATAATGGCTCGGGCGGATTCTCAGATGAAACCCATCGTACCATCCGGTTATACTGACAGGGATATCGTTTCTGTGAAGGCGCTGCTAAGAGGTTGCACAATTATTGGAGTGGCCGACACATGTCTTGACCCTTCGCTTTATGGAATAAAAGCTGCTGGCGCCAGGGTCAAGCAGTTTGAGGGAAGCTTGAATGACCTTGCGCCGGCTGTTATCAAAGGTGATGCCGATGCGACCCTTCTGGACGTGCCTGATGCCCTGATTTCCCTGGAGAAATGGGGCGGCAAGATTAAAGTGATCGGTCCGGTTTCTCATATGCAGAATATGGGTTGTGCATTCGCTAAAACATCGCCACAGTTGTTAGACGCCTTTAATTGCTTTTTAAAAAGATGCAAAGAGAATGGGACGTATTTACGTCTTATCAAGAAATATTATCCGGCAGTCTTTATGTACTATCCTGATTTTTTTGAGGAAAAATAGCTTAGCATTTAAGCCAGAAATTTAGGTGAGAAGGGAAAGTCATAAATGACGGAAGGTTTGCGTAACGTTCATATTGTGAAGCTCCCCGCACAGGGCAGGGAGCTATATGTTTGTTTTATAATATGTTCCTTACCCCGCCCGCAAGACGGGACCCGCCTAAATTATCAAATCCTGAGTTTCGATTTTAAACAGGAATTAATATGAAAACTGATCGAACATTGCTGAAAAAGAGGACAAAACTTGCCGGTGTTGTATTAGCTTTCCTGCTGGTTGGATTGATCGGTTTTCTGCTTTGTAAGAATTATGTTTCGATGGCAAAGCTACGTGATTCGGCTCTTAACCAGCTTTATTATGATGCTGAGAAGTTGGGAATAGCAGTGAGTTATTTTTACTCCGAGCGGAAAGACGACCTGAAAGATCTCGCGGAAAGCCGTGAGCTCTCTGTATTTTTTGAAAACAAGGCATTGGGGATGTCAATGGATTACGGGTTGAGAGCCAGCCTGATTGCCCTTTCCAAAAAGTTCGACAGGTTGTTAAACGAAAAGAAGTTCAATGATAAAAAAATATATTCGCGGATCGTTTTTATAAATGCCGGTGGAGGATTACTTGTTGATTGTCCGGCTTTAAATACTCCCGCAGGGAAAATTGAAAAAGACTGGGTAAAATACCTTGCCCCAAACAAATCCGATCCTACTATCATTGCCGAACACTGCGGAGAACTGTTGCAGATAGCAGTTTCCGTTTCATATTTTTTCAAAAACCGGTATATGGGACAGATTCTTGCTTGGGTATCACCCGGTCCTGTCTGTAAACTGCTCATTCAAACAGATAGGGGGTCCTCGAGCCGTTTACACGGTATAGTTTGTCAGAAAGGCATGCTTCACTTGACAATAAAGGGTGACTCATTAGCCCCTTATCCCGCTCATTTCAATTTTGGAAAAGTAAAGAGCCGGAAACCATACCGGTTTGAAGCAACTTATAAAAATGGGGCAAAATTGGATACGATTGCCGTCAGGATTCCAGTTAAAGACACCCCGTTTTCATTGGCGATGATAGTTCCGGCTTCCGAGGTATTCGGAAATGTATCGCCCTGGCATCTTTCCCTGATCATGGGAATATTATCCGTGATGATTATGGGCGCGATGGTGAACTTATGGCGGATCAATACCCGTAATGAGGTGTTACTTGCACGCATTGAAGAAGCAAATAGGAGGGAGCATGATATCAGGGAAAAAAACCTGCAGCTTGAAAAAGAGATTGCCGAGCGCAAGCAGATCGAGGATGCGCTGCAACAGGTAAAAGGAGAGCTTGAAATAAGAGTGGCGGAGCGTACTCGGGAACTGGACGATGCAAACATACAACTTCAGGAAGAACTTGTTGAAAAAAAACGTACGGAACTGGCCCTGCGCGAGAGTGAAGAGAAATACCGTACCTTCTTTGAAACATCGAGGGACTGTGTTTTCATTACTTCTAATGATGGCAGGTGGATAAACTTTAATGATCTTGCCGTAGAGTTTTTTGGCTTTGAGAACAGAGATGAATTAAGAAAGATTAAAATAACAGAGCATTATGAAGATTCGGAAAGCAGGAAAAAGCATATCGAGGCGATTGAACAAAAGGGATTTTTGAGGGATTTCGCCGTAAATCTGCGAAAAAAAGACGGCAGTATTATCAATACCCTTATCACATCGGTTGTAAGAAAAGATGAAAACGGGAACATAATAGGTTATCAGGGGACAATTAAGGACGTCACCGAGAGGAAACAGCTAGAGGCCCAGCTTCTCCAGGCCCAGAAGATGGAGGCCGTCGGCACCCTGGCGGGAGGCATCGCGCATGATTTCAACAATATTCTCCAGGCTGTTTCCGGTTATTGCCAGCTCCTTTTGATGAGAAAGGAAGACAATGATCCCGACCGTAATTACCTGTGCCAGATTGACGGCTCGATTCAGAGGGCCGCGGAGCTGATCCGGCATCTTCTGCTTTTCAGCCGCAAGGTAGAAAGCAAATTGAGACCGGTGGATCTCAATAGTAAGATTGTGCTTGTTCATGAAATTTTAATAAAAGCTGTTCCCAGGATGGTTAATATTGAATTGTGTCTGACCGATGACCTTAAGACCATCAACGCGGACCCGATACAGCTTGAACAGATAATCATGAATCTTGCCGTCAATGCCCGTGATGCCATGCCTGACGGCGGCAGGCTTGTCATTGAGACGGAGAACGCGGTTCTGGACGAGGAGTACTGCAAGATTCATTTAGGAGCTACCCCCGGGGAGCATGTATTGCTTGTCATTTCAGACACGGGTCACGGCATGGAGAAGGAGACACTTGAACATATATTTGAGCCTTTTTACACTACGAAGGAGGCCGGCAGAGGAACCGGTCTCGGTCTCGCCACTGTTTACGGAATCGTAAAGAATCACGGCGGTTATATAATGTGTTACAGTGAACCAGATGAGGGCACCACCTTCAGGATATATTTCCCGGTATTAAAGACAGCGGTTATTGTGGATGATGAAGCAGCTAAATCCGAAAAGGTTGAAGAGATGCTGGAAGGCGGTGATGAAACGATTCTTCTGGTGGATGACGAAGAGACCATTCTTGATATAAGTTCAAGCATGCTGGGCCAGTATGGCTATGACATCATTGAGGCGAGAAGCGGAGAAGAGGCTGTTGAAATTTATGAAAAGGAGAAGGACCGTATTGATCTGGTGATTCTGGACGTGGGTATGCCCGGCATGGGCGGCCATAAATGTCTGCGAAGACTTCTTGAGATTGACCCGGCGGCCGGGGTTATCATAGCCAGCGGTTATTCATCCGATGGAAGGGTAAGAGAGACGCTGGAGGCCGGCGCCGCCGGTTTTATCGGTAAACCTTATCACTTAGTGAATTTGCTGAAGAAAGTGAGGGAGGTGCTCGGTGGGGATGTGATAGCATTGAGCTCTCATTGAGTTACTGACCGTAAATCTTGTCAGATATCCAATAGATAGTGAAACTCCCCCGCAACAAGTTGCGGGGAACGAAGTAATTGAATCTCCCCGTGGCAAGCTGCAGGGAGCTCCTACTGTTAATGAAATATGTTGATTTCATTCGCTCGCTGTTCAGTTCGCAAGGATAATGGTTTTTCAAAAGATGTGATTTTCTTAATTGTAGGATCGGTATCTTTTTATGAGTTTATTGGACGGAAACACTTTGATTATGAAAAGAAAAATATTAGTTGTAGATGATCACGAAGCCGTAAGGGATTATTTTGAGGAAGCCTTTGATGGGTTGGATTACGAAGTTCTATCGGCTGACAGTGCTGACCAGGCACTTGATATCCTTACAAGATACGATATCGATGTTATATTCCTCGACCTTAAACTGTTTGGAATGAACGGAATAGAATTGTGCCAGCAAATTCGTAAATCTAAACCGGTTTCCATTATTTATGCCGTAACAGGATGGTCAGGTCTTTTCGATATTGAAGAATGCAGAGAAGCCGGATTTGACGATTACTTTACCAAACCAATCAAACTTGACACTCTTTACAAGGCAGTCGAAGACGCTTTTGAAAAGCTAAACCGCTGGATGAACCAGTACAACGTCATAAAGGGAAACAGAACGTAAATTCAGACTCCGGCTAAATTCGAGTTACTTTATCATTGCCGGCCGTCCGGAACGTCCATATAATACCTATACAGTAAGCCATCTTCCCCCTAATTTCAAATTAAAACAATTAGTTATACGTTTTTCCGAATTAACTGTATTTTGGAGAGTCGAACTGCTTTTATGAAACGAACGGAATGCTTCTATCGCTTTTTACGAACAAATCTTCTTCTGACGAGTTTTTTGCGGGTGGGAGGCGCGGTTGTTTTTTCCGGGGATGATATCAAAGCGTTGTCTTCTTCTGATATTTCAGAAGGATGTTTTTGCCAATGGATGCATGTCGCCCTCGGACATTTTAAAACCGTTTTCCCATCTTTGTTCAGGGATTCAACCAGAAAGGGGTTGCCGCATTCCGGACACACAAAATGGTGTGGTTTGCCCCAGCTTATAAAGGTGCATTTTTTATCTGAACATACATAATAAAATTTGCCGGTACTGGTTTCTTGCGGTTTGATGCCGGCGGTTCTACATATAGGGCATTGCATCGCGAGGCTTTCTTCGAAGGTGGTAATTTTCTTTTCAATGGCGTCATCATCCCCATCTATTATCTGGTCACCGGGAACAATATCTGATTCTCCCTCGGTTTTCGCGTCAAACACGGCATCTGTTGTCTGAAATGTTTCAGCCTCTTTGTTTTCCGAAACAACGCGGGTAGAAAAAAGGTTTTCTTGTTCTTTCAACTCTGATGTACAAGATATTTCTTCATTGCTTGAGGGGAGATCTTGCGGGGGGTTTTCGGGAGAATCGGGTTGCTCGGTAAAATGACTTTCTTCGGGGAGGATTGCCGAAGTTGTATCAGGTATGTCCTTGGTTTGAACCGCAGATTCGGCAATGTTCTTCTGAGATACTGTTATCTCTTCGGATTGCAACGTCGCGGTGTCGGAAGTGGGTACGTATGCCGGTTTTTTCTTTTTTGCCGGT
>CAZZBF010000001.1:114329-135671 GCA_964652795.1 uncultured Syntrophales bacterium | reverse complement strand
GCCGGTTTTTGATGAACAATATTAACTTCGGGGCCTTTTATTATTTTATTACTGGTGAATTGCCGGCTTTTTATAATGGTGTCCAGCGTCTCATGCTTTAATGCTCTCTGCCTGTCAGAGGGAGCCGATGCTTCCTTCTGTTCTTTCGGGGGCTGTCTTTTTTTAAGAGCGACACCGTGCATTTTCAATGCCTGATCGAAGTAATTTTTGGCGTCTTCAATGTATTTACGTCCGGATTGAACTTCATCTAAGGTTTGAGTTAGGAAAGCAACCAGGTTTATTCCGGGCATTTTTGGAAAGATGCGGTTCAGCGTCCTTGCCATGTTGATTGTATGTTCCTTGATAAAGACTATGTCATCAGCATCAATTTCCATGTAGTCCCTGCGAATCATATCCGGTATAATAGTATCCATGACTTCATCAGTATTCAAACCCATTTCCGTGAGTTCATTAAATAACATTTCCCGGGTATAATGTCCGGGTCGGGCAACCCCGTCCCCCCCTTCGGTTTTTGCCTGTTCCGCTAGGATAATAATGCATGATATAGTGGGTATATTTACAGTTAACCCACCGATACCGTATCTTGTTCCGAGCAGCCTTTCCAAATTACGGCCAAGTATTTCATCAAACAGTCTTTCCGCTTTATTTTCCAAAGACTTGTTATCTTGAACTTTATTTTCCATTGGAACTTTTCGTCTTTATATAAATTTGTGGTATTTAAAGGTCTTTATCTATACCTGAGCAAAAAATATGTAATATCGGCAAACGCTCCCCCTTATTTTTCGTCCTCTATTTGCTCTATTATTTCCCCGGCAGTGGCTGCCAGCTCGGAAATCTTTTCCTGTGAATTCTTTTCGTCAGATGCCTTCGAATCCATATTGATATCTTCAAGAAGTTCATGCTGATCCGGTTCGAATGTCTCTTTAAAGCCGCTTTCTTTCTCATCATCTTCCTGACCTGGTTCATCTGACAAGTTTTTTTCGTCTTCTTTTTCATTGTCTGTATCGAGAGAAGTTGAGACGGATATATAATTTCCGTTTCTATCCAATAAAATGGAAAGATTGACTTTGACGTTAAATTCTAATTTATATGCAATCTGATTATTATAAACAACAATATCACCTTTCTTGTACTCCACGTCATCATCGATATTAAGATTATGTTTCTTCCCAAAAACTTCTTCAATAGCTGCCCAATCCATATCGGCGGTTATGGCGTCAATCAAATCGCTTTCACCGTTCTTGATAATTTCAGGGTTTGTTATTTTCATGTAACGGCTCCTTTCTTCAATAGGATATTTGTTCAACATTCAGCTGTTCTCATGGCCATTATTTCACTTGCCAGTTCCATATAGCTGCGTGCCCCCTGAGATAAAATGTCCTGCAGCAACAGAGGTTTTCCGTGAACAGCGGATTCCCGTAATTGTACGTTTCTGGGCACCACTGTCTTAAATACCGTGTATTTAAAATAATTTCGAACTTCTTCAGCAATCCGGCTGGAGATCTCCTCATTTTTTTTAAACATCGTTAAGAGTATGCCATCAATACGAAGATCAGGGTTGAAATTTTTCTTAAGGATTCGAATGGTCTTTAAAAACTGTTTCATGCTTTCTAACGCGTAGAATTCACACTGAAGAGGGATCAATAAGGAATCTGCCGCGATTATAGCGTTTACCGTAAGGATGCTCAGAGAAGGCGGCGAATCTATGATGATATAGTCATATACGTCTTTGAAATCTTGGAGCAAATTTCTCAGTATTTTTTCTTTACCAGGCTTCGAAAAGAGTTCCGTTTCTGTTCTGGCAAGATCGATGCGAGCCGGAAGCGTTTTCAAAAAACTGATTTCGCTATCAACGATCACGTCGCTCAGCATTTCATTTCTAATCATGGCATCATATAATGTTACTCTTAATTTTCTCTTGTCTATTCCCATACTTGAGGTTGCGTTGCCCTGAGGATCACAATCTACAAGTAATAAATTTTTTTCAGCTAAAGCAAGGGCTGCCGAAAGATTGATGGCGGTTGTTGTTTTGCCGACGCCTCCTTTTTGGCTGGTAATGCAGATAATATGTCCCATATTGAAAGATAACCTTGAAGATTATACACATATTAATGGGCATAATCGTTACATTCGGCACCGTTGAAGTAGATTTACGGGTGCAAAATCACCTGTTAAATTTGCGCATCAAGAAAAAAAGCAAAACCCGTACCACCAAGGCATTTTATGGCTACATAATATTTAGTTATTCAAAAATGACCGTCTTTTCAGGGCATGTAAATATCCCCGGATTATGAACGGAAAATTTTTGAAAGATAAGGCAAGTTAAGCTCCGGGCCACGGGAGGAGGGTCGCGGGCGTGCTTCCTGGCGATATTATTACGGAATGCATTGAAGGAATCATATTAATCACACTTTTTACCATTGACTGTTTTATGGAATATTAAAAGAGATGAATCAAAAATGTATTTTGTTAGAGCCGGTTGAAAACATCTTTGTCCGCTAACGAGTCGTATGCGGGTACTTTATGAAAAAAGTTGTCAAAACATTGACGCATCGCGCAGCTATTTCTCAATGCTGTTTGAAAGCTGTCAAGCGATATTAGGGAAACAGCTATTGATATGATATCAAAAAAGCCCGTTAGGATTTACTTGCTGAAAAGCATGTCTGTCGAAATCCGGGTTAACGGTCAGGTTGTACGGTATAATGATCGCTAAGCGATTGATTGTGCCGGGAAATTGGCTGGCAAATCGGCGTTTCTCCGGCGTAAATTATCGGAGAAGACATTGATTGTCAGGTCGATTTGTCCTGATAGGTTGATATTGGACGAATTTTCTGATAGATTCACCCCGAGTCTATTATTAACGTGACACAGGTATTTTAATAAGGTACTGGAACAGGCGTCAATGTCAAAAAACCGTAGATCTCCGAATTAAAAGAGTTAAATTATGCGGTTACGCCACTGTTCGATTCACGCGGAATGTGTATATTCTTACCGGATTAGATTTTTAGGGACACCTTATTTGTTTGTTCTGGGAACAGACCTGACAGGTTCCGGCAACGGGCCGTTTGTGTTGATTATAGTGGCCGGTGTTTCCGGATTTTTTTTGAAACGATTTTGTTATGGCAAAAAAAACAAAAAAAGCAGAAGACCGTGTGTGTGATTTAGCGTCAATTGAAACCTTGATCAAGGCGGAGAGAGATTGTGTTCAAACCTGTTTCACCCGTATGGATACGCAGCAGAAGCAGTGTACATTCGGAAAGGACGGTACATGCTGCCGTATCTGTTCCATGGGACCGTGCCGCATAACCAGTAAAGCCCCCCACGGTGTGTGTGGCGCAGACGCCGATACGATTGTGGCAAGGAATTTCCTTCGTGAAGTTGCCGGCGGAGCTGCTGCCCATTCCGATCATGGCCGCCACCTGACAATGTTGCTGAAGAGGGTTGGTGAGGGAAATGCCAGAGATTACGGAATCAAGGATGAAAATGCTTTGCGCCGCACCGCACGGCTTTACGAAATCAAAGAGGCCGGGCGCGGCAAAGAAGAGGTTGCCCTCGATTTGGCAAATCTCTTGCTGTATGAGTTCATGGCTCAGGAGGAAACGCTTAACACCTTAACGCTATCGCCGGTTAAACAACAAAACATCTGGCAAAGCTATAATATTATGCCAAAAGGTGTAGATCGTGTCATCGTCGAATCTCTGCACCGTACTCATATTGGTGTGGATCATGATTATCGTAATCTTCTTCTGCACGCGTTTTGTACTTCACTTGCCGATGGCTGGGGTGGTTCACGTATTGCTACCATGGTATCCGATATTCTTTTTGGAACACCGTCACCTGTGCGCAGCAATGCCAATTTTGGAGTTCTGGGTGAAAAGACGGTCAACATCGTTGTCCACGGGCATGAACCTGCACTTTCGGAAATGCTGGCAGTGGCTGTGATGGATCCCGAAATGAAAGAGTATGCAAAGCGGGCTGGCGCCGAGGGAGTAACATTAGCCGGAATATGCTGTACGGCAAATGAGATTCTTATGCGGCATGGAATCCCGATAGCCGGTAACTTTCTCCAACAGGAACTGGCCGTTGTGACCGGCGCGGTTGAAATGATGCTCATCGATGTACAGTGTTGCATGCCGAGTCTTCCAGATGTGGCCCGGACCTACCATACCGAAATTATTTCCACTACCGATATTGCCAAGACAATCGGGGCCACGCATATCACTCTTGATAAAGATAACCCTCTGAAATCTGCCAAATCCCTGATAAAACGGGCTATCATCAATTTCAAAAATCGTGACTGGGGAAAAGTTTACATTCCTGATGTCATAAATCCACTTGTCGCTGGTTTCAGTGTCGACGCTATTAAATATATGTTAGGGGGAACTTATCGGGCTTCGTTTCGCCCGCTCAATGATGCCATCATGCAGGGTCGGATCAAGGGTGTGGCAGGGATTGTCGGTTGTAGCAATCCCAAACAAAAGGTTGATTCCTATATCAATATCCTTACCCGCGAATTGGTCAAACAGAACGTTCTTGTTCTTAAGACTGGTTGTGCCGCTGTTGCATCGGCTAAGAGAGGTATGATGATGCCCGAAGCGGCACTTGAACACGCGGGAGATGGACTGCGTGAGGTTTGCGAGGCCGTCGGTATGCCACCGGTTCTGCATATGGGAAGTTGTGTCGATAACTCACGTATCCTTGAAGCGGGAACTGAGGTAGTTCTTGAGGGCGGACTTGGTGATAATCTGTCGCAGATTCCCGCGGTAGGTGTTGCCCCGGAATGGATGAGCGAAAAGGCAGTTGCTATCAGCTGTTATTTTGTTGCGTCTGGAATCGATGTGATACTTGGTCATCCTTTCCGTATTGCAGGATCGGAAAATGTTACCCGTTTCCTTGAAGAAGAGACGAAAGAAATATTCGGTGGATCTTTCCATGTATGCGATGATCCACTGAAGGCTGTCAAAATGGTCATCGGGCTTCTTGATGAGTCCCGAAGAAAGCTGGGAATCGACAAAAAGGCCGAAAGGAAGTTGTATGACATGAAAGACAGGAGAGAGCTGGGTGTCTAAAATAATCTGTGGTAGCGCTATTGATGGAGCCATTGAGTGGGTTTCACGCGCTGAAGGTATTCTTGATAAAGCTATTCGAGAGAAGGGTGAAAAGAGACCGGCCTGCTTTCCCAATACCGCTTATTACCTGCCGGTAATTTATTCATTTACAGGCGAAAAAGTTCAGTCCCTCGGGGACCTCCGTTATGTCTTACGGCGAGCAAAAGAACTGCTTCCCGAACGTCCCTCAGATGAAGTCTGGCTGCCCTATCTGGGTAATGCCCTCGATGCCGGTGTTGCCGCTCTCTTTGCATGTGAAGTAATCGAGGCCTGCAAATATGCCGTTGGCCCCAATCCGGTAGAGGGAATCTGGCTCGGTGCAGCCGACGACGTTATCATGCGTGAGCGGGGGATAGAGTTTGTCGACGGTACGGCCCCCGGTTTTGCCGCTATAACCGGTGCGGCGCCCTCCAATAAAATCGCCGTCACAATAGCCCGACAACTCCAAGAAAAAAACCTTTATGTATTCATGGCCGGCTGTTCGGACGGCAGACAGTTTGCCGAACAGTTGGCCGAGGAAGACGTGCAGCTCGGATGGGAAACGCGTCTCGTGCCCTACGGCAGAGATGTGTCGGCACTGATCTATGCTCTTGGATTTGCCAATCGTGCCGCTCTTTCGTTCGGTGGTGTAGAACCCGGCGACTTTAAAAACAATCTAAAATATAACAAGAATCGTATATTTGCTTTTGTGCTGGCTTTCGGGGAGGTTACGCCGGACAAATACGCAGCAGCAGCGGGTGCTATTAACTACGGGTTTCCCGTTATTGCGGATACCGATATTCCCCAGATTCTTCCTACGGGGATCTGTACCTATGAACATATTGTTTCTCAGGTGCCCTACGAATCGATGGTTGAGAAAGCGCTGGAGGTACGCGGTTGCAAGGTCATGGTAACCGAAATTCCCATACCGGTTCCCTACGGTGCCGCCTTTGAGGGAGAACGTATTCGAGCGGTCGATTCGCATGTTGAATTTGGAGGGAATAGGACGACAGCTTTTGAATTCGTTACCGCAGTGAACCTGGACCAGATCAACGATGGCGATATCGAGGTTGTCGGACCGGATATTGATACGGTGGAACCGGGAAGCGCTCTTCCTCTTGCTATCTGGGTCGAAGTGGCCGGGAGAAAAATGCAAACCGATTTCGAGCCGATTCTGGAGCGCCAGATTCATCATCTTGTCAATGGCGCGGAAGGCATATGGCATATGGGACAACGCGATATCGTATGGACACGCGTATCCAAGAGCGGTTTCGACAAGGGGCTTCGCCTTAAAGATTACGGCGAAGTAATTCATGCCAAGTTCATCTCCGACTATCCGGCAATTGTTGATAAAGTCAAGGTTACAATAATTACTGATACCGGGGAAGTTGAAAAACGATTGGCAGTTGCCCGAAAAGTATATGATGAACGTAATCGCCGTTTGGAAGCGATGACAGACGAATCGGTTGACACCTTTTATTCATGTCTGCTCTGCCAGTCCTTCGCTCCCGACCACGTTTGTATCATTACACCGGAAAGGCTTGGCCTCTGCGGCGCCTATAACTGGCTCGATGGAAAAGCCGCCTATGAAATTGACGAAACCGGGCCGAATCAGCCGGTAAAAAAGGGAGAAACCATTGATCCGGTAAAAGGTATCTGGAAGGGTATTAACGATTACGTTTTTGTAAACAGTCACAAGACCGTGTCTAATTTCTGCATGTATTCGCTGATGGACAGGCCGATGACAAGTTGCGGATGTTTCGAGGCGATCTGTGCCTATGTTCCGGAGTGTAACGGGGTTATGGTTGTTAACCGCGAGTTTCAGGGTGACACGCCGGTGGGCATGAATTTTTCCACGTTGGCCGGTGTTACCGGCGGGGGACAGCAAACGCCAGGCTTTATGGGTGTAGGGAAGGTCTATCTCACATCGCGGAAATTCCTCTTTGCCGAGGGTGGTTTTAAACGGCTTGTCTGGATGCCGAAGGCATTAAAAGAGCTTCTTGGCGAAGATTTAAAAATAAGATTAGAAGAACAGGGTGTTCCCGACCTCTTGGATAAAATTGCCGATGAAACTGTTGGAACGGATGTCGGGGTGATCAGAAAATTTTTGGAAGAAGTCGGACATCCGGTCCTTGACATGGAAGATATGAACACCTATGCCGAGGATAAAAGTCTTGGAGTAACGGCAATTGCGGAGAAACAAGATGGTGAAGTGGAGGATGAAAGCGTCTCTGTCCCCGTTACATCCCGGGAATCCTCTTCAGCGGAGGAGAAAAGAAATGTTCTTATATCCAGGGTGATTGACCGGATTACGGATCGGATATCTGCTGAGATTCCTGAAGACCAGAGAGCGGCCATTGCGCGCGGGATCGCCTCGGATATTATCGAAACGTTTAGCGGGGGAATTTCTCTAATCGGCGAAGCGGGGGTGTCCACGGACGGTAAGCCGATGAAGGCCGAAGAAGTTGCTATATTTGAAGCCGGGGTGCCAACTTCCAGAGATCGTTTGGGATCGGTTACATCTTTTGATATTCGAAAAGAATCGTGCGAGGTACCGGTTTGGCAGGTTACGATTGGTGCAACAAAGGATGAGGGAGGAACAAGGGGATGCACCTGTTCGGTGGGTGGATCGACCTGCATGCCCTTTCATCTCTGGGAAGGTGAAATGCCTAACCGGCCTCTTGTAGCCATGGAAGTGTTTGACGCGGTAGGTGAAAAATACCCTGAAAGCCTGAGAAGTGTCTACGGTGATTTACTGGAAAATCCCGCAGAAATGGCCAGAGCGTGTGTGGAGAAATACGGGGCGGATCTCATCAGTGTCCGCCTTGACGGGACTCATCCCGAAAGAGAGAACCGAACACCGGAGCAAGCTGTACAGGTAGTCGGAAAAGTGCTTGCTGCCGTGGACGTGCCGCTCATCATTACAGGTCACAATCACTACGATCGCAATAATGAGGTCATGAGGGCTGTCGCCCAGGCGTACGCCGGTGAAAAGCTCCTTCTTAACTGGGTTGAGCAGGATAACTACCGCACAATTGCCGGAGCAGCTCTTGCATATGGACATGCCATCGTGGCACAGTCCCCGATTGACGTCAATATCGGCAAACAGCTTAATATCCTGCTTACAAACATGGACGTCAAAAAGGAGCAGATTGTCATGGACCCAATGACCGGTGCCGCTGGTTACGGTATCGAATATACCTATTCTGTTATGGAGCGTATCCGCATGACCGGTCTCAACGGTGACGGTATGCTTGCCGGTCCGATGATCGTTTCTCCGGGGCAGGAATGTGCAAAACTCAAGGAAGTAAAAGCAACTGAAGCAGATTTTCCCGCGTGGGGTGATCTGGCAAAACGCGCTTCGCTGTGGGAATTGTCGACGGCGGTGACGCTGCTCTACGCCGGTGCCGATATTTTAATCATGTACCACCCGGATGCGGCGATGGCGATCAGGAAAACAATCTTTAGATTGATGGATAAAACGGCACAAGATTGAGGTAGCATGGCTCTTACAGGCTTACAGATTCAAAAACTTCTTCCGCAGACCAACTGTAAGGAGTGCGGCTGTAATACGTGTATGGCATTTGCCATGAAGCTTGCGGCTAAAAGGGCGAATTTAGCTGAGTGTCCCTACGCATCGGAAGAGGCGAAGAGTGCTCTCGGTGCCGCCAGTGAACCGCCGGTAAAAGGAATTGCCCTGGGCGCGGAAAAAATTTTGAAGCTGGGAGAGGAGACCGTTCTCTACCGTCATGAAAAAACATTCGTGCGTCAGACGGCTCTCGCGGTTAACCTAAACGGCACGGACTCCTCCGGAGTAATTGAGGAGACCCTTAATAATATAAGGGATTACCGGTTCGAACGCGTCGGTGAAACCATGCGGATAGACATGGTTGCTGTTACACAGAATGGGATCGATGCGGCCGCGTTTATCAGACTTGCAGAGAAAGCATGGAATACGACGGGATGTCCGCTTGTGCTTCGCGGTACGGATGTGAGTGCTCTTGCCGCTGCCGCCGAGGCGGTTAGAGGTTCTCACAGCGTTTTATCGGCCGCAACGCCTGAGACGGCCGACTACCTGCGGAAGGTTGCGGCAGACAACGAACATGTACTTGCGGTGACGGCACCTGATCTCGATAGTCTTGTGACCTGTACCGCAAATCTTAAGGAATCCGGTTTCAACGATCTTCTGCTTCAGTTTGAAACTTACTCCCCGGCTGAGCAGTTTCAAACAAATACGATTGCCCGGCGCGCTGCATTGAAGGACAGTTTTAACCCGCTTGGGTATCCGACACTTTGTTTTATCGAACCATCCGGAGACCTTGAGGAGATAACCATTGAGGCTGTTTGCGAAATAGCAAAATATGGCGGTATCTGTGTTCTTCCTTACTTTGATCCGGCACTGGCTGCCACTCTCATGACGCTCAGGATGAACATTTATACCGATCCTCAGAAACCAATTCAGGTGGAACCGATGGTGTATGCGATTGGAGAACCTGACTCAAGTTCTCCGGTGTTCGTGACTACGAATTTTTCTCTTACCTATTTTATCGTTTCAGGCGAGATCGAAAACAGCGGAACCAGTGCCTGGCTCGTGGTGCCGGAATGTGAGGGTATGAGCGTGCTGACAGCCTGGGCCGCGGGCAAATTTTCCGGTTTGTCAATTGCTAATTTTATAAAGGAAGTGGAATTGGAAAAGCAGGTGACCACGCGTAAGATCATCATACCGGGATATGTTTCTCAGATCAGCGGTGAATTGGAAGAGAACCTTCCCGGCTGGAAAATTCTGGTGGGTCCGCAGGAAGCTGCTGACATAGAGAGTTTTTTTAAGGCTCACTTACGTTGATAAAAGTTTTAACAGTATATATTTAACAAGTTTGCGAAAAGACTTTTTACAAATGAAATATATTTGGCGTATCATTGGGAGAGAAGATGCCGTTAGTTACATTTAAACCGTCCGGGATAACCGTCTTTGTGACGCCGGGCACGGAACTGCTTGACGCAGCCGGTCAGGCCGGTGTTGAAATAGACCTGCCGTGCGGCGGCAAGGGTACCTGTGGTAAGTGCGCGGTCAGGGTTGTTGCCGGAAACATAGATTCTGACGTTCTCGAACTGCCGTCGGAGGTAGATATTGAGGAAGGATTTGTTCTTGCCTGTAAGGCACGGGTACTGAATTCGGATGTGACGGTTGACGTTCCTTTACAGGCTGCGCGCATCGGGGGCAAATTTATTGAAGGCGGTGATGATCTTAATATTATACGCCGGGAGTTACTGCCTTCAGATGATGAGCATGATCCTCTCGCCGTAAAGCTTATCATTAACGTTGCCCCGCCTCGCAAAGCGGACGGATTTTCAGATATGGACAGAATTACGAACTCCTTGCGGAAAAGATTGAGTGAAAAAGAAGTACATTACTCACTTCCCGTTATTCGGCAGGCCGCGGACGCGTTGCGTGCCGATAACGGTCAAGTAACGCTTACGGTAGTTAGCGGGCATAATTTTTTTTATGTCACCTGTATTGAGCCGGGTGATAAAACAGCCTGTAATTACGGAATTGTTGTCGATATCGGTACGACAACGGTAACTGTACAACTGGTTTTAATTCCTGAGGCAAAGAATATCACGACACTGAACGACTACAACGGACAGATAACATGCGGTCTTGATGTAATTAGCCGTATTAATTATGCGGCCCGACCCGACCGGTTAGAGTATCTACGCGTCTGCGTTCTGAAAACTATAAACGACCTGATAAGACTGGCCGCGGATGATGCCGGTATAGATCCCGGTGATATTTCAAGCGGTGTGATTTCCGGGAACACGACCATGACCCATCTCCTTTTGGGATTGAACCCCGAGTATATTCGTCTCGATCCATACACACCCACGGTTTTCGAAGTACCGTCTCTGACAGCGGCAGAAACAGGCATTGATATTAATCCCCAGTCTCCTATCATCATTTCTCCGAACATAGGAAGTTATGTGGGCGGGGACATCACCGCCGGTATTTTGTGCACCGATCTTGTGACAGATACTGAAGAAATTAATCTGTTCATCGATATTGGAACAAACGGGGAGCTTGTTATCGGCAATAAAGATTTTCTTATCGCGTGTGCCTGTTCCGCCGGCCCCGCCTTCGAGGGCGGCGGCATAAAGTGCGGTATGAGAGCCGCAACCGGCGCTATTGACCGGATAAAGATTGATCCCGACACAGGCGCGGCGCAATGCCGGACTATCGGGAATGCTCTGCCGCGGGGAATATGCGGCTCAGGTATGATTTCACTTCTGGCAAATCTGTTTCTTGAAGAGTGGATTGATGCCGCGGGGAAATTAAACCGATCGCGAGCATCTGACGCCATCAGTATAGACGGCCGTTATGCCCGTTACACCCTTGTTTCCTCGGAAAACAGCGCAACCGGCAATCCCATTACAGTTGACGAACAAGATATTGAAAATATCATACGCGCGAAAGCGGCCATTTACTCTGCCTGTTCGCTTATCCTTGAGCAGGTGGGGATTGGATTCGACGATATTGTAAATGTCTACCTTGCCGGGGGATTCGGCAGTTTTCTGGATATGGAAAGCGCTGTTGTTATAGGTCTGTTGCCTGATCTGCCGCGGGAAAAATTTTCGTATGTCGGGAATTCTTCTTTGAAGGGGGGGTATATGTTGCTGGTTTCACAAAAGCACCGGCAGAGGCAGCTCGAACACGCGCGGCGAATGACATACATCGAACTCAGCACCGATCCCGGTTATATGGATCAATATACAGGGGCGCTATTTCTGCCCCACACGGATTTAAGCCGATTCCCGTCCGTCAAGACGGTCGGAAAGAACAGGCCTTAAGAGTTTTATATTGTAATGGCCAAGGCAAGAAAACGGCCACTCGGCCGATTTTTGGCTTATAAAGATGGAGTTAGTAAGGATAGTGAAAGCATGAATATGGAGGGACATCAAAACATTAATAAAAAAAAGAGACAATGAGCATTACACCCTGGATACTCTTTGCAATTTTTGTTCTGGGACCATGTGAGCCGTTAATGCCTATATTGATGTATCCCGAGGCTAACAATAGTATTTTCGGATTGGTGTGGATTACTGCGGTGTTCGGTGGAGTAACAATTTTAGCAATGTTCGGTATTGTTGTAATTTCAACGTTGGGTATAAACCTTATTCCTTTGAAGCAAACGAAAAAAGATACCTATGCCGTGGCCGGTGGATCAACATGCCTCTGCGGAATGGCAATACAGTTTCTCGGATTATAACCAGAGTATACGACCCCCAAATTCACTTGACATACGGACTTTTTTTTACCTATATTGCTCGGGTATGTTCTATTATGGTACGTGAGGAGATAATTTGGATTTCAGTAAAATAGCGATAATCGGGCCTGGGAGGCTTGGAACTGCTCTGGCCTACAAGTTTGGAAGGGACGATAAGAGGGTTACGATCTATTATCATGACGCTGAATTGTGTCATGAAATAAATAGAGAACACATTAATCCAAAACACCTGACGGACGATCTTGGAAAATTATTAGGCGGCAGACAAAATATTCCGAGATTGCCTTCCAATGTTTCAGCCACAAACGATCTGGAAAGAATTATTGAAGATAATGAATTTATCTTTCTTTCGGTTACGATGAATAAACTTCCGGAAATATTGAATTACTTAAAGCCGATCATTGGAAAGAAAAAAGGAAATACCTGCTTTATATCTCCTATCAAAGGTCTGGCTTCATATGAAAAAACAAAGGAACTGATAACGCCGTCACGGATGATAAACAGCAGTCTGTTCGGGTTAAGTCATAAGTATAAAATTGTGTGTATCGGAGGCCCCTTTTTCGATGTTGATATAGCCCTTGGAAGACCTGTATGTTTAACCGTTGCCGGAAGCAAAAAAATGTCAAAAATTGTAAGATCTGAAGTGATGAAGTGCGACAGGAGTGAATTGTCATCATTTTATAATTTTGATGTTATCGGGGTCGAAGCATGCGGGGCACTTAAGAATATAGTGGCAAATATAAAGGGTGTTGCCGATTGTCTGAATCTTGGAGATTCTATCCCCGGAACGATATTTGCCAGATCCGGTGTTGAGATAAGATCGCTGTCAAAACGGCTGGGTGGAAGTTTCCAGGCGTTTCACAGTCAGGCAGGGGTAGGTGATTTATATGTTACCGTTTCTTCGGAGGCGAGCAAGAATTACAGGTACGGCAAACTTTTCTACGAATCATTTAATAAAAATCCTATATCCACACATATTAATGTGTTGAGAAAAATAGATGGAACTCCCGAAGGTCCCAACACAATCAGAAATGTATACAGATATATTGAGAAAAAAAATATGTATAGCCCTCTGTTTAATTGTGCCTATAAAATATTCAATGAAGGCGGAACAAGAGAAGAGATTAAAGAGAAAATAATACGGGCATGCCAGTTTGACAGAAGAGATAAGGAATATATCGGATTGATATCAAGGGTCTTCTATAAATTATTTCCTAACCTGTGGTACAGGAGGAATGAAGGGTTTCTGTCAAGGCATTAAGCTCTTTTTAATAGCGTTTAGTTTTTTAAGATACTCGGTTTTGCGGCTCAAGTTTTTCTGATCATTTATATCCTCCAGAAGAAGGGTTAAATGAGGGCGGATATCTACCCCGTGACGGTTCAATTTTTTTTCATTTGCTTTATTGAGTATGAGAACCGAATAGTAGGTTACAAGTGTCCTTGTTCTGGAGTTCCTTCTTGACAAGTATGCCCTTCCCCCCATGGTATTCAGGAAAAAAGCGGCGTATTCATAAAGGTCCTTGGTTTTGATTTTGATTTCTTTTTTCTCGTTTTCTGCCTCTTGTATAATCCAATCGTAAAGCAGTTCCATAGTCCGTTCAATTTTCTCCTTTTCATTCGAGAGGATATCTTTTGTCAGCGAGATATTCTTTTCCCCGATTACTCTGTAGAAATGAGCTATGTTGTGTGTCAGAATGTAAATATCCCGTGTTTCTCCAGATACGGTTGGTGGATTGGCGGACAATTTTTCCGTGAGCTTAAGAAAGTGTTTATACGTTCCTTCCTTTAATCCGTAAGCTTTGATGTAATTTTTCTGATCGAGATAATCGAATAAATTTATAACTTCCCGATGTATTTCTCCGTGGCTTTTTTCAAGCTTGATTACTTTTGATGTAGTTGCAGGTGCTTCGGAAATCTCGGTTTTAGTTTCTATTTCTTTCTTGAATTTATATGGTTCTTGAATTTCCGGTTTTTTTAAGGCAGGGGGTGTTTTTTCAGCCCTGTAGGCGGGTTTGACCGGTATTTCCTTGTCTCCCGGAAAGAGTTTTTCCCAGTTAATTGCCAGTACCACTGCCGCCAGAATAATATATACAATGGCCAGAATTATAGCCGTATTTCGTTTCATGATGACACCTCCGGGACAGTATATTACACTAATGATTCTATTTCAAGCTGAGGAGATAGGGTTTCATTCGCTTTGCTCAATCGTTCGGCCGCGGCGTATACCGCTACTGATGATGATTCATCCGCTGGTGCTAAAAAGCGGTCGGCTGCTTCGATCAGTATTTTTGCTGATGTTTCAAAGACACGATTACGGAAATTCTGGCGATCTTGGTCGGTAAGGCCGGCAAAGTCGCGGATCATAGCTATGTATCCCCCGCCCGATGGGTCCATCGGCCGGTCGAGCATTCCTATAGTTCCGATAATCACTTTTTCAAGCTCTTCTGCTTTAATTATGGTTTCCGATATGGAAGAAGCGGCGCCGTTATAGACCTTTAGTGTCTCGACTAAGTGAGGATCCCTGTATGAAAGGAATGAGAAGTTGCCGCTCATCGGATCGTACTGTGACATCCCGCCGTATGCCCCGCCCTGGACTCTAATGCGCTTATATAGATAACTGCTTGAGAGTTGTCTTGCCAGAACCATCAGGGCCGGCGAGAAGGGATCTGAATATGTCGGCGCGGGAAGTACCTTTGCCACATAACAGACCTGTGCGGGTATGGCAACACCGTGGCGTTTCGGGTGCAGTTCGGGAATTGATGGAATTCCAGGACTTCCGCCGCCGGCCAGTCGGCCTGCCAGACCTTTTATACTCTCAGCGGTCAGAGCAATTCCTTCAGAATCTCCCGTCAGGTTCAGAGTGAGCCTCTCCTTCCGGAAGATCATCTTTTTAAGACGGGAAAGCTTTTCAAAAAGCTCTTCTTTCCGGCTTCCAAACCCGTCGGAGATCATTTTGAGAAATTTAAGTTGTGTTATCCCGTTCCACTGTTCGTCACGGTATGCCGGTGTGGAAAGTGATGAAGCGGCGGTCATCTGCGCGAAGAGATGACCGGATGGAATCACAGCGGAATGTAAATTGTTTTTAGCCTCGAATATCAGATTTCGCATGCGTTCCTCATCTGATAAATCTCCTTCCGTCAATATATCTGAAACGATATTTACGGCGGCGGGGATGTTTCGGTGGAGTGCCTTCGTCCTGAAGATTATCTTCTGCCAGTTTTCTTTTCCATCCGAGGTCATACCTGCCGTGAGAGTGTGCCAGAGTCCCCCCGTGTTTAAGGTAATCCTACGTGCCATTTCCTCATAGCCAAACCCGGCCGCGCCCATCCCTGACGTAAACTTTCCCAGAAGAGGGAGATATGGCTGCAGGTCTTCGGGAATATCGGAGATATCAAGAGCAATATCGAGATAAGCGATACCATTTGCGAAGATTTCATGTTGCAGCGCGGTAATTCCAGCAATTGTGGTTTCTTCTGTTGGGATTTTTTCCGTGACGCGGGGAATATCTTTTAAATCCAATCTTGGCAGTTTAGCCAACGCCTCGGGCGTATCCGGCTTCATCTGCGTTTTTCTGAGAGAAAGGGACTTGCTTCTGATATCTTCCAGTGCCTCCGGCGAAAGCGAACCCTTGAATAGAAACATCCTTTTCCGGAATGCGTCTTCTATCTCCTCGTCATAGGTCTGGCTTGGTTCCATGATTGAGAGAAGTCGATGAGGATTGTCGATAAACCATTCCTGAACAATTTTCTGGAAGAGCAGAGGTTCTTCTTTCCATTTTTTCCTGATTTTTTCTATTGTCTGGGGGAATTTAAGGCCTATCATCGGGTCACCGCCATAAAGCCAGGTGTGGTAAACCCTTCCCATAAGGGCAATGCCGTAAGGTATCCGGCTGCGAACAATCTCTTTACCTCCAAATTCCACCCGGTGGAGCACACCTTCAATAAGATCCCGTTCAAAACCAGTCTCTGCCACCTTTCGCAAAGTTTTAAGGATCAAATCTTCAATATTTTCCGACTTGTCGGGATCAGTTCCCCTGATCCCGACGGCGAACGCGACCTGTTTTAGATCCTGTTCAAGGCCGGTCACGGGAGAGAGGTCTTCGCCGAGATTTGAATCAATCAGAGCCTTGCGAAGCGGCCCCGCCGAGGTGCCGATCAGTGCTCCGGATACAATCTTAAGAAGAAGCACGGTTTCATAATCGGTATTTTCCGCCATCATCCACGCCATATTTACCGCGGTCTTTCCTTTGAGATTTTCTCCCTTTCCAACAGGATATAGGCCATGTTTTCTATGTGGTTTTTCCCACCGCCTTTGAGTTTCGATGTCGGAATTGACACGTACGTAATCAAAGCCGGACAACATCTCTTTTAAAAAAACCAGATGATCCTTCGTGGGAATGTTTCCGTAGAGAAAAAAACGGGCATTTGTTGGTGAATAATAAGTGTTGTGAAATTTCTTTAACTGTTCATAGGTGAGAGATGGAATGACATCAGGGTCTCCGCCTGAATCAAAGGTGTACGTTACGTCCGGATAGAGGTTTTGCTGAATTGCCTTGTACATGAGGGCATCGGGAGAAGAATACGATCCCTTCATCTCATTGTATACAATTCCTGAGATTTTAAGGTCACTTTCTATCTTTTCGGGATCTTCAAATTCCAGATGATGACCCTCCTGATAGAAAGTTTCCTTTAAAAGAAGCGGTTTCAATACGAGGTCAGTATAAACTCGTGCCAGATTAAAAAAATCAGCCCGGACCTGACTGGCAACAGGATAAATCGTCTTGTCCGGATAGGTGAACGCGTTAATGAAGGTCTGGAGTGTTCCCCTGGCCAATTCATTGAACACATCCTTCAGCGGAAACTTTTGAGAACCGGCGAGGACGCTGTGTTCCAGTATATGCGCAATTCCGGTTGAGTCTTCGGGGGGGGTGCGGAACCCGATGGAATAGAGATTTTCTTTGTCGTCACAATGAAGGTGGAGAACCTTGGCCCCTGTCTTGACATGTTTTATCTCGTACGCCGTAACCCTTATATCAGGTATCTGTTCAATCCTCAGTATGTGGAAACCATGCGGTCTTTTACCGGTTTTGAGTGTTGGTTCGGGACAGTATTTAAAGTTGTTCATTTTTCACCTTTTTTATCGAATTTTACTTTAATGTGTTCGTAAAAAATCTCCTCAGTTTGTCATTTCGAGTGAAACGAGAAATCTTCAAAACGTAACATGCTAAAAAGATAAGATTTCTCCCTGTGGTCGAAATGGGATATTCGTCGAAATTCGACTTTTTACGAACCTGTCAACTTTGAAGCTATGTTGACCGGGAGCGCGCCCGCAGGCCCATCCTGTGGGCAGGGGGTTTTACTTTAAGTTTGCGTTAACGAAATCCTGTTGATTATCATTAAAAAATGTCCAGATTGTCAATAATAAACAGCGCGCTTTTTGTCTTTCCTGATAATTATTCCGGGTTAAAAAAGGGATTTACCTTACACATATCGGTAGATATTTATTGTTAATTCTACAATTATGTAGTCTATTCGGCTGGAACACTTTTCTCCGCTGTCGGCCCGAGCCTAAGTATGCCTAATGATATCAATATAATATGCTGCTTTTGATTCTTTTAGCGTTATGGCATCATAATTGCTCAATAATCAAAAGGGTAAGTCCGCCTGAACTGAACAGCGAGCGCGTTATTCTTCGAATTACTTCGTTCCTCGCAGCTTGCTGCGGGGTTAGCGAGCGAACAAAATCAGCAATCTTCCTTAACAGTAGGAGATTCCCCGCAGCCTGCTGCGGGGAGCTTCAATATATAAAAAAATAATCGGGATTACAAAACTGTTAGATTATGGAAACAGATTATCGCTGCCGACAGCTTTTTGAAAAAACGGACAATGATCGGCTTCGGTCGGAACTTAAATATCTGAAAAGTATGTAAATGGATTGAAACAGGTGAAAATGAAAAGATTGTTACGGGTCGAAGAAACTTCCGGAAACGTTCATGATCGTCCACGAGAATTTTGCGGAGTCTTTGGAATCTTCGGTGATCCTAAGGCCGCTGAAAAAACATATCTGGGGCTCTATGCGCTTCAGCACAGGGGTCAGGAAAGTGCCGGTATCGCCGCTTCAAATGAACAGCAGATTGTGCTTCATAAAGATATGGGACTGGTATGGTCAGTGTTTTCCGATCCTGATATCATGGTAAAATTGGCCGGAACATCCGCTATCGGTCATAACAGATATTCGACAACAGGTTCATCGGGCATCATAAATGCCCAACCTTTACTGATGCGATTTAAAGGTGGACAGATTGCGGCGGCACATAACGGAAATATGGTCAATGCGATTGAGCTTCGTAAGTGTATGGAGGAGAAGGGGTCAATATTTCAGACAACATCGGACAGCGAGATCATACTTCACCTTATTGCACGATCACGAGAAAATTCAATCGAGGGAATGATAATTGATTCACTGATACAGCTTGAGGGAGCATATTGCTTTGTTTTCCTCACACCTTCGAAATTGATTGCTGCGCGAGATCCCCACGGGTTCAGACCGCTCTGTCTCGGGAATGCGGGAGATACCTCCGTAGTGGCGTCCGAATCGTGTGCCTTAGACATTATCGGGGCGGATTATGTAAGGAGCATCGAGCCGGGAGAAGTCATTATTATTGATAAAGAAGGTGTGGTGTCCAGAAAATTACCGCCCGGTCCACGTAGCGCCTTCTGTATATTTGAATATATATATTTTTCACGGCCGGACAGCATCATATTCGGTGAAAAAGTCGATAAGGCAAGAAGGCAACTAGGCAAAAAACTTGCCGAGGAAGCTCCTGCTGATGCGGACATTGTTATAGCTATTCCCGATTCGGCAAATACTGCTGCGCTCGGGTACGCGCAGGTTGCCGGACTGCGCTTCGAGATCGGTCTCATTCGGAATCATTACGTGGGGCGCAGTTTTATTGCCCCGTACCAGCAAGAAAGAGATCTTGATGTAAAGGTAAAGTTTAACCCAGTCACCGGGGTATTGAGAGGTAAGCGAGTTGTTGTCGTAGAAGATTCGATCGTTCGCGGTACAACGTTAAAAAAACTGGTCCGCCTCATTCGGCATGCCGGTGCTGCCGAGGTTCATGTCAGAGTGAGTTCTCCACCCGTTATCTCTCCGTGTTTTTATGGAATCGATATATCGAACCGGGGAGAACTTATCGCGGCGTCCCAGAGTATCGATAATATCCGACAGCACATAGGAGCGGATTCTCTGGCTTATTTATCGGTGGAAGGGATGCTCAGTGCCGTAACGGAAGGAAGCTTACACTGTACCGCGTGCTTTACCGGGAATTATCCGACGGCAATTCCCGTCAACTTTCAAAAAGAACAGTTTTCAGAAAGGATGTAAAATTCATGACATATAAGGATCGGTCATATTGTGGATACCTGAGTTTGTCCGATGTGGATAGCAATGTACGGCTCATGGGATGGGTTGATGCTCTTAGAGACCATGGAGATGTGCTGTTCATACATTTAAGAGATAGAAGCGGGATTATCCAGGTTGTTTTCAATCCCGGGTTTATTTCTTCTGATGTATATAATCAAGCGGTCTCACTGAGGAATGAATATTGTGTTGTTGTTAGCGGCCGCGTGGTGAAACGTAGTGAGGATACTGAAAACCATAATATCGAAACCGGCAAGATTGAGGTGGCAGCATCGGATCTTATTATTCTCAACGAGTCCGTAACGATTCCTTTCACCATATCGGAAAAGGCCATGGTTACGGGAGCCGCTGTTTCCAGTGCTGGTTCGGTAGGAGAAGATACACGGCTGAGATATCGGTATCTGGATCTTCGGCGTCCCACAATACAGAAACATCTCGTAAAAAGAGATCAAATCACCGGATGTGTCCGTGACTACCTTCGCCAGAACAGTTTTATAGAGGTTGAAACACCTATACTCACAAAAAGCACGCCGGAAGGTGCCCGGGATTATCTGGTGCCGAGCCGTGTTCATCGACAGCACTTTTATGCTCTGCCCCAGTCACCGCAGCTTTTCAAACAGCTTCTTATGATTGGAGGGCTGGAGAGATACTTTCAGATTGCCCGGTGTTTTCGTGACGAAGATCTCCGCCCCAACCGGCAGCCCGAGTTTACCCAGCTTGATATAGAGGTATCGTTCATCGATGAGGAGTTCATATATGAAATCATGGAAGAACTCATCGTCCGGGTGTTTGCTGTGGAAAACATTATTCTGGAAAAGCCGTTTCCCCGGATGACATGGCAGGAGGCCATGGATACAATGGGCACGGATCGCCCCGATATCCGTTTCGGCTTAAGGTTTGTTGAGGCCACTGATGTATTTGAAAGAACAGACTACGGGATATTCAAACAGATTATTCAAAACGACGGCTGTATCAAAGGAATCAATATAAAGGGCCAGTCTAAAAAACTGAGCAAAAATGTTCTTCAAAATGAATACGCAAAGCAGATCGTTCCATCCTTTGGCGCCAAGGGCATGACATGGATGCGGGTCGTTGATGGGGCTTTGGAATCAAATATCGTACAATTTTTCAGTAAAGACGAACAAAACGAAATAATGAAGCGTTTTGAAGCCGAAGACGGTGATGTAATCATTATGATTGCCGATGAATCTGAAAATGTGAATAATGTTTTGGGTCTGCTCCGGCTTCACATTGCAGATCGGCTCAACCTTATACCGCGTAAAACATACGCACCGCTGTGGATTACCGATTTTCCGCTTTTCGAATCGACTAAAACCGGTATAACGTCGAGCCATCACCCATTTACAGCACCACAGCAAAGTGAATTCAATCCCGATGATCGGGAAGAACTCCTTCAACTTCGTTCACGGGCGTATGACCTGGTGATAAACGGAGAGGAACTTGGTGGAGGAAGTATCCGCATTAATGAACGACATACACAAGAAAAAATCTTCCGAGCACTTGGCCTGTCGAAAGAAGACGTTGAGGGGAAA
>CAZZBF010000001.1:99378-114319 GCA_964652795.1 uncultured Syntrophales bacterium | reverse complement strand
TTTTTCTTAGATGCCCTTGAGTATGGGGCACCGCCACATGGTGGAATAGCGATTGGTATGGACCGGCTTGTTTCCATGATCCTTGATACATCATCTATACGAGAGGTGATTGCATTTCCCAAGAATCGGAATGCTTACTGCCCCTTAACGAATGCACCGTCCCCTGTTGCTTACAGGCAGCTTGCGGAGCTTGGTTTGATGGATCTGGGAGGGGGAAAATGGGTTCAGGGCAAGAAAGTTGTGTAACCGCTCCGACAGGATAAACAGGTAAGATATGGGACAAAAAGCAATACTTGCATTGGAAGACGGCAGAATATTCGAAGGCACGTCCTTCGGTGTGCCGGGAGAGCATTACGGTGAAGTAGTATTCAATACCGGAATGACCGGTTACCAGGAAGTGCTGACCGATCCGTCGTATAAAGGCCAGATTGTTGTTATGACATATCCTCTGATTGGCAATTACGGCGTTAATGATGAAGACTCGGAGTCACGTTCCATCTGGCTTGAGGGTTTTGTGGTAAATGAGTTGTGCCGGAAGCCCAGCAACTGGAGATCGGAAAAAGATCTCGATTCTTTTTTAAAAGAACATAACATCATGGGAATCGAGGGGATCGATACCCGGGCTCTTACCAGACATATACGGGAAGCAGGTGCCATGAGGACCGTCATCTCGGCGGTTGACCATGACACGCAATCTCTCATTGAAAAAGTCAAAGCTTCTTCCGATCTGATCGGCAGGGACCTGGTCAGGGAGGTAACCTGCGAACAACCATATGTCATGTCTGAAAATGAGGATCTTCATGTAATTGTGTTAGACTATGGTTTAAAATACAGTATACTTGAACAACTTGTCGATGTAGGATGCCGCATCACCGTTGTCCCTGCGGATACTAACGCCGGTCAGATAATGAAGCTACGCCCCGACGGTGTCCTTCTGTCGAATGGACCCGGTGATCCTGCCGCCGTAACATACGCAATTAATACAATCCGTGATTTGGTAGACATTGGAACACTGCCCATATTCGGTATCTGTCTGGGGCATCAACTGATTGGTCTTGCACTGGGCGGCGACACATATAAGCTCAAATTCGGTCACCACGGAGAAAATCATCCGGTAAAAGACCTGATAACGGGAAAGATTGAAATTACTGTTCAGAACCATGGGTTCTGTGTTGATATAGGCTCACTGGATAAGGAGACAATAGAGATTACCCATATGAATCTCAACGACAATACATTGGAGGGGATGAGACACCGGGAATTGCCGTTATTTTCAGTCCAATTCCATCCCGAGGCGGGGCCGGGACCCCATGATGCCAGACATCTTTTCGGCCGTTTTGTTGAACTGATAAAAAAAGAAATGAGCAAAGGTTGATACATGAAAGAATTGGTTGCCGTTTTTGATTTCGGCTCACAGTACGCTCAACTTATCGCGCGAAGGATACGAGAACTCGGCGTATATTCCGAAATCGTTCATCATACAATTACAAAGGATGAGCTGATAACACTGAATCCAAAAGCATTGATACTGTCCGGCGGGCCGGCTTCCGTTCTCGATCCGGAACATCCTTCCATGGATAAGGGCATCCTGGAACTTAATATTCCCATATTCGGCATATGCTATGGATTGCAGCTGTTGGCACAAGCATTAGGTGGTACGGTGAAGAAGGGGAGAGGCGGCGAATACGGGCCGGCGCAACTCGATGTTGCAGATGCTGCATCAATCTTCAACGGATTGGATTATCGGCTTGACGTCTGGATGAGTCATGGCGATCATGTGACGGTCGTACCCGATGGCTTTAAAATTCTGGCACAAACATCTGCCTGTTCAATTGCTTCGATGGGTAACGATGCTAAAAAGATATACGGCGTCCAGTTTCATCCCGAAGTAGTTCACACGCTTCAGGGAATGGATATACTTCGAAATTTTCTTTACCATGTCGCAGACTGTCGGGGTGGCTGGACCATGAGCAAATTTATTGAGGAATCAGTGGAAAGGATACGATCTCAGGTTGCCGATTCAAGCGTTATTTGTGCCCTTTCCGGCGGGGTTGACTCCTCTGTTGTGGCGGCACTTATCGAACGCGCCATTGGCGACCGGATGAAAGCGGTTTTTGTGGATAACGGATTGCTCAGGGCGCACGAGGTCGATGAAATTCGATCCATGTTTACTGATGATTATCCGCTGAATATTACAATCGTCGATGCGAAAAAGGAATTTCTGGATGCGTTAAAGGGGGTTACAGATCCGGAAGATAAGAGAAAGATAATCGGAGAAACGTTTATCAGAATTTTTCAGGCCGAGACAAAAAATATCAGGCATGCCGACTATCTGGCCCAGGGTACTCTCTATCCGGACGTTATTGAAAGCCGTTCCGCTCATGGAGGACCGTCTGCGACTATCAAAAGTCATCACAATGTGGGGGGACTTCCCGAAGATCTCGGGTTTGAATTAATTGAGCCCTTGAAAGAGCTCTTTAAAGATGAAGTGAGAATTCTCGGTAAAGAGTTAGGTCTTCCTGAAAAGCTTTTGAAACGAAAACCGTTCCCCGGTCCGGGGCTGGCTGTGCGAATTATCGGTGATGTGACGGAGGAAAGCCTGGAGGCGCTCCGTCATGCCGATAGCATAGTCAAGGAAGAAATACTTAAATACGATCGTTTCGAGGATGTGTGGCAGGCTTTTGCCGTACTGTTGCCAGTCAAGACTGTCGGTGTTATGGGGGATGAGCGGACGTACGCGAATGTGATCGCCCTCAGGATTGTATCAAGCCTTGATGGCATGACGGCGGATTGGGTAAGACTTCCCCATGATGTACTGTCACGAATGTCGTCGCGGATAATAAACGAAGTACGCGGCGTAAATCGAGTGGTGTACGATATAAGTTCGAAACCGCCGAGTACGATAGAATGGGAATAAAATCGGACATATGCCGAAAAGAACGGATATCAAGAAAATACTCCTTATCGGATCGGGTCCAATCGTCATAGGACAGGCCTGTGAATTTGATTATTCCGGAACGCAGGCCTGCAAGGCCCTGAGGGAAGAAGGTTATGAAGTTGTCCTTCTGAATTCTAATCCCGCCACCATTATGACAGATCCTGAGATGGCTGATCGTACCTATATCGAACCGATAACTGCTGATGTTGTTGAAAAGATAATTGAAAAGGAACACCCCGACGCGGTTCTGGCCACACTCGGTGGTCAGACGGCTTTAAATACGGCGGTCGAAGTTGCCGAACGGGGAGTATTTGAAAAGTTTGGCGTTGAGATGATCGGCGCGGATCTGGATGCCATTAAGAAGGCAGA
Source organism: uncultured Syntrophales bacterium (assembly GCA_964652795.1). GTDB lineage: Bacteria > Desulfobacterota > Syntrophia > Syntrophales > JADFWA01 > JAUSPI01. Next base: position 111,012 of record CAZZBF010000001.1, on the reverse strand, counting down.
GGACAGAGATGAATTTAAAAAGGCGATGGCCGATATCAACCTGGAGGTGCCAAAAAGCGGAATAGCCTGCACGATGAATGAGGCGCGAAAGATTGTCGCTGACATTGGTTTTCCCGTGGTTATTCGACCGAGTTTCACGCTCGGTGGTACCGGAGGTTCGCTTGTTTACAACGTTGAGGAATTTGAAGAATCAGCGTCACTCGGCCTTGGAAAAAGTATGATAAGCGAGATACTCATTGAAGAATCGGTTCTCGGATGGAAAGAATTTGAGCTCGAAGTCATGAGAGACAACAGGGATAATGTTGTTATTATCTGTTCCATCGAAAATGTCGATTCCATGGGAATTCATACCGGTGATTCCGTTACCGTCGCGCCCGCCCAGACCCTTACGGACAGAGAATATCAGAAACTTCGTAACGCCGCCGTTGCCGTGATTCGTAAAATTGGTGTTGAGACAGGAGGGTCTAATATTCAATTTGCGATTCACCCCGAAACGGGACGCACGGTAGTCATAGAAATGAACCCCCGTGTTTCGCGATCTTCCGCTCTTGCCTCAAAGGCGACGGGCTTTCCCATCGCTAAGATCGCGGCGAAACTTGCCGTCGGGTACAGTCTCGATGAAATAAAAAATGATATTACCCGTAAGACACCCGCATCGTTCGAACCGGTTATCGATTACTGTGTCGTTAAAATTCCCCGCTTTGCCTTTGAAAAGTTTCCCAGGGTAGACGATACACTTACCGTATCAATGAAGTCCGTAGGCGAGACAATGGCCATAGGGAGAACGTTCAAGGAAGCTCTCCAGAAGGGATTCAGGGGGCTGGAAATCGGTATCCATGGGTATGAATCTCCATTGAAGCAGAAGCCGGATATCGAAAAGCTTGAAGCGATGCTCATTAGACCGACACCGGAGCGATTCTTTTATGTGAAATATGCTTTGCAAGCGGGTTTTTCTGTAGAACGCATTGCCGGGCTTACTCATATCGATCCGTGGTTCCTGCACAACATCGAAGAAATCGTCAATATGGAAAAAAAGATCGAGGTCTATAGAGGAAACACTCATATACCCCGGGAGACTCTCCATGCAGCCAAACGATTCGGTTTCTCCGATATTCAATTAAGCGACATCATCGGTATAAGTGAATCCGGGATACGGTCCCTCAGAAAAGAAAAGGGAATAAAACCGGTTTATAAACTGGTTGATACCTGTGCCGCCGAATTCGAGGCGTATACACCGTATTATTATTCCACGTATGAAGAAGAGGATGAGAGCAGGGCAGGAGATGCGAGAAAAATAATGATTATCGGCGGCGGTCCCAACAGGATCGGTCAGGGAATCGAGTTCGATTATTGCTGCGTCCACGCGTCGATGGCCCTGAGAGAAATGGGGTACGAAACGATTATGGTTAATTCCAATCCCGAAACCGTCTCCACGGACTATGATATTTCCGACAAGCTGTATTTTGAACCGCTGACGCTGGAAGATGTCCTTAATATCGTTGAAGTGGAAAAACCGGAAGGTGTAATTGTCCAACTGGGAGGACAGACACCTTTGAATCTGTCACTTGCCCTGGCTCGAAACGGTGTGAACATTCTTGGTACGTCACCCGAAGCTATTGACCGTGCGGAAGACAGAAAACTCTTTAAGAAACTGGCAGACAAGATCGGGATCAAACAACCGATAAGTGACACGGCACTGTCTCTGGAAGAAGCGGAAAGGATCGTAGATGAAATAGGATATCCCGTAATTATCAGGCCCTCGTATGTCCTCGGCGGCCGGGCCATGGCAGTTGTCTGGAACCCGGCTGATCTCAGAGGTTTCCTGAAAGAAGCCTTTGAGGCTTCCGCAGACCATCCTATTCTGATCGACGAATTTCTTGAAGATGCTATTGAAGTTGATGTGGATGCCGTGTCGGACGGACAAGATGTTATTGTCGGCGGTGTTATGGAACACATAGAGCAGGCGGGTATCCATTCGGGAGACAGCGCCATGGTTCTTCCCACGTATTCTCTCGGTAACGAAACGGTAACTGCGATTAAGGAGAAGACTCGACACATTGCCAGGGAACTCGGCGTCAGGGGGCTTCTCAATATTCAGTATGCCGTGCGAGGCAATGACATTTATATTCTGGAGGTGAATCCGAGGGCTTCACGAACGGTTCCCTTCGTATCAAAGGCGACCGGTTTGCCGTTTGCGAAGATTGCGACACGAGTCATGGCAGATATATCTTTGAAGGAGCAGGGCATTACGAGCGATCCCATGCCCGCATATTTTTCCGTTAAAGAATCGGTTTTCCCTTTCGTCAGGTTTCCCGGGGTTGACACCATACTGGGGCCTGAAATGAAATCTACTGGTGAGGTTATGGGGATTGATCGGGACATAGGAATGGCATTTGCAAAGAGCCAGATTGCGGCAGGTCAGATGGTGCCAGATTCGGGGAAGGTATTCATGAGTGTTAAGGATTCCGATAAGCCGTATATCGTTGCTCTGGGTAAAAAGTTTGAGGGAATGGGCTTTGAGATACTATCAACCCCCGGTACCGCACAGGTTCTTATGGATCAGGGAATCAAGGTGGTCTGCCTCCCGAAGCTTGCCGAGGGCCGACCGAATATTCTCGATTACATAAAAAACAGAAACGTTGATCTTCTGATTAACACGCCGAGCGGCCCTCTTCCTCGTCGCGATGAAGTGTCTATTCGGAGTATAGCCGTGTCATACGGTATCCCTCTGGTGACGACAATTGCGGGGGCTACCGCCATGACAAATGCAATCACATCCTTGAGGCAAGGATGCTGTAATATACGATCTCTTCAGGAATTTTATACTTCTTAGCAGGAGGAGAGTTTTAGATGAAATTATTAAAACGGGTTAGTACCGGTTTAAAAGGACTGGATGATATTATCGATAGTTTACGGATCGGCGATAATGTAGTATGGCGAGTTGGCGATATTGAAGAATATGCATATTTTGTCGAGAGCTACGTGAACAAGGCCGTCAAAGATAACCGAAGGGTTGTCTATATGCGATTCGCCGATCACAAACCGCTGGTGAAACAACATCCCGGTGTTATGATTTATAATCTGGATGCAGAAGGGGGATTCGAGTCTTTTTCCACAGAAGTCCATAATATCGTGACAAAAGAGGGCAAGGGGGTTTTCTATGTTTTTGATTGTCTCTCAGATCTCTTATCAACATGGTCAACCGATCTCATGATCGGAAACTTCTTTATAATTACCTGTCCTTATCTTTTCGAGCTGGATACGGTAGCTTATTTTGCAATTATTAGAGACAGACATTCTTATCAAACTATTGCCCGTATTCGAGAAACTACACAACTTCTCATTGACGCATACAGAGATGATGGATTTTTTCATGTTCATCCTTTAAAGGTTTGGCAGCGATATTCTCCAACTATGTTCCTGCCCCATCTGCAGGAAGGGGACCAATTTATTCCTATCGTAAACAGTATTGACGCGGCGCGGCTATTTTCTCATATATCACGACAAACACTCGAACGGGCCAAACGGAAACTCGACAACTGGGATCGCTTATTCCTGCGGGCTCAGGAACTTCTGGATGAACCCTGGGAATCCGAAGAGAAACGGGACACGATAGACAGAATATGCCGCATAATGATTACCAGAGAACCGCGGATGTCAATACTTGTCAAAGATAAAGTTTCTCTCGAAGATCTATTGAAAATAAGAGAGAGACTGATCGGTACCGGCTTTATCGGAGGGAAAGCGGTTGGGATGCTTCTTGCGAGAAAAATCCTGGCGGAAGACACGTCTTTCAACTGGAATGAGGTTTTAGAACCCCATGACTCTTTTTATATCGGTTCTGATGTCTTTTACACCTATATCGTACAAAACGGCTGGTGGAAATTACGTATGAAGCAAAAGACAAAGGACGGATACTTTGAAGCAGCGAAGGCCCTTCGGGAGAACATGATCAATGGATCATTTCCTGAAGAAATTAAGGGGCAATTCCTCGAAATTGTAGAATATTTCGGTCAATCACCGTATATTGTCCGTTCCAGCAGTTTGCTTGAAGATGCGTTCGGTAATGCATTTGCCGGTAAATATGAAAGCGTTTTTTGTGTCAATCAAGGGAGCCCTGAGGAACGTTACAAACAGTTTGAAGATGCTGTTCGACAAATCTATGCGAGTACCTTGAACGAAGATGCCCTTATGTATCGGTTACAGAGAGGGCTTGAAGATGAAGATGAGCAGATGGCATTATTGGTTCAGCGAGTATCGGGATCATACCGGAAACAATATGCGTTTCCCGATGTGGGAGGAGTTGGCATTTCTTATAATACCTTTGTCTGGAAGTCCGGTATGGACCCGAGGGCCGGGATGCTTCGCCTGGTCTTTGGCCTGGGAACGCGGGCGGTAAATCGCGTCGAAGGTGATTACCCTCGAATTGTTGCATTGGATGCCCCCTTAGTGAAGGCCCATGGGGGAATGGAAGATACAAGAAAATTTTCACAGCATGATGTTGATATATTGAATCTAAATGACAATGAATTGCAGACGATTTCTCTCTTAAATCTCATGGGACAGAAACTTGACCTGAACATGGAGAAGATAGCGGTCAGAGATCATGAAACGGCGAAAAAATTGAGAGAGATGGGGATTAAGGATCAGGAAGCATGGATTATTACCTTTGACGAACTTCTATCCAATACGTCTTTTACTAAAATAATGCGGAACATGCTCCGTAAACTGGAAACGATCTATCAATACCCGGTGGATATTGAATTTACTGTAAATTTCAGAAAGAATGGGATATTTCAGATTAATGTGTTACAGTGCAGACCATTACAGACCATGGGAGTGGAAACGAGGATAGAGTTTCCCGAGAACGTAGATGAAGACAAAATAATCTTTCGTTCGGAAGGGAAGTTCATGGGTGGGTCCATTTTTCAGAAGATTCGAAGAATCATTTACATTGATCCCAAGCGATACAATGAGCTCGCATTGAGCGGAAAATATGATGTCGCTCGGCTGGTAGGAAGATTAAACAGAAAAATTATGAGTCGAGATACAATGCCTACCATGCTGCTGGGGCCCGGTAGATGGGGATCGTCTACACCCTCTCTGGGGGTTCCTGTCAGTTTTTCCGAAATAAACAATGTGAATGTGCTGGGGGAAATTGCATACGTGGATGCCGATCTTATTCCCGAACTTTCGTATGGGACTCATTTCTTTCAGGATCTCGTGGAAACGAAAATCTTTTATATTGCTCTGTTTCCGGGCGATGATAATGTGACATTTAATGAAACATATATAAAAGGATTACCCAATCAGTTAGAAAAAATTATCCCTGATGCCATTGGTTATCGTGATGTTGTCAAGGTATACGATGCAGAAGGAGAAAACATACACATAGTCGCCGATGTGGTATCCCAAAAAGTTATGTGTTTTTATTGAATCGTTGCTTTTCACTGCCTTTTTTCTTTTAATTGAGAAAAAGGAATATAAGATTTAATAAAGGAGTCAATTTATGAAAAAAACAGCAAAATTGATTGTTGATGGAAAAACATATGAGTTGCCTATAGTTAAATCTACGGAGGGGAATAACGCGATCGATATTTCCGGCCTTAGTAAAACGACGGGTTTGATAACTCTTGACCCGGGTTATGGAAACACCGGCAGTTGTAGCAGCAGTATCACCTACCTGAATGGGGAAGAGGGGATTTTAAGGTACCGGGGCATTCCCATAGAGCAACTGGCAGAACGGTCCAGTTTCGTTGAAACGGCGTATCTTTTAATCCATGGTGATCTGCCGACGAATGATGAGCTTAACAACTTTTCAAGTATGCTGAATGATCATTCACTCGTCCATGAAGATATGAGACATTTTTTCGAACGTTATCCCGGAGGTGCACATCCGATGGGTATTCTTGCTTCGATGGTAAATGCCTTACGTGCGTTTTATCCTGAGATTCCCGAGACATCGGAAGAGGATGAAATTGAAAAAACGTTTGCCCGTCTCTTGTCCAAGTTGAGGACTCTGGCAGCTATGTCCTACAGAATTTCAATGGGTCTTCCGGTAGTGTATCCATCGTGCTACCTCAGTTATTGTGCAAATTTTTTAAACATGATGTTTGATACATCCGTCCGCCCCTATGTCATCGATGAAGATATGGTCCGTGCCCTCAATGTTTTCTGGATTCTACATGCCGACCATGAACAGAATTGCTCCACATCCGCCGTACGGATGGTAGGGAGTGCTCGTGTCAATTTGTACGCGGCTATTTCAACGGGGATCAGCGCTTTGTGGGGACCACTGCACGGAGGGGCCAATCAGGCTGTTATAGAAATGCTTCAGGAAATTCATGACGCCGGTGGAGACCCCGCGCCATTCATAGCCAGAGCAAAAGATAAAAACGACCCGTTTCTTTTAATGGGATTCGGCCACAGGGTTTATAAAAATTATGACCCGCGGGCTCGAATCATGAAAGAGATGGCACGCAAAGTTCTTGATAAGATTGAACGGAACGATCCTCTACTTGATGTAGCGAAGAGACTGGAAGAAGCCGCATTGAAGGATCCGTACTTAATTGATAAAAAACTTTACCCCAACGTGGATTTTTATAGTGGAATAGTCCTGAGCGCTTTGGGAATACCAATCAATATGTTCGCCGTAATGTTTGCGATAGGACGTCTTCCCGGATGGATCAGTCAGTGGAAGGAAGGCCGTGAAGATACCGTAACCAGGCTTCATCGTCCCCGCCAGCTGTATGTGGGGCCTAAAGAAAGAAATTATATTCCGATAGACAAAAGAGGCTAAAGATATACTTTCTTAATTTTGATGTACTTGTAAAAAATCTCCTCAGCTTGTCATTTCGAGTGAAACGAGAAATCTTCAAAACGTAACATGCTGAAAAGATAAAATTTCTCCCTGTGGTCGAAATGACATATTCGTAGAAATTTGACTTTTCACGAACTTATCAAAACCTCGGATATTGATAGATAGCTCTATACACTTTGTAAATTGACAACGGAGTTTTGATATTGTTTACCTGTATTAAATGGGCGCTGTCCATATTTATCCTCAAGAGCGTAAAAGTATTATGACAAAGCAACGGAACAAATAGAAGGAGAAAAATTATGAAAATTACTATTATTTACGATAACACTGTTTTCATAAATGACCTTCAGGCTGATTGGGGCTTTTCCGCCCTTATAGAGGTAAAAGAAAAAAGGATTCTTTTTGATACAGGCGGAAGAGGTTCTATTCTGCTTTCGAACATGAGTAAATTAGACATTGTTCCTAAAGAGATTGACGAAATCTTTATTTCTCACGCTCACTTCGACCACACAGGGGGTTTATCAGCTTTCCTTGAACAGAACAACGAAGTTAGGGTATGGGTTCCCCCTTCTTTCCGGGGCGTTAAAAACGTAAAAGAAGTTATTGAGGTAGAAAATTCCAGAAAACTGCATGAGGGGATTTATTCAACGGGTGAATTAGAAGGAATTGAGCAGTTCCTCTGCCTTGAAGCAAAAGAAGGCATTATAATCATAGCGGGATGTTCGCACCCCTCAATGGGCCATATTATTAGCGCGGCTTCTGAATTTGGGAAAGTTTACGGAATTATAGGAGGCTTACATGGAAACAGACCTGACACACTTAAGAATTTTGACTTGATTTGTGCGACCCATTGCACTCAATATCAGCGAGAAATTAAATCACTTTATCCGAAGAAATACATCGAAGGAGGAGCGGGAAAGGTTATTGAAATTAAAGACGCCGAATATCGGGTCTAAAGCGTATGTGAATCCGGAAATATTAGACGCTTCTGCGGAAACCGACATCGATTTCGAAGGTTGGTTGAGCGTTAGAAAAATAATTTAAGGCAAAACACATTCTTTTTCCGGGTCGTGTTTTAATGACTGACAAGAAAAAGAGAAAATATGATCATCAAAATTTTAGGTGCTGAATCTTTAGGTGTTCGCGGGCTTTCTTGTTTAGTTGAATTGAAGAGCCGGAAAATATTAATTGATCCCGGCATCGCTTTAGGATGGTCCCGTCACGGGTTTTTACCGCATCCTTTTCAGGTTGCCATCGGCGCAAGCATCAGAGAAAATATTATTGAGGAATTAAAAAGCTCCGATGATGTCATTATCAGTCATTTCGACGGAGACCATTGCCCTTTATCCAATCCCAATCCTTATCAGTTAGGAATACGTGAGATAAAAAGCAGTTTATCCGATTGCCGAATCTGGGCTAAGGGGCCGGATCATTGCCCGCCGACACAGCAAAAAAGAAGTAAAGAATTAGCTGAAAACATCAACAAAGATTTGCAAAATGCCGAAGGAAGGAAAGAAGGACCTCTAAAATTCTCCTTCCCTGTTCCCCACGGGGAAAAAAGTGGAGAAGGAAACAGCATTATGATGAGCAGGATTGAAGAGGGAGGAAAAACCTTTGTTCATGCTTCAGACATTCAACTCTTGAATGAGAAAACGATAGAAAAAATTCTGGACTGGCAACCGGACATTGTTTTAGCGTCAGGTCCGCCGCTGTACCATTATTCTTCTTCGTCCTTTCAAATCCAAAGGGAAAACGCTTGTGAAAATGCGGTGAAGTTATCTCGGCATGTTGATACGTTGATTCTTGACCATCACCTTTTAAGGTCTGAAGAAGGTATAGCGTGGCTGGAAAAATTAAAGCATACGACTCACAATAAAGTTTTTTGCGCGGCGGATTTTATGGGAAGGGAACCTCTTTTTCTTGAAGCCTGGCGAAAAGAGCTATATGAATGGCTTCCCGTTTCTCAAGATTGGCATGAAGATTATCGGCAAGGAAAAGTTGATGTAAATGATTATCGAATCAGCGGTTGGAAGGTCTTAATTAGCAATAGAAAAATAAATCCGTGCAAATGGTATTATGTTTGTCCAATTAAGAAATATACTGACGAGGGGAGATTGGAGAGATACTGGATAGAAAACTATTGTTTGGTGAACCACAGAAATTGCATTCGGTATCAAATGGAAGAAAAAGGTAAATATCATCCGGATTACATGTTGCCAAATGGCGAAATAAGAGAAGATTTACAGTAAAAAGGAGATAGTGATAATTACAGAAAATGTCAAACCTCCTCGAATCTTTTCTTGCGGACCCAACTCTGCCCCCTGTTCATGCAATACTCATCAATCCACTTTTTTTAAGCATCCCTGTGTCATATGCCCTCTTTATTCCACTGGTGCTGTCGTACCAGTGACAGGCATTCCTGCCGTATCTAACGCCTTTTCATTCATTTTTGTGTCTCTTTATACCACCCTTCCTGTGGCATTGAGTCAAAGCATGTCGGCTTAGGGTTTATCCATTTGCCTTCCTGTGTAATTTCCCATTTTGTATAAAAATTTATTGGCGCGGCTGTTTTATCTATGCGATAACCCTCGGGATGAAAACCTTTCTGTATATCTTTAGCTTTAAATGTTTTATCCATTATACTCACTCCCTATTTTAGAAAGAGAAAAAAGAAAAAGCATGAATGTCCCCTTTATTCTTTTTATTCTTTATTTGCTTTATTTGCAAGAGGGGGGATGCATATTTTCCGAAAATCCATATTTGACATATTTCGTCGGAAGATATAGCTTTCAAACTACATTTAGCAATAATCTGCGAATAATTGATATCGATAAGTAAACTTGTATAGTGTTGTCCCTCGAAGAGGCATCGAATTATTCATCGACAAAAGCTTTTTGTTTTACTATTTTCAAGGTAACTCCTCTGTCAAGGAAGGAACGAATAATATAGTGAAACAAGAAAAAACCAAGCTGGGCAAATTTGAAATGCAGCTTCTCGCCTATGTCCAGCTAAGGAAAAAAGAGATCATCTACTCGGGCGAAATTGCCTCCGCCTTGGATATTAAGGCTGAACAGGAATGGAAACTCCTCAATCGGATGGCGACCGCCGGTCTGATTATTCGTTTGAAAAGGGGCGCCTATCTGGTCCCGCCGCACATGCCTGCCGGCGGACGGTGGACCGTCAGCGGCTATTACATCCTCTCCAAACTCATGGAGGTCACAAAAGGTAAATACCAGATCAGCGGCCCCAGTGCCTTCAACTTTCATGGCTTCGACGATCAGGTCCCGAACCGGATGTACGTTTACAATGACCGGATTTTCGGTGAAAAGGAGATCGGCGGAACCGATTTTGTCTTTATCAAGACAGACGTCAAACGGCTGGGTTCGACAAAAAGCTTAAAGACGCCTGATGGCATCGCGGTTTCATGAGATTCGGGTTGACGAGAACGATTCGCATCTGTCCATTCACCAAGCAAAACGGTTTCTTTTTGAAAAACTATATCATGCAACGAAAACAGAAAATCTTGTGGATAAATTCTTATCACACATTTTTTTATCCTAAATGAACGATATTTAAGAATGCAGTATATACTTAAAGGAGGGGTTGGTGTCAATCATCATACAATCAATTATTGAAGGGTTCCCCTTAATAATATCGATCTTTCTACCATAACATTACAGATTGCCACAGCTTCCCGTGATATGCCCATGCGCTCCGCCTTTTTCACTCCGGAGACACTCTTCATATCACAGGTTTCACTTTCTTGTGATGGTATTCTCCTTCCTGCAATTTTTAGACTTTGAAAGATAGTCTCCTTTCGTGGCAACTGTCATCAAATTTTGTCAGTTGATCAGAATACAAAATATTGATTACTTCCTGTAAGCGTTAGATATGGTTTTACCGAAGGCATGCAAGACTTCAAATGGTGATGGTCACAGTTATGCACAGCATAAACTATCAAGGGTAAAGATTTGACCCCATTTCCCCTTAGGTATTAATTTTTTGTATGTACGTCGACTATTTTTTTGACTTCCGTTGTCCAGTCTCCTTTATGAATTATTCTATCAAAATTATTACCAAAACGACCTGAGAGTAATTCAATTCTACTTTTGGCGCTCAATTCTCTCCAGTTTTCATACATAATGTAAATTGCATTTCCATATTGAATATTTTCAAAAACAATTAAATCTTCTTTTATTAATGCACCAAAATATCTTTGGAATCCACTACTGCCAAAGACTAATTTTTGTGGATTGAGTTTATTAAAGAAATCATATCTATCACTCGCAGTACCTCTTTGTTGTTCTGTTGGTTCTGTACCGCGAAAAATTCTTTTAATAACTTCTTCTTTAGTGCCTGGGGGTAATATTTCCCATGATAATTGAATGGTTTGTAAATAATCTGAAAAAGTAGAACCAGCTTCGATTAAATCAGATTTATAAATATTTTCTTGCAATAAATTTAAACATTCCAACGCACGTACTTCGAAATCTTTAGCTTCTTTATCTAAGACTTCACTTACTTCAAAACTTATAATATATTTATCTAAGTTTGGAGATGGATCTAAGCATTCTATTTTTATTGTGGAAAGTCTGGGTGCGATAAAATCTCTTTGATATCTTTCTTTCCACCATGTTACATCATGTGTGCCTTTATAACTATCACCATAATTTGGCGCTTCTATGGTTATAGAATATGTCTCCTTAGGCAGATCATATCTTTTAAAAATATGACCATTGACATTCCTATTACAATATTTACCCCTGCTCGAAAGTGGTATCTTTTCATTAGGGAAGTCAAGTTTATCATCTGAA
>CAZZBF010000001.1:95028-99368 GCA_964652795.1 uncultured Syntrophales bacterium | reverse complement strand
GAATTTCTTTTTTGCTATAAGTTTTGAGGCAACCTGCAACAAAATGTTTTGATTTAGATTTTTTTACTTTATCCAAAATACTGCTAGGAACGTTACGCAAATTCTTTTTAGCCATGATTTCCTCCTATTTGTTTTAATCATTGAACAGCGCACATGAGATGCCGGGAAAGCACCTCGGAATTAAAGCCCGTTACCGATGCGATTGTTCGGCCCTTGTTTCTGACCTGGGCCTTATTTCACCGTCTGAATGTGCGCCTTGTCGATCCATTCAAGGAACGAGGGCTTCTTATTTTTATCCGACGAAATCAGAAACACTTTTCTTCGCGCACGTGTAAGGGCAACCAGAAAACTACAGATATCTTGATCTGTCACATGTCTCTTGTCTGTGTCTCTTATGAAATACTGATCATCAAAGTGCGTAATGAACACATAGTCGGCCGCCAGCCCTTTGGAACTGGCAATTGTCGTTGCCTGCATAAAAACCTTCCTGATGCCATGGTCGGCCAGTCTTTGTACAGACGGGCTGATGTGATCGCGAAGGGACTCAATTGCTATTTCTATGGGGTTAATGCCCAACTGATTCAAGAAGTCGCCCGCCTGTGTCTCATCTTCCGACCACTTGCCGTCTCGCACCGCGCGGAGATACTTCAGTAACTTTTTCACGTCCTTTTTTAGTTGCGCAGGCATGATGTCACAGAATCGTGGGGGATCGTTATCTTGGGCAGTCTCCTCCAACAAAGACTTAAATTCGGCGTCCGGGAGAACGGTCTTTGCAACCACGCGCCAGCCCAGATTGCTCGCGCTGTCTTCAAGCAAGAGATTTAGCCCTTCTAGCAAAATTGGCTCCTGACTCTCCTCCTTCTCAAAATAGTGTACGTTCTCAAATCCCTTTTCCCGCAACGAATTTACGATCTCCCTGGATTGGATTCTCGTTGGTGAGATCAGTAACACTGTAAACTTGTCTCTGACTTCTTTCGCAATCTCCTTGACTCGCTCTTGGATGAACCACGGAATCTGCTTCGCATAAACTTTGCTGTAGACAAGCAGGGGATTCGAGTCGCTTTCTCTATCTTTTTCCGGGTGTTCGAAATACCAAAAAGGTTTGTCGATTCTGTCACGAAGATAACCGTCCCGGGCAGCTCCCGAGATAATGTCATTGGTCGAATCCACGATGACACGCGTGCATCGTGAACAGTAAGGAAGCTTGAATCTCTCGTAGCCAAAGACCGAATCGCCATGCCTTTGGCGAATATGGCGGGTGCTTGCGTTCTTGAGTGTTTCATACAGCGCTTGATCATCATCTCCGGCGAGGAGCATGGGACTTTTTGAGGCAAGTTGCTCAATCAATGCAACCTCTAGCGCGTTGAAGTCTTGAAACTCGTCAACTACTACTTGCGAATATGTGGGAATTCGGTCAGGATTTGTTTCGAATAATCGCACCACGGCGTAAACAATGTCCGAAAATCCGTAGTGTTTATAATATACCCTTCTTTTCCTGTAGAACTCGATGTGTTCATCATGGTCGGATTTGTTATGGAATAAAGAATTAAAGTCAACATCGCTGTCAAGCAGGCCCACAGCGTCTTGCTTGATGACTGCTGACAATTTGGGGAAAATTTTCACGGTCCCCTTGCCCTTAACTTTTTCCAATTGTTGACGCGCAAAACTGTGTAGCGTCCTGACTTCGGAAAGCCCAAAAAGCTCAAGAGACAAATCCTCTAAAAGCGCATTTACAAAGGTCAGGGTGAGTGTGTTTTCTTTGCCGTTCAAAACATGCCGGAACAGATAGGTTTTCCCGGTTCCAGGTCCGGCAACGACTATCTTATTCCTCGTAGGGGCGACAACAACAGTATCAACGTACTTCTGTCGCTCTTGTTCCGCCTCCGCATACTTATTGCCCTGAGACGCACTGTCCATCTAGTTTCCTCGTTTTCTCAAAAATTAGTGGTAAGGGACCATTTGGAGTTCAGCAAAAAACAAAAGCCCTATCTCTCATTTTGAGAAACAGGGCTTTAGACGGTCAGACCATAATCCCCCCCCTCCGGGGATTGTAGCTGTTCACAAGCGCATATAATGCAGTCAAGATCAGCAGAATGTGCTAAACCACTAACTCCATTATGATATTTTGTCAAGGAATATTACAGTGAGACTTTCAAGCGGTAATGCTCGATTTTCTCCTGAAACGATTCTGAGGACTTGTAGGTGAAACCCATCTCTTTGCAATTGGATGAGTTTTTAAAATTGATTTTTGACGATTTGATTGATTGCTTCATGTAAGCAATAAAAATGATCATAATTGATACAGTGTGTACTTCTTTCCATAATTACGCTACAAATCACCGGCAGCCAAAAGCAAAGTGACGAAAGAGCGGGGTTTGCTAATGTCGGCTGAATGTAATTATTAGCCTAGTCTTATTTATGATTCCAAATATTTCTCGGAACCATGAACCCAGGCAAAGCTAAGATTTATTTCATCTGAAATTCTCACAGTAACTGCCTGATTGATTCCTGCTTTCAAGCCGAATAAAGAGAGAAAATACTGATAATCTTCAAGCCATTCATTTGTTTTACTAAATGTATGAACCACCATTACGGCTTCATTAGTACGAAAGTGCTTTGCTTCTAAGATCGCAGATACTGTGCGATGTAATAGTTGGTAACGCACTTTAAATGGTGGAGGATAGTCAAAACCTAGTTCGCCGCACAGAAATTTAAGTCTTTTTTCTTTTCCTGATGTTTTATTTTCAAGCCACTCTCCAACAGTAGGACCAAATGGTTCTGATACCTTCCCCTCTACTGTTATTGAGACTAAACCAGAGGATGATTCGCCGAGTACCCAGACGTCATTTTGAGAAGCACTAACACCTCCAGGCAATGAAACTTTATGCTCTGGAATTGCGAAAATAGTTTTCAGATCTTTTAGTGATGGCAGTTGCCCAAGTACCAAAATAATTTCCGGTGGTATTCCGCCTGCCTCTTGCCAGCAGTAGGCTAATGAACGCGCAGAATAACCTGACTTCCATTGTTTTTCTGGCTCAGCAAGAAATCGTTTCCAATCTTCTGGGCTTGATGCGGGAATCAGTATCTTACTCATAGTTCTATGACATCCCTGTTAACTGTTATTATTAAAGTTGCATACATCTCTCATATAACATTTCTCACATATGGGTTGTTTCGGTTTACACCATTTACGCCCAATTTCCCATGCAGGAAAATCCATGAGGCCGGGAAACTCCGGATGAAGCGATCTAACACGGTAAACAATCTCTTCAATGCTTGCCTCACTATTTACGAGCCCAAGTCGACCTAAAACTCGGCGAACGTGTACGTCAGCGGAAATATCGATTGAAAAGTAATCGCTAAATGGTACTTTTAGTTCACGAGCAAGTATGTTTGCCGCCATAGTTGCTATCTTAGGACCAACACCCCTAAATTGTAAAAACTCGTATATAACCTTTGCACTGGATGGCCGATTAGCCCATATCTGAGCAGCATTGCCTCCATGGCGGTCTTTGATCGTAGAGATCGCCTCGAAGAAAACATTGCTCATTTTCTCCGGAAATCGGTGAAGTTGTGGTGGCCCTGCCATCAAGACCCTTATTTCTTCGATGGTTAGACTTTCAAGAATCGAAAACGTAAAGTTACCAAGTTTCGTAAAAAAACGGCAAGGTATTAACCATGCCAACTCCGCCTTTATTTGCCTATCCATCACGCAAGCAAGAACAAAGGCATGAGGATATTCATTCAGATTGTTCAGAAGACGATTAGCCGCTTCATCAGTCGTGAATTTTACTATATTGACCGGTGCATCAAAGAGCTCTTTTCCCTTTGCAACAAGCCTTTCTGCTATAGCATGCTCATTCACTAACATTGATTCTTCCCGTTCATATTCTTTGCAGGTGATGTTAAGCTAATAGGTGCGGAACTACGCCAGTAGGTTTAATGTCCTTCTTTTATTAGATGTTTAACAATCAGTTAATCTTCAAAGCTTCATTCTTTTCTGGATCATACTCCCAGAACTCAACACCATCTGGAATCAAATGACTGTATGTTCTAAGATAATATTCCGCTAATGTCTCTTTGCGCTTAATGCTGAAGTCTTTTAGAATGAAAAATATTTTCCGATATTTTTGAGGAGAAAAAAGAAAATAATACATTGCCTCATTCCAAACTGTAAGCTTTGCGCTCGGAACATTGTCGCCCTTTGTCCATTTATGAGATTTGCATTCGACAATGATTCTTTGTTCCTTATTTCCAAGATCAAAAGAATGATCCTTTTTTTCTCTGCCAATTCCGACAGGCAACGTGAAGTTTTCTTGAAGAATTAATCCTTTTGAGGC
>CAZZBF010000001.1:49592-95018 GCA_964652795.1 uncultured Syntrophales bacterium | reverse complement strand
GAAGGTATTGCTGTAAATTTGGTATGTTCGAGATTTTTAAATCCAATTCTTCCTGTAGTCGATAGAATCAAGAGCGAAGAAAAAGTAGAGGATTTTTTCTGTAATCATTAGAAAAATAGTCGCTGTCACTATTTTATATTACATTCTTTTCCACTCAGAGTCCATTTTTGCAAGGTTATCCTTTGATTTTTTCAATAATTGGTCAGCCGGAATGATAGTTGAAACTACTTCAAGCATACCGTGTATCAAATAACCTAGAAAAAAAAGGATATCAAGACAGTGAGATACTAAACGTTCTTCACTTTCCTTCTGGCTTTCCTTTAGGCCCCAAATTATTCCAGTATAAAACAAAGCTCCATATAAAGTTCCATGTATAACTTCTGATGCATCCTCGTAGAATCTGTTCATCGTCAACAGATAAATTTCAATTGGGAAACCATCTACAGACTTTTTAATAATCTGAATACGCTCATATAAGGAAACTTCTGTCCAACTATGTTTTTCCCCTCCTTTTTTCCCTGTGAACTTCCTCAGATCTTCACTAATTTTTTTAAGTTCTGATATATCAGGGAGAGGTGTCTCGTGACCTATGTTCTTATATGCCATCTTTCTTGTATTCAAGGCTCTTAACATCTTCTGGCGAGTCCAAGATAATTGATTATTATATTCATTTTCATCACATATATTAAGATAACAAAAATTAACACATTTCTCAAAGAATGATCGAGTAACCAAATAAGCCTCTGTAACATAGCCATCGTGAACCAACTTTGAAATAGATCCTGAATGTGTGATCAGGGAGAACAGTAAGGCGTCTAGTTTATTAAGACGCTTGGGCCGTCCATGTTTATCTAACAGTGCAATCAGTTCCCACACTAATTTAGTTTGAGAGTCAAAATAATCTTCAAATGGCTGATATTTTTCAAAATAACAATAATGAAGACTGGGATTGGTCACCTTATCACCTCAGACTTTATTTTCCCCCTGTCAACACAGAACTATGGGGTTAGGTCTCAATAATCAGCAGTTCTGTTCACAAAAAACAAAAGCCCTATCACTCATTTCGAGAAACAGGACTGTAGATTATCAGGCCATAATCCCCCCAGGTTACATCTGTTCAAAAGCACTTATAGTGCGTTCAAGATCAAAAATGCACTAAACCACTAACGCCATTATGATACCTTGTCAAGAAGTATTACAGTAAGACTTTCAAGCGGTAATAAGCGATTTTTTCTTGAAACGATTTTGAGGACTCGTAGGTGACGTCAACAATTTTTTTCACCCCATTTCCTGGAAAATAAAAACCGGCCTGGTACAAAAGATACTTGCAGATGAGAAAGACCACATGGTTTATGAGCTGAATCCCGGTGGCGGATTTGCCTATGAGAACGACTACCTTGGGCTCTGGTATATCATGATGGAAACGGACCTGAATTTAGGTGGTAGACTGGAAAAGCGACATTCTGCCGGTATCGGCGCTTCAGCGGGTTTTATCAAAAGGTTAACCGATTTCTGGAAGATTCATTTTTTTATAAGAGATATCAATTACGAACTGGGTGACAGGTACAGTGCCTTTGAAGCAACCTTTAAGCAGAGTTTTATTATTACAACCAATACAAGTCTAACTATAGATATTTCAAGGAGTAAGACTCGCCATCTCTATCGGTCAGAGGCAAGGCTCTGCTGTAATTTCTTTTTTTGAGAGATCCGTTAAACGCTATGAATCTGAGTATCGCTGTCGACCCTGAAGTAGGCATCTTGGCATATTTCCCCATTAAGGCAGTCAGCAAGGAACATGTACACATTCCTCATCGAATTTGTTTAATAATACCTGTAAAAGTGAAATCAACCTTTTTATAAATAAGGAATGAATTTAAGATAAAAATGGGGGCTTCCTGACTCAGGAATTACTTATTCCGGTTAATTGATAGTGGCAAGCTGTGTTCAATCGGCGAAATTACATTTTTGCTAAATACAGCAAACGCGTATCCTAAAATTTAGGTCTTCGTTTTTTCAACATTCCATCGTATTGTCATCAATCTGCACAGATTGGATAGTTGTCAGATATCGACAATTGAATAACGCATAGATCAATATGATATGAGATTGATACATATAAATTCCACAGTTCATAACCGCGAAAACCATTTTGATTCTTTGGAGTCTAACGGCAAATTAAGGGAATCAAGCAAAGTTAAATATTGACAAAGTCGCAAAAATTCAATTTTCGTATGGCATTGTAAATGACTCAAATTAAAGACACGCAAATCCCGAAGAATGATTAGTACGTATGCGTACATAGCAATGACGAGGGATGTAGCGAAGTGCCGAAGTTGGAATTTTTACGAAGCCAACATCTTTAAACTTTAAAGCCTGTACTTCATCATTCCACTATTCAAACAGTCCTCTCCTTTTTTACTCCCAACACATTTTACCTGTTTTGTTGTGTTTACTGGAAGCTGTTCTGCGAGTGTGGGGTGATACGGATATGTATGATGAACTGCCTAGTTCTACAAAAATGTGCGATTTTTAAAGTTATGGTTCACCGGGTTTCAGCACAAATAATTAGAGATATTATAATATTAGCACAAGCATTCGTTATGGTATGTTTATTGCTGTGAGTAATATCGAGTTGTTGTGATGGAACGAAACCTTTTACACAATCATTGAGTGGGAAAAGGAGTGAATCATGTGCGGTTTGGCAGGATGCTTTGGCGTCAGGGATGAAATAACAATTACACGAATGTTGGATGCACTCGGACATCGAGGACCGAATGACAGAGGAATTCACAGCCACAGGCAAACGGTACTGGGTCATACCAGATTATCTATTGTTGATGTTGCCCGGGGGCATCAGCCCATTCTGACACAGGACGGCAGGAAAGGGATCATCTGTAATGGTGAGATTTATAACTTTCAAAAGCTGAGAGAGCCTTTAGCTCCAAAATACCCTTTCCAAACCAATTCAGACACGGAAGTCATTTTGCGTCTGTTTCAGGAAAAAGGTCCCGGGTGCGTTGCCGAACTGGACGGAATGTTCGCCTTCGCACTCTATGACGGGGACAATTTCATGCTGGCCCGCGATCCCATTGGCATCAAGCCTCTGTATTACGGTTACCACCGGGATAATCTGTATTTCAGCTCTGAACTAGGAGCCATGAGCCTTGCCGGCGTGGGTGAAGTCCATGAGTTTCCGGCGGGGCACTATTACACGCCGGGGGATGGATTTGTCGAGTACTATCGTGTTCCCGAAATCCGGGATTCCCTGATTACCGACTGCGAGGAAGCCTGTCGCTTGATTCGCAAGACTTTTATCGAAGCGGTTAGAAAAAGGTTGCTTGCCGATCCGACGGTCCCGGTCGGGTCCTTTTGCAGCGGTGGCCTGGACAGCAGTATAATTGCTGCTATAGCTGCAGAGGAGATTCCCCATCTCCATACCTTTGCCGTGGGTATGAAGGATCCAGACGGAGATATGAGCGATGACATCAAGGCGGCCCGAATTGCCGCCGATCATATTAACGCTACTCACCATGAACTGATTTTTACTGAAGAAGAATATTACGAAGCTTTGCCTGTTGTCATACAAAAATTGGAGAGTTATGATCCCTCTCTCGTGCGGTGTGCCGTTCCCTGCTATTTCACCTGCAAACTGGCGGCCGAGCACGTGACCGTTGTTCTTACCGGCGAGGGGGCTGACGAGGTGTTTGCTGGGTATCATTATATGAAGAATTTTCCTCTCGAAGCAGTAAACGTGGAGGTCCGACGATTGCTTGCCGATCTTCATAATATCAACCTCCAGCGGGCGGACCGCATGGGGATGCTGTTCAGTCTCGAACTCAGGGTTCCCTTTCTGGATGTTGCCATGATCGATCTTGCCATGAAGATACCGCCCGAGTTTAAGATACGTGAGCACAATGGAGAAAAGATCGAGAAGTGGATTCTTCGGAAGGCCTTTGAAGGCACGGACTATCTGCCCGAGGAAATCTTATGGCGATATAAAGTTCAATATACCCAGGGTGCCGGGTGCGAAAGCCTCGGAGAGCAGCTTGCTGAAGCGGAAATGAGTGACGAACAATACGAGCGTGTCAAATATGAAAATCCTCAGGCTGTTGTAAACAGCAAGGAAGCAGCCTATTACTTTGAGATCTTCAGACGGTTTCACCCACAGGAGAGTATCCTGAAGTCCATCGGAATCTGGACCGGCTTCGATTTTGCGGAAGAAAGAGAATGCGTCAGGGGTACCGTGGATGGAGACTTGAAACACCAGTTCTAAATATCACTGATGGAGGGCACATGATTTTATGCAACGGCGTCAAATCAAACATTTAAGACAGCCAAATCATATCGTGATCAAAATTTTAAAACCCAAAAGTTAATACAGGTTTGTTTTAAGACATCACCGATATCAATCTCAAATTTTCCAGACAGAGATTGCCTGTCTTTTTTTCGGATTTTAGTTTCTAAGCAGCTTTCGTAACCTTGAAAATTGACTGCGAAATTATGAGATGCGATTCATACATACCTTATGACAAACCTAACTTTTTGTCTCCTCCTCCGCTTCGTTCTTCGATAATTTTGACCACGTCCATACCTGTAAGCGCCTTTATCTGTTCGAGGAAGGAATTAACCGATCCGGCGAGGCTTCCCACATGTTGAGGTATCCCGCTTCCTCCTCCGTTTCCTCCGTCAACAACCGTCAGTTTTTCAATGTTAAGATTGGACCCAATCACGTGTGACACTTTTTCCACAATTTCGGGGAGTAACTGGATCATAAACAGGTCTTTGCTGTCTTGTTTATCCCATTGTTCTCGCAACATACGGAGAGCTTCGGCCTTTGCTTTTCCTTCTTCATAGGTAGCCGCTGCCTCACCTGCCGCTTTCATGCAGAGTGCTTCCTTCTCCGCTTCAGCAGGAATAATGACCTCGGCCTCATATTTAAGGCGATGGGCGTCTACTTTCCTTTTCTCCAGTATCTTTATTTCTTCCATTCGGGATATCTCACCGGCCAGTTGTGCCTTTTCTTCCGACCGGTTTACTTCGGATATCCACTGTGCCTTTTGTACCCGGAAGGATGTTTCAGACTCGACAACGGCACGCCGTGCTTCGATTTCTGCTACTTCAGCTATCCTTTTTCCCTCTGATTCCTTTTCGGTTGCAACTGCATTCGATTCGGCCTCTACAATTCTTGCGTCGCGGTGAACCTGAGCGTTCTTCTTTCTTGCTATCGCTTCGAGATATCCTTTATCGTCCATAATTTCCTGGATTTTTAAGGTATCAAGAATCAATCCCATTCGCTTTAAATCTTCCCGTGTCTCCTCTGCGACATCACGTGCCAGGGAAATACGATTGGCGTTTGCCTCTTCCGGTTCCATCGTTGCCAGTGTGCCCCGCAGTGTTCCCTCGATTATTTCACGAGCAGTTGTCGCGATGGCTTGTGGGCTTTTACCCAGGAATCTCTCGATTGCGTTTCCCAGACCTTCCTCTATTGAGCCGGCAACCTTGGCATTTGCCATTGCTTTTACGTTCACGGGAATGGTGCCTTTTGTTAACGCACCGGTTACGTCCAACACAATCGGAACCGTGTTCAAGGATATAGTATGCACGGTTTCAACGAGAGGAATCTTCAGGGCACGACCACCCTTGATAACGCGGTAGCCAGCAATTCCTTTGTCCTTATCTTTAGCTTTTCGCCCCGAGAAGATCATAACCTCGTTGGGTGAACAAATCTTCATGTTTGCTTTTATGTAAATGATGATAATCATGAGAGCAATAACTCCCACAAAAATACTGACCATTCCAATATCCATGATTTTAACCTCCTGATTTATTGTAATTTTTTAAATATCGTAATAAAGGGCAAATTCATATGGGTGAGGACGAAGCCGTATCTGATCCACCTCACGCTTTCTCTTATATCCTATCCACATTTTAAGAAGATCCTCAGTAAAGACATCGCCCTTCAAAAGATAATCATGGTCATTTTCGAGATTATCCAAGGCCTCTTCCAATGAGCCGGGCGTGGATTGCATGTCTTTTCTCTCTTCCCCCGAAAGCTCAAAAATATCTGTCTCGATGGGAGCGGGGGGTTCTATCTCGTTTTCAATGCCATCCAGCCCTGCCATAAGCATAGCGGCCAGTGCCAGATAGGGGTTGCAGGAGCAGTCCGGCGGGCGAAATTCGATTCTCTTAGACTTTTCGCTTTGTGAGTACATGGGAATTCGAACACAGGCACTCCGGTTTCTCTTTGAATAAACGAGGTTTATCGGTGCTTCATAGCCCGGGACGAGCCTCCGATAAGAATTTGTCGTTGGTGACGTGATAGCAAGTAGAGATGGCGCATGATGAAGCAATCCGCCGATGTAGTGAATCCCCATGCGGCTCAATCCACCATAACCATCAGGATCATAAAATTTATTTTTCCCCGCTCTCCATAGGCTCTGATGGACATGCATTCCAGATCCATTGTCCATAAAAAGTGGTTTAGGCATGAACGTGACCGTCTTACCGTAAGCCAGAGCAACATTCTTTACCACATACTTGAATTTCATAAGAATGTCCCCACTGTTAACCAGGGTGTTAACATTAACACCAATTTCACACTGTCCAGCAGTGGCCACCTCGTGGTGGTGAAGTATGACATCAATACCGACTTCGTTCATGACTTTCGACATCTTTGCCCTGAGGTTGTGCAGACTGTCTGTCGGCGGAACCGGAAAATATCCTTCCTTGTATCGGGGCTTATAACCGAGGTTTGGTTCTTCTCGTTTGCCCGAATTCCAGAAACCTTCTTTCGAGTCGATTGCGTAATACCCGGTATTATGAGTTTGGTCAAAACGGATATCGTCAAACACATAAAATTCGGGTTCGGGACCAAAGAATGCCTGATCGGCAATGCCCGTGGCCGACAGGTATCGCTCGGCTTTCCTAGCAACGTTTCGTGGATCCCGCGAATAGGGGATATGGGAAAGAGGATCTGAGACATTGCAAATCATACTTAATGTCGGATCTTCCATAAACGGGTCAATAAAGGCCGACTGGGGATCCGGTTTAATCAGCATATCGCTTTCGTTTATTGGTTGGAACCCACGGATACTCGAACCATCGAAACCGATACCATTAATAAAAAGACCTTCATCAAGTTCTTGAATTGGTATGGTTATATGCTGCCACAGGCCGGGAATATCGGTAAACTTCAAATCAATGAATTCCAGCTTCTTTTCTTTTGCTAATTTTGTTAATTCTTTAGCGCCCATAAACATAACTCCTTCTATTCTTGTAAGTTACCCGATTGCTTTTCCGCCCCGTTCACCGGTACCGATACGAACGACATCATGGAGATCGAGAACAAATATCTTTCCGTCGCCGGGATTTCCGGAAAATGCCCCTTTTGTGATTGCATCGATTGTTGGTTCGACAAAATCTTCATTAATGGCAATCTCGATTTTTAGTTTCTTCAGAAGACCGACTTCCTTGACGCTACGATAAACCTCGGCAAATCCTTTTTGTCTTCCCCTACCGAGGACATTAGATACGGTCATCAAATGAACTTCCACATTTTCAAGGGCTTGTTTTACTTCTTCCAACTTGTGGGGTTGAATAATTGCGACGACATATTTCATTGTTAATCCTCCTATTCCAAAAGGGTATATGCAGCTTCCTTGTGCTGTGTTAAATCGAGGCCGATCAACTCATCCTGTTTTTCCACTCTCATGCCGAACAGGGCATCGACGAATTTAAAAAGAATCCAGGTCATGACAACTGCATAAACAATACATGAAAGCATATATATACCTTGGACAATAAATAGCTTGGCGTTTCCGTAGAGAAGGCCGTTTGCGCCACCCTCATTAATGGCGATGCTGGCAAATATTCCTGTTGCAATCGTACCCCACATGCCACCAACACCATGGATTCCGAAAACATCCAGAGAATCATCGTAACCCAACTTTGGTTTCAAAATTGTTACAGCCATATAGCAGAAGACAGCCGCAAAAACTCCGATGAATATTGAAGAAAGGGGACTTACGAAACCGCATGCAGGGGTAATAGCCACGAGTCCGGCGAGCGCTCCTGATACAATGCCGAGAACTGTGGGAACACCATGTCTCTGCCATTCTATCAGTGCCCAGGTAAGACCTGCGGCAGCGGTCGCAGTGTTTGTTGTCACGAAAGCATTTGCGGCAAGACCATTTGCTTCGAGGGCACTGCCGGCATTAAATCCGAACCAGCCGAACCAGAGAAGTGCGCCTCCCAGTACTGTAAGTGGCAAGTTATGCGGTGTGAACAGCTGTTTATCATAACCGCAACGCTTCCCGATTAAAATTGCCATGACAAGAGCGGATACACCGGAACTGACGTGAACGACAATACCGCCGGCAAAGTCAAGGGCACCAATATTTGCGAGCCAGCCACCTCCCCATACCCAGTGCGCGATCGGATCGTACACAAAGGTTGACCAGAGGAGCATCATAATGGCAAAAGCGGAGAATTTAATCCTTTCGGCGAATGCCCCGACCATCAGAGCAGGTGTGATAATCGCAAACATAGCCTGGAAGATCATGAAGGCAAGATGAGGAATCTTATCTGAGTATGGACCGGGAAGTTGACCAACATTGGTCAAGCCCACCCATTGTAAGCCTCCTATAAGACCGTGACCGGCGTCGGGGGCAAAAGCCAGAGAATATCCGTATAAAACCCACTGTAGTCCGACAAGACAAATAATGAAGAAGCATTGCATTAAAATGGAGAGAATATTCTTTCTTCTCGCCAAACCTCCGTAAAAAAGAGCTACTCCCGGTGTCATAATTAGAACTAAAGCTGAAGACAACAATACCCATGCTGTATTACCTGAACTCATTCCAAAAACCTCCAAATTGATTTATCGCAAATACTACAATTTGGTGCTAAGCAAATATGGTGCCAATAGGCCAATTAAAAATGTAACATACTGACATGTAAAGCAACACATGAGAAATTACCACTTATTATCCCATCTAAGTATCTTACATAATGGTGGTACAAATTGTTCAATTAAACATATTTGTGGTATAAGGGTGGTGTCTGATGGTTTGAGGGCAGTATTGTATGGTCCGGTAGAATAGAAGCTTACTTAATTGAGATTTCCCTAAAATAAATTTGATGCAGGTTCTACATTATGGTATTATTCAGCATCGAATTTTGTGTCAAAACTGTTTTTACATAAAGGAGTAGTTCTTTATGGTAAGTATGGTAAGTATTGAAGAAGAGAAGGAAGTTAAATCCAACAGAGAAATCAAGGAGCTTAAACTTCTCTGGGAGGTCAGTCAGGCGCTCGGGCGCAGCATGGACCTTCGTGAAGTGGTGGGGCCTGTATTGAATGCGCTGGCGGAAAGGATGGGCATGGCGCGGGGTGCGCTGACCCTCGTTAATCGAAGAACGGAAGAGATTTATATGGAAGCGGCTCATGGCCTATCGGAATTACAGCGAAGAAGAGGAAGATATCAGATAGGTGAGGGTGTTATAGGCAAAGTTGTGGAGACGGGTCAACCCGTCATAGTTCCGCACATTTCCAATGAGCCGATGTTTTTAGACAGAACCGGTGCCCGTAAAGACCTCAAAAAAGAGGATATTTCATTTATATGTGTACCGATAAAAATAGGGGCGGAGGTGATCGGCACGCTGAGTGCCGACAGACTCTTTGAGGGGTCCATATCCCTCAAAGAGGATGTGCGCCTGCTCTCAATTATTGCGTCAATGGTAGCTCAGGCAGTACGGCTTCGTCAGGAGATACAGGAAGAACGTGAAATACTTATTCAAGAAAATCTGCGCCTGCAAAGTGAGCTGAAGGAACGCTTTGAACCATCAAATATCATCGGAAAATCGAAGGGTATGAAAGAGGTCTATGACCTTATCGCGCAGGTCTCTAAAAGCAACGCTACCGTTATGATTCGTGGTGAGAGTGGAACCGGTAAGGAATTAGTAGCAAACGCGATTCATTATAATAGCCTGAGGGCAAATAAACCTTTCATAAAGGTAAATTGTGCGGCCTTACCGGAGACTGTCCTGGAAAGCGAACTATTCGGACATGAGAAAGGCGCTTTTACCGGTGCAACGCATGAGAGGAAAGGTCGATTTGAAATGGCACAGGGAGGCACCATCTTCCTCGACGAGGTGGGAGATCTTCCACCCATGGTTCAGATACGGTTATTGAGGGTGCTTCAGGAACGGGAATTTGAAAGAGTTGGTGCGACAACCACGATAAAAGTCGATGTACGAATTATTGCCGCAACGAATCGAAACCTTGAAAAGCTGATGGAAGAAGGGAAATTCAGGGAGGATTTATATTACCGATTGAATGTCTTTCCTATCTATATCCCGCCGCTTCGTGAGCGGAAAACAGACATATTGCTGCTCACTGACTTTTTTGTGGAGAGATACGCTAAAGCGAATAATAAGAGGATTCAGCGAACGTGTACTCACGCGATCGATATGCTTATGAGCTACCACTGGCCGGGTAATGTACGGGAACTGGAGAATTGTATTGAGCGTGCCGTACTTCTCAGCAATGAAGGTGTTATTTACGGATACCACCTCCCGCCAACGCTTCAGACATCAACGTCTACGGGTACAATTCCCTATGGTACCCTTCAAGGTGAGCTGGAGGGACTGGAGAGAGATTTGATAATGGATGCACTCAAGACAACCCGCGGAAATATAGCAAAGGCGGCACAAATACTCGGCACAAGTGAAAGGATTATCGGTCTCCGGATACAGAAATTTAATATAAACACCAAGCGATATCGTACCTAAAAGTAGACATCATCGCATAATCCTACATAAATGTAATTTATTTCCTCGGCATTTTTCCTAAGACAACCGATCACGTTAATATATCAGTAAAAATATCAATAGGATAACCTGTTTCAATCTTATGTTCGTCATCTGGCACACATGTTGCCTATTACAAACTGTGAATAGGTAGCTATGTTTAGAGATTTTCAATTGTAATCAAGCAACTAATTTGTCCCGAAGAGATGTTATACCTGATTAAGGGTAGTCGGGAAAATAGAATTAACGGATACTGAAAATTGAAGGAGATTAGAAATGGCAAAAAAAGATGTGGAATATGTGTTGAAAGAAGTAAAGGACAAAAATGTAAAGTTTATCCGTATATGGTTTACTGATGTATTAGGTTTTTTAAAGAGCTTCGCTATTTCACCATCTGAGTTGGAAGGTGCTTTCGCGGAAGGTATGGGCTTTGATGGGTCGTCAATTGAGGGATTTGCGAGAATTGAAGAGAGTGATATGATGGCAAAACCTGATCCGGAGACTTTTGTTATTCTTCCCTGGCGCGCCAGCGAGGAGATGAATGTAGCCCGTATGTTTTGTGATGTTCTAAAACCAGACGGTACCCCCTATGAAGGTGACCCCCGCTATGCTCTGAAACGGAACGTAAAAAAGGCTGCTGATATGGGATATACAATGAATGTAGGACCGGAGCTTGAGTTTTTCTATTTCAAGAGTGCCTATGGAAAACCGGAATATCTTGATCGCGGCGGTTATTTTGATCTTACGCCTTTAGACGCTGGAAGTGATCTCCGGCGAGACACAATTTTAACCCTCGAGGATATGGGAATCCAAGTAGAATACAGCCATCACGAAGTGGCTCCCAGCCAGCATGAAATTGACCTGCGATACACGGATGCGCTTTCAATGGCGGATGCGGCTATGACATATCGTCTTACAGTCAAGGAAGTAGCGATGTCGCATGGCGTTTACGCAACCTTTATGCCAAAACCGGTGTTTGGTGAAAATGGAAGTGGAATGCACGTGCACCAGTCCCTTTTTAAAGGATCGGATAATGCCTTCTTTGATGAAAAAGATAAATATTTTTTATCAGGTATCGGCAAAAGTTATATTGCGGGACTTCTGAAACATGCGACTGAACTGTCTTCAGTTGTTGCTC
Organism: uncultured Syntrophales bacterium; assembly: GCA_964652795.1. Classification (GTDB taxonomy): domain Bacteria; phylum Desulfobacterota; class Syntrophia; order Syntrophales; family JADFWA01; genus JAUSPI01. The sequence goes on along the minus strand of CAZZBF010000001.1, from coordinate 83,074 downwards.
AATGGGTGAACTCATACAAGAGGCTCGTGCCGGGCTACGAGGCGCCGGTTTATATATCATGGGCAAGGAGAAATCGATCCGCTCTTATCCGTGTTCCCATGTACAAACCGGGTAAGGCAAATGCCACGCGAATGGAGTTTCGTTGTCCTGATCCTGCCTGTAATCCATATCTTGCCTTTTCAGTCATGCTGGCTGCCGGACTTAAAGGAATTGAAGAAGGGTATGAACTGCCTGCACCGATAGAGGAAGATATTTTCGAAATGACGCCTGCCGAACGCGAGGCCAAAGGAATCGAGGCGTTACCGGGAAGTCTTGGAGAAGCTATACAATATACTGAGGGAAGCGATCTCGTTCGTGAAGCTCTCGGTGACCATATATTTGGAAAGTTCATTGCGAATAAAAAGATCGAATGGGACAGATACAGGACGCATGTCAGTGATTATGAACTGGAAAAATATTTGCCAATTCTTTGATTATAATGAAAAAAAAAGTACTCGTCATTACTCATGCCGCATCGGAAGGAGCGGGTACTCTTGAAGAGTTTCTGAAATATTGTGGTGCAAGCATCAAAGCGGTTAAGCTGTATAAAGACGAAAGAATTCCTGCCGTCGCCCAGAGATATGATGCCATCATATCTCTGGGCGGACCGATGAATGTTCATGAGGAAGACAAATACCCCTTTTTGCGAAGAGAAGCCGAGTTTCTGGAGCAGGCCATAGAGAGCAATATTCCCATCCTTGGAATTTGTTTGGGTGCTCAGCTGATCGCCAGGGTCTGTGGCGCTAGGGTAGTGAAGGCTTCAGAGCAAGAGCTTGGCTGGAAAAATGTCTTCGTAACCGATGAAGGGAAACAAGATATTCTCTTTCAGGGACTGCCGGATGTGATGAAAGTGTTTCAATGGCACGAGGACACATTTGAAATTCCTCATGGAGGGCTATTACTCGCAACCGCAAATGGATGTCCTAATCAGGGTTTCCGTTATGGTAACGCGTATGGCCTTCAGTTCCACGTTGAGATTACATCTGATATATTGATGGAATGGTTTAACGGTAAACCGGAACTGCATGAGTATATCGATGTATATAGAGGAATAGAGCGTGATTTTTTTGCCCAGGCAAAAATGATCTATTCAAACTTCATGTGGCTGGTGGATTTGTGCCGTCAGTCCTCGAAAACCGGAGTAAGCAGGTAATTTTACAAAAACGACCTAAGGAGATACATCAATGTGCGGAATCGTTGGCATTGTTAATACCGATGGGCAGATTATTGATGGAAGTCATATCAGGGAAGCCATACGAATCCAGCGGGAAAGGGGAAACGGCCTTGGTGGCGGCTTTGCTGTCTATGGCTGTTATCCTGATCACAAGGATAAATACGCTTTTCACGTCATGTACGAAGGGGATCGCAATAGTTCCGTTATACCGGTTGTTGAAGATTACCTGGCAAGCAGGACGAACATTACCCAGTCGGAGCAGATTCCCGTATATCCGAACGAGCGTATTCCGAAGGGACCGTATTTTAAAAGATACTTTTTAAAACCTATCAAGGAATTTTTATCACCTCAACAGACCGAAGCGGATTACATCGTTGATCTCGTTATGACTATCAACAAGATGGAAGGCGTATTTGTAGTATCGTCAGGAAAAGATCTCGGAGTTTTCAAGGGTGTGGGCTATCCCGAAGATATTGCGGACTACTTCGGAATACAGGATTATGCCGGGTATATGTGGGTAGCTCATAACAGGTTTCCTACCAATACACCTGGTTGGTGGGGTGGTGCCCATCCCTTTACGATTCTTGATAAGACAGTGGTTCACAACGGAGAGATAACCAGTTATGGGACGAATCTTCGGTGGCTTCAGATGTACGGATACTATTGCATGTTGCAGACGGATACAGAGGTAATTTCTTACATCTTCGATAAACTTACAAGAAAAGATGGGCTCTCAGATGAAGACGCATGCTATGTCATGGCACCATCGCTCTGGGAAGAAATAGACAGGACGAATGATAAAAAAAAGAGATATCTTCGACAGATTTACGGTCCTGCTATTGTGAACGGTCCGTTCGGAATCGTCCTGACCCACAAAGACGGTGCGATTGTCCTGAATGACAGGAATAAACTCCGTCCCGTTGTCTGTGCCAGATCGGGCAATACCTATTATGCATCGTCCGAGGAGTGCAGTATCAGATTATTATCTCCTGAAGTGGAAAGCCTCTGGTCACCCAGAGGTGGCGAACCGGTCATCATCGAAATACAAAAGGAAACAGATCAAGGGACAGCATAATGGCTCACATGAAGAATAACTGGAAAATAATGCCTTCGTTTTATCCAGAGTTCGACCTGTTGCGGTGTGACTATGAAAACGGGTGCCGGATCTGTGTGGGTGAATGTTCCTTCGGAGAAATATCGCTGAAACCTGTCAAGGGGAGAAACGGTACTGTCCTCTATCAACCGTGGGCGAATATGAGCGCCTGCAATGCATGCCAGAGATGTGTCAAAATGTGTCCTCACCGAGCAATTCACGTTGTTAATCAACCTATGCATACGTCTCATGGGTACTGGACGCCCCATCATGTCAGCAATATCTGGCGCCAGGCGGGATCGAAAGGCGGCGTTTTGTTGGTTGGAACCGGGGCTACAGGCCCTCAAAAGAGATACTTTGACCATATGATGTTCGATGCCTGTCAGGTAACGAACCCTTCGATAGATCCGCTCCGGGAACCGATGGAGATTCGACGATATCTTGGAGGCAAATCTGACCACTATGGGGGAGAAGTTGGTCCGCAGCTTCAGCTTGAAGTTCCTATAATGTTTGGAGCCATGAGTTTTGGGGCCGTGAATCTTCGCGTCCAGGAAGCGGAAGCAATAGCGACAAAGGAAGTTGGAACCTACTGGAATACGGGAGAAGGCGGTTTTCATCAGAAACTGAGACAGTACGGACAGAATACAATCGTCCAGGTAGCGTCAGGCCGATTTGGTGTAAGCGAGGACTACCTGAAATCGGCTGCGGCAGTGGAGATAAAAATAGGGCAGGGAGCAAAGCCTGGGATAGGCGGCCATCTTCCGGGGGAGAAGGTCTCGGAAGCGATATCGCAGACGCGGATGATCCCGGAAGGCACCGATGCGTTGTCGCCGGCACCTCATCACGACATTTATTCGATCGAAGATTTGAGACAGCTCATTTTTGCAATAAAAGAGGCAACTGACTACAAGATTCCGGTTTCAGTAAAGATTTCAGCCGTTAACAATGTTGCTCCCATTGCAAGCGGTATTGCCCGAGCCGGGGCGGATATTATCGCCATCGATGGTTTTCGAGGCGGTACAGGCGCAACGCCGCTTCAGATCCGCCAGAATACGGGGATTCCTATTGAACTTGCCATTTCTGCAGCAGACAGACGATTGACCGAAGAGGGTATCAGGAATAAAGTCAGTCTTGTTGCATCGGGAGGGATTCAAAGTTCTTCAGATGTTTTGAAAGCTATCTGTCTTGGCGCTGACGCGGTTTATGTAGCCACACCGGTTCTCATATCACTGGGATGCGGTATGTGCCAGCGGTGCTTTACCGGCAAGTGTCCGTACGGAATTACGACAAACAAACCGGGATTGGCTGAGAGGATCGATGTGGGTGAGGCGGCAGAGGCATTGAAAAACCTCCTCCATGCTTGGGGAGAGGAGATCAAGGAACTGATGGGGTCCATGGGAATCAGTGCTATAGAGGCGATAAGGGGAAATAGAAATCGATTGAGAGGTGTGGGCATGAACAGCGAGGAATTGCGCATTCTCGGAATTAAGCATGCCGGAGATTGATACATGATCACGATCGTTGCAAAAGGATTATATTACAAAACGTTAAACAGGCAGATACGGGGATTACTTTCACGGGGTGAGAAAGAGATTGTCCTCAAGGGTGTCCTGGGACAGAGATACCTCGCCGGCGGTCTTGACGGCAACGCGGAATTTCACATATACGGTACACCCGGACAGGACCTGGGAGCATTCTTAAATGGTCCTACCCTTATCGTTTACGGAAACGCCCAGGATGGTCTGGCCAATACAATGAATGCCGGAAAAATAGTAATTCATGGAAAGGCGGGAGAGATACCGGGACATTCTATGCGGGGCGGCAAGGTCTTTATTAAAGGAGATGTCGAATACAGGGCCGCCATCCACATGAAAGAGTATTTTGACCAGATTCCCTGGCTTATTATAGGAGGGACCGCAAAAGATTACTGCGGTGAATATATGGCAGGTGGAAGGGTAATAGTTCTTAATCTTGAAGGAAAATCATTGCCGGTGGGTGGCAGCGTCGGAACGGGGATCCACGGAGGTGTTATTTATGTTAGAGGTGACGTGCAGAAATATCAGCTCGGAACCGGTGCTATCTTCGGGGATATGGACAAAGACGACACAGGATTCCTTAAGACAAGTCTCATGGAATACGGGAAAGATATAAATATCGATCTGTCCGGTATTTCGGTTAACGATTTTGTGAAAATTACGAGACGGGGACACCGGCCGTTTGCCAGTTTATATACTCCGGGAATGAATATAAAAACACAGGTGCCGAAACATTTCAATCTGACACCTCCATGTACATTCAACTGTCCCACGGGAATTCCGACGCCGGTATTTTTTAATTTGATAAAAGACGGGAAAGTAAAAGAAGCGCAGCTTTTAATGGATGAGTTCTCGCCATTCCGCACGACGGTGTGTGGTACTACATGTCCTGCCCCATGCATGGAAGCATGTACCAGAAACTTGATTGACGGGCCTGTCCCGGTACAGGAGCTTGCCCGGAAATATTATCCGAATTTCAAGCCGACGATAAAGGGGAAGAAGAACGAGACTATTTCGATCATCGGTGCCGGACCTGCGGGACTTTCGGCGGCGTGGCAGCTTTCCCGGAGAGGGTATAAGGTCAAGGTTTACGATTCTATGGATAGCCTGGGAGGAAAAGCCAGAAAGGCAATTCCGCAGGAACGTCTCTCCGATGAATTGCTTGACAAAGATATAAAAAGGATCAGAACTCTCCCGATTGAATTTAACCTGGGTGTAAAGATTGACAGGGAATCTTTGCAGGATATTTACGATGCAAGTGATGTCATCGTTGTAGCCACTGGAGCACAGGTAACCAAAAGGATACCGTATGAAGGCGGTGAGAGGATACTTTCGGGTCTCCAGTTTCTCATTGATATTAATGAAGGGAGACCGATGGATCTTTCGGATAAAAACGTTGTCATAATCGGTGCCGGTAATGTCGGTATGGATATAGCCTGTGAGGCCTGGCGCCTTGGAGCTAAAATGGTGACGGCTGTAGATATTCAAAAACCGCTGGCCTTCGGGAAAGAACTGATGCTGGCAGAAGAGAGGGGAACCAAAATACTCTGGCCGAAGTTTGTTAAAAAACTTGACTCGGAGAATGTATATTTTACGGAAGGAAAGCCTGAAAAGGCCGATGTTGTCTTCATCAGTATCGGTGAGGCACCTGATACATCATTTTTACACGAATCTGTCTTCATAGATGAACGAGGGTACATGATTACCGCCGATAAATCATCTAAAAGCAGTAACAAGAAAGTATACGGATGCGGCGATATAGTAAAACCCGGGATTCTTACCGACGCGATTGGCTCGGGTCGACTGGCGGCCATGGAAATCGATGCGAACCTTACGGGTAAGAAGTTTGTGTATCCGGAAAAACGGCTCGTTCCGACCAGGAGAATGCAATTGATTTATTTCGGTGATGAGAAGGAAGATATAGACCGGTGTATGAGTTGCGGTACCTGTATATATTGTGATAAATGTATCGACAACTGTCCTCAGGAAGCGATTACACGGAACGGGGAGATCTTCACAATTGATCCCGCGCGGTGTTCCCTCTGTTATACGTGTGTGAATATTTGCCCGCGAGGTGCAATTCAGGCAGAATTTCTGGAAGAATTGGTTAGTGAAGATGTAGCGTAACATGTGAAGTTAATCTTATAAGTATTCTGAAAGTTAAAGTCGACTCATGAAGAAAACGAAATTCATTTTCATCACGGGCGGAGTTCTTTCGTCCCTCGGTAAAGGACTGGCAGGAGCTTCGATTGCTGCCCTCCTTGAGTGCCGGGGACTAAGGGTCACAAATCAAAAACTTGATCCGTACATAAATGTTGATCCGGGAACAATGAATCCTTTTCAACATGGCGAGGTGTTTGTCACGGATGACGGGGCGGAAACAGACCTTGATCTGGGTCACTATGAACGTTTCACCGAAACTCTGATGAGCCATAAAAACAACCTGACTACGGGGCAGGTGTATTATTCGGTTATAAAAAAAGAAAGGAAGGGGGAATACTTGGGAGGAACAGTCCAGGTAATTCCCCATATCACAAATGAAATCAAGGATTTTATCAGGGAAGCATCTGCCGGCTACGATGTAACAATTGTTGAGATAGGCGGGACTGTCGGGGATATAGAAAGTTTGCCCTTTTTGGAAGCTATACGTCAGTTTCGTAACGAAGTAGGGAAGCAAAACGGTATTTTTATCCATCTGACCTGGGTGCCCTACATTAAAACAGCGGGCGAGGTCAAAACAAAACCGACTCAGCACAGCGTCAAAGCTCTCCGTGAGATTGGTATACAGCCTGATATTTTGCTTTGCAGGACAGAAGATTTTCTCACAGATGAAATCAAACAAAAGATTTCACTGTTCTGCAATGTTGAGGTGGAAGCGGTTTTTACCGCTAAGGATGTCGAAAGTATATATGAAGTTCCCCTTGTTTTTCATAAGGAGGGAGTAGATCAGAAGATTGTAAATTCTTTAAACATATGGACCGGTCAACCTCATCTTAATGAATGGGAAAAATTGTGTGAAAGAATAAAAAACCCCTCCCATGAAGTATCGATTGCCATAGTTGGCAAATACGTTGATTGGACAGATTCGTATAAAAGCCTGAACGAGGCTCTCGTTCACGGGGGAATCAGCAATGATTGTAAGGTGAACCTTCGTTTTATTGATTCGGAACAGATAGAACGGGAGGAAATCAAGGATCAGTTTGATGGTATCGGGGGGATACTGGTTCCGGGAGGATTTGGGGAAAGAGGGATCGAAGGAATGATACAGGCTATCAATTATTCCCGTGTTCAAGGAATACCGTATTTTGGTATCTGTCTCGGCATGCAGTTGGCAGTTATTGAATATGCAAGGAATGTCTGTAACCTTGAAAAAGCAAATAGTGCCGAATTTGACCCGGAAACGCCTTACCCGGTCATTGATTTTCTCCCCGAACAGAAAGAGATTACCGACAAAGGCGGAACCATGAGATTGGGCGCATACCCCTGTTTTTTGGGAAAGGATACCTTTGCGTTTGAGGCATACGGAAAGAAAGAAATAAGTGAAAGACATCGTCATCGTTACGAATTTAATAACGAATATAAAGACATTCTTGTTCAAAAGGGCTTACGTATCAGCGGGAAATCCCCTGATGGCCGTCTGATCGAAATGGTAGAACTTGTAAATCATTCGTGGTTTGTAGGATGTCAGTTCCATCCCGAATTCAAGTCAAAGCCCACACGGCCTCATCCGTTATTTGTAAAATTTATTGAGGCTTCTCTCAACCATACCGGACAAACATGAGCTGATACGCACCGTGCGGCCTACGATATCCATTCTAATGTATTAAAAATAACGAGTAAATTACACAATGTTAAAACCCATCAAAAAAATTTCAGCAAGAATATGGAATTTTTTCAAGTATCTAAACATTTATATCGGGCGTGATATTCGAACTGTGCCACCCGGTTCGATACTTCTATTTCCTATTCTTCCCGATACCCTGTTGTGCGGTCTTGCGGGAATCCTTACGATCAAAGGAGATGCCGCAGCCGGAGACGATGACATCGTCAATCGCATTACCAGTAATTGTAATGTGATTCAGGGGACCGGTATAGAAAAAATAGTCAATAAATCGCTGAATACTGTTGATTACCTTGGAAGCCCAGCGGCACTTAATGATTTAGAAAATGCTATCAAGATTTTGAAGGAAGATTCAACTTTTGAGCACGTTTTTTTTACGGATGACGGTATACAAAATATTTCCCGTCTTTCGGAGAACCTGAAGGCCTTTATAGAACAAGAAGAAGACTTTATTGAAAAATATGTGTTCGGTTTCACCTCCGGACAGATGGAACATATTAACAATTCGATCATTCGTCTGAAAGATGCGTCGTGGGCCCTCGAAAAAGACATCCTTGCCAATATTGACGGATTTTTCTTTCTTGCCGGAACGGACAAAAAAGCGGATATTCCCCGGGAAAGTCTTAGAAAATACAGAAATATCAATCTGTTATTAAATGCAATTGACAATTTAGAGGTAAGGGGGAGAGATTCTGCTGGTATACAAATCACTTTTACTATGGAGCAAACGAAGGATCTCGATACGTTAATCGAGAATTTTAAAACAAAAAATCTCTATGATGAATGGCTGAACCGGGTAGAACCGGGCGATCTACATGACGGTTCTATCCACGCAACAAAAAATGGCAGAGAAGGCATCCCGGTCATTCTATCGTTTACGTATAAAAAAGCATCGGTAACCGGTGAACTTGGGGAAAACGGCAGGTATTTGCGAGATCGAATCCGAAATGATCGGATATTCCAGACGGTTATTCATAAACCGATTGCAATGGATTCCTATATGGCTCATACAAGATGGGCATCGGTGGGGTCCATCACTGAAGAAAATTGTCATCCCATCAATAATTTCACCCTGGACAAAGTATTCGATGAAGACTCGGGATCTTTTTTGCCGCTAAAGTATTATCCTCACTACGGAGAAGGGAACTGGTCAATCAATGCGGCTTTAAACGGGGATATAGATAATTACTCTACACTAAGGGTGGGGATTGAAACAGGAGGACAATCACTCATAGACGATACCGTGAAAACGGATACGAAGATAGTACCACTTCAGATCGAGCGGTATCTTTCCTCGGGACACTCTCTTCTGGAGGCCTTTCGCCTTGCCCTGAATGATTTTGAAGGGTCTCACGCTATCGCCATGAGCAGTGACCTCGAACCAGATAAAGTATTTCTTGCGCTCCGCGGAAGCGGCCAGTCTCTTTATATAGGCCTTTGTGACGAACAATTCATGTATTCCTCCGAATTATACGGGCTGATGGAAGTAACATCTAAGTTCATAAAGATGGATGGTGAATCGGAAAGAGTTCCGGGAGATCAAGCGACGAAAGGACAAATTTTTGTCCTTGATCGAAAAGCCGGGGGAGGTGTTCAGGGAATCAAGGCCTTGTATTACGACGGACACGCTCTTCCTATTTCTGATAATTGTGTGGCGAAAGCGGAGATTACCACGCGCGATATCGATCGAAAGGGCTATCCCCACTATCTGTTGAAAGAGATTTTCGAGGCACCCCTTTCCGCGCAAAAGACGATGCGCGGCAAATATCATATAAAATATAAAGAGGACGGAGCGACTGATAACGTTGTCTTCAATCTGGGAAATGATATCATACCCCCTGCATTGTCGGAGGCAATTATAAACGGTAATATCAAAACTATTTTTGTCGTAGGCCAGGGAACGGCCGCTGTAGCCGGCGCTGCAATAGTTGAGGCTTTTTCAAAATATTTAAGGGGTCGAGACTTGCATATTGAGGCGAAGACAGCTTCGGAATTAAGCGGATTTTCCCTCCAGGACAAATTTGATCATGCCCTAGTCATTGCGGTTACGCAATCGGGCACGACGACTGACACAAATCGAGCGGTTGCAATGGCAATAGAACGTGGAGCACATTCCATAGCTATCGTGAACCGGCGACAGTCGGATATTACCCACATGACCGATGGGGTTTTTTATACCAGTGATGGTAGAGATATAGAAATGTCCGTTGCATCGACAAAGGCATTTTACTCTCAGATAATCGCCGGGTACATCCTCGCGCTCTATTTTGCAAAGATATCGGGTACAATGACGGATGATCAAATCACTAGGGAACTCGTCGACCTGGAGGGTGCTCCCGGAAAAATGGACAGAGTCATTGCTATTAAGGAAAAAATACGTGAATCGGCATGGGACGTTGTAAAAGAAAAGAAATACTGGGCAGTGGTCGGGAGCGGTTCAAATAAAGTTGCCGCCGATGAGATCAGAATAAAGTTGAGCGAACTGTGTTACAAGACCATATCGTCCGATATAGTGGAAAACAAGAAACATATAGACCTTTCCGCCGAACCGCTTATCATCGTCTGTGCGGCAGGTACCCCCGAAACCGTTGTAGAAGATATAGTTAAAGACGCTGCAATCTTTAAAGCTCATGAGGGATCGGTTGTTGTCATTACAGACGAAGATGAAACGAGATTTGATCATGTGGCGGATTCGGTCATTTACGTCCCGAGGTCAACATTCTCTACAGCGGTCATACTTAATACGTTAGCGGGACATATATGGGGTTATTACGCGGCCTGCAGTATTAATGAAGAAGGGGAATTTTTTAAGAATTTCAGGAATACCTTATCACACAAGGTGCTGGAACTTGATGCCAGAAACGAAACACTCTTCGAAAAGATTGCAAACACTGGACTCCATAAAATCGTAGCGGATTTTACCAAAGCATTTAATTTAAGAAAAAATAAGGGCTTTTTTTCTTCCCTGAGCACCGAGATTGCCTCAGATATGCCGCTTCTTTTAAAGTATAGTATCGGAAAATTGCCGCTGGAGGACTTCTGGGAAGAATTTAGAGACAAAAGAATTTCCTCATCTCCTCTCGACATGCTGGATATCTGTCTTGGCAAAGCCATCGATGAGTTGTCACGCCCCATCGATGCAATCAGGCACCAGGCGAAAACCGTTACGGTGGGTACAAGCAGAAAGGGTGAAATGATCAAAGGAATCATCTTCGATTTCTTGAAAGATCTCGAATTTTCGCTGGAAAATCTTACGACCAAAGATGGGGCCGCCGCGCGAAGGCTCCAAGGGGCACTATCCAAAATTCGTGGTTATACCCTGTATGACGTTGAAAATCTTGATGTCGACGGAACCCCGGGAGAAGATACAGTTATATCAATTCGTGAAAGAGGCGGAATTTCACTGGAAATGAAATCGAGGGTTGAAGAAAAACGCGCTCTTCTGGGAACCAAGCGAACGATCATAAGAACCGGAGAAATATATGCGGGACTTGGGAAGTTGGATAAAGCTTCGATCATTATCATGTCGGTCCTGGGTAAAAACCATAGGATCAGACATATCCTGCTACTTCATGTTGTTTTCAGGGACGATTTGACGGCGGCGGAGAAGAAAGAAGTTCTCGGAGATAAATTCAATAAAATCTTCAATCTTGTCAATGAGTATAACCTTAACTGGGACGATACGTACCTTGACAAAATTTCTATTGAATTTCTCTTGGGCGAGGGTGTCGATATGATTGTCGGCAAAATGATGAAATTAAAGGAGACTGATTCATCGAACGAGCATGATAGCAATAATTGATTACAAAGCGGGAAATCTTACGTCCGTTGAGAGGGCCCTTGTCCACATAGGTAAGGAGTGCCGTATAACCGACAGGCCGCTGGAAATACTGTCTGCCGAAAGAGTCATATTACCGGGCGTTGGAGCGGCAGGTGCCGCGATGGATGTCATGAAAACGTCGGGTCTCGATCAAGTGATATATGACGTGATTGGCGGAGGAGTCCCGTTTCTGGGGATATGTCTCGGTGCTCAGATAGTCCTCGACAGGAGCGAAGAAAATAGCGCTTCCTGTCTCGGTGTGATACGGGGTAGTGCGAAAAAGTTTCGTACTGCCAATTTGAAAATTCCCCACATGGGATGGAACAATATTAGCGCTGTCCGCCCGCATCCCGTTCTCGCCGGTATTGATGAGAGAGCGCAATACTATTTTGTCCATTCATATTATCCCGATCCGGAGCGGCGCGACGACGTCGTAGCAACGGCCGAATACGGGGTTGAGTTTGCATCAATCATCGGGAAGGGGAACGTTCTCGCAATGCAGTTTCACCCTGAAAAAAGCGGAAGACACGGCCTTCGGATATTAAAAAATTTTTGTGAGTGGGACGGGACGGCATAACAATGCTCAGTAAAAGAATTATTATTTGCCTCGATGTAAGAGAAGGCAAAACAACAAAAGGAATCAGATTTAAAGGCAATGTCGATATCGGTGATCCGGTTGAGATGGCCAGGGAATATTACGACCAGGGTGTTGATGAACTGGTATTTTATGATATTACCGCGTCATCGGATAAGAGAAAAATTATAATCGATGTAGTAAGCGATGTCGCAAAAAACATCTTTATTCCCTTTTCAGTGGGAGGCGGTATCAGTTCACTTGCCGATATGTATGATGTATTAAAAGCCGGGGCTGAAAAAATCAGCGTTAATACCGCTGCCGTTTTGAATCCGGAGCTGATTTCCGAAGGGGCGAAGATTTTCGGAAGTCAATGTATCGTATTGGGGATGGATGCAAAAAAAGTGGGAAAGAGCGCTGAACTACCATCGGGATACGAGGTCTGGATAAACGGCGGCAGGACTCCTATGGGTGTTGATGCGGTTGAGTGGGCAAAAAAGGCCCGGGATATGGGTACCGGCGAGATCTGTCTCAATTCTATTGATGCCGACGGAACAAATGATGGGTATGAACTGAATTTGACAGCTTTGATATCCTCTGCGGTGAACATCCCCGTCATTGCCTCGGGGGGTGCCGGCAGGCCGGAGCATCTCAGGGATGTTTTTGTAAAAGCAGGTGCGGACGCGGCACTCATTGCTTCCATGGTGCATTTCCAACACTATACCGTCGAGGAGATCAAGTCCTATCTCGAACAGGAAGGGGTTCCGGTTCGTACTGTTGTGTAACTATCTGTAAGAATAGAGGGTTTTTATTATACAAAACCGGTAAGCTGTGTTCACTCTTTTATTTAATGCTGAGCCATAAAGTTGAGTTATTTGTATGAATATGACCATGTCATCAGATTTGAATGTCTCCAGAACGCCAATCATGATCATGGGATGTACGAGCGGTTCCGGAAAATCCTTCCTGGTTGCGGCACTGTGCCGTTATTTCTCTAACAGAGGGATTAGTGTTGCACCCTTCAAAGCCCAAAACATGAGCAATAATGCAGCTGTCACGCCCGATCACCTTGAGATTGGACGTGCCCAATATTTGCAGGCGCTTGCTGCGCGGGTAGAACCTCAGGTGCGGATGAACCCCGTATTGCTCAAACCGAGTGCTGATACACACAGTCAGGTCATCGTTCTTGGTCAGTACAGTCCGGAAATTACCGGATTGCCCTGGTTGGGCCGGAAAGCAAAATTGTGGCCTGCCGTTCAAGACTCTTTATGGGCCCTGATACGGGAATTTGAGCAGGTGGTGATTGAAGGTGCGGGTAGCCCGGCTGAAATTAACCTCAGGAGAGAAGATATCGTCAACATGTCAGTGGCGCTGGAATGCAAAGCAGACGTTTATATTATTTCTGATATTGATCGTGGCGGATCATTTGCACACCTGCTCGGTACCTGGTCGTGCATGACTTCAGAGGAAAAGGATCTTATAAAAGGATTTGTTTTGAACCGGTTTCGCGGCGACGACAAATTGCTCGGCAATGCGATGGGTTGGCTGCAGGAAAGGACGGGTATCCCGACAGTGGCCATTATTCCCATGATAAGGCATGTACTGCCCGAAGAAGATTCATTCACTCACCGTTCAGATTTTGATCAGAAAAAGATCAATATCGCCCTGATCATGTATCCTTATGCAAGCAACATGGATGAATTTGATTCTCTGATACATGAAGGCGGCATAAATATTGTGCCTGTTAATAATATGATGTCGCTGGACAGCTTTAGGGCAATTCTTCTGCCGGGCAGCAAAAATACTGTCGAGAGTCTAAGATATTTACGACAAACGGGTCTTGCTGCGGAGATTATGCGTATGGCGCAATACGGACTGCCGATACTGGGTATCTGCGGCGGGATGCAGATCCTGGGGAAGGAACTGCTTGATCCGGAAGATCTGGAAGGCGGAACCGAGGAAGGATTAGGATTGCTGGATGTTACGACTACCCTGATGCACGAAAAAATCACCGTTCAACGTGAAGTCCGACTGGTTGACGGCAGCCTGGTGCGTGGATACGAAATCCATCATGGGTTTACACGGCCCGGTCCGTCGGCCGAACCCTATATAGAAGAAGATTTAGGTTGGCAGCAAGGAAATGTCCGGGGAGTGTATCTGCATGGTATTTTCGATAATGCTGCCTACCGCCAGAAATTTTTGGCGCAATTGGGTTGGAATGGTAAGGCTGAAGACTGGCTTGATGTTATTGACTCGGAACTGGATAGGATTTCCGGATTAATAGGAAAAAGTGGCTGGGGAAATTACCTGATCATAAAATAAAGCGGTGGCATCATTACATCTGAAACCACCGCTTATTGTTTTCAGTCAGATAGATTGACTAAACTACTCCCTGAGCCATCATTGCGTTAGCAACCTTTGTAAATCCGGCTATATTGGCGCCGTTTACGTAATTGCCGGGAGTGCCGTATTCTTCGGATGCCTCAACACAGGCCTTGTGTATCTTTCTCATAATGTCGTGAAGATGTTTATCTACCTCTTCACGAGACCAGCTTAAGCGCATGCTGTTCTGGGACATCTCAAGACCAGAAACAGAAACACCACCGGCATTAGCTGCTTTCCCTGGCCCATATAAAATCTTACTGTCCAAAAAGACGTCAATGCCCGCTGGAACTGTGGGCATATTCGCACCTTCGGCCACTACATAGACACCATTGTTGATCAGGTTCTGAGCATCCTTGCCATTTATTTCGTTCTGCGTCGCGGAAGGAAACGCGCAATCAGCCTTATGATTCCAAAGTGGATTGTAATCAAGAGCGGGATCGATGGGAGTATAAACCGCTTCGGGATACTTGTCCGCATATTCCTTGATGCGTCCCCGTGCCACATTTTTAAGGTGCATGACAAAATCGAGTTTTTTCCTGTTTATTCCCTTCTCATCGTAGATGTATCCAGAAGAATCAGAAAGTGTTACTACCTTTCCTCCCAGCTCCAAAATTTTTTCAACAGTATACTGAGATACATTCCCGGAACCTGAAACCAGACAGAGCTTGTTTTTCATGGTATCTTTTTTTGTTGCCAGCATTTCGGAGGCAAAATAGACACAGCCGTAACCGGTAGCTTCAGGGCGAATGAGACTTCCTCCCCATTCAAGACCTTTACCGGTCAAAACACCGGTAAATTCATTCTGCAGCTTTTTATACATACCGAACATGTATCCTATTTCACGAGCACCCACTCCAATATCTCCTGCAGGAACATCGGTATCCGGCCCGATATGTCTGAACATTTCGGTCATGAAACTCTGGCAGAAACGCATTACTTCGTTATCCGATTTCCCCTTGGGATCGAAATCCGATCCTCCCTTGGCGCCACCCATTGGAAGGGTTGTCAGTGCGTTTTTAAAGACCTGCTCAAAGCCGAGAAACTTAAGTATACTCATATTGACTGACGGATGAAAGCGAAAGCCTCCTTTAAACGGACCTATGGCACTATTCACCTGAATACGATAGCCCTTGCTGACCTGAACCTCGCCGTTATCATCAAGCCAGGAAACCCGGCACATAATTGTTCTCTCGGGTTCAACCACCCGCTCCATTATCTTTGCCTTGCGGTACTCAGGATGTTTGTCTAAAACAGGTTTAACCGATTCTGCAACCTCCGACACGGCCTGGATAAACTCCGGCTGACCCGGATTTTTCACCTCACACATTTTGATAAATTCTTTCATTTTTATCTCCTTCTCTTATATTTTTGGCAACTGCCTCTGTTTTGAAATCTTTCTGTTTAACTATGATAATTCTTTGTTACGTAATTCTTGGAAATTAATTAATTCACCGTAATCCATTACCGTTGACATGGCATAATTCTCCGCACTGAATCCTGCTTCCTGGGCACATGCCACGGGGTTCATTCCTCCCACAAGGATCATCCCAACCTTGTTCACATCTACCAGAATCTGACAGATCGGTTCGCTTACCTTGCCGATCGAAAGAACACCTCCTATCCCTACCCGCTTCAGTTCACAGGTTAATTTCTCCACCGTATTTAGACAAAGAACAGGAAAATCTCGAAAGTTTGCGACGATTTTTCCTTCTCCCTTTTCCGATGCCTTCCCGACGGAAGTCATCTTTCCCTGTATAAAAGCCTCCGAGGGATCTAGAGAAGAGCCCGAATAATAGATAAGCTCGACGAAGCGCAGGGGTTTTCCGTCCTTTAACTGCAAGATGCCTCCGAACTTGGAGTCCAGGGGGACGCCGTTTTTCAGAAGCACACCATTAATTACAATACTGCAGACGGTTGCGAATCCGACCCTGCCTTCCGGAACAAGTATCCCGCCAAGCCTTTTTCCTGCTTCGGCAAAAGCCACAAGTTCGCTTACGAAAAGGCCAGCATTAAAAGCTGGAACCATAGCTTCCAATGCCTCTTTGAATTGTTCTTTAAGGAAAAAAGAGACATTTACGGGGAGAAGACCTTGCCCCTTTTGAGGATCAAAGGTTGTTCTGAAAGCAAGATTTTCTATTCGTGAAATAGCGAATCCTATTTTGTCCTGCACTCTGGCACTGCCTATCTCCTCAATGCCCAACTCCGTAATAGTTCTGCCAACATGCTTGTCTATATACTTTGTGAGCCCACGTTCATCCATCAACTTGAGATGATATCTGACAGCTCTTTCACTCAATGTCACGCCTTGATCCTTCAGGCATCTTGATATCAATCGAGACCCCATTGGGCATTCTGCGTTAGCCAGAATCTCCAAGATGATTATGGTTTTTTTCTCTACGTTGTTGGGATGGAAAGTGGTGTTCATATGGCAATCGGTAACCTTTTGCCGATCTAATATCACCCAGATAAGCAATTGTCAATTGCAAAATTGCAGTGAGGTGTAAAAAAACTAGTAAATATAAATCTTATTTAGATTTTAACACCCTAGAGAAGCATAAATAAAGGCATCTATGCGGAAAATCCGCAATGGAGTTAAAGAGAGGAATGGCTTCAAAAATTTGCTCCTTGGAAAGAATTTCTCTTTTCGAGTTCTCTGTCGATGGAATTGAGGACATCCATCTTGTTAATTCCCCACTGCGGGGCTAAATAAATGTCCCTGTAACCGTCAGCCGTCAATCTCTGAATCGTTACCTCCGGGGGCAATATCTCGAGTATGTCGCAGACGGTGCCGACGTATTCCTCCTTGTCCAACATCGTTATTTTATCTTCTTTGTATAGATCTCCGATGACCGTTCCCTTAAGGGCTAGAAGAAGATGTATCTTGATCCCGTTGATCGGCAGACCGGCAACAACCCTCGCTGTTTCAAGAATCTCTTTGTAGTTTTCTCCGGGAAGTCCGACAATGATGTGAACACAGATGTTAATATTTTTCCCGGCGGTTCTGCGGACGGCATCAAGAAACACTTCGGGTCCATGTCCGCGATTGATACTCTTCAGAGTTTTTTCATGAATGGATTGAAGCCCATATTCCACCCATACGTGATAATCATTCGCGTATTCTTCAAATAGATCGATTACCTCATCGGGAACGCAGTCGGGTCGTGTTCCGACGGCAAGGCCTACCATATCTTTTTGCGCAAGTGCCTCGTCGTAAAGTGCCTTGAGTTTTTTGTAGTGACCGTAAGTATTCGTGAAGGTCTGAAAATAGGCGATGAATTTTGCGGCGCTCCTTTTTTTTCTGTAATATTTTTTGCTCTGTTCAATCTGTTCGGTTACGGAGGGAAGAGAGCCTTTCTGTCTCAGGCGTGAACCACGGCCGTCACAGTATGTACATCCTCCTGTTGAGATTGCTCCATCACGATTCGGGCAGGTAAAGCCTGCATCAATCTGCAGCTTGTAGACCTTGCACCCGAATTTGTTAATCAGGAAGCTCTTAAAATCATAATATCTTTTGGAATTGTTCCAGAAAGCAGGCTTTGGCATATTATTATATTTTTTTGTTGTATTTTTTCCTTTTATGCTACTATATTGTTAATCTTAGTTCAAGTCTTTCAGTTTTGGAGCGTACTATGAGTTCTGAAAGAAAATATGATGTCATCGTTGTCGGGGGAGGTCACGCGGGGTGTGAAGCCGCCCTGGCAGCCGCGAGAATGGGGTGTGAGACACTTTTGTTCAATATTAATCTCGATTCCATCGCGCTGATGTCATGTAACCCGGCTATCGGAGGTCTTGCCAAGGCCCAGCTTGTAAAAGAGATTGATGCCCTGGGTGGGGAGATGGCAAAGATAGCCGACAAGACGGCCGTTCATTTTCGCCTGCTTAATTCCTCGAAGGGCCCGGCTGTCCAGTCTTCACGGGTGCAGTGCGATAAACAGCTGTACACGCGGGCAATGAAAGCTGTCATTGAAAAGGAGAAAAACCTCCACATACGGCAAGCCCTTGTTGAGCGGCTTGTGGTTGAGGGGAACAGGGTTGTGGGAGTTAAAGACAGTACCGGATATTTTTACGGCGGGAAGAATGTTATCATCACAACGGGAACCTTTTTAAACGGACTTGTACATATAGGCACTACGCGTCAATCCGCGGGACGCGCGGGTGAGATAGCATCGATTTCTCTTGCGGAATCTTTAAGGGAAAAAGGTTTCGAGATGGGGCGTATGAAGACCGGTACCCCGCCCAGATTGCGCGCCTCCACGATCGATTTTTCCGTACTCAAAAGGCAGGACAGCGATCCTGATCCCGAACCTTTCTCTTTTACCACGAAAACGTTGCGTGAGGAGAGAATTCCCTCGTATTTTTCCCACACGACGCCCGAGACGCATAAACTTATCAGGGATAACATAGAGAAATCTCCCCTTTATTCAGGTGCCATCAAGGGGATAAGCGCCCGTTACTGCCCTTCTCTCGAAGATAAGGTGGTACGCTTTACGGACAAAGAAAGTCATCCGGTTGTTCTTGAGTATGAAGGTATTGAGACGGAAGAGATTTACTCAAAAGGTCTGGGAAACAGCTTACCCATTGAGCTTCAGGAAAAGATAGTCCACAGTGTTCCGGGTCTCGAAGAAGCGGAAATGATGCGATCGGCCTATGCTATAGAATATGATTATGTCCAGCCTACGCAGCTCAAACGGACGCTTGAGACAAAGCTTATTGACGGTTTGTTTCTCGCCGGGCAGATAAACGGTACATCCGGTTACGAAGAAGCCGCCGCTCAGGGGATGTGGGCGGGGATCAACGCTGCTTCCGCTATACAGGGGAGAAAGCCATTTATTTTAGACCGATCGGAGGCATACATGGGGGTGCTCATCGATGATCTTGTTACGACAGGGGTTGATGAACCATATCGGATGTTTACGTCACGGGCGGAGTACCGTCTTATTCTGAGAGAAGATAACGCCACCATAAGATTGATGGGGAAAGGCTATGATCTCGGATTGATTTCAAAGGATGATTACGGTGATCTGAGGGAGAAGATTCGCCGGGTGGAAGCGGGAATAAAAAAACTGTCATCAAAAAAACTCTATCCGAGCGCGGACCTGAACATTGTTCTTTCAAGGATCGGAACCGCGCATATAAAAAAACCGACAACTTTCTATCAGCTGCTCAAAAGGCCTGAGCTTTCCTATGACGACCTGAAACCCTTTGAGGGATGGGAAGACGTTCATGATAAAATGGTGAAAAAGCAGATAGAAATCGAGATAAAATACGAGGGATATATCAAGCGGCAAAAAGAATCTGTCGCGAAGTTCAAGGAGATGGAGGAAAAAGAAATACCCTCGGGACTGGATTATTTCACGATACCCGGTTTGTCCAATGAGCTGAAAAAGAAACTGTCAGTAATAAAACCCGCTTCCATAGGGCAGGCAAGAAGAATACCGGGTATTACCCAGGCGGCAATTGTGGCTGTGCTTATCTATATGAAAAAGAAAGAACTTGATTTTCTTAAGAACTATGAAAGCGGAAATAAGGGACAGGAGGTTAACTAAAAATGACCTCCCGGATATCCGGGCAACAACTCGTCTGGGTTTGCTTTCTTTCAACCCGCCTTTTTTTTCTTGACAAAAATCGTGAGCATTTTTATAAGTTCAAGTTTTCCGTGCTTTAAATTCCTGCGTATTAGTTTGATTTGAGGCTGATATAAGCAGGACGGCTTTGGGATTTTACGCAGAACAGGAAGGATGTGATCGGATATATTGAAAATACCGGTGGCGAACGTTTCAGAAGAATTACAAAAAATACTTCAAACTTATAATCGGTATCTGGACAGCTTAATACCGATTCTGCAGGGAGTGCAGGAAAAATTCGGATATATATCTGAAGACTCGGTAAAGCGCATCGCGAAATACCTCGATGTCTCACAGAGCTATATCTACGGCGTGGCCACATTTTATACTCAATTCAAATTCACGCGCCCGGGCGACCATGTAATATGCCTGTGCCGTGGAACGGCATGCCACGTCGGAGGCGCGGAACAAATACTCGAACAAGTTAAGAGACGCCTTAACATAAAAGAGGGTGAAACGACCGATGACGGAAAATTTTCTCTCGAAACCGTGGCATGCATAGGATGCTGTGCTCTGGCTCCCTGTATGACAATTGACCAGAAAGTGCACGGCCATTTAACTCCTCAAAAGGCAACAAAGATATTGAAGGCCATTAGCAAGGAGAAGAAGAAATGACTAATTCAAATGACAATGGCCGCACTGTTCTTGTTTGCCTGGGTACGGGCTGTGTGTCTTCGGGGTCTGTTGATATTTACGGTGCTATCGAAGCCGAAGTTAAGAAGGCCGGCCTCGGGGGAATTAACGTGAAATTTACGGGCTGTCACGGTTTCTGCCAGAGAGGCCCGATAGTTATTATTGAACCTGAAGGTGTTTTTTACTCGGCAGTGAAGGAAAAAGATGTTCCCGAAATTGTCGAGTCTCACCTGAAGAATAATAAACCGGTTGAACGCCTGTTTTATCGTGATCCCGCAACTGACGAACCGGTCAAGTGCTACAGGGACATTCCTTTTTACGCGGGACAGGAACGTATAGTCCTTAAAAATTGCGGTCACATCAACCCCGAGGTAATCGAGGATTCCATTAACGCGGGGGTGTATCAGGCGACCGAAAAAGTCCTCCATGAAATGACCCCGGAAGATGTTATCGAAACGATAAAAAAATCGGGACTCCGTGGAAGAGGCGGCGCCGGTTTTCCGGCGGCCGTAAAATGGAAGTTTTGCCGGGATGAGAACGCCGATCAGAAATACATAATCTGTAACGCGGATGAAGGTGACCCGGGCGCGTTTATGGACAGGTCTATTCTGGAAGCCAACCCGCATCAGGTTATAGAGGGAATGATCATCGCGGGCTACGCCATAGGCGCGACGAAAGGTTTTATATATGTGCGCGCGGAATACCCGTTAGCCGTCAAGCGCCTTTACATCGCCGTATCACAGGCCAGGGAGAAAGGATTTTTAGGCGGCAACATAGCGGGCAGTGATTTCAGCTTCGATTTAAAAATATTCCAGGGCGCGGGAGCTTTTGTGTGCGGAGAGGAGACCGGGTTGATAGCTTCTATCGAAGGATCCAGAGGGATGCCCCGTACACGTCCGCCTTTCCCAGCGCAGAAGGGGCTGTGGGGCAGGCCGACCATAATCAATAACGTAAAAACCCTGTCATACATTCCGGAGATTATTAATAAAGGGGCAGACTGGTTTGCCGGTATCGGCACTGAAAAAAGTCCCGGCACCGCGGTCTTCGCCCTTACCGGAAAAGTAGCGAACAGCGGCTTGATAGAAGTTCCGATGGGAACAACCCTTCGCGAAATAATATTCGGAATCGGCGGAGGTATCCCGGACGGCAAAAAATTCAAGGCGGTGCAGACAGGCGGTCCGTCCGGCGGCTGCATTCCGGCTCAATTTCTCGATATGAAGGTAGATTTTGATGAGCTCGCGAAGGTCGGTTCGATCATGGGTTCAGGCGGTATGGTTGTTATGGACGAGGATTCCTGCATGGTTGATATCGCGAGATACTTCCTTTCCTTTACGGAAAATGAATCCTGCGGCAAATGTACTCCATGCAGAATGGGCACACAGCACGTGCTTCGCATTCTGAATGACATTACGGAAGGGAAAGGGAGGCCGGATGACATCGATACTCTGGAGAAATTGTGCGGGGTTATCAAAGACGCCTCACTTTGCGGTCTCGGCCAGACGGCCCCGAACCCGGTACTTACAACTATCGAACATTTTCGGGACGAATACGAAGCTCATATTACCGAAGGACGGTGTCCCGCTCTTGCGTGCAAGGCGCTTTTGACATACGCCATCGATGCCGAAACGTGCAAGTCATGCGGTCTCTGCAAGAAAGACTGTCCGACCGACGCTATTACAGGTTCCGTGAAACCGCCGGAGGCTTTTGTCATCCACGAAGAAAGATGTATACGCTGCGGCATGTGCTTCAGTGTGTGTCCCTTTGACGCGGTACAAAAGACATCAGGCCGGAAATGATATTCCGGTTTATATGCCCGTGTGAGACAGGCTCGGAAAAACAGGAGTAAAGACAATAATGGGCAAGATAATACTTACGATAGATGGAAAAAAAATAGAGGCCGAAAAAGGCGATACGGTACTCGAAGCCGCCCGGAAGGGGAGAATAGAAATTCCCACTCTCTGCGCTCACCCGGCGCTTGAACCATACGGGGCGTGTCGGTTGTGTATTGTTGAAATCGAAGGAATGCGGGGATTTCCGACCTCGTGCACCACGCCGTCCGTCGACGGGATGGTCGTCAAAACGACGTCGCCTGAAATCATTGAACTCCGCAGAAATGTGATAAAACTGATGCTCAGCGGCCACACCAGCCCATGTCTCGCCTGTTATCACCGCGAGTTGTGCGAGAAGTACCGGCCGCTTCCCTTCAAGACCGGCAAAGCCACGCGCTGTATCTTTTGCAGTAACGTGGCTAACTGCGAACTGAGAAAACTCGCTGATGAATACCAGATAAATGAATTTGAAGTCCCGATAATCTACAGAGATCTTGATATTGAGCGGAACGATCCGTTTATGGACAGAGATTACAATCTCTGTGTCCTTTGCGGTCGGTGTGCCCGCATCTGCGAAAAGATCCACGGAAAAGGGACAATTGATTTTATCAACCGCGGCAAGGATGCCCGCATCGGGACGGCATTCCACAGGGATCATACTGAAACGGACTGCCAGTTTTGCGGAGCGTGCATTGATATCTGTCCGACGGGCGCTTTGTCCGACAGGTTTGCAAAATGGTACGGAGCCGCGGCTTCGACGGAAGACTCCACATGCGTGGTTTGTCCTCACGGATGTTCAATTCGCCTCAAGCTCAAAAACGGGCGGGTGATCGGTTCAGGAATGACAGGATTTACGAGAGACGATCGTATCTGCGCGGTGGGGCGGTTCGTGCTGCCGCAGCTTTTGGACAACCCTTTGAGAATGGTTTCACACCAGGTGCGTATCGAAGACGGCCTGATAAAAGCGGGATATAAGGATGCGGTTGCCATGGCCGCGGAAAAACTCGGGACCTATTCGGGAGAACAGTTTGCCCTTATTGCCAATTCGTCGGCCACCCGCGAGGAAATTTATCTGCTGAAAAAATTTGCTAAGGAAGTCATGAAATCCGACAACTTTGCCGTGGCCTCATCCCGCTGTGAAACTCTTGTGATAGAACCCGGTCCGGTGGCCGAAGCAATGGAAAAAGGAACAGTCAAAGCTCTCTACTCTACCGGCAATTATCTCGAACCGGCCGTGCTCCAAAGGCTTGAAACGATTATCGTTGCAGACATGTTTCCCTCCGAAACCGAAAAAGCGGCAGATGTTGTGATCGCGGCGGCGGCGCTTGCCGAAACTGACGGCACGTTTCTCAACTCATCCGGGGAGATTAAAACACTGACCGCCGCGGGTACTCCTCCTTACAGTCTGTTTCCTGATTGGAAGATTGTCTGCGATATCGCTCAAAAAATGGGTGCTTCGAGTTTCGATTTCGAATCCACCGCCGATATCAATGAAGAATTAATTAAAAAGGGCGTGGTTTACGATGTACCGGCACCACCCGATCCGTCACCCCTCGATGACGTTGCCGCCCTGCCCCGTTTTTACAGGGGACACAAACTTGCTGATATTGTACGCGCGCTTAGGAGCCTTACTCTCGAGGAAACCGCTGAAAAATTAACAGATGACGAGCCCGCGGAAGAAAGGCCGTTTAAAATTGTTGAAAAGGCGGAGATTGTGCCGAATACCCATATGATAACGGTAGACGCGCCGGTGATCGCGGAAAAGTGTCAGCCCGGACAGTTTGTTATAGCGATGGTGAACGAGAAATCCGAGCGTATTCCTTACACCATATCGGATTTTAACCGTAAAGAGGGTACCGTTACGATGGTAATTCATGAGGTCGGCAGGTCAAGCCGCGAGATGGCGAACACACACGCCGGCGAATATCTCGCTCACCTTGCCGGGCCGCTCGGAACCCCTGTCGAAGTTAAAAAATACGGCACTGTTGTCTGTGCCGGAGGCTGTTACGGTGTCGGCGCGATGCTGCCGATTGCCCGTGCCATGAAAGAAGCCGGCAACAGGGTTATCTGCATAGAGGAGGCATCGAGCCATTACCTGCTCCACTGGGAGGAGAAACTTTCCCGGAACTGCGATGAATTGATTATCGTTACAAAAGACGGTTCCACGGGAATCAAGGGTGGCGTGCAGGAGGTAATTTCGATGCTGGTTGAAAGAGGTGAAAAGATAGACCAGTCGTATATAATCGGGTGTACGTTTATGATGATGCTCGTTTCCGAAGTCGCCAGGGAGCACAATATCCCGACTCAAACCGCTATGAACTCTCTGATGCTTGACGGTACGGGGATGTGCGGGGTATGCCGTGTCAGTGTCGGGGAGGATACGAAATTCGCGTGTGTGGATGGTCCGTTTCTGGACGGACTGAAGATTAACTGGATTGAACTCATGCAGAGGCAGGCCGCGTTTAAAAAGGAAGAAGTCGAGGCCCTGTCCCAGGAGCCTTTCAAAATGTATAACTGCCGGCACTCGGATATATGACCGCTAAAAGAAAGATCAGGAATTGATATGGATCCCAAGGAAAGACAGAAAATTCCCAGGCAGAAAATGCCTGAACAGGACCCGAAAAGACGAAAGCACAATTTTGAGGAAGTGCCGTACGGTTTCACTGAAGAGCTTGCCGTGATGGAAGCAAAGCGCTGTATCAAATGCAAGAAACCTCTTTGCGTAACGGGGTGTCCTGTGAACATAGATATCCCGGGTTTCATCAAACTCATCGAGGAAGGCAAATTTATTGAGGCGGCGTGGAAGCTGAAAGAACAGAATGCCCTGCCCGCGGTTACCGGCCGTGTATGCCCCCAGGAAACTCAGTGCGAGATTAAATGCGTCCTCGGTAAAAAGGGTGAACCGGTGGCTATTGGACGCCTTGAGCGGTTTGCCGCCGATTATGAACGGAGAAACGGTAAGTCTGAAATGCCTGAAATCGCCGAACCGACGGGCAAAAAGGTGGCTATAATCGGAGCGGGGCCCGCGGGACTCACCGTTGCCGGCGATCTTATTAAATTAGGGCATGGCGTCACAGTCTTTGAAGCGCTTCACGAAACGGGAGGGGTTCTGGTATACGGCATCCCCGAATTCCGCCTGCCCAAGGAAATCGTCAAGTATGAGATCGACTACCTTAAAAGGCTCGGCGTTGAGATAATTACGGATTATGTAGTCGGCAAAGCGCGCACCGTGGAGGAACTTCTTCAAAATGGTTACGATTCCGTATTTATAGCTACCGGCGCCGGACTTCCCATGTTCATGGGTATCCCCGGCGAAAACCTCGTCGGTGTCTATTCGGCAAACGAGTACCTCACAAGATCGAACCTGATGAAGGCATTCAGGTTTCCCGAGTACGGAACCGCGCCTATCAGGAGCCGGAGAACCGTTACCATAGGAGGCGGCAACGTGGCGATGGACTCGGCCCGGACCGCCATCAGGCTCGGGGCTGAATCTGTGATAGTTTACAGGCGAAGCCGCGAGGAGATGCCGGCACGTGATGAGGAAATCCACCACGCCGAGGAAGAAGGTATTGAATTTAAACTCCTCACAAATCCTGTACGGATCATCGGCGACGAAGAGGGCAGGGTAAAAGCCGTTGAGTGCGTAAAGATGGAACTCGGTGAGCCGGACGATTCCGGTCGCCGCAGGCCGGTACCCGTCGAGGGCAGCGAGTTTATCATTGAATGTGACACGGTTATCCCCGCGCTCGGCAACCTTCCGAATCCGCTTATTCCTATGACCACGCCGGATCTGAAGACTACCCGCTGGGGCACGCTGGAGTGTGATCCGGACACGCTCGAAACTTCCAAAAAAGGCGTCTTCGCCGGCGGTGATATCGTAACGGGCGCCGCCACGGTAATCTCCGCGATGGGCGCCGGAAAAACCGCCGCCGCGAGCATTCACGAGTATGTCATGACAGGGAATGTGACCCGGCCGGAAAAAACAGAAAAAAAGTAGCTGATGGCGGTTAAGTTTTATTCGTCCGTGTATTGTATGCCGAAGATCACTCTTCCGAAATGGGCTAAATTGGTGTAGGGTCCGTCGAAACCCGTTTCACCGTCAAATTCCCCGGTATCAGGATCAATCGCGACAAAGGAAACTCCCGTGTGTTTTGCCGCCGTGAGGTCTCCCTTCCCGTCACCGATAAAGAGGCATTCGTCGGGGTTGTACTGAAATTCCTCAAGAAGACGGGTAAGAGATTCCGCCTTGGGCCAGTCTCCGCCCCCTCGGATAACCTCAAGATTTCTAATAATTTTCTGAGCAGAAAGGCATCTTCTCAGTTCTTTTAATGGCGTGTTCGAAAGAGCGATCCTAACAATGTTGCGTTTTCCTAATTCATCGAGGACCTCTTTGCATCCGGGCATCAGGGGGACTTTGAGCATACTTGCCCCTCCAATTGTTTTAAACCCTTCCCAGCGAAGCTCAAACTCGCCTTCCCTGAAGGGGCGACCGATCACTTCTTCCTGAATCCGGCGAATCTTGCTTCCACGGTCTATTCCGGTAAGCGTAAGATAAAATTGGGCGATTTTCTGCTGTAAATCATAATCGTCGGTAAACGCCTCGGCCATTGCTTTCGCGTTTGTCAGATTTGAATCGATTAAGACACCGTTTACATCGAAGATAACGTATTTGATTCCGGTCAGTTTCATGGCTTGATTTTCACCCGACTCCTCATTGGAAAATAAAAAATTGCGCTTTAGAGATAAAAATGAAAAAGACGGTTGTGTCAAGTACAAATTACATTTATGATACATCAATCACCCTATAAACGAGGTAATAATATAGTTATGAAGAAGGAAATTGACCAAAAATCAAGAATGCACTCGGCGGAGCATCTTCTCAATCAGACGATGATCAGGATGTTCGACTGCGGCCGCTGTTTCAGCGCCCATATAGAAAAGAAAAAATCGAAATGCGATTACCACTTCGATCGGCCTTTATCTGAAAAGGAAATCAGGGAAATCGAAAAGCGGGTTAATGATGTTGTTACGGCCGATATGCCGGTCGCCGAAGAGTATATTTCCAAAGAGGAAGCACAGAAACATTATAAGCTGGAGCGGTTGCCTGACGATGCTGGTGATAACCTGAGAATTATAAGAATCGGAGATTATGATGCCTGCCCGTGCATTGGTTCTCATGTGAATTCATCAAAAGAAATCGGCGAATTCCGGATTATTTCATCAAGTTTTGAAGACGGGGTGCTAAGGATAAGATATAAAATCGCCCAGCCGGCAAAATAGCAGCGTTATTTGTAATAGACCAATTTGTTTTGCCGGAGTCGTTGATAGCAGCAAGATATTTACATTCTTTGATTTGTCAGCACAGTTGAGCGTATTAAACAGATCTATACACTTTTAAAATTGGTAAAGAAATTATGATATTGATTTCCTGTATGCAATTTATGGAACGGAATTATCCCCTTTCTTTGTTTTTTCCTCTAATCAAGAAGACAATCATATTGACAAACATGTATCATTCCAAATAGTTATCAATGAAATTTATTTCTTCACTTTTCAAAAAATTAGGAGCTCAACAAAGACTCGCGTGGGCATAGAGCATGGTCAAAAGGTTAGCAACTAATCTGAATCCTTATTAAACAAACCAAATATATTGAGTCTGCTCAGTCTAAAAAGTGTCCACTTTCCGTAATTGGGTAAAGAATTCTTCAGGAGGCATTTATGAATGAGTATCGAAGTTCAAGGAACACAGCGGACACGATACCGGTTTTAAATTTCACAAGTTCGTGTTCCGTCATTTCGATCGTTCCCTTTTGTCATTTCGACCGCGGGGAGAAAACTTTTCACGTGATGGTCAATCTTTAGAGTACCTTCCACTGATTTGAAGTGCTGATAAGCGTAGTACCTTATATAGGTCGCCAATCGAGTAAAATAACTCTTCGAGGAAAAAGTGAAACTCCCCGCTAAGAAAATCGAAAAGCGGGTTAATGATGTTGTTACGGCCGATATGCCGGTCGCCGAAGAGTATATTTCCAAAGAGGAAGCACAGAAACATTATAAGCTGGAGTGGTTGCCTGACGATGCTGGTGATAATCTCAGAATTGTCAGAATTGGAGATTACGATGCCTGTCTGTGAATCGGTTCCCATGAAAATTCATCGAAAGTAATCGGCGAATTCCGGATTATTTCATCGAGTTTTGAAGACGAGGTGACGTGCAAGTTGTTTGTAATGTCCGGAAGTTCAAAAAATTGACAACAATTACCAAAGTGTGTATTAAGAATATAGTAAATACTTGTTGCTAATTGTTTCATGTAAATCAGGTTGGTTAAAGAGGTAAAATCTTAATTCTCGGAAGGTACTTATTCCAATAGTAATTAAACACGAGACACAAACCTGAAAAGTATTTTATGTCTTATGATGTTTGATAATGATTCTTATCGTTATTAAAACAATCATTAGCCAGGAAAGGAAACAAATCATGAGAAAATATATCATAGCCGTAATTTTTCTATTTTTAGCCAGCTCGATATCATTTGCTCAATATGTTGACAGGTATTATCTTGAAGGTGTCTGGGAAAAAACGTGTGATTTCAAAATTGACGGAGTTATTAGCGGAAAAATACTGTCCAATAAAGTCAATTTTACACGTCAAGGGGACAAATTCTTCGGGAAATATATCGGTGACACTGAAGGAAACCCCAGTATTTTTGAGGGTCAGGGTTTTTCCAAACAGAAAAATCTGATTTACGTTGTTCAAAAACATCCTCTTGGAAGCGGCTTTAAATATTATTCAATTATAAGTGCTGTAATGGTTAACCCGAATAAATTCACCGGCACCTGGTGTGATTCCCGTGGTAACATGGGTGACCTGATTTGGACACGCAGCGGTTATGCGCAAGAAAAGCCGAGCAGTTTTATGACACCACCGGGAATCTCCGGATCGAAAGTCGGACAATCCGGCTGTCGTACTCTGTCCCAGGTTTATACCGACGGTAGTGGTGACCGCCGCACAAAGAAACTTGGGGGTAACTATGCCGCCATCAGACTCGACTCTCTGCGTGACGATGATATCCTTCGAGTGGAGGCAGTTTCCGGAAGGCTTACGTACGTAACTTTACACGCTCGCTACCAGGGTGGCTACTGGCGGACGATATACAAGGGACCCAAAACGGAGTTTCCTGTAGGCCAGTACATCGCTCCTTGCAGGAAAGACAAAAACTGCACACATATCAATGTTTCAATCAATGGCGCTCACGAAAAATATGACCCTGTAGCCTGCAGGGCAAATCTGGTCGTCTGCGGCGCACCGGACAAACCCGGCACCGTTCTTACACCTTCGGAACCTCTCACTATTAAAGGTAATAATATAGGGCTTGTCGCTTACTATCCTTTTGACGGTGACTTTCAAGACCACTCAGGCAATGGAAATAATGGTACGCCCAGAGGGGTAGCCAGATTTGTCAACGGTGTTATCAATTCAGCGGTTGAACTGGATGGGAAGACGGTTATAACAGCACCGCAGCCTGCCGGAGGATTCAATTTTTCAAATACAAATGCATTTACGATGAGTGCATGGATTTATATTTCTTCCGGATATAATGGATACAATGGTGTGATGAGTGTCGGCAATTTCTGTGATTACAGGATGATGGTAGATCCCGGTCTTATTCCCTTCTGGGATATGGGTAGACATCTGGATCGTGCATACGGAGAATTTAAATTCAAGACGGACAGATGGTATCATTATGCAATTGTTGGGAAAAAAGAAGGTAGCCGGTTGAAAACATCTGTTTATGTTAACGGGAATTTACTTACTACCTTAAATGAGAACATGGCGGAGCAGTTACCCAACGGGAAAATAACTTATATCGGTAGCGGAGAAAGCGGGAACACACATCATTTTAAGGGCAAATTAGACGATGTCCGTATTTACAACCGGGCAATTTCGCACAATGAGGTGCGAGCTCTTTATAATAAAGAAAGCGGTAGAAATACAAGAGCATCTCCCGGTGGAACAGTTGCAACATTCGAACTGAGCAATGCACAGAAAAAGATGCTTGTTTTGAAGCAATTATACGCAGAAACATATCATAATTATCAAAACCTTTACAAGCAATATGGCGGCTCGCAATCTGGTGGTTTTGGCAATGATCATCCGGTTGGACAAGCTTTTGAAAGATACTTGCTGCTGTCTGAAATGTACAATCAGATCAAACAGGAATATGTACAATCAGGCGGTTCTCTTCCTCCAGATGGAGAAGTTATAACGGGAAAAATGAAGAAGGATGTGTTATCAGAATTGATTAGCGAAGTATATCAGCGCTATCAGGATTCAATGAGGAGAAATGGTATTGACCATGTCGCCACCCAGCGGGCTTTTGATCTATACCAATGGTTAATTGACGTTAATAGACGGGTTAATTGAAAGATTTATTTTTAATTTCATCTCCTTTCGGGAGTTAAATCAAAGCCGGCCCCCCTTTGGGGCCGGCTTTTTAATTCTGCTTTTTTATTGTGGCGCTAAACAATCGATTTAGTGCCGCAACAATCTTTTTAACCCTGTCCGGCGAAGAGTTAATCAACACAACAGTCTTAGATTTTGTTCCTACTTGAATTGTCAAACGCTGATAATCACCATCAAGAATGTCACGGTTAAAATATTTGTCCCTTAATCTCCAAAATCTGGATTGAACAACAACCTTGTAAAATGGCAGAAGTTCTTCTCTTGTTAAGGTAATATTATTCAGGATTTGTTCATCTCTTTTTCGGCGGCTATCGATCATGCTGAAGGACTCGTGCCAGACTCCGCTGATCAGCCTGAATTCGGAAGTTCTCTTTTCTGACGGGTAAATCCGGATGAATTTATGGCTGTCTCTGTCTGCGTGTACCGGTCCCGATGTATACTGAAGCGAAAAATCAGGGGGGACTTTACTAACTGCAACACAGGCTGCGGCAATAATGAACGTACATTGAAATGTTATGAGTAATGCGAGGACTTTTCTTGTCATTTGCTTATATCAATTTCGATGATTAATCGTCTTCATTATCACCGTCATAAGCTGCTTCGTCCATATATTTTTTCTTGTTAGCTGAAGCAGACCTGAGCGGCAAACCCTGTTCCACTCTTTCAAGCAATATAACCATTTTTTTCAACTCTGCATTTTGTTTTTCATACGGTCCCATGTTTCTTCCCACGTTCTCCTGGGCATATTTGCAGGCCGTCCAACCTTTGTTAGAGGTAAGATGCGCATCTGCCGCATGATTGAGGAGTGTTTCTACAACTCTGCTCCGTCCGTTTATGGCAGCTCCCATGAGCGGAGTCATACCCTCTACGTCTTCCTTTTGATCAATGTACGCTCCGTTTTTTATAAGAAGTTCAACTACTTGTGAATGACCCAGTTGTGCGGCAGCCCACAGAGGACTCCGTCCCTGATTATCTTTTGGGTCGGGATCGGCGTTTAATTCAAGGAGTTTTTCAACAATTCGATTGTTTCCGTATGCGGCTGCATAATGGAGAGCTGTGGCCCCGCTTGGCGTAGTTTTATTGACTTTCGGATTTTTCTCGAGTATTCTGCTTGTAACGTCATCGAATCCTTCTTCAATGGCTCTCATTAATAAAGTTTTACCGTTCTCATCAATATCATCAAAATTTCCCCACTCGACAAGATCAAGCATAGCTTTTCTCCTGTCCTCTTCGTCTTGAGCCATCTTTTTCATTATTTTCCGCACTTTTAGAAAAATGAAAAAAATGACACCAAAAATGACGATAACAGCCACATATGCGGCAGTACCTTCCAACATATTTATTGTTATCCTTTCCGATAATATACCTTACATTGATATGGTTACGAACTTGTTTATTTACCGGTAAAGTATAAGAAAGTTCCCCTTGTGTGTCAACAAAGGATTAAAAGTTCTAACATTGAGGATAGGTACGTTATATTGTAACAACATTTTTAAATCGAAAATTGCATATAACTTTATTGTATCAAAAATCAGTTGTCGATTTCCTGAATTCGTGTAACTGCTAAATCACTTTCGGCGAGATATCTTTAAATTTTATTTCAATTCTTTAAAACCATTGACAAACTTCATTAAAAGTGCAAGAAAATTCCTGGAAATTTTATATTAATAATCTTGGATTCTTTAAATGATTAAGACTGAGAATCTGTAATGGTGACCTTTTACCGTTACTGATTTTGCCCGATTTTTTGTGTGATACTGGGTTAGGTAAGAGCTGGAGTTTATTGTTATAGCAATATTGTATCGTGACAAATTACATTCTTTGAGAATTTTCACGAGTTGATGTTCATAAGAGAATTTTTCTTATTATTAGGATGCCGATGGTAGACAACCAATTATCACAATCCACCGAAGTGGCGTTACGTGAACGAGTCAAAGAGCTAACATGTCTTTACGGGATTTCTCAGATAGCCGGACAGTTTGGCATATCCTTAGAAGAAATTCTTCAACAAATAGTAGAACTTATCCCACCCGCATGGCAGTATCCAGAAATCGCTTTCGCGAGAATAACCGTAGATGAAACTTCTTACACGACCCACGGCTTCCGTAATAGCCGCCAAAGACAGACGGCTGAGATAATTGTGGATGGTGTGCAGAGAGGTACTGTTGAGCTGGTTTATGTAGAGGAGAGACCCGATCTTGATGAGGGTCCATTTCTCAAGGAAGAACGTAAACTGATTGATGCAGTGGCCGGGCAGGTGGCACTTATTATCGAACGCAAGCAGGCAGAGAAGGATCGAACAAACCTCCACGATCAACTGAGACATGCCGACCGGCTGGCTACCATCGGGATGCTTGCGGCGGGTGTAGCCCACGAGCTCAATGAACCTCTGGGGAATATTCTTGGATTTGCCCAATTGGCACAGAAGTGTCCCGGGATTCCGGTTTCAGCCGGGCAGGACATTCAAAAAATC
>CAZZBF010000001.1:24339-49582 GCA_964652795.1 uncultured Syntrophales bacterium | reverse complement strand
GCGAAACCGCTTCTTTGGACGCAAGGGAGATTATCCGGAAGCTCCTGGTGTTGGCAAAGCAGGCACACCCGCAGAAGACAATGGCCAACCTCAATCAAGTGGTGGAAGACGGCCTGTATTTTTTCGAATCCCGGTGCAGCAAGGAGGGGATAGAACTTGTTCGTCTGCTTTCCCCGAACCTACCGGAAGTCACAGCTGATCCATCGCAATTGAACCAGGTCCTGGCTAATTTGGTGACCAATGCCCTGCAGTCAATGCCGGGAACAGGCAGGATTATAGTTCAGACACAATTTCACGACCGCAGCGTTTATCTGATTGTGAAAGATAACGGGACCGGCATGAGCGAGGATGTCCTCGATAAAATATTCATTCCATTCTTCACGACAAAGGAACTTGGCCAGGGAACGGGTTTGGGTCTGCCTGTAGTATATGGGATTGTTACCGCCAATGGGGGTTCGATTAATGTTAAGAGCAAACCCGGCTTTGGTGCTCGGTTCGAGATTCAATTGCCGATGGCAGAGCCGGAAGACACGGAGGAAAGTATTTAATATGACGTCTTCTAGCAGGAAAGAACGTATTTTAATAGTGGATGATTCTGTGAACACACTGGAGGTTTTACAGCGAAATCTGACAGCAGCGGGCTATCAGACATTCACCGCATCCGACGTATCAGAGGCCATCGCGACTCTTGGGACAACACAATTAGATCTGGTCATTACTGACCTCAAAATGCCCAAAATTGGCGGTCTCGATCTGGTGATGCATATCAGAGAAAACTTTAAAAAAATTGAAGTAATGATGATTACCGGCTATCCTTCAATAGAAGGAGCGGTCGAGGCGGTCAAGGCCGGCGCTGAAGAGTTTTTACCCAAACCATTTACTGATATTGAGCTTCTGTCCGCTGTTCAACGTGTGCTTGATAAAGGGAGGTTGCGCAGGATTGGAGATTCTGTATTTAAACAAATGATTTCTGCGCATAAAGGCCTTATTGGTACCTCCAAGGCAATGGATAAGATTTCCATAGCCATAAGCAAGGCCTCATCCTCTTCGGCCACGGTTCTCATCACGGGGGAAAGCGGTACAGGCAAGGAGCTTGTAGCAAGGGCAATTCACTACGGCAGCAAACGAGCCTCTTTGCCGTTTGTGCCGGTCAACTGTGGAGGTATTCCCGAAGGCCTGCTTGAGAGCGAATTGTTCGGGCATCTAAAGGGAGCATTTACCGGGGCAACCGAATCGAGAGCTGGATTCTTTCATACTGCCGACGGAGGCACGATCTTTCTCGATGAAATCAGCGAAATGAGTCTGTCCATGCAGGTGAAGCTTCTTCGCGTACTTCAGGATAAACGAATTTGCATGGTTGGTTCCGACCGAGAACGAAAAGTAGATGTAAGAATTTTGGCTGCGACAAACAAAGATCTGCCTGATTTAGTGAAAAAAGGACTTTTTCGGGAAGACTTGTTTTACCGCCTCAATGTTATTAACATAGCTATCCCTCCGTTAAGAGAGAGAGGTGACGATATCATATTATTGGTACATCATTTTGCGGCCCGGTTCGCGGCTGAATTGGGCAGGTCACCACTTCGTTTTTCTGATAATGCCCTGCAAAGTCTTCGAAACTATAATTGGCCGGGAAATATTAGAGAATTAGAGAATATGATCCAGCGCCTTATTGTGATGACCGATGGTGATCTAATAGACGTTCCCGATTTACCTTCTCTTATGCGTTTTTCAGCCCTTCGGAAAACGGGATTTACCCGAACCCTCGCGGAAGTGGAAAACGAATACATTAAAAATGTTTTGGTGAGTATGGACGGTAATAAAACCCGAGCCGCGGAAATCCTCGGCATAGACCGCAAGACCCTCCGTGAAAAGCTCAAAAAGGCCGACCAGTCTTCGCCCTGAAAGCTCACCTCTCACCACCGGGAAATTTCTCTCCGGCGGAACAAATCTCCCCGCTTTTAAATTGCCTTTTACCGGGCACGATTGCGTAATAAACACCCCAGTCCGGTGAAAAAGAAAAATTACCCAAATTCGTCAAATCTCTTCAATTTAGGGATAATATCCTCTCGTTGATTCCCTTTCAAGCCAAGCGTCAGCCGCGTTGAATTTCTGTTGTTCAATAGGTGGTATGCTTTTTGCCTAACGTCAGGTACTCACAAAAAAAGTAAAGGAGCCGGTAATGTCAGAAAACTTAAGAAACCTTGGACTTTGTATAACATGCAAACATGCCTCAGATTGTATGTTTAAACAGTTGCCTAACCAACCGGTCCTGTATTGCGAAGAGTTTGAAATCGACAACTCCCCTTCAGTAGAGACCGGCGAACAAATCACGCCAGCACCTTTTTTATTCGATGCTGAAAAAGAGTCATTAAAATCTATGGGACTTTGCTGCAACTGCGAAAATCGAGAAACCTGTGGTTTTCCAAAACCTGAAGGTGGTGTCTGGCATTGCGAGGAGTACGAATAAAATGGAACAAGACACTGCTATCTTAAACAAAAATAATAACTATGCGGAAGGAATTATAGATTCGAAGAATATTTTAACAATCCTGGAAAAGTACCACCAGAACAGAGGCGGTCTTGTCGCTATTCTTGAAGAAATACAAAGTAAATACGGTTATCTTCCTGAAGTGGCGCTTAGGATAGTGAGCGAAAAAACCGGCCGTTCCTTGGTTGATATATACGGGGTCGCGACATTTTACAGGTTTTTCAGCTTGAAGCCTAAAGGTAAACATCTTATTTGTGTGTGTCTCGGCACTGCTTGCCACGTCCGGGGGGCACAAGGGATTGTAGAGGAATTTGAGCAACAACTCGGTATTAAGGCTGGTCAGACAACAAAAGATGGGGAATTTACACTGGAAACGGTAAATTGTTTAGGTGCCTGCGCTCTTGGCCCGGTGGCTGTTATTGATGGTCATTACTTTTCAAAAGTAGAAAGATCGAAAGTAAAAAAATTGTTAGATCAAGGACGAAGAGGATTTGAAAAGCTTGATATAGAAAAAGACGAGCGGATATTTCCTGTCGACGTAAAATGTCCTCATTGCGACAAGAGTTTCAAGGATGAGGCTTTTATCATTGGCGGCTATCCGTCACTCAAGATAAACGTTGCTATGGATCACACGCAGGGTTGGATGAGAATGTCAAGTCTTTATGGTTTTTACGATGTTTGGACTGAGTATGCAATCCCAGAAGATATGATTGTCAGTTTTGTTTGTCCTCATTGTAATTCGGAAATTCCAGGCAATTCATCTTGTCCAGAATGCGAAGCACCGATGATACCGATGCCAGTTGAGGGTGGCGGGATAATAAAAATTTGTGCAAGACGGGGATGCAAAAACCGGATGTTGGATTTGGGTTAGGTTATGAAACAAATGAACGAGAATGGTAATGTGGAAAAATCGTTTGTGAAAGACACGGAAAAGCTACAACTCTCTTCCGCAGATGATCTGAAAGAATTACGCAGTATACTTTTTGAAACATTGGATGAAAACAAGCCGCGCTTGGTGATTTGTGCCGGAACAGCGTGTCAAGCAAGCGGTTCAAACGGCATCATTCGACTCGTAAAGAAATACATAATAGAAAATCGACTGGTTGACAAAGTGGCGCTGAGGATTACCGGATGCCATGGATTCTGTGAGATGGGCCCTTTTATTCTCACCGAGCCGCAAAAGGCATTCTACGTACAAGTCGGGCTCGATGATATTCCAAGAATTATCGAGGCGCTGCTTTCGGGTAAATACGTCGAAGACCTTCTCTATCGGAATCCAGATACGGGCGAAAAATATTACAATCGTGACGATATTCCTTTCTTTAAGTATCAGCAACGCAGCATTTTAGGTCTCAATGAAAAGATAGACCCGATCAGGATATACGATTACATAGCTCAGGGAGGGTACAGTGTTCTGGAGGAAGTATTTTCGAAGCAAAATGCCGACTGGATAGTACAGCAGGTTAAACGTTCGGGATTGCGCGGACGCGGAGGTGCCGGATTTCCCGCCGGGCTGAAATGGGAGATGCTGGCGAAACAACCCAGTGACCAGGGTAAATTTTTAGTCTGCAATGCTGATGAAGGTGACCCTGGCGCATATATGGACCGTAGCGTGCTTGAGGGCAATCCTCACAGTATTATCGAGGGAATGATAATTGGTGCTTATGGTACCGGTGCAACCGAAGGCATAGTCTATGTTCGAAATGAATATCCTCTCGCCGTTAAGCATCTGAAGATAGCCTTAAAACAGGCCCAAGAGCTGGGCCTTCTTGGTGACAATATACTTGGGACCGGTTTTTCATTTGACATACAAATTGTCATAGGTGCCGGTGCGTTTGTGTGCGGTGAAGAAACGGCGCTGATACGGTCTATTGAAGGAAAATTAGGTGAACCGCGTCAAAGGCCGCCTTTTCCTGTTCAAAGGGGTGTTGAGGGCAAACCAACCGTAATTAACAACGTTGAGACCTGGGCAAATATCCCTTTAATCTTTAAATCAGGCGCGGATAAATTCGCGAAGGTCGGGACTGAGAATAATACGGGGACGAAGATATTCAGCTTGGTCGGCAAAATCCAAAATACCGGTCTTGTTGAGGTACCGATGGGTATAACCGTAAGAGAGATAGTCAATGACATTGGTGGTGGAGCCGCGGGCAAGACGAAACTTAAAGCGGTTCAGACAGGCGGCCCGTCCGGTGGCTGTATTCCCGCGAATATGTTCGACGTTTCTGTTGACTACGAAAGTTTGGCGGAAGTGGGATCAATTATGGGCTCCGGCGGTATGATTGTAATGGATGAAAATACCTGCATGGTTGACGTCGCCAAATATTTTATGAATTTTCTCAAAGACGAGTCCTGCGGCAAATGTTTTACATGTCGCAAAGGCACCCAGAGGATGTATGAGATTCTCGATGATATTTCAAACGGCAACGGAACCCTTGAGCATATGGATCTCCTCAAAGAATTAGCCGAAGTGGTTAAGGATACGACAATGTGCGGGTTGGGACAAACCGCGTCGAATCCTGTGCTCTCCACTCTGCGATATTTTGCGGATGAATACATAGAACATATTGAAAACAAGCATTGCCCTGCCGGAGTGTGTAAGGGACTGATTACTTATTCGATTAATGAAAACTGTGTGGGGTGTCAGGTTTGTATCAAAGCCTGTCCGGAGGGGGCAATTTCAGGAGAAAAGAAACAACGGCATGTTATCGATGCTAACAAATGCATTAAATGTGGGGCATGCAAGGGTGTGTGCAAGTTTGAAGCTGTGGATGTTGTATAGCTTTTTGAAAGGATAATAATGATTAATCTTACTGTAAATGGGCTGAATGTTACGGTTGAGGAAGGCACCACCATTCTCGAAGTGGCCAGGTTTTTGGGATTTCCGATTCCCACGCTGTGTCACATGGAAGGTTTGTCGCCTTATGGTGCCTGTCGGTTGTGCGTGGTGGAGATTGGAGAAGGACCGAGAGCGAAATTGGTTTCTTCATGCACGTATCCGGCCGAGGAGGGGCTTAAAGTACGGACAGCGTCATCTCGGGTCCTCAGGGCACGCAGAATGATTCTGGAACTGCTGCTCGCTTCCTGTCCGCAGTCCAAAACAATCCAGGACCTTGCTTCGGAACATGGTATTCGCCGGCAACGTTTCAAACAGGAGTACGAAGATTGCATCCTCTGCGGGCTTTGCGTACGTATGTGCGAAGAGCAAATGATGGCGAAAGCCATAGGTTTTAGAAATCGCGGCGGGAATAGAAGTATCGGCACGCCGTTTGACGTTCAATCGGATGTTTGCCGGCTGTGTGGAGGTTGTATGTATATATGTCCGGCCTGTGAGCTTCGATGTACTTATACCGAACCGGAAAAAGCAATTTGCGGAGGCTGCGCGAATCTTACCCCTCCATGCGTCGAGAAAGAGCAGTTTGACGATATGATGTGCTACATGGATCCCTGTGTGGCTTGTGAGATAAAGAAAGATTAACACAAAACAAAAAGGAGCATAATAAAATGACAATCACGTTTTCGAAGGTAAACGCTTCGGCGGCGACTTTGACTAAAAACAGGACGGAAGGCTCGGTTGTTCCAGCTTCAGGTATGTGCGTTACCTGCGTGGATGGCTGCATAGGCATGTGCGAAATAGGCAAGAGTGCTTATAGGGGGCATGAAGTAATTTACCCGCAGCCGTTCGGAGTAATAACAACCGCCGGTGAGAAAACCTACCCGGTGGACTATTCACATTTTAATATAATGGGAACCGCTGTTGGCGCCCAGGGGATAGAGGCTGACAGCGACAAGGCTATCTTCCCCGCCGTTAATATGGAAGTTGTCTTTGGTCATGATGATGGCATAAAATTCCGTTATCCTTGGATTATTCCCGGGATAGGTTCTACGAATATTGCCAAGAATAACTGGGAAGGTCTGGCTATTGGCTCCGCTTTGGCGGGTACCGGCCTGACTATTGGCGAAAATGTTGTTGGTATGGACCCCGATGCTGTTTTTAAGAATGGGCGGGTGGTTGATACTGTTGATCTCAAACGGCGTGTCAAGCTCTATAAAGATTATCAGAAGGACGGCTATGGTGCAATCATTGTACAGGCGAATGTTGAAGATACCCGACTTGGCGCGCAGGAATATGCGCTCGAAAAACTTGATGTTGAGTGTGTGGAACTCAAGTGGGGTCAGGGTGCCAAGGATATCGGCGGAGAAGTCAAAATCGGTAATCTCAAAAAGGCGCAACTGCTCCATGAGCGCGGCTATATAGTGCTGCCGAATCCGACAGACCCGGTAGTAATTAAAGCTTTTGAAAGAGGGGCTTTCAAAGAGTTTGAGCGGCATTCACGTGTGGGTATGGTGACCGAGGAATCATTCGCGAAACGCATTGAAGAATTACGTGCTGCCGGCGCTAAATACATATTCCTCAAAACCGGTGCCTATCGCCCGGCAGATCTGGCAAGGGCGATTCTTTTCGCTACCAGATATAAACTCGACCTTTTAACGGTGGACGGTGCGGGTGGCGGAACCGGTATGAGCCCTTGGCGTATGATGAATGAGTGGGGTGTGCCTCCAGTTGAATTACATTCGCTTCTATATCAATATGCCAAACGTCTTGCCGATAAGGGTGAAAATGTGCCTGCTCTGGCTCTGGCCGGCGGTTTTACCTTCGAAGATCAGATCTTCAAAGGACTTGCTCTCGGTTCTCCATTCGTGAAACTTATAGGAATGGCCAGAGCTCCTATAGCCGCGGCGATGGTCGGTAAAACAATCGGACGCACAATTGATGAAAACCAGATTCCGGTGTACATAGAGCGTTTTGGCAGTTCGAGGGACGATATATTTGTGACGTCAAGTCATCTGCGCACGGAATTAGGAGACGATGTATTCGAAAAACTTCCCACTGGTGCTCTCGGACTTTACACATACTACGAGCGCCTTGCCCAGGGCTTGGCACAGTTCCTCGCCGGTAGCCGGAAATTTGCTGTCAACTATATATCACGAGATGATATGGCGGCGCTGACACGCAGGGCGGCAGAGGTCAGCGGGATTCAATACTTGATGGATGTTGATAAAGAGGAGGCTGAAAGAATTCTCGACAGTTGAAGACGAGGTGCTGAGGATAAAATATAGGATTGCCGGGCTGGCAATGAAGAGCAGCGGATTTACCAGTCCGAGTTAATGCGGTTGTTGTGAGTTCATTTTAAATTGCCATAACCTATCTTTTTTACATGTGATTTCCACCACCTACTTGCAGCACCTGTCCAGTTATCCACTCAGCCTGATCTGACGCGAAAAAGATAACCGCTTTCGCTATGTCATCAGCCATTCCGATCCGCCGGAGCGGGTATGTGGCGGCAATTTCTTTTTCTAATTCAGCCGGAATCCAGCCGGTTTGCACAGCACCCGGTGAAATAACATTAACTGTAATCCCATAAGGGCCAAGTTCTGTTGCGGCGGAACGGGCATAACTTTCAATTGCGAATTTACTGGCAGCATAGGAAACGTTAGATGCGTGGCACCTGGCGCCATCCGTTGTGATATTGATAATCCGACCCCACTGAGCCTTGCGCGCGATATGGCGTTTGGCATATTCTGACATCATCAGCGCAACTGCTCGACAATTAACGTGAAAATGAGCATCATGAGTGTGGGCGGTCAGCTGTTTGAGATAGTACTCCTCGACAAAGACAGGGTCTTTATCCAACACCGATTGAGGAAGAAAGGTGTCAGGTGTGTCGAGTGCAGCATTATTAACGATAACATGAACCGCACCCCATCGATCTTCAGCCTTGTCAAATAGTTTTGGAATAGTGTTGGGATCTGACAAATCCGCTTCCCATTCCATACACTCGCCATTCAGAGACCTTATTTCATTAACTACATGCTCTGCTGATTGTCCGATTTCTCGACAATAATAAGCGCGTCCCGGAACCATTGCCTGTTCCACGTTAGCTTGAGTTTCGCCATACAGTTCAGGTGATTGACGTAGATATGTGATTAAGACCCTGGCACCTTCCCGGGCAAATGCAATTGCAATAGCGGAACCGATTCCGTGGTTGGCGCCGGTAACGATAACATTTTTCCCGTCAAGTCCTGTGTTAATCATAGCAAAATCCTTTTAATAGCCTTTCTTCTTGCAATGTTTTACGCCTAACGTTAGAGCTGAGACACGGGAAACGCGTCAATGTTTTCCCATCGTTTCTCCGGCGACATGTTAGGAATCAATTCTGTTGTTCTTTTGTTTCTTTAGAACGTGAACTAAATTCGGGAATCGTTTTTCCCTATGATTAATTTAATTATTACGCCGTTTGTCCACCCGAAACCTTCCTGCAGTTCGTATTCTCCTCCTTCGGCGGATTTTTCAATGTCACAGACATCGTATTTTTCAACCATTTTGCCTGTCTGTGCATAAAAGTTTCGGGCTATGTTTATGAAATTTCCCGC
Organism: uncultured Syntrophales bacterium; assembly: GCA_964652795.1. Classification (GTDB taxonomy): domain Bacteria; phylum Desulfobacterota; class Syntrophia; order Syntrophales; family JADFWA01; genus JAUSPI01. Next base: position 40,659 of record CAZZBF010000001.1, on the reverse strand, counting down.
AATTTTTCCCGCAATTTTTTCATGTCCGTAATTTTTCAGTCCTTTTATTGCTATCCACTGTAAGGGAGCCCATCCGTTCGGTTTATCCCATTGCTGTCCTGTCTTTTCCGAAAGAGTTGTAACGAGGCCTCCGGGGAAAAGAAATTTTTCTTCAAGTGTTTTTGAGACATTCTTTGCCTGCTTTTCATTTGCGATATTGAAAAATAACGGATATGCTCCGGCAAGAGACCATGTGTCTGTCTTCTTTTTTTCCGTAAAGCAGTAATCGAAGTAAAAGCCGGATTTTTTATCCCAGCAGTATTTCTGTATGGCTTTTCTTCTCTTTTCCGCCGCCTTTGTGTATTTCCTGGCACGCTCTTTATTACTTGAAACTTCATTCCATTTCGCCAGTTTCATTTCCATACCATAAAGTATCGAATTCAAATCAACGGGGATGATTTCGGTTGTTCTTATGGTGCTTAAATTTTTATTGTCTTTAAACCATCTGCTGGAAAAGTCCCAGCCGGATTCTGCGGCGGACCTTATGTCTCTGTAAAGTTTTTTCGGGTCTTCGGGATTTACTTTTTTACAGAGTTCAATATCTTCTCTGTATGATTCTTCTCTCGGGGTATCTTTATAATCCCGGTATCTGTTTAAAATACTTCCGTCATCAAGCATTACTACTTTAAGGTGCACCGGACATTTTTTTGTAAGTGTCTTGGTGCCTTCCATCCAGTATTGATATTCTTTTTCCACGAAGGGAAGATAGGGGAGAGCGTCTTCTATTCCTTTAGTTTCCGCAATAATATTTACCATGGAAAAAAAGAAAGGAGGTTGAGAGCGGCTCTCATAATATATTCTGTTCCCGTTGGGAATATGACCAACCGTGTCAATGAGATATGCGAAATTTTTTGTCATATTTTCCACCATATCAATTTTCCCTGAAACAACCAGTCCTTCCGCGGTAAAGTAACTGTCCCAGTAGTAGATTTCGCTAAAACGTCCTCCGGGAACTATATAGGGATTGGGTAGAGCGATAAGTGTACTGTTTGGTAATGCTTCATCAGGTTTTCTTTCCAGAAAATTCCACAGTTTTGTTATATATTTTTCCATAGTCAAATCTTTTGGCAGATTCGCTTTTTCATCTTTTGTTTTTGGCAGGTTAAAGTTTTCCATGACGAATTTCTTAAGGTCGAAATTCGTATTCTCTTTTTCTTTTTTATACTTTTTTAATATTTTATCCGGATTGCCGGCAGGAGTACAATCCACAAATGTTTTGGAATCGGGGAAAATACCCTTTGTCTGAACCGCTTCAAATAGTTCTCCCCCTGTCTGTATAAAAGATTTTTCTGTTCTTCCCGAGCCCTCTTCTCTCATTAGGACAAACATTGACATAAAAATTATTATGTATGTTACAAGGTATTTACGGGAGCGTAACATGAAGATTCTCCTTTATTTTTGAGGTGATAGATTAATCTTAGGGTTTGAAAAAACAAACGCTTTTTATGAAATATTAATAAGAGAAAAATCAAGCCTGCCAGAGTGAGGCGAAGCGTCGCGCGATTTCACAGTGCGTCTCTATGCCGATAGCGAGCGCGTCATCGTTAAAATCGAACTTTGCGTGATGGTTGCGCGGATAGTCTATAGCGTCAGGAGGCCTGATACCGAGGAACCAGAAAGTTCCGGGGATCTTCTCGGTGTAATAGGCGAAATCTTCACAACCCATCAGAGGGGAATGGTTCGCCTTAACCTTTTTTTCTCCTAAAATATCCTTTGAAACTTTCTCAAAAATGGCCGTACTTTTCTCATCGTTAACGAGTACAGGATAACCTTCTTCGATTGTTACGGTTGCATCCGCTCCGAATGCTTTGGCCGTTTTTTCTGCTAATTCTTTGATCTGTCCGGCGGTTCTGTGGAGTACCTTTGGTGAAAGGGCGCGGAATGTTCCCTCCATGACGGCTTGGTTGGGAATAATGTTTGTCGCCGTGCCGGCATTGAATTTTGCCACGGTTATGACTGCGCTCTTGAGCGGATTTGTTGACCGGGAAACAATAGATTGGAGAGCATTGCCTATTTGCATGCCGACATAGATGGGATCAATACAGATGTGAGGATATGCCGCGTGTCCTCCTTTCCCGCGGACTGTGATTTTAAAATTTCCGCTTCCCGCCATTGCCGCTCCTTTACAAACGGCGACTTCTCCAAGCTGAAGTCCGCTTCCCGAGTAACAATGGAGGCCGAAGATCGCGTCCACCTTCGGATTTTCCAGTGCCCCTTCACGACACATTCGCTGTGCACCGGCATCGAACTCTTCTGAGGGCTGAAAAATAAATTTTACAGGCCCCTGTAATTCATCATGATTTTTTGCCAGGACAATGGCGGCACCGACCAGGCAGGTAGTGTGACCATCATGTCCGCACGCGTGCATGTATCCGGGTCGCTGAGAGGCGTAAGGTTTATTCGTCTCTTCCTGTATCGGAAGGCAGTCCATATCGGCGCGAAGGGCGACACAGGGGCCGGATTTGTTCCTCCCCAATGTGGCGACTATTCCCGTTTCGGCGACATTTTTTCTGATATGAATATCCGGAAGCTCTTCCAGTTTTTGCAGGACTTTTTGGGCCGTTTCAAATTCTTTGAATCCCGGTTCGGGGTTGGTGTGAATATCGCGCCGAAGCCCTATCATTGAAGGAATAATCTGTTCAATGAGCCGTTTTGCTTTTCTTTTTTCCATGATCGCGCTACCTCATCGTCCGGTTGGTATTTGTTCCGCGGGGAGCTTCACAGTTATTCTTTCAAATTATGAATGTATTCAGCGACATTTTCGCAGTGATCCGATATCCTTTCAAAATTTAACAGTATTTCGAGAAAAATAGGACCAACTGCGGCCTGGCAGATTCCCATGTGAAATCTCTCCAGATGTCTTTCAGTGGCTTCTTTTACTTTAATATCAATTTCATCCTCTCGGTCTAAGATTGATCGTATCTTTTTTTCGTCCTTTTTCTCAATAAGCGAGACTGCTTCTTCGAGATTTTTGAACGTTAACGCTTGAATTTTTTGCAGTTCGCTTTCTGCCGGTTCAGAAAAGGGTATTTTTACTTTATGTTTATGTTCAGATAGTTCAACGAGATTTACACAGTGATCGCCGATTCTTTCAATATCGCCAATCATTCCCGCGTATGCAAAGAACTTGTGTGACTGCTCCGTCGAAAAATGACTGCTGGAAATTTTGCACAGATATCCGGATATCTCATTGTATAAATTATCAACGATCAATTCCATATAAAGGATGTTTCTTTTTCTCCCGGGGTTGAAGTTCGATATCAGGAACAGACTTTCAGAAAACATTTTTTGAGCAAGAAAAATCTGTCGCTGCAGCTCTTTTTTGACGCATTCAAGAGCTTCTTCTACTGTTAGTAAATATCTTTCATCGAGAAATATAGGCCATATCGGCAAAACTTCTTCCTTGCCGGGCAGAATTTTTTCAATCAGCCACGCGAACGGCTTAAGTATAAATATAAAGATGATGACGATCATAAAATTGAACAGAACGTGGCCGAGAGCGATCTGCTGGGCAACGCTTGAAGAGAGGCCGTTCAATACCTTTATAAAAACAGGCAAAAGACAAAGACAAATTATCGCTCCAAAGAATTTGAAAAGTAAATGGGCAAGCGCGCTCCTCTTCCCGCTTGTATTGGCGACAAGACCTACCAGTATAGCCGTGACTGCCGTCCCGATATTTGCCCCGAAAATGATTGGGAGGGAATTATCAATGGTTATCAATCCATGCTGAGCTAAGATGACAAGAATGCTGATCGGTATGGCTGAAGCATGAACAACTGCCGCGAAGAGTAAACCGACACTCATGCCGAGCAGCGGGTTTTTTGTTTCCTGAAAGAAAGTAACGAAGGTTGGATTGTTCTTCAAAGGAGCGGTTGCCTCACCTACCACACTCAGGCCGAAAAATATCAGACCAAAATAAAACAACGTCTCACCGATAGATCTCCACTTTCCTTTTCCTGAAAACCACAGGATTCCACTCAAGATTATAAAAAGCGGGGAAATATCGGTAAACTTCCAGACCACAAGTTGTACCGTGAAAGTTGTTCCTATATCAGCACCCAGGATTATACCCAGAGAGTCGTAAAAACTGATCAAACCGGCGCTGACTATTCCGACAGTCAAAACAGAGGTTGCCGTACTGCTTTGAAAAAGAATAGTTGAAGTTAAACCGGTGATCACCCCGTATATCGGTTTTCCGATTGAATATTTAAAATATTCACGAATCCGGATGTTATTGAAGAGTCTCTTTATCTCGGTGCTCAGTTTAACCATCCCGAAAAGAAAAAAGACCAGACCGGTTGAAAATAGTATAAGCCCCTTAATCATGCTCAAATTCCTGACGAATGTCTTTGAGTATAAGGAAAATAAACAATGAGTGCCTGCCGTTTTGATGAAAACGGATTTCTTAATACCTGCATGTTTTTATCATAAATGGTCAGAAATTTAAAGCATTTAAAGATGATTCTTTTATAGAACAGCAGTGATGGCCTCGATTAGGGTTTATCTCCTGTTTTTTATATGGTTCATTAAGGATACTTTCTCATTGACACGGGAGTCATTTTACTATACTTCCTCATCTGTAAAAAGTAAGTTCTTGTGCAATGCCATAACGGCAATAGAGCTCACCACATACTGCAGGTACGTAACGCTTCCGGGTCAATGGTGTTGTGGCTTTTGGGGGTAGCCTTAAGTTTTTTAAAAGAACCGTGCAAATTTGAACTAAGAGAAGAGTTGGTCCATGAAGTTAGTACAGGAAAACTGTGGTGTTTTCGGTATATATTCAAGAAGAGAGTGTGTTTACGATATATACCGGGGGATTGATTTCCTTCAACATCGCGGGCAGGAATATTGCGGGATTTCTACTTTTGATCCTGATGTTAATCGGGCAACCCAGATTGATTTCCTTAAACTTAGGGAACAGGAACATGACGATGAAGCGTCTTTCGGTCAGGAAATAAATCACGTCACTCACCACGGCAAGGTTATTAATACTTTTACCGATGAAGAATTAAGAAGCTTGAACGGCAAATGGGGTATTGGGCATGTGAGCCTCTGGGAAAGACAGCCGATGAAGTGGCAGACCAGACTTGGGGGGATTGCCGTCGCTTTCAGCGGTAAAGTTATTAACGCTGATGACCTGATGAAAAATATGATGAGTCAGGGGATGTCTTTTTACAAAGGTTACGATATAGAGATAATTTCCAAAATTATTATAGAAAAAACCGATATTATCAGCGGCATTAGCGCGCTTGCAGAAAAGATCAAAGGTTCTTACTCACTGGTAGTTTTAACCAAAGACGGAATCTATGCGGCCCGCGACATTTATGGAGTCCGACCGCTTATTCTGGGCATGGATTCCGAACGGCACGCGGTAAGTTCCGAATCCCGTGCCATCAATAATCTGGGTATGGAGGTTTTCCGGGATGTGCGTCCGGGTGAGATAGTCTTGATAGACGACAACGGGTTTCATTCCGTGGGGCAGGTAGATTCCCCACGCACCGCGCATTGTGCTTTTGAGTGGGCATATACGGCGAGCATCGATTCCATTATAGACGGTGTTTATGTACAGGAGGCTCGAAGCAATTTGGGTGAAAATCTTGCCCAGAGAGATATCGACGAAGGGGATTTGACGGCTGATATCGTTGCACCCGTTCCGATGTCGGGAATAGGACACGCGCTCGGATACCACAAACGCTCTAAGATTAATTATCAGGAAGTTTTTCTCTATCATCGCTATGCCGATCGGAGTTATATGCAGGCGACGCAGCTTGCCCGCGAAAAGATGGCGAAGCGTAAGCTGTCGGTGCTTCCCTATGCGGTTAAAGGGAAAAAGATTGTTCTGTGTGATGACTCAATCGTTCGGGGAACTCAAATTTTAAATAAGGTCAGGGATTTAAAGGAAGCGGGGGCCAAAGAAGTGCATGTACGTATTGCCTGTCCCCCTCTTATGTACCCCTGCGATTATGGGATATCGACCCGCTCTTATGAAGAGCTGGTCGCCCGGCATTATATGAAAACGGGGGATATTGTCTCTATGGATGATCTGAAGAAGATGGAGGCATGGATAGCAAAGCAGATAGATGCGGACTCAGTTAAGTATAACACTATTGAGGCATTTGTTTCGGCCCTTTTGATTCCGAGGGAGGGTTTATGTCTGAAGTGTTTTGACGGCGTGTTCTCCGTTAAAAATACATAGAATAGTATTTCCTCAAATAAAACCGATTTCTTCAGCATACTCAACTTGTCTTTACTATGGGACATTAGGATGTGTCTTTCTGAAGGGTTCTTCTCCTGTAGATTCCATCGATTTTCTGTCCAGGATTACTGGATGGTATCCACCCAGGAAACCTGTGTCTTCATCTATTTTAGGATTATGCCCGGGCATGCAATCGCAGTCCGCGGTTATTGTAAGACGAGAATTTATCAGCAATGTCCCGTCCTTGATACGTTTCCACGCCGCCGCAGCTGTTTCAACGAGTTTTTCCTGAAAGACCTTTGCATCTGTATCCTGTGATTATGTATAATCAGTGTCCAATAATTAAAATGAGGAAAGGCGTTTCATGAAGGCAATGATTCTCGCGGCCGGCCTTGGAACACGGTTAAAATCACTGAGCGTTGACAAACCGAAAGCTCTTGTCCCGATAGGGAACAAACCTGTGATTGACAGGGTGATAAACTATCTTAAGGGATTCCATGTCAGTGAAATGGTGGTGAACGCGCATCACCACCATCAGCAGATTGTTAAACATCTCGATGGCGGAAGACCATTCGATGTAAACATTCAAGTCCGGGTTGAACCGGAAATTCTGGGAACGGGGGGCGGCATCAAAAACACGGAGGATTTCTGGGATACGGACCCGTTTGTCGTAATAAATTCGGATATTCTCACGAATATCGATTTATCAAAAGCCTGCGAACACCACAGGCGAAACGGAAATCTCGCTACGCTGATACTTCACGATCAACCGCCGTTTAATCAGATTGAAATTGACAGCCGGATGAACATCCTCGATATCGCTGTTAATAACCGTCCCGGGAGATTGGCGTTCACCGGCATTCATATTATTGATCCAAAACTTTTAGACTACATTCCCGGGCGTATCTTTTCTAGTATTATCGATTGCTATGAAGAATTAACGCGAAAAAACAAGCCTGTCAGAGCCTATATATCAACCGGCCACAGATGGCTGGATATCGGTTCGATCGAGAACTATATCCTTGCCAATAAAGAGGCTTTAGGGGAGGAATCCTTTTTATTAGCGTCCAGGTCTCAGATTCACAGATCCGTTAAGCTCAAGGATTGGGCAATCATCGGTGAGAAAGCGTGTCTCGAACAGGGGGTGGAGATAAGTCGATCCATTCTCTGGGAAAAAGTAACTGTAAAGAAAGGAGTAAAGGTCGTCGACAGCATCGTTACCGCCTCTAAAAAGGTGACACGTAATCTTATCGGTAAAATTTACTAACCACTCTTTGAGTTTGAGTGTGGTAAACCCGACTTCTTCATCCGGGTCAGAACAGTAAATTGCGGAAACACAATATCATAGGGAAATACGATATTGCCTGGTTTGATAAAGAAATATTGGTTTCTTATAGGACTTTTACTTGTCTTTGCCGTCACGTTGGCTGATACCAGCGAGACTGTTTCGGGTATTGGCAGATGGTTCAAAATGCATGGAGGACCCGACACTGTTATTGTTCTGGTATTCTTTCTTTCCGGTTTGAGATTAAATATCCGGCAGATAAAAGCTGGCTTGATGGATATAAAGGGTATAGTTATTGCCCTGATAATAATTTTTTTTGTTGCGCCGGCAACAGCGGCACTTATTGGTCTGGCGCCATTGGATATCGGGATCGTTATAGGAATTTTTCTGGTGGCTGTAATGCCGTCAACATTAAGTAGCGGTGTTGTTATGACCGGGGCCGCGGGTGGAAACATGGCACATGCCTTGGTGATAACCGTACTTGCTAATGGGCTTGCCGTTTTCACGATACCGCTTATACTGTCTTCGCTTTTGAATCTGGTTGGCGGAACGGCTATTGTTTTCATTGACAAACTGGCAATAATAATAAAACTTTTATTTCTTGTTCTTTTGCCACTTTGCGTAGGTTTAACGGTAAAATTTTATACAAAATCTTTTATTGAGCGATTTATCCCTAAACTGTCGAGGGCAAACGAGTGTTTGATATTGGTAATGGTGTGGATGGGTATGTCCCAGGCAAGAGATGCCATATTAGGCAGCGTGGAATTATTTGGAATTGTCTTTTTGTTGGTGTTCGGTTTCCATGGAATGCTTTTGGCTACTGCAGGTCTTTTTACCGTATTATTCAAGCTGGGCAAAGGTAAAAGAGAGAGTGTAATTTTCATGGGTGGGCAGAAGACACTTCCCCTTTCTGTCATTTTGCAGGTTTCTCTATTCCCCCAATACGGGATAGCGCTTGTTGTTTGTGTAATGCATCATATGGTACACCTTATAATGGACGGATATCTGGTGGGGAAGCTTAAAGGTGATTAATTTGATAAGTAAGCCCTTTAACACTTGTAACAATAGAGGGGAGAGCTTTGAAAAATATAATTCCCCAAACTTTGCTCAGCTTATGGTAAGTTTTGCAAAGGTCTCAGAGGTTCTTTGACCCATGTACTTCAATCAGCCTTTTTACTGTATTTGGCTGTATGAGTAAATTTAAAGCTTTAAAGGAGGGAAATTGAAAAATGGAGGCATTATTTACATTAACACCGTCGGAATCAAAGAGGCTTATCGGCAAATCCGTGGCCGCCATGCCGAAGGTTGTGAAAGCCCTGCAAGAAGGGTATCTTATCATCGGGAGAGGTTCCACGAATGCTTATATCGCGGAAGAGTTGATGAACCAAACCATTGAAAAAGAAAAATATGTTGCAGGACAGGTAGTTAAGGGAGTGTTATGCGTGCTTGACCAGGGAATACGCATACAGCCAATTACATTTCATAAGGGTGAAATACTAAGTGTAGATCCCGCTACGCTTATTGGAAAACTGGGATCTGAAGATGTGGTGCTGAAAGGCGCGAATGCCGTTGATCATAATGGCAATGTCGGTGTGGTTATGGCCAGCCCAGTGGGTGGAACCATAGGCCAGTTTTATATGGCGATGAAAGCGCAGGGAGCGCAGATTATTTATCCGGTAGGACTTGAGAAACTTATTCCTTCGGTTGAATTGGCGGCAAAATTCGGAGGCAGGCTCAATCTCGGCAGGACTATTGGCGCGCCGGTTGGGTTAGTATGTATTCCCGGTGGAAAAGTTATCACGGAGATTGAAGCAGTCCATAGCTTGCTTGGCGTAAGGGCGGTGCACTTCGCATCGGGAGGTTACGGTGGAGCAGAGGGGGCGGTTACACTGCTCGTTGAAGGTGACGATGACAAGGTCAACAAGTGCCTAGACTTTGTAGAGACTATTAAGGGTGAACCTCCGCTGCCCGCTGCCAAAGGACCCTGTAAAACCTGTCCCATACTCTGCAGTTTTCAGGGTAAAGAAGAGAGTGATCTGCCCGCGTATTTAAAATAGTCGAAGATGGTAAACCCATTGTAGCGCATTCCGTCTGCTATGGGATAAGACTCGCAAAAAGCCAGTTTAGAAGGTAGCGGGGCTTAATTCTTCGGATTAGACAGTCATGTAATAGAGCAGTATGACGACTCCATCCATAGCTATGGATGGAGATGGAATGTACTTATTAAAGTGTTGTCTTAGAATCATGCCGACAGGAGTCAAATATGTATGGTCAAACTCTAAAGGATTGTTTCGCTAAAAGTTGCCTGATAAACGGGGAAAAGGTGGCGATAAGCTTTATTCGCGAAGGCGCGGTTGAGACGGATATTTCCTATCAGGAATTGAATCGGGATTCTAATCGGATGGCTAATTTCTTGCTCTCTTCAGGCATCAGGAAGGGTGACAGGGTAATCCTTTATTTTCCAAAATCCCTTGGTTTCATTATTGTACATCTCGCACTTCAGAAGATGGGGGCTATCGCGGTTCCCTTAAATCCTGGATTCCGGCAATCGGAAATGGAATATCTACTTGAAGATACGGGGGCAAAGTTGGTGCTGTCGGGAACTGAACAGGAGGCCATAATAAGAAAAATATCTTCGAAGCCGGACACCCTGGTAATTCCTGCCGAGAAGCCTTACGGCGATCTTGATTTTTTCCGGCTTTCCCCGGACAGTGAACCCGGCGTGGATATCAGACCGGAAAATCCCGGTCTTATCATCTATACGTCTGGAACTACAGGAAATCCCAAAGGAGCCGTTCTTACCCAGAAGAATTTGGTTTATGACGCGAGAAACATCATAGACGTGTGGAATATAACTGAACCGGATACTATATGTCACGCACTTCCTCTATTTCATATCCACGGACTCTCTTTTGCTCTTCATACCGCCTTGATGGTAGGTGCACATGTAAGTATGCTCGATGAATTTTCGCCGAAAAAGGTGATAGATCTGCTATCTATAAACAAGGGAGAAAATGTCTGTACCGTATTCATGGCCGTTCCCTCTATGTACGCGAAGATGATGGACTGCCTGGGAGATGAGAATAGGGACTTTGGGCATATACGGTTATGGACATCCGGTTCCGCACCACTTTTACCCAAAGATTTTGAGAAGATAAAAATGGTGTTCGGGAAGGAGCCGTTGGAAAGGGAGGGTATGTCAGAGACGGGGATGAATTTTTCTAATCCGCTGAATGAGATTAGAAAACCCGGCTCTATCGGGTTGCCCATGCCTGGCCTTCAGGTGAGAATTGTGGAGCCCAGGACATTTGAAGATGTAGCTACAGGTGATGTGGGTGAAATTTTGCTCAAGGGGCCTGCGGTAACACCGGGTTACTGGCAAAAACCTGAAGAAACGAAAAGGGCATTTATAAAGGGCTGGTTTAGAACCGGTGATTTAGGAAGAGTCGATGATGACGGATACTATTATCTGACGGATCGCATCAAGCATATTATCATTTCAGGAGGGGAAAATATATCTCCTAAAGAGGTGGAAACAGTTATAAACCAGCTTGAGGGTGTGGTTGAATCTTCTGTTGTTGGTGTTCCCGATAAGGAATGGGGAGAAAAAGTTGTAGCGGCCGTTGCTACAAAACCAGGTTTAAGGGTCAAAGCTGAAAAGATCCAGGAACAATGTAAAGAACATCTTCATAAATGGAAATCTCCCAAAGAAATTATTTTTGTGAAAGAGTTGCCGAAAAACAGGATGGGGAAAATTTTGAAAGAAGAGGTAAAAAAGCTTTTTTGTTTTAAGTAGCCCGCCTATAGTATTTTTAAGTTATCCTTATATGATTATTTTTCAGATAATGCCTTCCGATATTCCTTTATCAGGAATGCTCTGCTGACCCCGTGGTCGATAAAATCCCAAGGGAGAATTTCATCGGTATTCTTCTGTCGATAGACGTAGAAATCGGGATTTATATTTACCTCTTTGAAGGCTTGCGACCAGTTACCGTTGTTTTTATTGACGGAAAGGAGAACCTGTCTCGCCGACCTGTCGCCCAGAGACAGAAAAGCCTGGATATAATTCCATTTCGGGAGGTCGTGAATTACTTTTACGGATGTTTCCTTTCTCAAAGAAGATTCGATCTTTCTTATCCTTCTTCTTACCAGGTTTGTATCCTCAAGACCCTGCCATTGAAAGGGTGTGGCCGGTTTGGGGATAAATTGATTTATACTAAGAACAATCTTTCGAAACCTTCTTTTTCCCGCTGAATATTTTATCGCGTGGTATTTGATTCTTTTAGCGAGGTCGATTATTGCTTCTACATCCTCGGGACTTTCGGTTGGAAGACCCACCATAAAATAGAGCCTTATGTTTAAGATCAGATTTTCTATCAATAATTCCACACTGTCAAAGATGTGAGATTCCGTAATCCCTTTGTTGATTACGTTTCTCAATCTCTGAGAGCCCGCCTCCGGTGCAAGGGATACCATTTCTACCCCGGTTTCCCGGAGTAGGGAAACCATTTCTTTATTTAATCTGTCCAGTCTGAGAGAACCTATCGATAGTTTGCCGCTCTTTTCCAGTATTGACCGGCAAAGCGGGATAAGATCAGGGTGATCGGATACTGCGGTTCCGAGCAGGCCGATTTTTTTTTGATGTTCAAATCCCTCGGTTATAGATTCTTCGAGAATTTCCGGTTTTCTGAATCTCGTGGGCCTGTATACAAAACCGGCTGCACAGAAACGACATCCCCGCCCGCAGCCCCTGCTCACCTCTGATAGGAACATGTCCCCGAATTCCGTGTCCGGTGCAATAATGGTTTGGTCGGTGTTAAACGCATTAATATCGCTGACAGATCTTTTTCTGATTCTTTGAGGAAATGAGGAATCCGATGGCGTAAATTCTTTTATGAGCCCGTCTTCGTTGTACGAAACAGAATAAAATCTCGGAACGTAGACACCCTCGACCTCTTTTTGCACGCGGGAGAGCGTCTCTTGGCGCGAGAGGCCGAGATGGTGGGATTCTTCAAAAATATCAAGAAACTCGGGGATAGCCTCTTCGCCTTCTCCTAAAATAAAAAGATCGAAAAAGTCGGCCAGAGGCTCAGGGTTAAGAGTGATCGAGATACCGCCCCCGATGATAAAAGGTTCTTCTCCTTCTCTTTGATAGGAGAGAAGGGGTATTCTTGACATGGCAAGAATTTTCAGGATATTAGGGTAATCGTTTTCGAAGGCGATGGAAAAGGCAATGATATCGAAATCCGCGAGGGATTTCTGAGACTCCAAACTAAAAAGGGGAGTCGATTTTGAAGTGAATATGGTTTCATCGACGGGATCCGGGAGGAAAACCCTTTCACATAAAAATGAGGGGTGACCGTTGAAAATAGCATATAGAGTTTGAAATCCAAGGTTTGACATTCCTGTCCGGTAATAATTCGGATAGGCAAGACAAACAGTTATTCTATTGCCCCATAGGTTTTTTTGATAACCTTTCTCTTTAGACAAAATATTTCTGTATTTTTTTTTGAGCTTCCAGGACATATTATGTTCAGTAAGCAGTGAACAGCAGGGAGTACGCAGTAGTGGATAAAGGAAGAAATATCCAACAACTGCCTACTGATTTCTGCATACCCCATACTCCTTACTGTTTCAGTCTGCCTGTTTTCTCAGGAATGTCGGGATTTCAAAATCACCCTCCACACTGTCATCTATCATTCCCATCCTGACCACATTAGGAGTATCCATAGTTCTTTCTTTTCTTATAAATGTGGGCTGGGATAGATCCTCTTTCTTATGGCCATCCAGATGTAATGTATCCGGTATATCATGTTTCTTTTTTCCGGATTCCTCGAACCCGGTAGCTATAACCGTAATGCGTATTTCGTCCCCCATGCTGCCGTCGACGACGGTTCCGAAGATAATGTTGGCCTCCTCGTGGGTCTCCGCGTGGATTAAAGATGATGCCTCGTTGACTTCATCCAATGTCATGTCTGGGCCTCCAGTTATATTGAGAAGCACCCCGCGTGCGCCTTGAATCGTATTGTCTTCCAGCAGAGGGGAAGATATAGCTTTTTGAGCCGCCTCCACGGCCCTGCTTTCTCCGCTCGCAATGCCGGTACCCATAAGAGCCAATCCCATCTCAGACATAATATTCCTCACATCGGCAAAATCAAGGTTGATTAGTCCCGGTACCATAATCAGGTCGGAAATCCCCTTAACGGCATGGTACAGTATTTCATCCGCCTTCTTAAAGGCGTCCAGAAGCGGCATCGTTCTTCCCCCTATGCTGAGGAGTCTCTGATTGGGGATTACTATAAGCGAATCCACTGTGCTTCGGAGTTCCAAAATCCCATCATCTGCCTGTTTTTGCCTCTTCTTGCCTTCAAACTGAAAAGGCTTTGTAACAACGGCTACGGTTAATGCCCCTAAATCTTTAGCTATTTCAGTCACGATAGGTGCGCCGCCCGTTCCTGTCCCCCCGCCCAGACCGGCAGTAACGAAAATCATATCCGCCCCTTGAAGGGAGCTCCTTATCATGTCTGTCGATTCGATCGCGGCCCTTTTTCCGACATCGGGGTCTGAACCGGCGCCGAGACCTTTTGTGACTTCCGCGCCAAGTTGAATCTTGGTGGGTGAAAGCGATGCACCCAAGGCTTGGGAATCGGTATTTGCCGCTATGAAATCCACGCCTTTAAGTTCGTAGGATATCATAGTGTTTACGGCATTGCCACCGCCTCCACCAATTCCGACAACCTTGATCTTTGCGGAATTTACTGTAGATTCTATCAATTCAAACATTGGTTTTTCCTCCTAAAAAAATTCTGTGAACCATTTTTTCATTCTTCTTGTTACTCTGTTAAATATATTTCCATCACTTCTTTTAAAAACGTTTCTGTAATAATCCTTGCTTCCATAAATTATTAATCCCACACCCGTGGCATACATCGGACTGTTGACTATGTCGGTAAGTCCGCCTATGCCTATCGGATAACCTCTTCTTACCGGCATGTTGAATATCTGTTCGGCTAACTCTGTTATTCCTTCGAGAATAGCCGTTCCACCTGTTAAAACGATACCGGCAGCCAAAAAATCGTCGTAACCGGATTTTACTATTTCTCTGTGGGCAAGGTTAAGTATCTCCTCCATACGCGGCTCGATAATTTCCCCAAGTATCTGACGAGAAACTTTCCTCGGTTCCCTTCCACCCACACTGGGAACCTCTATGGTTTCATCCTTCGGAATCAAAGGAGTGTAGGCACATCCATAGTTTATCTTTATCCTTTCCGCCTCAACTATCGGAGTCCTGAGACCGACGGCAATATCTCCTGTCAGATAATTTCCGCCGAGGGATAGGACGGCGGTGTGTTTAATACTTCCTTCGGAAAATACGGCTATATCAGTTGTACCTCCACCTATGTCTATTATAGCCACCCCCAGTTCTTTTTCATCTGAGCTGAGGACCGCTTCACTTGATGCCAGCTGTTCCAGGACGATATCATTTACGTCGAGTCCGACACGGTTTACAGATTTGATGATATTTTGAGCGGATGTGACAGCACCTGTAATAATATGGACTTTGGCTTCAAGCCGGACGCCCGACATTCCTACGGGCGTCTTTACTCCATCCTGGTTATCTACAATGTAGTGCTGTGGCAATACATGAAGGACTTCTCTGTCCAGAGGGATGGCGATAGCTTTTGCCGCTTCAATTGATCTCTTTACATCGTTCTCGTCGACCTCACGGCTCTTTACCGCCACGATACCATGACTGTTAAGGCCGCTGATGTGTCCACCCGCAATTCCTGTAAAGACGGATGAAATCTCATGGCCGGACATAAGTTCAGCCTCCTCCACAGCCCCTTTTATAGAATTCACGGTGCTTTCAATATTGACCACTACCCCTTTTCTCAATCCTTCAGAAGGGTGGGAACCTATCCCGATAATGTCTATACCGTTATCAGTTACTCCGCCGATAATGGCACAGACCTTAGTGGTTCCTATGTCCAACCCAACAATTACATTTGCGTTTTTTCCCATGGTCGTTCTACCTTTGCTATGTTTTATAACCTTCTTTTAAAGAGTTTTTTCTTTTAACGACAACCCTGCTCGGATTGCTCAAGTCGATACATATACATTCTTTGTTCAAATTCTTTCTTCTAAGGTCGGTTATGACGGATTTTAGCCTTTTCAGTTTTTTTTCGTAGTTTTCAAAACCGAGCTGTATGCACAGACCACTGTTGGTGAAAACGGAGAATCCGAAAATTTCATCGCCATGAATTTCCGATACATTCCTTATTTCAGGGGAACCACTGTTAGATGACAGACAGGCGATAAGCTCAATCGATTTTTTTAAGAGAGCCGTATTCTTATGAAATCCGGTAAGAACGGGAAAATCTCCCTCTTCGCCGTTCCTCAGTTTTTTGAATATAACCCCGTTGCTGTCCATAAAATAGATGCATTTATTTCTCTTAACAAGGGCCGATACTTTCCTTTCTCTGACCTCTATAACCAGTTTGTTTGGCAGCTCCCTTTCTATTGAAACGTCTTTTACCCATGGATTTGAATTGATCCTTCGTGCTATTTCACACGGATTGATTGCCAGAATATTTTGAAATGGTTTTATGCCGGCAAGGGTTAAAACTTCCTTTTCCGTGATCCGTTCACATCCTTTGATAGTCGTTTTTTCAATTTGGAAATAAGGCGCGCTGATTATATAATTATATCCAATTATCATAAATGAAGCTGAAGCGATGACGGTTACTATCAACGCAAGTCCCTTTAAAATTTCGTAAAAAATTTTCACGGAGCGTCTCTT
>CAZZBF010000001.1:15319-24329 GCA_964652795.1 uncultured Syntrophales bacterium | reverse complement strand
GTAATTTTTGTTTTAATCGATTTTTTCATCAGTCGACGCCTATTATCTTCACTTCAGTTTCGAGGTGAATGCCTCTTTCTTCCCAAACCTTTTTTTGTGTCATATCTATCAGGGAAATTACATCACTTGCTTTTGCTCCTCCTGAATTTACAATGAAATTTCCATGCATTTCAGATATTTTCGCACCGCCCACCTTTTTACCTTTAAGCCCGATATCGTCTATTATTTTGCCGGCGGGGATATCCGGCGGATTCTTGAATATGGAACCGGCGCTGCGAAGTTCAAGAGGGTGCCTTTCTTTTCTCATGCCGATAATCTTGGAAACTCTTTCCTGGATTTCTTCTTCCGACCCCTTTACTAACAAAAATTTCGCTCCGAGAATAACGGTTCTTTCCGGGAGACTGAGGTTCCTGTATTCAAATTCAAGTTCGTTTCTTCCCGCAGTCTTTATTTCTCCTCCGCCATTCATCAGCGCTACCGTTTTTATAATGTCTTTCAGTTCACTGCCGCAGGCTCCGGCATTCATTTTTACACCGCCACCTACCGATCCGGGGATGCCGGCACAGAATTCCATACCGGTAAGAGATTCTTGCACGGACAGATTGACAATTTTGGAAAGAGGTACTCCGGCTTCCGCGTAAATCGAGGCGGATGATGGCTGAAAATCGATCGCCGTAAGTTTTTTTAATGAAACCAGAACACCTCTGTAACCGCCGTCTCTCACTATAAGGTTTGTACAATTACCCACCGGGATAAATGGAACATCACAGTCTTTAAAATAAGCAACAAGCTGTCCGAGTTCTTTAATACTGCTTGGGAATATCAGTACATCGGCTATCCCGCCGACCCCGATAGAGGTGTGTCGATCCATCGGTTCATCGAAGAAAACTTTGCCCGAAACGATACCCTCTAATTTTTGCTGAAACGCCTTCTTTCTTATCATTTGCTTTCCTAAGCCTGAAATTTTACAAGGGCTTTCCTCAAAAATTCTTCACCAACCTTCCAGACGTCACCCGCTCCCAGAGTTATGATCACGTCCGTGGGTTCAGCTATTGCCAGCAGGTGGTCAACAATCCCGTCAAAATTTGGTATATGGATTACATCTTTTTGTCCGTGATTTTTGATACCCTTGCACAGACCCGATGCGTGGACTCCTTCTATCTTCTTTTCACTGGCGGCGTATATGTCGGTCAGGATCAAAATATCCGTGTCGGAAAAGGCCGTCAGGAAATCATCAAAGAGCGCTTTAGTGCGGGTGTATCGGTGAGGCTGAAAAACGACTATAATCCGTTTATCCCATACCTGCTTCGCGGCTGCCAGGGTTGCCTTGATTTCAGTCGGGTGGTGGCCATAGTCATCAATAACGGTTATACCGTTTACCTCGCCCTTGATTTCCAGTCTCCGATCAACACCTACGTAAGACTTGATACCCTCTCTGATTTTTGCAAAATCCATATCGAGTTCACGGGCAACGGCAATCGCCGCCATAGAATTATAGACATTAAAAAGTCCCGGGACATTCAGGGAAATATCTCCCAGTAAATCACCACTGTAGTATAAGTTGAAGGTTGATGATGATCCTTCGAAGGATATGTCTCTTGCCTGATAGTCGGCCCGGCCTGAAAGGCCGTACGTAATAACCCTTCTTTTTACCTCGGGAAGTATTTCGACTACATTATCGTCATCGAGACAGAGTATCGTGGAGCCGTAAAAGGGAACACTATTGGCAAACTGCAAAAAGGCCTCTTTGATTTCTTCAATGTCCCGGTAATAATCGAGATGTTCACGATCAATGTTTGTGATGACTGAAATGGATGGACTCAATCTGAGAAATGAGCCGTCACTTTCATCCGCCTCAGCCACTATGTATTCTCCGTCACCAAGCCTCGCGTTGCTTCCTATGCTTGCCAGCTTTCCACCTATCACCATAGTGGGATCGAGGCCGCCATAGGCAAGTATGGTAGCAACCATAGAGGTTGTTGTTGTTTTCCCGTGAGTTCCGGATACCGCTATGGAAAACTTCATCTTGAGAAGTTCTGCCAGCATCTCCGCGCGCGGGATAACAGGAATATGTCTTTGGTGCGCGGCGATTACCTCAGGATTATCTTCTTTAACGGCGGTCGACGTGACAACAACGTCAGCCTTTTCAAGATTGGATGAGCGATGGCCGTAGCAAATTTTGGCACCCAGTGAGGACAGACGCTTTGTAATATCCGTTTCGTTAAGATCAGATCCGCTGATGATATAGCCCGTATTTAGGAGTACCTCTGCTATGCCGCTCATACCTATACCGCCTATACCGACGAAGTGTATGTTTTTTACCTTTCTGTACATAAAAACCCCTGTTACCTGACAGCAAATTTATAAGTTCATTGCTTGTCTGCCGGAAAACTTTGAAAAAATGGTTTTGCAAAAGTCTATGCCGGACTTCCGGTTTTTAACAGGCTGTTGCTCAATGTCCTTTTTGCTTTGCCAGGGTAGTTTTTTGATAAATCTAAAGCTCGCTGTGTGCGATTTTTAGTTCTACTCTCAGGGCTTAAACAGCAGAAATCGCTTGCCTTACGCGTAGCCAAGATTTATTCGCAAAAAACATTTTCAAGACAGCTCAAAAGACTTCTTATTTGAACAACAGCCTGCCACCATTAATTGAATCCTTATCCACGTAATTCATTGTAATTTCTAAATATAGTGCCGCGCGCGATGCGCTTTGCACAGAGCCAGACATTCATCGACAATGTCCGATGCTGCCCTTATATTTCCAAACCCGGAGGATTTTTCTTCCATTTTTCTTACCGCTTCGGGATTGCCGAAAAATCGCAAAATAACTTCCGCAAGTAATTTGCCGCTGAGTTTACTTTCCTGGATCATTTCGGCCGCTCCCGCATTTGTTAAAACCCTTGCATTTTCTGTCTGGTGATCGCCTACCGCAAATGGAAACGGTACGAAGATGGCGGCTTTCCCACTCGCTGTTATTTCAGCTATTGATGTTGCCCCCGCTCTGCACACCAGTAAATCCGCCGCTCTAAAAGCCGGAGCCATGTCACCTATAAATGGGAGGATGTCGGCGTCAATTCCATAATCCGTATAAGCGTCCGCGACCCATTTGAAGTCACTTTCACCCGTCTGGTGTATAACTTTGAATCTGTTTCTTATCTCTTTTAGATATTCAAGAGAATCAACTACAGCCTTGTTTATGGCATGAGCACCCTGGCTTCCGCCGAATATAAGGAGCGTAAATCTGCCATCTGTCTTTTTCGAAAAATTTTTCTTTTCAATGAATCCTTTCCGGACAGGGTTTCCTGTAACCACCGACTTTTCTTCGGGGAAAAACTTCTTCGTTCCGGGAAAGGCAAGGAATATCCTGTTGACAAACCTGCCGAGTATCCTGTTTGTTATGCCCGGTATGGCGTTCTGTTCGGCGATTGCTGTCTTGGTCCCCATAAAATGAGCTGTTATCATTGTTGGACCGGAGGCATACCCTCCGACACCAAGAACCATATCCGGAGAGAATTCACGAACAATTATAAGCGACTGAAACATGCTAAGGGGGATCTTTAATGAGGCACTGATTGATTTTGCAATGCCTTTTCCCTTAATGCCCTCCACATCAATGGTTCGCAGTTGAAACCCCATGTTCGGTAATATCCTTGCTTCCAATCCTTTTCCGGTTCCGATGAAAAGGATTTCATTTTTTTTGTCCCTTTTCAGAAATTCCTCCGCGACGGCCACTCCCGGAAAGAGATGTCCGCCTGTTCCTCCACCTGCTATTATTATTTTCAAATCACGGTCCCCTGTTCAAAGTTTGACGTTTCATGTTTAAAGGAAACAAATACAAATAAACTTTGAACTTTTTACCCATTGTTCTTCATTCCCGGTGAGATGATATATTGAGAAGCACCCCCACCGTCGCCAGACTCATGATTAATGATGTTCCCCCGTAACTAAGAAACGGAAGCACCAACCCTTTGGTAGGAATTAATCCCATGACTGCCGCCATATTTATAAATGCTCCAAGGGCGATGATTATCGTCAGGCCGGAAGCCAGCAGAGTCCCAAATAGGTCAGTAGACTTGTATGAAATCATAAATCCCCGTAGCACGAAAATGGCGAACAACAGAATAACAATAGTAATCCCGATAAAACCGTTTTCCTCACCTATGACCGAAAGAATAAAATCCGTGTGAGGTTCGGGAAGATAAAAAAGCTTTTGCATGCTGTTTCCGAGCCCAACACCAAGTATTCCACCGGACCCGAAGGAAAGAAAAGACTGAATTATCTGAAAGCCTGAATTTGTTGGATCTTTCCAGGGATCGAGGAAACTCAGGAATCTTTCTAAACGGTAACCCTTTTGTACAATCAGCATAAAGCCCGCCGGAACAAGAAGAACCGCTAAACCGGCCAGGTGTAAAATCCTGCTTCCGGACAGGTAGAGCATAAATATTAATATCATTGCCATGATTGTCGCCGTGCCGAAATCAGGCTGCAATAATATGAGAACAATAATAATGGACGTTATTATCAGGGGCGGCAAAAAGCCCCTGTTAAATTCCTTTAGATGTTCTTCCTTTTTGGTCAGGAAATGAGCCAGGGAGAGAACGAAGGAAACCTTAACAAATTCCGTTACCTGGAAAGAAAACACTCCAAGGTCAAGCCACCTTGTGGCGCCACCCACTCTGGTTCCAAATCCACTGATCAAAAGCAGAGAAAGGAGTACGATAGAAAACGCAATGCTGAAATAAGCCACTTTTTTTAAATAGTAGTAAGGTATCCTGGACAGTATGATCATTACACCAAGTCCCACGGCGACGAACAGCAGTTGTTTCTTGATGAAAAGGTATCCATCGCCGAATCTTGCCGCAGCAATCGCTGAACTTGAACTGTATATCATCACAGTACCGAAAGTGACGAGGATCAAGGTAACAAGGAGTAGAATGATGTCAGGCCCGCCTGTCATAGTCAGGCATGAGCGGGCAGGATTCTTTTTGTCCATGTCAGAAGTCCCTTACAAGTTTTTTAAAATAATTTCCGCGTTCCTTATAATCTGCGAATTCGTCAAAACTAGCACATCCCGGGGAAAGAAGAACAACGTTGCCGTAAGAGGAGCAATCACAGGCGAAGCGAACCGCGTCATTAAGGGAGACTACGCATCTGGTTGGAACTGTTCCGCCTATAATGGAGTTTATCTCCTCTCTTGCCTCGCCAAACAGAATAAGGTGCTTAACTTTTTTCCTGATTGGATCGGCTAACACGCTGAAATCTCCGCCCTTATTTCTTCCTCCAAGAAGAAGAATGACCGGCCCGGTAAAGGTCTCCAACGCTCTGATAACCGCGCCAACATTAGTCGCCTTGGAATCATCATAAAACTCAACACCGTTTTTTTGACTAACAAATTCTATTCTGTGCGGTATTCCTTTAAATTCCTCTACCGCTGAGATAATAGCGGAAGGGTAACATCCGCATTTTCTTGCCGCGACCAGAGCGGCCATCACGTTTTCTATGTTATGAACACCCGGTAGCCTCATCATCTCAAGCGGATAATTTTCATTACCGAATCTCAAAACCTTGCCGTTGAGGAAAATACCTTCCGTCAGCTTTCTTGAAGAGCTGAAACAAGTAATCTCTGCCAGGATTCTTTTTGAAAGTGACAGTGATAGCGGATCATCCGCGTTCAGTATGGCGAGGTCACGACCGGTTTGATTCTTAAAAATCCTCTCTTTGATGGAGAAATATTCTTTAAATGTTCCATGGTAATCGAGGTGGTCGAGTGTTGTGTTCAGCAGTATGGATATAAAAGGTTTAAGAAGCTCAACCCACTGCAACTGGAAACTGCTGACCTCAGCAATCACATAATCGTCTTCCTGCTTTCCGTTCACATAGTCTATTAAGGGATTTCCGATATTGCCTCCGACAAACACCGCTTTTCCCGCTTTTTTGAGCATTTTTCCTAATAACGTGGTTGTCGTTGTCTTCCCGTTAGTTCCGGTAATAGCTATCATCGGTCTTTTCAGAAATCTCCAGGCGAGTTCTATCTCGCTAAGAATGGGAATTCCCCTTTTTGCCGCTTCAGCGAGTATTATGTTGAATGGCGGGACACCCGGTGAAGGTACGACCATATCCATCTGAGACATGATGTCGAGAGTGTGTTCGCCGAGCTGCATGTTCACATTCAAATCTCCCAGTTCGGATATTGCATACATAAGTTTTGATGCCGGTTTTTCATCACTCGCGAAAACCACCGCGCCTTTTTCTTTCAGGAACCTGACAGTCGCAACGCCTGTCTTTCCCAAGCCGACAACCAGTACCCTTTTCCCATTCAGATCCATTAATTTACCTCAGCTTCAGAGTACTTATGGCTATGAGAGCCAGGATTATTGAGACAATCCAGAATCGTACTATGACTTTCGGTTCCGCCCATCCATTAAGCTCAAAATGGTGGTGAATCGGAGCCATCCTGAAAATGCGCTTACCGTCCGACATCTTGAACCAGCCGACCTGGAATATGACTGAAATGGTTTCCAACACAAATATTCCGCCTACAATGGCAAGAAGCATCTCCTGTTTTGTTACTATAGCCATGGTTCCAAGAGCTCCACCAAGAGAAAGAGATCCCACATCACCCATAAAAATCTGGGCGGGGTAGGCGTTGAACCAGAGAAAACCGAGGCACGCGCCCGTCATGGCTCCGCAAAAGACAGTGAGTTCTCCTACACCCGACACATAAGGTATCTGCAGGTATCCTGATATTTTTACGTTACCCGCGAAGTAAGTAAACAGAAGATAGGTCGCGAAACATATTAGAGCCGGGCCTATTGCGAGTCCGTCAAGCCCGTCTGTAAGATTTACCGCATTCGCGGCCCCCACAATTATAAAGGTTGAAAAAATCACATAACCCCATCCCAAATTCGGAAGTAAGGTCTTGAAAAAGGGTATGGTTATAGATGAGCTGAATCCCGGTTTCATATACAGAATGACGCTGATAAATAGAGCGATAACTGTTTCCGCGGACAACCTTACATAACCGGGCACGCCTCCGCTGCTTTTGCCGATATGTTTCCACAGGTCGTCAATAAAGCCTATCAGGCCGAACCCGACCGTTACCACGAGCACTAACCATACATAATCGATTGAAAGATTAGCCCAGAGGAGAGTCGATATGACCACGGCAAAAATAATAAGAATACCCCCCATTGTCGGGGTCCCTTCCTTCGACAGGTGAGAAACGGGGCCGTCTTCTCTTATCGGTTGGCCGATTTGCAATGTTTTAAGTTTCCGTATCAACCATGGCCCCAGGACGAAACAGATAATCAGGGCGGTTATCGTTGCGTAGATTGTCCTGAAGGTAATGTACCGGAATACATTAAAGTAAAAGAATGTTTGATGCAGTGGATATAATAGATGGTACAGCACTGTTAAATCCTCTTACCCTTCAACCTTTTCAACCCCGAACGCGCTGGTTAATTCCTGGACGATTTTTTCCATTTTCATTTTTCTCGACCCCTTCACCAGCACCCAGTCACCCTGTTTTAAATGTTGCCTGAGGTGTGTCACTATTTCCTCAGTAGTTTCGGGAAAATATATCCGGTTTTTTTTAAAACCTTTTCTGATTGCTCCTTCCGCAACCGCGCGAGAGAAAGTTCCCCTAAGGAAAACCTTATCAACACCGGTATCCGCCATAAGGTTTCCAATGTTTTCGTGCATTTCCTCAGCCCATAAACCCAGTTCAAGCATATCTCCCAAAATGACCGTACTTCTCTGTTTTTCCTTTAAATCTTTCAGTGTTTTCAAGGCAGCGCTGACCGATGCAGGATTGGCATTGTATGTATCGTCGATTAAAAATGCCCCGTTTTTCAAATTCAATATCTCCATTCGTCTTGAAATGGGTTTGAATGATACTAACCCTTCATGTATCAGATCGTATTCAATGCCCACTGCCCGGCAAGACGCGGCGGCGGCAAGGGCATTGTAAATGTTGTGCTTTCCTGTGGTTGACATTATTAGTTTACGTGAAATTCCATCTATAGTAAGGGTAAATTCTGTCCCTGTTTTTTCATGTTTTGAGATGTTTTCCGCGTGGACATCGGCATCTTTTTTAATACCGAAGGTCAAAGTTTCTCCTTTCCATCGACCGGCCAGTTCACGCAGGGAATCATCATCGTTATTTATAATTGCAGTGCCTTTAGTTCCCATATTATTGAACAGGTCCCACTTTTCTTTTCTCACCGCGTCCATCGATTCAAGCCCCTCGAGGTGAGCCGGTCCGATATTGGTAATGACTCCCACGTTCGGTATCGCGATTTGCGTTAGTCTCCCGATTTCTCCGCTTCTGTTTGTACCCATTTCCACGATTGCCGCTTTGTGGGTTGCGTTGATTTCAAGGAGTGTCAGTGGAAGACCAACAAGATTGTTGAAATTCCCCCGGCTTTTTAATACCTTTTTCTTCAGGCCGATGACCTCCGCGATCATTTCCTTTGTTGTTGTTTTCCCGGAGCTTCCTGTTACGGCTATAACCGGAAGCTCAAATTTTTTCCGCCAGAAGTGAGCAATATCCCCCAGGGCCTTCAAGGTATCGTTAACGGAAATCAGAGTAATGTTTCCTGAGAGCGCTTTGATTTTTCCTTCCAGACCATTTTGCACCAGTGACCCCAGAGCCCCGTCCTTAACAGCGGCGGTGATAAAATCGTGTCCGTCAAACCTTTCCCCTATAATAGGCAGAAAGAGTGTTCCCGCTGAGATGTGTCTTGAATCGGTGGACAGTCCCCTGAAAGTTTTGCTGGAGCTTTTTTTTATTATTTTTCCGCCTGTTGCCTCAATAATTTCGTCTACAGTTAGTATACAATTCATATTTTGATGCACTCGCAAAAAGTTGTTTTCTTCGCTCAGAATCATTTTTGGGATACTGTTATCGCCCGGCTAAAAATCTAAAACTCGTGCTTGCGCACTCAAACAGTTAGATTTTCTTAACGCCGGTTACTGCCGGCATCTTTTTCCCAAAATGCTTCGATTCACTCCG
>CAZZBF010000001.1:0-15309 GCA_964652795.1 uncultured Syntrophales bacterium | reverse complement strand
TAGATACTTTTTTGAGCGCCTCCGCGCTTACTATTCTGTCGTCGAAGGGAGTCCTCCGGGTTCCTATAATCTGGTAATTTTCGTGCCCTTTGCCGGCGATGAGAACTATGTCGGAAACGTTTGCTATGGCGATTGCTATCTCAATTGCCGCCTTCCGATCGGGCACGATCGAGTATCCTTTGTTTTTTAAATTTTTATTCAGCTCATCCGGAGAATACTTTTTCACCGTGGTGCCTGTTAATCCAATGATTCCTTTTTCTATTTCTTTTATGATCGTAAGCGGGTCTTCGGTTCTCGGGTTATCTGATGTGACGATGGTAATATCGCTCAGAGTTGTAGCGGCGTTTCCCATCAAAGGTCTTTTCCCGCGATCCCTGTCGCCTCCGCATCCGAAGACGGTAATAATTTTCCCCTCAGCAAGTTCGTCTAAATTCTTGAGCACCCTTCTGAGCGCGTCTTCCGTATGGGCATAGTCTACGAAGACCGTTGGCTGTCCCGCCTCGCTCACTTTTTCCAAGCGCCCGGGTATGGTCTTCAGATTTTCGACACCGGCTTGAATGTGCTCTACCGGAATCCGGAGCGACAGAGCCGCTGTTATCGCGGCCATGATATTGTACAGATTGAACATTCCGATCAATGAAGAATGTATGGTAAATTTGCCGTGAGGCGTCTTTATCTCTCCCCTGATTCCGTCCTGTGAAATGGTAAAATTTTCAGCCGAAACATCAGATTTGCTTTTTATACCGAAGGTCTTTGCCTTTTTATCAATTTCCTCAAGAAGCTTTTGTCCCCAGATGTCATCACTGTTTATGATCATCTTTTTCCCGACATTAAGTATTTCTTCGAAAAATATCTTCTTCGCCAGGAAGTATCTTTCCATGGTGTGATGATAGTCGAGGTGATCACGGGAAAGATTGGTAAATATTCCCAGTCTGAACTCGCAGTTGTTCACCCTTTTCAGGTCGAGCGAGTGAGAAGATACTTCCAAAATGACATGAGTTATCCCGGAGTCTGCCATTTCCCTAAGTATTTTCTGCAGGTCAATGGATTCTGGTGTTGTAATCGGGGCGGGAGACTCCTTTCCTTTGAATCGATAATTTACCGTTCCGATTACTCCAACCTGAAATCCCGCGGAAGTTAGAATTGACTCCAATAGATAACTTATCGTAGTTTTTCCGTTTGTTCCCGTGATACCTATCAGACAGAGTTCGGAAGAGGGGTTCTCAAAAAAATTTTTCCCCAGTACGCTGAGAGCCCGCCGGCTGTCCGCGACTTTTATATAAGTTATGTCCGGTTTTGTACTCATGTCTTTTTCATGGACAATGTATCGCGCTCCTCTGTTGACCGCGTCAGAGATATAATCATGACCATCAGATTTATGGCCGGTGATAGCAACAAACAGAGACCCTTCCTCACATTTTTGGGAATCATAGCAGATGGATGAGACATCACCTGAGACATCCCCGGATATCTGGAGGATATTTAAATCTCTTATTAAATGAGACAGTTGCAAAATAGGCCTCGTAAGATATAAATAATTTAAAGTTTCAGTTTAATCTCAAAACATTCAGTTACGGTTCGTACTAAAGGAAACGGTACAAGACTTATTGCTTCCTATGGGGGTTCCGGGCAATGGTTTTTGGTTCACCGCCCATCCGCTTCCCATGATCCTCAAATCTATTCCTTTTTCCTGTGACAGCTTTAATACATTCCTTATGGACATGCCCATGAAGTCCGGCATGGTCGATTCATCCGATGATGTCAGGTTCGCGTATTCAACACTGTAATCCGCCATATCCGAAGTGTTGATATCAGAGACGGATGTCGGCAGATTTGTGTGTTGTAAATCATGCCCGTCTGTTTCTGCTGAACAGGTTGTCAGATATGAAGGTTCTACCCAATACAATATACTCTCAGCAATATTCTTAAAAACGGGTGCTGCTGCCACCCCACCCCATCTATGCTTCTCGGGTTCATCCAGCACCACAAGAATAACCGCGCAAGGGTTGTAGGCAGGTAAAAAACCTATAAAAGAAGCGCTGACTTTATCGTGAGAATAGCCGCCTTCAGCAAAATCAAACTTTTGAGATGTTCCTGACTTTCCTGCTATAGCAATGTTGGCGATTTGAGCGCTCCTTCCGGTACCGCCTTCACCCTGAACTACATCAACAAGAACAGATGTGATCTTTTCAGCGATAGCGGGGGAAATTACCTCCCTGATAACTGTTGGTGTAAATTCTTTAACTACTCGGTTGTTCTGGTCAATCAGTCCGCGGACGACATAAGGTTTCATCAAAACACCATGGTTTGCTATGGCAGAGAAGGCGGAAATCAGCTGTATTGCCGTTACCGAGACGCCCTGACCAAAAGATATGGTTGCCGTGTCGACCTTTGTCCAGTCTTCAGAGTTTCTCAGGATTCCGGAAGCTTCACCGGGAAGGTCTATCCCTGTTTTTGAGCCGAAACCGAATTTCTGGATATATTGATAAAATTTATCCTTACCCAGTATCTCTGATATTTTGACAGCTCCAATATTGCTTGAATATTTGATAATTTCCCGAAAGGAGAGATCCTGGTGTTCTTTTACGTCGCGTATTATTCTATCTGCTACTGCGTAAGAGCCGTTCTCACAGTAAAACCTATTGTTTTCATCGATTACGCCTTCCTCCAGCGAAGCCGCCAACAGAAATGGTTTAAATGTTGAGCCGGGATCAAAGCAGTCCGTTATTATTTTATTTCTCCATGATTCCGGAGAATATCTGAAAAAGGTGTTGGGATTGAAACCGGGCATGTTTGCCATCGCAAGAATTTCACCTGTCTTCGGGTTCATGACAACGGCAACTCCGCCCTTTGCCCCTGTTTTTTTTACGGCGTTTTCAAGTTGTGATTCGACCAGATGTTGAATTTTGCTATCTATGGTGAGGATCAGGTTGTAGTTATCACTCTTCTTTCCGGCGGTCGGATTCTCTCCTGAATAGATTATTTTCCCCTTTGCGTCCTTCCCCAGAAAGATTTTTTGGGGAGTTCCTTTTAAGTGATCGTCATATTTTAGTTCTAATCCCTCGAGCCCTGTTGAATCTAAACCAGCGAACCCGAGAAGTTGACCTGCGAGTTCCCTGTTTGGATAAAATCGTTTAGGTTCCTTTATTGAAAAAATTCCATCGATATCCAGAGATTTTACATTGTCTGCCTGAGAGGGAGAAATTTTTCTGGCTATCCAGCAGAAATTTTCTGATTTTGAAAGTTTTTCCAGAAGGGTTCTTCTCTTTATTCCGAGAACGGACGAAAGTTTTGAAGAAACCTCCCTGGGATTATCTATTTTTGATGGATTCGCGCAGACTGAATCTACCATTATGCTTGCGGCAAGTTTCTCGCCGTTCCGGTCAAGTATAAGACCTCTTTCAGGCTGAAACTGCATGGTGCTCGTGTGCTGCTTGTCCGCTCGTACCTTAAGAGTGTTTCCCGAAAGAACCTGTAGTTGATAAGCCCTTGATATCAAGGCGATAAACAACACCAGGAAAAACACAAGCAGAGTTGTTATCCTGAAACGCAGCCACTTTTTCGCTCTTCCCTTCATTTTATAAAAATAACCTGTTCCCTTTCAGGATAATACATGCCTAATTTGTTTTTAGCGATCGCCTCGATGCGCTGGGGTGATCTCAAGGTAGCGTATTCAATTTTCAGCCTTTTGTTTTCTTCGATAAGGTTGTCTCTGATGCTTATTTCTTCTGCTATAAGATAATTCAGCTTTGTAAAATGCAGATGCGACCAGACATAGATGAGAGCGGTTGCCATGAGAACGAGGCTGACGACAATCACCGTGGAAAACTTAAACTCGATAAACCTTTTTTTCTTATACCGTGCGGACATTTTTAAACCCTCATGGTTGTTCTCAGTCTGGCGCTTCTGGCTCTCGGATTCTCATTTATCTCCGCATCGCTTGGTATAACCGGTTTTCTGGTTAACACCTTCAACTTTGGTTTTCGCTTACAGGCACAAACCGGGAAATCAGGGGGACAGATACATCCCTTTTCCCAGGAGCGAAATAAGTTCTTAACAATTCTATCTTCAAGAGAATGAAACGAGATTATGGAAAACCTGCCTCCCTTTTTGAGTGCGTCTATACCGTCGTTTATTGCCCTGTGAAGATTTGAGAGCTCATCATTGACGGCTATTCTTAAGGCCTGGAAGGTTTTAGTTGCGGGGTGTGTTCTTTTCCTTTTCAACTGGGGAGGAAGTGCTTCAACTATAATCGCGGCGAGCTCTTCGGTCGTTTTTATCGGAGCTATTTTCCTTTTTTTTGAAATAGCCCTGACAACCCTCCCGGCCATTATTTCTTCGCCATATTTTTTTATTATCCTTTCTAACTTTTTATCTGAAAGTGTATTTATAAGATCATACGCGCTGAGCTTCTGCCTCCGGTCCATCCGCATATCGAGTGGAGCATTCAAGGAAAAACTGAAACCACGTTCCGCCGTTTCAAGCTGGTGCGAAGAAACACCAAGATCAAAAAGTATCCCGTCGACTTTTTTTATATTCAGACCGTTTAATATTTTCCCGATATTCGCGAAATTACCCTTAACAAGGATCTTTCTCTTAGCGAATGATTCGAGTACACGTTCGGATGTTACGAGGGCGTCATCGTCCGCGTCGATTCCGATAAGGATTCCATCAGGAGCCGTTTTTTGCAGTATTTGATAGGCGTGTCCCCCGCCTCCTATCGTCCCGTCCAGATATATGCCCCCGGGTTTACAATCAAGAGAATCAACTGCCTCCTTTAACAGTACCGGTTTGTGAAAGGAGTAATCCATACTACTTATATGCCCAGGTTGGCCATGTATTCGCTAAAGCCGTCTATATGGGTGGAAGCTTTGTTTATCTCATCTCCCCAGTGTTCTTTGCTCCATATCTCGATAACTCTAATCATTCCCGCAAGAACGACATCTTTTTCAAGTTTGGCAAATTCCCGAAGCACTGGTGGGATAAGAACTCTTCCCTGACTGTCAAAGGTGCAATCAATTGCACCGGACATAAAAAACCGCTGAAACGCGCTCACTTCTTTTTTCAGTATGGACTGGTGGCTGACTTTTTCTTCCAATATCCTCCACTCGTCATAGGGGAAAACCATCAGATAACCGTCCCAGTTCGTGATCACCATTCTGTTGTCATATTTTTCGGCGAAAACTTCACGAAGCTTGGTAGGAAAGATTATTCTTCCCTTGCTGTCTATGGTGTGATAATATCTACCTCTAAACACAGACATCTATATAGCTCCCCCACAATTATCCACTTTTCCCCACTATAAGGACAGAGATATGGTTTGTCAAGGAAAAATTTACCATTTTTTCTTTTTAATTAGATAGTTTAAAACTACTTTATCAGGGGAGGCGAGGTTGGACGGAAATTGGGTTTAACCATTTTTAGAGAATACAAAATCTTTGTTTGATGAAAGTTAAAATTTACCGGGGAATATTATTAGGTGCTGATATGGTGTTTCAGCGGGGGAACTGAATAAAAATGAGCATCTGCCCCCCGCTTGTTACTGATTATTCCTTCTTTTTCTTTTTCCCCTTGTTCTCTTGGGGGGGTTCCTTTGACTTCTTACCTTTAGCGCCTTCTTGATCTTTCGGAAGTGCGGCCGCCTTCTCTGTCTTCATCTTTGCCAGTTCTTCCGTTCTCTGCTCGTGGGAAGCGATTGTCTTAAGTCTTGCATTTACTGCCTTGATACGTGCCCGCAGGTTTTTAACGACAGGATCTTTTTTGATCCTGGATGATTTGGTTCCCTTTTCAGACAGGAAAGAAAGGCGGTCTTCCAGCTTCCGTTCAAAATAGGCCTTCTGTTCCGTTTGCGTCTGTTTCTGTTTTGATCCCATATTCTTTCCTCTCCGTTTGACATGTTTTTCCAGCAGGTTACAAACTATTCAGAACGGTTTTCTACCTGCCGAAAGGCAAATATAACGGGTATGTTTATCAGGAATTGCGTCAAAAATCCATAATATTTGTTCCCTATACGGAATTATTTGAATAACATGACGCCTATAATAGACATTATAATCCAGCGGAACAGGTCGATGACAGGGTTGAGCGCGCCGACGAAGAGCAGGGCGATTATGATGAGAAAACCGTAAGGTTCAAGCCGCGAGAGCTGATATTCGAGGCGTGGAGGAAGAAAGCCCATAAGAATTTTAGAGCCGTCAAGGGGCGGGATCGGAATCAGATTGAACGCTGCCAGTATGATGTTGATCTGTGCCATGTAGTAGAGCATCGTAGCGGCGATACCGTCCGAGGGAAATGCCTGAGATCTGAGGATGAAGAGAGCGGCGAAGGCAAGTATCATGTTAACGATGATTCCCGCTGAAGAAACAAGTATTATTCCTATCCGGCTTCCGTGGATATTGTTAAGGTTCACCGGAACCGGTTTTGCCCATCCGAAGCCGAAGACAAACAGCATAAGCGTACCCATCGGGTCGAGATGCTTCAGCGGATTTAGGCTCAATCTCCCCATTAATTTGGCCGTCGGATCTCCCATCCTGTTGGCAACCCAGCCGTGGGCCAGTTCGTGAAGTATTACTGAATATAAAAGCGGTATGGCTATCAAAAAAAAGGCCACCGGGTTTTTAATTAAAAGAGTAAGCAATCCCATCTGTTTTTACCGTCTGTTTCGTCCGCGACTTTCGCGACGTCACACAGTATAGGAATATTAAAATAAAAGCAAATAATATAAGAAATAAACTGCCCGGATTTTTATCTGTCGCGGATGACAGGCGTGAAATTTTAGTGGTAATAGATGATAATATTTAAAATCAATCATTCCTGAGAAATAGATATGCTGCCCCGGAAATCTTGATAATAATGTTATCTAAGATTCCTGGGCCCATCCAGGGGCGCTTTCATCCAGAGATCATAGTTGTTATCAGGTAATGATTGTAAATTGTTCATCTCATATCTGTTCTGATTGAGCTTGTACTTGTCGTAAAAGCCGTTCTCGAACTCATATACTTCTCCGTTGTCCGGATTGTAGAGGCGTTCTTTCCCGAGAATCGCGTCACTTCTTTTTTCGGAAATAATATCATCCGTTTTATTTCGGTTTTTCCACCCCCGCATTATAGTATCGGAAGTTTCGCTCAGGGTTTTCCCCGCTTTAAGAATCCCCGCGTATGTTTGTGCCTGTTGCCTCAAACAATTGTTCACATACGATTGATGTATTGTGAAACTCTTTACCGATTTTACCAGTATGTTTTCGATTTTACGAAACTCTTTTTTAGGCGCGGTTATGCCGGTTATGAGGAAGCCGTACGCGGTTCCTCCTCCCGGTCCTCCTGTAAAGGGCATAAGAGGAGCGACAGTAACCAGAAACAAACCCTCTCCCAATCTCCCGCCTTCGGTGAATAATGCCCTTATAAGGTTCGTGTTGCCGCCGCCGATCGGGCTTTGCTGTGGAACTGCCGATATAATCTGAAGGTTGTCTAATCCGGGACATTGAGGCATGAATCTTCGCGCTATCTGAGTTCGGGCAATCTGGTGAAACTTCGCGAGAAAATTGGCCGGAGTAAGGGGATTAACAACAGGCATTTCAATCCAGGCGATGGGATAGCCGCCCATATTCATGTATTGATAATCTATTCTTTTCTGCTGTTCACTCATGTAAACGGGGCCGACCTCGCCGAAATGAAGTATCTGCCGTAATGGTTGTGAAGGGTCGCGTATTAAAAAAGCAAAGGTGCCGCATTGCCCCGCGGTGATTATCCTCCAGCCCGCCGGTTTATCTATTGAAAAAAAGCCTCCTTTGAACCGCTCCAAATTCAATTGAATTCTGTGGTTTTCCTGTCCATTCGCGTGGAAGGATATGCTCAAAATAAGTATTCCTAACAAAATTCCCGGCAGAGATAATCTTTTCATTTTTTCCTTTTCCTTCTTTTACTGTTGCTATGTTCGGATTTAGCCGCGGCATTTTACTCATTGAACCGGAAAATTGAAATAGGTATCCGGAAACGGTTCGTTTTTCAGGGTGAAATGCCACCATTCTTCCGAGTAGGGCTCGAAGCCGTGCTTTTTCATCAGAACGTGAAGCAGCATCCGGTGTGCCCGCTGACCTGGAGAATGACCGAGAAAGAGCGGCCAGGACGGTGGCCCGAAAAAGTCAAAACCGGTTGCCATGTCTAGTTCTTTATCCCTCGTTTCGGGTTGAAGGGAGATGATCGTCAGGTCAACGGTACTGCCGCGGCTGTGACTTGACCGGCTGGCAATATAGCCGTCTTTTATAAGGGTGTTCTTTTTTATGTTTGGATAAAATTCCGCTTTAGTCCGGGTATCCTTCCAGTTGTTGGCCCAGCGGACAAAGTGATCGACAGCCCGCTGCGGGCGATAGGAATCAAATATTTTAAGGCCAAGACCGAACGGCTTCAATTCTTCCTGAACTTTCAGAAGAGCGTTTGCCGCCTCTCTGGTAAGAATGCACCTCGGTTTCAAATATCCGTCTATTCGCTCCCCGACAAAATTATGCTCTGTATAGTACCGCAGTTCAATAACTATGTTCGGAATAACCCTGTCAACATATACAAATCCCTCCGGCAACCGTCCTTCTTGCTGTGCGCCGAAAGACATGCAAGTGGGAAAGGTTATCAATAACAGAAGAAAAACGAATTTTATAAAATTATGACGATTCATTTTTACAAATCTCCTATCAATCCTAACCTTCTGGATGACCGGTGAGCTTGCTTGTCCGGTTTTTGTGGGTGTTATACAGCAATTCTAATTAATAAGTCAGCTAACTCTTCAGGATGGGATAGCATAACATCATGGTCGGATTCAATCTCATATTTATCTCCGGCGAGTTTTTCGGCAAACGAAACGCATAGCTCATATGGCAGAGCACCATCATTTTTACAGATAATATAAGTCAGCCTCTGAGGAAGGACAGATGGAGAAACCGATGCCGGTTGTAAGTAAACCTCCAAAGGCTGCGGGGTCAGTTTTGCATAAAATTGTCGGGCATCTTCTTCATCAAGATCACTGAAGAAACGCCGATGTGCTGTCTCAAAATCCAAGGAAATGCTTTTTTCGGGAGATTGAGCCGCTATATCGAAATAGCTCTGACGGCGATCAGCCGGAACCAGCTCGATGGCCGATTCTCCCTCGTTCAGGACGTATGCCGCGATGAAGATGAGGTGATGTATTCGCTCCGGAAATCTTGATGCAATTTCGGGAAGAATTATGCCGGCCAACGAATGGCCGACCACAACCAGTTTAGCCAAATCTTTCTCTTCGATGAACTGACTGAGCTTTTCAACATAGCTGTTAAATGTAACGTCCTGTCGAGGTGTCCTGTCCGAACCGTGTCCCGGAAGATCAAGAGCAAAGCCCTTATGGCCCAGGTTTTCGAGGTTATGAATCAGCGAGTCCCAGCACCAGGCTCCGTGACACCCCCCATGCACGAAAAGAAAGTTTGCCATTCTGCCTACCAAGTCTTTGCTGTATAACGTTTTGGGTAACCTGTAGCGCCGCCGCGCTTCTTGCCGTCTGGTGAATGCAATTGTTCGACAATAAACTTATAAATAAGTAGATTTCTTTGTTTGTAGCCATGGCTCTTCTTGACCTTCAATCACCCAATAATAACGACCTTTATAGTACTGGGTGTTATCAAACCTTAGCTTATCCATCCCTTTCAAATATTGAGAAAGGATCATAACTACATCACTTGCGGTTGGAAGGTTATCCTCTTCAAATTCTTGAAAATTATCGAAAGGAATATATTGATCGCCCAAAAGTACGTTCGCGTCGTTCAGTAACTTATTGATTAGTTTTAATTTGAATTTATTTATAGGTCCGTCTGGCTTTTTCTTAGATAACAAACCGATTTCGCTATACATACCTTCAATCTGGTCCTCAACCTTGTCAAATAGAACGGCATTTTCTTCGTTCATTTTTTCCTTGGCTCCTTTAATAAATCCCAATCTGCATATACTTCTGTGCTTTTCCCGTTAATCACCCAGTAATGTGAATAGTCCCGATACTCTGTAGAATCACGACCGAACTTTTTTAGACATGCGACATACTGCGTAATAATAACGACAACATCACTATTGGTGGGCAAATCGTCTTCATCGAAGAGATCGAACCCGTCAAATGGCATATATTTTTTTGTTAGAATCTTGTTCGAAATACCCAATAAATTATTAACAAGTTTTAATTTGAATTTGTTTACAGCATCGTTTGGCTTTTTCTTTGACAATTCAAGGAAATCATTGTTGATCTTTTCAACTTGTAATAATAGTTTCATAAATTCTTCAATTTGATCATAACTTTTCATAACAACCTCCTGAGCCTATTGCTAGCCTGGGCATGATCTAATGAATTCAATATATTTTTTCTTGATTACATCAATTGGATTTCTTTGTTTGCTTTCAAAAAGTTCTGCCATCATCGCTATATCTTCATCTGTTAGAGCAATTAAACACTTTCTCTGCCCAGACCAAAGATCTATTGTGTTTTTGAACATTGCTCTAGGGAGAGGATTTCTCGTGACGAATATGCCGAATCTCCCAAAGTCATTGGCGAGATAGCGGTTTAATTGATTAATATGCTCTCTTTCTATTGATTTTACATTTTTAAGTTCTATTACAATTTGCCGGGTGCCATATATTGTGTAAATATCATCTAAAAAATCAATGCTACGGTTATTGTAAAAAACTAAGTCACGTATAAGGACACCTGAATCCGTTCTGCTTTGTTCTTTTGCGAAATCTAGATGAGGATATAAAAAAGATGCTAACATTTGACAG
The DNA here is from genome assembly GCA_964652795.1 of uncultured Syntrophales bacterium. Taxonomy (GTDB): domain Bacteria; phylum Desulfobacterota; class Syntrophia; order Syntrophales; family JADFWA01; genus JAUSPI01. Next base: position 4,528 of record CAZZBF010000001.1, on the reverse strand, counting down.
ATTAGGTCTTCATATTTCCTGTCAGCATTGTCTTTCTATTTTACGTTTAGCCGACAAAATTGGAATTGGCTCAAAAAGAGGATCATTATTGCAATCACCACTAATCCTCTCTTTTAGTTTTATATAAGATTGTACTATCCCATAGTTTTGACGATTAAAATTTAATATTTCACCTCTCTCAGGACATTCTTCGTTTTTTCGGAGAACCTTTTCAAGAAAATACCCTTTTATATAATCATCTCCATTTATCCATGGTGATTTTCTTAGCCAACGTTTTGGAACCAATAAAATTGGAGTATGGGTCTCTGGGTTAATTGGCAATATCGTTTTTTCAGATGTAACAAAAATGTGTTTGCGTTGGTCATATACGTTATTTATAATTATATCTTCTGTCGGGATGTTATATTTTTGGCATTGATCAATTGTGTAATCGATTAAAAACGAGCTGAGAAGGCTACACGAAATATCGCTAATACGATCTTTTGAAATCTGGTCAACATAAAGCTGTATTTCTTCAAAATGAACAAACCCATTACTTTCAATCTCAGGAATTACTTTAAAGAGATTTAGAATTTCTTTTGCCACTTTTTGACCAATTCTCAACCCTTTCCGTGAAGTCGAAAAGCCTAGTCCAACTTCGTTGCACTCTGAAGCAGTAATAATAAACTCGGTAGCCTTATCCTCTTTGCCCTTTTGGACAAGATGACCAAGGTGGTTAAAAGAGCTGATGAGGGCAGTATGCAGAGCATTATCTTGCTGGGATGGGGAATTCCACAACAGGAATGGGTCGACGCAAAACGGAATATCCTCGTCAAGAAATGGAATCGCAAAATCAATTTCCTCTTGTGCGAGATGAATATTATGGAAATCTGTTAGTCTTGGTCTTATAATGGCCATAAATTAATTTGAAGGTCCAACAATTAATATAGGTATTACTTGATTTCCCCATCGGAAAGATAATTCATCTAACAAAATTACCATATTTATATACGAAGACAAACTCAGGGTCAGGTCTTGTTTTTTACCATCTGTCCAGCTTACCAATCCCCTGAACAAAAAACCCCGTTCTTTCTTCTTTAGAAAAACGGGGTCTTGTCTTCAATCACTTCACGGCTTTCTCCTCTGACCGTGTTGGGGTTAAAGTTACATTCTTTTAAAAGTTGCTATATCTCATTGAACTAATTGATGAAAATACATTTTCTGAGACGGTTGTCAAGGAAAAATATTTGGAATCTGGAATTTGCAGAAAATAAATCTGTCCCCTTTCCCCTTGAGAGGCGTAACGATAGGGGCGTCCTGCTCAAAGCTGTGGTTCTGTGTAGTTTTTTCTTTTGCGATAGAAATTTATAAATTCGGTTGGTGTTAGTACCTTTATACCTTCCCTGGATTTTTGAGGATAATGAACCTTATTTCCGGTAACCAAACATTCAGACTCTCCACCAATAGCTACTTCGAGAAAAGGGACGTCATCCGGATCATGTAGGCTTTTTTTCAATGGGCTGGTGGAGGTTACTTGACCGTTTCTTTTAATAAAGTCAATGAGCAAGTCGACTTGTCCCTTATCGAATTGAAATTTTGATCTATGAAGGACTTCTTGATACTCCAGTAGTATTCGCGAATCATACAGTATAATAAGCTTGCCCGCTGAAACCATGCGAACAATTTCACCGCTGGTTCCGTAAGGAGTGAGAAGGCCGGAGACTAGTACATTTGTATCCAATACAATTTTCATCTCTTACGTGTTGAACGAACTGCCTTTATTTCATTATTAATTTCTTCCGGCGTAATTTTATCTGTTCCTTTACGAACGGAGTCATATTGAATTGAAGTAACTGCTTCAATAGCACGTGCTTGTCGGAAGGCTGATAAAACTTGCTCTAAGTTGTTCTCATTTATTGATGAAAGGATGGCAATAGGTCTCCCATTGCTGGTTATAACCATATCCTTTTGTTCGGGAAGATCTTTCCAAACCTGTGATGACTTTGTTTTTAGATCTCTAACACTTAAAAATTTCATGATATCACCTCCAAATGAGACTCAATTATATGCCAAATTGAGGTACATTTCAAGATTATTTCACATCAAAATGAATGTCATGAAAATCATGAGGGATGTCATTAAATTGTCAAATATCTTTGTTCCAGTGTCTGTATTTAATTATTTAAGGACGTCCCCTTCTATTCCCTTCTATTCGCTGTGTTGTAGGGAGGGTGAATCAAAAACTCCCCTTTGCCCGATTGGGTTCCTTATTAAATTGGCAATACTTTAGCACGGGAACGCCTCACAGTGCTCAATGGCATTGATAACGTCGATAATCTCATCTGAAATCTCCTCTATTTTAATTTTCCGGGCAATCGATGATGCACTTAATGATACATTGTATTGATCTTGGCTCCATTTGGAAAGCCTTGATATGACCTCTTTTCCCGATACTATCGACAGACGTCCATCAAGAGTTTTCCATCGTCGTGCGATATAATCACGCGCCCTTTTATTCGCTCCGGCAGCTCCCAATTTACGATCCTGTGAAAGTATCTCTGAGGAAAGTGCATCGAATAGGTCGTCCTTCAACTCTGAAGCGATTTCCTCTAGTTTTCGCGTGACTGCCTCGGTTGTCGGAGGCGTTTTTCGCCTTGAAACTCGCGATGCGATCAAGCGACGAATAGCTGACGGAACCAAAAGGTAGTTTTCAATCTCCTTCTTTTTCCATATTCGAAGTTGCACTCCTGCGGCTTGGGCCTCCCGTTTTCTTTTTTCAATTTCGGTTTTTGTGTGATAGTCAGAATCGAGAATGCAATAAATAACTATCGATTGCCCACCCGCATTTTTCAATAACATTGATGAACCGATAGCGTAATTCCATCCACCCCAGCCACCAATGGGCATATTGGGGTAAGCGGAGAATCCTTCTATGCTTTCGGAAAACATGACATTGTGTAGTTCGCCTAGGAGTTTAACATCTTTTCCTTCGACTAGGATGCAGCGACGCGCGTGCCAAAGCTTTGCCAAGTGGATGTTGTGCACGCTACCAATATGTTCGATCAGTTTCTGAACAGCTGGTAAGGTGCCCGCAAAGCGCGACCGCGGTCGTTTTCGATCGACTATCAATATTTCATCAACGTCAACTTCTGACATAATTTCAACAGAGTGGGTTGTGACTATGATCTGAGGAACGCGAGTTTTTATGTAACGTATAAGACGGCGCTGTATGTCGGGGTGCATGTAAACATCTGGCTCATCGAGAATTACCGTTGATGCTTTTGAGGAACGCGCCAAAAACCACATTGTTTGAAGCCACATCTGTAGCCCATGCCCCATTGCCGCAATTTCTGCCACAAAGTCTTCATCTCGAACTGTGAGTTGTATGGGATCCTTCGCGATAAGTCCTCCCCCTGTCAACTCCCTTATTTGTAAACCAGGCCATGTGGTTTCTGCCATCTCCTTGAATACGGGGTAATATTCATTCAGAATTTTTAATTGATTACGAAAATGCAATGGTGCCAAATGGGATGAAATGGCACCTTTTACATAGTCGATGGTCAAGGCTCTTTCCTCGCGGGAGACTGGGGCAACTTGCGGCATAATCTCAACACTCGGGATTTCAATTTTGTTTGCCTCAGTACGAGTCTTAACTATATTGCCATCTTGATCATAAACCACCGCATGAATTCTATCTTCTCCTCCAAGGTATATTTTGATTGCGCTGTCGTTGTCGAAAATTGCTGATATAATCGATGGCGGATCGCCATATCTATGGAATACCGTGGTGAAGTCAAATTCCATTCCCTTCAGAGAAGGCGAGATACCTATCTCCCGGCGAGGAATTTCAGCCCAATCAGGCACACTGCGATACGATAGAGACTGGTAGCGTGCCACAACAATAGATACGAGACGTAGTGCTTCTACGACGGTTGATTTTCCCGCGTTGTTGCGCCCAATAACAATGGTTATTTGCTTGAATGGCAGCTTGTGATCATTAAAACAACGGAAGTTCTGTAGTCTTAACTCTGTGATCATAATTCACTTCACACTATTATCGGTGGGCCTTACAATTAATATACGTAATACACACTTCCTTGTTGCTTGAAAGAAAATCTGTTTGAAATTAAACAAAATTTAAAGTCATTTTAAGTATTTGTCAAATTATTACTAATAAATTCCGTAAATTCTGCTTATTATTGGGAAAAGTATATTCCAGATAATACGAAATTTCGTAAGATCGACTTTATGATGACCAATATTCCCCCGGATTTCTCTGCCGGATAAAAACTAATCTAACAAGTTTACTGTTTTGATAAACGAAGATAAACTCAGGCTCAGGTCTTGTTTTTTGCCGTTTTGTCAGCTTCCCAAACCCTCAAAGCAAAAAAACCCGCTCTTTCTTCTTTAGAAAAACGGGGTTTTGTCTTCAATCACACCACGGTTCCCTCCTCTGACCGTGCCGGGGTTAAAGTTACATTCTTTTAAAAGTTACTATATCTCATTGAACTAATTGATGAAAATACACCCTTCAGGAGGTTTGTCAAGG